>NZ_JAWQUM010000003.1:0-554579 GCF_033447125.1 Rhizobium sp. PL01 | reverse complement strand
ATTCCATTGGTTCCGGCTCAGCAGCTACGATTGCGTCAGCTGCCTGGGCGCCGGATACTGCTGCGAGAGCTGCAGCGGAGCCGAGAAGAAGGCTCTTGATGTTCATTTCTGACCTCCAGTCAAAAGTTTCAAACGGGTTTGGGTATTATACTGAAGGACAGTATTCCCTGCCCCATCCCCAACATTTAAGAAGTCGGACGATCAACCGCCCTTGCTTCCGGAGTTGAAAATACAAGACGGGACCGCTGGCGCAATCACCAACTTGCCAGTTCGTCATGTTTGGCCCGCCCTTCCCCCTGCGCTGTTGCTGAAACGACACAAAATCGCCCCAAGCGGCCGAAAGATCTTAACAAAGCATTAAGAAAACCCTTTATTCATCGGGACTTAGCCGCACTTTGGACCGAGTATTCCGTATCATAACGGGGCGGAAATGGGGCAAAACGGCACTGCGCAGCCGGATTCGCGGCGGCGCGCAGGGGGCGCCACTGCTGCCGCGGCGACAATCACGAACAATGAAGAACCGAAATCACGATGCCATTTGGTGAGATTAGCAGTGCGAATCGTAGAATCATCGCCGCGCGGTGCCTGCGGCACGATTCGTATGCGCCCAGCGAACGGCCAAACAACGCCCTCCCACCTATCCCACTCCCGGCCTGACGGACGACAACGGACACGGCTGAGCTTTGACTGCGAGTGTAGTTCATCGGGAATCGGTGGCGGGTTAAAAACCAAGACCGGCACGCCTGCCAAACTCACGTTCATGTGTAGAGGATGAAGGGAGCATCTCCGGCTTCACTGTCTGCGAACAATGCTGACGGGAGATGGGATCAAACGCAGCGAAATGTCTGGCGCCTGAAGAACCGACGATGTGAATCATGGAGTTGATGACAGCCGCAGCAATCGATGCTTGCCGTCGTGTCTGATAGAAAATCTCAAGGATAAGGTCTGATGGCGGAGAAGATGGGATTCGAACCCACGATACCCTTCCGGGTATACTCCCTTAGCAGGGGAGCGCCTTCGACCACTCGGCCACCTCTCCGTTAGCGCCTGACTAGAGTCAGGCGCCCGTTATTGCAAGGGGTTTTTACGGTTTCCCGCGACAAAGTTGCTTTTCCACGGGTCTCGGTGCGCTCTGACTGGCCGCAGAAGGGCTCGCAACACCGTGCTTCGGATCAGTCCGGTCTCGTAGTCTCGCATTTTCACCCTAGAGGCTACGCGCGCTTTGCAGATAAAGATCTGAAGAAGAGAACGTCGGGCCTGTCCTATCAGGCTGCGAACGGAGAGTTGGCATTCATTGCCGATTGCCCGTCACCGCTCAATTGGGCTAGTCCTTATCCTTAGTAATGTCATTCCTCTCTGCGGAACGACTGATAACAACAGGTTCGGAAACACACGATGAGCAACGACAGCAAACCGGCGACACAGGTAACGATCGAAAAGCTTCGCAATGGACGGTGGGCGTTCGTTCTCAAGCGTGGATCCGTCGTTTATCCGGCGCATGGCCAGTTCGCCAGCCAGATCGAGGCCATTTCAGCTGGACAGGCCGCGCTCAAGGCGCTTGAGGCCAAACGATAAGCCGTATCGTTTTCTCTCTATTAAAAAAGGCCGGGCCAGTTTTTCGCTGCCCGGCCTTTGATGTTTTGACTCAGGCTTTAAAGCGTCAGGTCTTTTTCGCCAGCCGGTCAATTGCATTCTGGGTAGCAGCGCCGAAATCGCCGTCCAGTGGACCGCTGTAAAAGCCGCGATCCTTGAGCAGCGCCTGAATTTCCTTGCGGAAGGCGGGCGTGAAATTGTCCGGGGATGTTTTTAGCTCCTGAAGCTTGGCCGGATCGCCGCCTTCGACGCTTGCCGCTGCCCAGCGCACGGCCTCTTTCGGATCCGCCCTGGTGCCCAGCCCCCAGTCATAGAGGCGGCTGAGATTGCCCATGGCATAGGCGCTGCCGGCATTGGAGGCCATTTCGTACCAGTTGCGCGCCTGCGCATAGTCCTGCGGCACAGCCTTGCCGTCATCGTAGAACCAGCCGAGCAGCGCCATTGAATAGGCGTCACCGACATTGGCGGCCTTTTCATACCAGACCTTGGCCTGGGTATAGTCCTGCGGCGTACCGAGACCATTCTGATAGGCCCAGCCGAGCGAGGACATCGCATTGGCATCGCCGGCTTCGGCCGCCTTCTGATACCAGGAAAGCGACTGGTCGAGATCCTTCGCGACACCATTACCCTCGCGGTAGAACCAGCCGACGGTCGCCATGGCATTGGCGTAACCCTGATCGGCCGAGAGTTGGTACCATTTCAGCGATTCCGCGTAATCCTGCTGAATGCTGCCGTAGCCATCGCGATAGAGCCAGCCGAGCGATGCCTGCGCATAGGAATTGCCGTTATTGGCGGCGTGTTCGAACATGTCCTTGCCCTTGTCGACATCGACAGGACCGTCGGTGCCGTAGATCGAGAACCAGGCGAGGTTCGTCAGGCCATACATATTGCCGCCGTCGGCTGCCTTTTGATAGCTGCTGCGCGCATCAACATAGTTGCGGCCCGCGTCCTGCGCCCGGCCGAGCATGTTGACGAGCATCATGTCATCGGGATTCTCATTGACCGCCTGGGCGCAGGCGGTGAGCGCGCGCGCCGAATCGATCTTCAGGAAATTCACGCCGAGGAAGCCCGGCATTGATTGCGGTTCGCCAGCGAGCAGATAACAATCGCGCGAAGCCTGCGTGTCCTTGCCGGTCCGGGAAATGTTCAGGCCCTTCTTCGGCTCTAGTGCTGCGATTTGGGTTTCGGCTTCCGCCCGATGATTGCTGTCGGGATAACGCTCGACAAAACGGGTCAGCGCAGCACCATCGGTCGATTGCTTGAGCGCCTCCCAGGCGATTTCGTCCGGCGTCACCGTCGTCTGAGCCGCTTCCTCCAGAAGCTTCAACTTCTTTTCGGCAAGCATTTTGTAGACCGGGTCGGCACCATGCTTGGCCAAAAACACCTCGATCAGGTCCTTGTCGGCGAGATCGCGGATATTCTGCCAGTCGGCAGCGGCGGCAGACTGGCCGTTTGGCGAGACTTCCTGCGTGTTGCCATTGTTGGTGATGTTGATGTTCACTTCCTTGATATTGAGGAAGATCTGCGCGCCGCCGAGCGAACCGTAGACGAACGGTTCCTGCTCGCGATTGGTCGCCGTCACCACGTCATCGCGGACCTTGCCAAGCGCGATACGCACATCGACGCCGGGTTCGGTCAGATATTTCGCCAGCGCCGTGGCAAACGGGCTGTTCTTGCCCTCGCCGTCCATCGCGACTGTACCGGCCTTCGACGCGAAGGCGACCAGGAGGTCGGCCGATTCGGGCTCGACGCGCGCCAAGCCACGGCTGACGGCGCGGGTGGAGATAGACCGGGACATCGACTGCTCGAAGGGATTGTTGCGGCAGGCATCGAGAATCACCAGTTTCAGCCGCGTTGCACCTTCGAGCGAACGCTGCACACGATCGAGCGGAATGGCCTCGTCTTCGACATCCTTGTCGGTCTTCAGGCTGACATCGACCGGCAGAAGAAAATTCTGACCGTTCATCTCCATGCCGTGGCCGGAATAATAGATGATGGCGACATCAGCGCCGGCGGCGGTGTCTTCGAAATCGCGGAGCGCACGGACCATCGCGGCACGGTCGAGATCGTGGACAGCCGTCACGGTATCGAAGCCGGCATCCTCGAAGGAGGCCTTCATCAGCTCGACATCGTTGGCCGGGTTGTTCAGCTGCGATGTGGCCTCGTATTTCTCGTTGCCGATCAACAGCGCGACGCGTTTTGCCGCCTCCGCTGAACCGGCCTGACATACGACAATTGACAGCGCCAGAGCGAAGATCGGCAGCCAGCCATGGAAATAACGCCTGAACATGATTTTCCCTCCGCGCCCGTGCAGTCTGCCGGGTGTATTATACCCTTCCGAACTGCGCAAACATGATCCCTGTTTCGCCCGGCATTTTCATTGCCAGCACGCTTTGCATGAAACTATTACGTATGGGCGGGTGTGTTTCAATGTCCGCCTTCAAGCTTTTTTAAGCAAGGATGAAGACAAGGCCGCCGGAAGCGCAAGCTCAGTGCAAGGATGCCGTTGGAAACTGCTACCATAGCAGCATGCGGTGTGGCGAAACGCAGTGTTTACACCTGATAAAGGTTGCAACATCCAACAGAAACGGCGCGCCGCCGCAGATTTTCCGGAGTTTCCCATGTCGATGGTGATGCATCTCGCCGAGGCAAAGCCGGGTCAACTGACCACCAGCTACAAGCACTATTATATAGAGCGCCCATGCCGCATCCTTGTGGTCGGGCAACATTTGAAGACGAAGACGAAATATCAGTGCCTGCTACGCCACATCTCCGTCGGAGGTGCCATGGTGGATTTCAATGCCAATATCCTGCTGCCGAAGCATTTTTTCCTGCAGATCGACGGCTTTCAGGAGGAAATCGGCTGCTCGCAGGTCCATCGGCACCGGAGCGAACTCGGCGTACGCTTCAACATGCAGCTGGCGCCGGAATTCCTGAGCCGCCTGATCCGGATGAATTTCACCAGCGGCCTGATCTGAAAGCTGGCGGCTGGGCACAAAAGGGTTCTTCTATTTTCGCCCGGTGGCAATCCAGACAGCGTTGCCTGCCGTAGCAAGGAAGAAAGAGGGCCAATCATCATGAAGACTGTTCTGATCGCCTACGCGGGAACGCTCGCATCCCTGCTGATTGCCGATGCCATCTGGCTCGGGCTGGTGGCACGGACGTTTTACCGCGACCAGCTCGGTGACCTCATGCTGCCAACGCCGAACCTCACTATCGCCTCGATCTTCTATGTATTTTTCGCAATGGCCATCGTGCTCCTAGCCGTCATGCCTGGGGTCAAGGCTGGCTCTCTTCTCACAGCGCTGGGATATGGCGCGGTACTCGGCCTTGCGGCTTACGGCACCTACGACATTACAAATCTCGCGACACTGAAGGGCTGGCCACCGATTGTCAGCGCAGTCGATATGGCCTGGGGCACCTTTGTCACGGCGCTCTCCGCAAGCTGCGGCCTGCTCGCCTGCCGCTATTTTGTCAGCGCTACGTCCTGATTCGCGACGCCACGGCAGGCAGAGTGCGTCAATTTACACCCTCATTAAATTTTTAAGGAATGTTTTCAAAAGATTGCAATACCCCTGACTGATCCTGAGCCAATCGAACGCTGCCCTCATGAGGAGGGTAAGAGCGACGGACGCAAACGATGCGGCAGATGTGGATGATCATCCAGGCCTCATCGCTATCGGGGGAGTGACGATGCAAAACTCGACAATGTATTCCGTGGTCAGCTCCAAACTTTACGAGGAGCGCTTCGAACGCTTTAAGATCGGACAAGCCGGCACGTTGATGGCCGTCAGACCGGCACTTGGCGGGGTCTCCACCCGAACCTGCAAGATGACCGAGATTTCGCGTGGCGGCGCAAGCTTCGTCGTCAATACGACAATCGGCCTTCCCCAGCACTATTATCTGACCATCGTTGGCACGAAAAAGCGAATCGGCTGCGCTGAAGTCTACAGGCGCGACAACCGGATCCAGGTGCATTTCATCAAGCCGATCGACGATGCATTCCTGCATCAGATCGTCCGCTACGAGTTCTTCACCGGCGGCGAGCTGAAAAAGCACTGAGTCCTTAACGGAGTTTGACAACGGATTGATGTGAAGGCGCGTTTCGCGCCCGGATGTTGTTTCCATGGCGCGGAAACATCGCTAGTCTCCGCCGCGATTTCATCCATTGACAGGCTCGATCATCCGCATGTCCGCATTTTCCAGATTTACCCCGCTCGTCGCCTCGCTCCCCTCCACCATTCCCTTTGTCGGGCCTGAGGCGATCGAGCGCCAGCGGGGCCGCCCGGTCGCGGCGCGAATCGGCGCCAATGAGAGCGGATTCGGTCCGGCGCCTTCGGTTTTGGCGGCTATGACGGCGGCAGCGGCGGGGGTGTGGCAATATAATGATCCGGAAAATTTCGAGCTGAAGAAGGCGCTTGCCGGCCATCTGGGCACCAAGGCGGAAAACATCGCCATCGGTGAAGGCATCGACGGACTGCTCGGGCAGATCGTTCGCATGGTGATGGAGCCTGGCATGCCGGTGATCACCTCACTTGGCGGCTATCCGACGTTCAATTTTCATGTGGCAGGTCATGGCGGCCGTCTAGTGACGGCCCCTTATGTCAACGACCGCGAAGATCTCGACGGGCTGCTTGCCGCCGTCAAACACGAAGACGCACCACTCGTCTACTTCGCCAATCCTGATAATCCGATGGGCAGCTGGTGGGATGCAGACAGCGTCGTCGCGTTTGCGCGGGCACTGCCGGAAACGTGCTTGCTCATCCTCGACGAGGCATATGGCGAGACTGCGCCGGCCGGCACCATTCCTTCGATCCCATCGCTGATCGACATGCCGAACGTCATCCGCACGCGCACATTTTCCAAGGCCTATGGCCTGGCAGGTGCCCGTGTCGGTTATGTCATCAGCACGCCGGGAACGGCGCAGGCCTTCGACAAGATCCGCAACCATTTCGGCATGAACAGGATCGGGACTGCAGCGGCTATCGCTGCACTGGCGGACACGGACTATCTGGCTGAGGTGCTTGAAAGGATTGCCGCGTCCCGCGACAGGATCGCCGAAATCGCCGTTCGCAACGGGCTGAAGCCCCTGCCCTCGGCAACGAATTTCGTGACTATTGATTGCGGCGCTGACGCCGTTTTTGCCCGGGCGATAGTCGACCGGCTGATGGCCGACCACGGCATTTTCATCCGCATGCCGGGTGTTGCGCCTTTAAACCGTTGCATCCGGATCAGCACCGGACCGGAGACGGACATGGCGCTTCTGGAAGAAGCCTTGCCGAAAGTGCTGGGATCGCTCGGCAGGCAGTAGAAACCGCGCCTCATCTTCGGAGGTCTCGGTCCTAGCGCCTGTCGTCGATACAATTCTGTTTCAATGCACTGTCATCCATTCCCGGGCGGCGCGCAGGGCCGTGGCGAGGTCAGTCTTGCTCATTGTCATCGTCAGGTCGGCGCGCAGCGCTGCTGCCCGGTCCGAGCCCTTGATGGCGGCGATGTTCAGCCATTTGTGCGCGGCGATCAGATCGACATCGCAACCACGTCCGGTTGCATACATCAAACCCATTTCGCAAAAGACGTCCGCGCGGTTTTCGCCACCCATCGTGGCATCCGAAGCATTCTGAATGTCAAAGCGTGCCATTGTCTCTGTCCCTGTTTAACTGGTTTCTTGCGTCTACAGTCCCTGTTTTATTTGCCTTTTTAGGCTCCCTGAAGGGGCCGCCGTCTTGTGCGGCTTTGGCCCCCTGAAGGATGTCGGCGGGGTGTTTTTCCCTGCTCGTCTTATGGATTTGAATATGCATCAGCGGTTTCAATACACGCTTAAAATGCATGATTAATGTGAGGCAAACAAAGTTCAAACGATTGGTAAACTTGGTTTTTTGTTAAACATCGCACTGACCGGAAATGCTGGCTTTTGCCTCAATCTTTACGGAAAATTCAGGCGGCGATTTCAACCAATCGGTAACCACGCAAAACGGTCGCCTCTTCCGACTCGCGAAAAGAGGCGGTGCGACACACCGCATTCTGCTGGAAGTTTTCACCGTAAAAGCGGCCGGCCAGATATTTACGTTTACGTCCGCGTAAGCTATTTTCCAGCCATTGAGCGGTGAGGAGACCTGCTCTGGCAACATTTCGCCCGAAACCAGCGTTATCCGGCGAATTCTACGGGAGGCACATGATGATTCGTACATTGATACTCGCAGCAGCCATGACGATGGCAACGGCGGCGGCAGGCTTCGCGGCCGAACCGATCGTCGGCAACTGGAAAACGGCAAGCGGCGAGACCGCCGCTATCGCGTCCTGCGGCGGCGGCTATTGCATCACCCTGAAGACGGGCAAGCATGCCGGCAAGCGCATTGGCAACATGAACGGCAATGGCGACACCTATTCCGGCGAGATCACCGATCCGGCCAATGACAAGACCTATAGCGGCAATGCGTCGATCAGCGGTGCTTCGCTGAAAATGCAGGGCTGCGTTCTCAAAGTTCTCTGCAAATCGCAGACCTGGACACGGATGTAATTGCGCCAATCATCCGGCGGGCATACCCGCCGGATACCATTTCTGGTCGTCCGCACGGCAGCGGACAGCCCACCGTCTGACCGGACTGAACTTTGCGAGCCTTGCCGCCCTGTGACGCATCCTCAGGCCGCCGCCCTCCCTCATTCACGAATGACGTTCTGAACCTCTCTGTTCATCTATCGGCGTTGCCGGCCGGCACGTTGCCGGTCGCTTGAGGCGTTTCCTGAACGAAAAACCGCGAAGATGAACGGGAGATGAACCGAGGTCTCAGGAAGAGTTCAGTTTGCCTGTGCGAAAAGGTGATCATCGAGTTGAACCCCGATCGACACACCAGATCAAACGGACAAAGCCATGGACATTCTCGCCCGCCGCCTCACCATCATCAGCATGCTTATGGTCGTCTTCGCATTGACGCTCGCAGCCGCTGTCAGTGCCGATAGCCAACGTCGCCGTCATAACTACGCCGGCTCTATTGCCGACTGCACCGTGCACACCACGAAGTTCTGCGAACAAGCCAAGCTCTAAGGTCAAAAACCATGTTCCTCCTCGCCCATTCCGCAACCATCGCCCTGCGCATGCTGACGCTCGCAGCCCTTTTGATGGCTCCGATGGGCGCAGTTGCCTACAGCAAGGCCTCCGGCCTTGGTATCGGCAAGCAAGGAGCAGGCCTTGTCCTGTTCGTCACGCTGCAGCGCCAGTCGATGAGCTGACGCAGCAAGCCTGCCTTCGGCGCTCAAGAGCGCTTGCACATTTGAATCGACTGCCTTCCTATTGTTCAGCCAAGGAAGGAACCTGATGCCCATTTCCGCATTCGCCATCTATGCCCTTGCCGCTGTTGCGGAAATCGCCGGCTGCTTCGCCTTCTGGGCATGGATGAAGCTGGACAAGCCGATCTGGTGGCTCATTCCCGGCATGGCAAGCCTCGCCCTGTTTGCCTGGCTTCTAACCCTGATTGAAACGGCAGCGGCCGGACGCGCCTATGCGGCGTATGGGGGCATCTATATCGCTGCGTCGCTGGCCTGGTTGTGGATTGTCGAGGGCGTCCGGCCTGATCGATGGGATGCAACCGGCGTTGCATTCGCCCTCGTTGGCACCGCCATCATCCTCGGTGGGCCGCGCTGACCGGCATGTCCCGAACAGGCCGTTGTGCATCTCAATCTTGTCGTTTGCCCACTTGTCGTTTGCTTGTAAAAAACGGCATCCTATAATGCCGCATGAACAATCGAATCTCTTCCCTCTCCGCCCTTTCCATCGCAACGCCTGACGTTTTCGAACCGCAGACGTTTGACGATCCGGTTGCTGCCGTCGATGCGCTTCTGGCGCTTTATGAGCGCAATACGAAATTCCTGGTCGATGCCTTCACCGAGCTTGGCCGGACCGGAACACCGGTTTCGCGCTATCGCGCCTGCTATCCGCAGGTCAGCATCGAGACCAGCAGCTTCAGCCATGTCGATTCGCGCCTGTCCTACGGCTATGTCAGCGCGCCCGGCGTCTACACGACCACCGTTACCCGGCCAAAACTGTTCAAGCACTATCTGAAAGAACAGCTTGGCCTTCTCATCCGCAGCCACGGCGTCGGCGTTACCGTATCCGAATCGACAACGCCGATTCCGCTGCATTTCGCATTCGGCGAAGGTGCCTATGTCGAAGCGGCTATGGCTGAGAATATCGATATCCCGCTGCGCGATCTGTTCGACACGCCGGACCTGACAACCACGGACGACGAAATCGCCAACGGATCGTATGAACCCGGCCCCGGCGAACCCTCGCCGCTCGCGCCATTCACCGCCCAGCGTATCGACTATTCTCTGGCCCGGCTCAGCCATTATACGGCGACCAGCGCGACGCATTTCCAGAATTTCGTGCTGTTCACCAACTACCAGTTCTATATCGACGAATTCTGCCTCTGGGCGCGTCAGCAGATGGTTGACGGCGGCAATGGCTATACCGCCTTCGTCGAACCCGGAAATATCATTACGCAGCCCGGATCGGACAAACCCGACTCGGACCTGACGCTGGCCCGCCTGCCGCAAATGCCTGCCTATCATCTGAAGAAGAAGGGCCATGGCGGCATTACAGTGGTCAATATCGGCGTCGGACCTTCCAATGCCAAGACGATCACCGACCATATTGCCGTGCTGCGCCCGCATGCCTGGCTGATGCTTGGTCACTGCGCGGGTTTGCGCAACAGCCAGACGCTGGGCGACTACGTGCTGGCCCATGCCTATGTGCGTGAAGACCACGTGCTGGACGACGACCTGCCGGTCTGGATTCCGATCCCGGCGCTCGCCGAAGTCCAAGTCGCGATGCAGGACGCGGTGGCGGAAGTAACCGGCTATGAGGGCTATGACCTGAAACGGATCATGCGGACCGGCACCGTCGCCACGATAGACAACCGCAACTGGGAGCTGCGCGACCAGCGCGGACCGGTCAAGCGGCTGTCGCAGTCGCGTGCCATCGCGCTCGACATGGAATCGGCAACGATCGCCGCCAACGGTTTTCGCTTCCGCGTACCCTACGGCACGCTGCTTTGCGTTTCCGACAAGCCGCTGCATGGAGAGCTGAAGCTGCCGGGCATGGCGACGGCGTTTTACAAGACGCAGGTCAGCCAGCATTTGCAGATCGGTATTCTGGCATTGCAGAAGCTGGCGGCGATGCCGCCGGAAAAGCTGCATTCGCGCAAGCTGCGCAGCTTCTTCGAGACCGCGTTCCAGTAAGCCTCAGCGGCGCGGCGACAACAGAATCGACAAAAGCGTGCCGGCAACCGCCGACACGACGATCATCAGGTGGGCATTGACGCTGGCGCTGGCCAAAAGATCGAAGGCTGCACCCTTGGCCGGCGCGCCGAAGGATATGGCGCCGGCAGTAATTCCGGCCGGATAGGTACCGACGCCTGCCGGTGCGTGTACCGGCAGAACCGATGACAATTCGCCGCCAAGCGCACCGCCGAAACAGGCGGCAAGCGGCAGGACGCCCATGGTGGCCAGCACCCAGGCAAGCACCGCGACCTTCGTCGACCAGTTGAGAACCGTCATCAGCCATGCCCTGACGAACACCAGCGCATTGGCCGGCAGTCCGGCCTCCACTTCGACCAGCAACCGGCCAAGCTTTTCCGGCAGGCGCCGCTGCAAAACGGCAAGCGCGTGGCCTTTCAACAGGAACATTGCCAGCGGCGATACGAGAAAGAGCCCCCACAGCAACCAGCCGAGCGCTTGGCTATCGCGGCCGATGATGAGACCTACGCCGGCGGCGGCAAAAAGAGCATGCAGGTCGAGAAGCCGCATCAACAGCAGCGCAGACGTGCTGCGCGTCAGCGGGACGGCAAATTCCGAGCGCATCAGGATGGGAAAACTGGTCTCGCCTGCCCGGAAGGGCAGCATGATATTGAGAAGATTATGAACCTGTGTCACGCGCAACAGCGTCAGGAAACGGCCCCGGGTTTCGCCCGGAAAATAGTCGTATATCCGGTAGCACCGGATGAAATAGGTTCCGACCAGGAGCAGAAGCGCAGACAGGACCGGAACGAGGCCAATCTCTGCCCATTGCCGTAAAAGAACCGGCCAGCCCCAGATCCACTGGATGAAAGCCGCATAGGCGATGACGGTGACAAGGGAGATGGCGGTCATCCGGTTGCGGACAAGCCATGAGCCCCGGCTGGCATCCTCTCCTGCATTCATATATTTGGTACTTTCCTGTCCGGTGCTATGGCACGGCTGGTTATCACGATAACCCAGGCGAGAGAACCTGCAGCGTTTTTAAAAGGCTTTGATCTTGGATCCCATCTTGGAATACCACACAAAAGCTAACTAGCTGTTTTGTCTGCATCTTCCAGCTTTGATCCCTCACCGGTAGTTGGGTGAGGGTTTATTATGTGCTCGATCTGTTCTGCAACGATCTTGGAATTAGATTTACCAAGCTTCACTCTATCAGCGCCTCTTGTGTAAGGCTCTGTCTGTTTCATGTTTGACCAGCCATATTGACCCATCAATTCAAAGCCTGTAGCCCCGCCCTCTGCCGCTAGTGTAGCAGACAGTTTGCGTAGACCGTGCGAGTTCTTGTCGATACCGGCCTTACGCGCTGCGGCAGCGAACCAGTTGCCAAATCCATCCACCACAAACGGTCGCTTAAGCTCGCTGACGAGGAAAGTCAGGTCTCCGGTGGGTGTGTCGCGGATTATGTCTAGAACACGCTGAGTGAGCGTCACGGTGATGACAGCAGCCGTTTTGTGCGTCCTAACAGTCAGGGTGTCGCCTTTCAGGTGCTGAATGCCGATCCGACAGAGATCACTACGCCTCAACCCCGTATGCAATGCTAGTTCGAATGCAAGCCGCTGTTTAGTACCAATAGGCCATACCTCACAGAACTTGTGCACGTCTTCCAATGTCCACACAGGAAAGCCGTCAGTCTTATATGTAAGTCTATCAACACCCGTAGTAGGGTTAACATCAATATATTCTTTCTTCACAGCCCACTTGAACAGTGAAATCATCGCCTTAAGAAATGAATTAGCTGTAGCGGGTATATGCATACGGTCTTCCATACCATTCTCCACAGCCCGCTTAGTAATAGATCGGTATGGAACTTCTGCACTCTTATCAAGCACACCCTTATAGGCGTAGTCCCTTGAACGCCGTGTAGCTGGAGCAATAAGTTTCCATTCTGGACTTTCCTTGTATTTTGCAAGCAACCATGCAATTGAGCGGGCATCTTCCGTACCCTTAGCGGGAATAGGATTACCAGACAGGCATGCTCTGTATGCAGCCTTGAAATCCTTGGCGCCAATGTCAGGCAACCGTGTACGCTTTCCTTGACCTATACGAAAGTAGAACACAACCTTCCCGTGTTGTGTGCGCTGCTTAACTACATGCAGTGGGAGTTTGCGCGGAATGATAATCATAACTGTATTCCTTGAGTGACAGGCCGTGCAGCGCCGATCCAACACTTACTCAAATGAATAAGCGGTCCGGATCAGTCTAGTTCTTGCACATAATTACTCCTCCGAGAATCTGTAATCCGCAATTTAGCGGACGCCTTCGATCAATATGCGGAATGGAGGCCATATTAAGCTGCTTGATGATATTTTGAAGTGCAGATAGATGTTGTTAAGATCGAACTGCAGTAATCAATATGACCTATATTCAGAGAGCTTATACGAGGGTCGATTGACTAATTGATCGATAGTGCAGTATTTCTAACAAAGAATAGATAAGACATATAGTAGGGAATGCACATGTTGCTGGTCTTCGTCGCTTTAATTTCTGGAGCTGGATATGCTTTTTTTCGTTTCAATGTAAAGACAGGTACAGAGACTGTTCGAGCATTCATCTTCCTGCGCGGATTAGCTAATGGAGAACGACCAAGCCCCTTAGTCAATATGTCACCTTTGAACGTACCTACGAGTGTCATCACGGCAGCTAAGGATTTTGTCGATACCTTTTTCAAGGGTCGCCAGCTTCCATTCATTGGCGTTGCATATATCAAAGGTCTGCAGTCGAACATGCCCGGTTGGTATAGGCGATGCGCTATTAAAGCAGCACTGGAGTTCCACGAGCCTATCACGCTAGCCCAAGTCGAGGCCGACCTTCAAAGTAAGGTTGACTTTGATGAGGCGGAGTACGCGAGGTATTATACAGAATTTCTAAAGGAGCTAAAAAGGCTTTCTGGAAAAAGTGATACAGATCTGCATTGGGTCGAGCTTGCAGATGATGAAGGGCAGAGACTAGCATTCATAGACCGTGTTAATCCATTGACGCTAGCTCAATGGTATAAAGACCAAGCCACACCACCTCTGTCCTCGGAACTTTGACTGGCAAAATTAAATCGAAAAGGGCTCAGACCGCGCACCAGGGTGGCATTGGCCGGTTCGCGCTCCCATGTGCGCCCGCTACGCTAGAAAATGCTCTGGCGAGCCCCTGTGGCCGATTGACGCCCATAAGCCGCTGCACTGCGGAAGTTCAGAGGCTCGCACTGGCAGGCTAGTGAAAAGCAGCAATCTAACCCGATACAGTGAGCAGATATAAGCCGGTATTGTTTACTGTTATAACAGTTCCACTGTAAATATGCCGATGCAATGCATTTCAGAATATTGTTTTGATATATTTATATCTATTACATATTAGTATCTCTATCTAACAATCATTATGATGGTAGATGTTAATATATTCAATTAACTGTAATATCTAATTATATACTTTAATGATTCTATTATTGCTATGGATATCAGCAGGGTATGATCTCTATATCTGCTATCATTTAATGTGTCTTTAGGGATACGTATTTACCCCTAAGCCATGGCATGAGTGAACTAGTTCTATTTAGTACTATGACTGAGTATCTATCCGGCTCTATGGATGCGTATATCTAGTTGCATCTATTTATATATTTATATGTATAGGTGTAACCGTTCTAATCCATGGCCCATGGCGAAACTGATACGCAACTGTATCAGCTAGCAGGCCCTATATGTTCCAAGTAGTGCGGCTTAGGAGCAGGTCGGATATCGTCGGCTATCAGTGTGCATATAGAGAGATGGCTGCTAGGTCAGTGTGCATCATCCTGACGTGGTGAGAGCAGCTTCTGTACGGTGGCTTTCGATGTACCGACTATGGCCGCAATCTTTCGGATACTCACATTGTCCGATCTCAGTTCGGAAACCCTAGCTGCCATCTCTTCAGTAACAAGCCTTGGCCGCCCACCGGTTCGTCCTTCTGCCTTTGCTCTGGCGATGCCCTCCATCTGACGCTCTCGCCTTATCTCAGTCTCGAATTCTGCAATCAAGGCAAGTATCCCCATCACCAGCTTTCCTGTTCGGGTACTTGTATCAACCGCGCTGTCATCCAAAACTTTGAAGGCCACGTCTCGTGTATTGAGATCGGACACAATGCGGTAGAGGTCTACTGTGGAACGTGCCAATCGGTCCAACTTAGTGACAATCAACGTGTCACCGTCTCGTACATATCTTAGGCATTCTTGCAGCGCAGGGCGGTCGCTATCTAGCCCTGAACGCTTCTCGCTGAAGATTTTTGTAGCCCCTGCGCTCTGTAGGCGTTCAATCTGCGATGCATGATCTTGGCTGGTGCTAGAAACTCTTGCGTATCCGACAATCGATGACATCTGTACACTTCCTTTAAGAGGTCTGTGTACGACGTGTTAATGTACGCAATGTGTACGGTCAATCCCTTTGTCCAAAAAGGTATACATTTATGTACGGTCCATCCCCCCCTCCCGTTATTCAAACGTGTGATCAATCGTTATCGCTAGGCTCTTGGATGACCCTAAAAGCAACACGCTTCTCTTCTGGTGCGGAACAGGTACGGGGGAGAGACGCGCCGTTCATGTCTTAGATACCCCCACACAAAAATATTTCATTTCTGCAGCGCGTTACTGATTGTCTGCGGACTGATAGTTCTCGAACAAACAGCTCCATGGATATTACAAAGCAATAGCGTAATGCGCCCCCCGTAATGGTCGATGTCTATTCAGCAGACCTGTCCAAGCCAACATAAGCACTGTAAGAACGGTCGTTAGACCGGCAACCGTGAAACCTAGCATAGCAGTTACCCATTCTGTCGCTGTTATGGTGAGGGAAGGCATGGTGAAATAATAGTGTTATCAATGGGACACTATGCCCTCATAATACACACTAAGGTATTGATATGACTGATTTATCTAACACCATCTTGGAAGCAAACAGGGCAGAAACCGATACTGCCCCGCCGGTCGAACTGTCCGTCGTCGTGCCGATCTACAATGAGGAGGAAAGCGTTGGACCGCTGGTCACTCGTATCCGGGAAGCCATGGCGGATTTCGACAAGCCCTGGGAACTCATTCTCGTCAATGATGGAAGCACCGACGGTACGCTCGTCAGCGCCCGCAAGGAGCTGGGTAGCGGCCTGCGGCTGAAGATCGTCGAGCTGCAGCGCAATTTCGGCCAGACCGCAGCGATGCAAGCCGGTATAGATCTCGCCTCCGGCAGACTGATCGCCACGCTCGACGGCGATCTGCAGAACGACCCGCGCGATATCCCGGCGATGGTCAAGGCGATCGAGGAACGCGAACTCGACCTTCTGGTCGGCTGGCGGAAGAACCGTCAGGACGGGCTGTTGCTGCGCAAGATCCCGTCCTGGTGTGCCAATGCCCTGATCGGCAAGATCACCGGCGTCAAGCTGCACGACTATGGCTGCAGCCTGAAGATCTACCAGGCCTCGATCATCAAGCAGGTGAAGCTGATGGGCGAGATGCACCGTTTCATTCCGGCCTGGGTCGCAGGCGTGGTTCCGAGCAGCCGGATCGGCGAGATGCCGGTCACCCACCATGCCCGCCAGCACGGAACGTCGAAATACGGGATCTCGCGAACCTTCCGGGTGATTCTCGATCTGCTCTCGGTGCTGTTCTTCATGCGCTACAAGGCGCGGCCGGGTCATTTTTTCGGGTCGATAGGACTTGCTGCCGGCGGCCTGAGCGCAATCATTCTATTCTACCTGTTCATCGACAAGTTCGTGTTCGGTAACGACATCGGCACACGGCCGATGCTGATTGTCGGCGTCATGCTGTTCCTCTCGTCGGTTCAGCTGATCACCACCGGCATTCTCGCCGAAATGATGGCACGACTCTATTCCGGCGAAAACGACACACCACCTTACATCGTGCGCAAGGTCTTCGAACTGGACAGAATTGATGCCTAGAATTGATTTCCGTCGCGCCGATGCGATGATTTTTGCTGTCGCCGCCTATTTTGCGCTGTGCGTGGCCCTGCGCGTCTTCATCTCTCCGGCGCTCGAAGTCGATGAAGGCGAGCAGGCCTTTGTCTCGCAGTTCCTTGCCCTTGGGTACGGCCCGCAACCTCCCTTTTACAACTGGCTGCAATATGCAGTATTCGAGATATTCGGCGTTTCCCTGACGGCGCTGACCGTCCTCAAACATCTCCTCCTTTTCCTCTGTTGCATGTTCTATGGCTTCGCCGCCCGGATCATCATCAAGAACCGGTCACTGGCAGCCATGGCGATGCTGGGCTTGCTGACCCTGCCGCCGATTTTTCTGCTGGCTCAGCGGGACCTTTCGCACACCGTCTCTGCTCTTTTCGCCGTGTCGCTGTTTCTCTATGGGTTTTTCAGGACGCTGCGCAGCCCAAGCCTGTTTTCATATCTTTTGACCGGCATTGCCGTCGGTATCGGGCTGATTTCGAAATATAACTTTGCGCTCATCCCGGCTGCCGCCGTTCTTGCCGTTCTTCCGGAGCGGGATTTGCGTCAGCGCATCTTCGACTGGCGGATGATCGCATCCCTTGCGGTCGCCTTTGCGATCGTTCTGCCTCACGCCTACTGGATTGTTCACAACCTCACATCGGCTTCGGCAAGCACCATCCACGAGATGAAGGAAGGCTTGTCAGGCGGACGCCTGGCCCAGGCGTTCAGCGGGACCGGCTCGCTGATCTCGGCGATCTTTGGCGCCAGCATTCTCCCGCTCGTCTTCTTTGCCGTGGTCTTCCCATTCGATATCAAGCGCATCTGTCTCGCCGAGAGCCAATGGACCCGGATAACAGGGCGGATGATCGTTCTGTGTCTGGTCGCCGTTCTGCTGATCGTTCTCGGCCTCGGCGCCACCCATATCCGCGAAAAATGGCTGGCGCTGTTCATCATGCTTTTGCCGCTCTATCTCTGTCTGAAGATCGATGCGGCCGGCATCGAAACGACCGGCAAGCTCAAGCGATTCGCCATTCCGCTTTTCATCATGATCTTCGCCGTGCTCATCGGTGTTTCAGCGCGGGTTCTGACTTCGCCGATGCTGGGCTCCTACAACAAGCTCAACATTCCTTATGCTGCGTTTGTCAGCGACATCATGCAAAATCGCAGCGTCGAGCCTGCCCTGGTGATTACCAACGACACCAATCTCGCCGGCAGCGTGCGCTTGCAGTTGCCGCAGTCAACCGTCATCACGACTTACAGCCCGCTATCGCCTCTTGCGGCCGGTTGGCGGTCGGCCGGGCCGGTCCTGGTGATCTGGCGCGGCGACGGAGAAGCGGAACCCGTCCTTCCCGAAGGCTTCAGACAGAAGCTTCTTGAAGATGGCGTGCCGAGCGACGAGATCGTGCCGCTCTACAGCACGCCGCTCTATTATCTCGGCAAAGAGAATGACCGCTACGGCTTCGGTTATTTCTGGCTGACACAAGAGAAGCCATAGCTCCGGGGTAAATCCCGGTCATTTTCCGACGAGCAACTTTAGCTCGCCGGGATGGACGCGCAACGCGACATCGCGGCCGATGGGCAGCAGTTCGCCATCGATGACGCAATTGGTGTTGTGGCGCGCCTTGGGGAAATGCAGATTGACGGTGGTCACGCTCATCTCGGTGATCAGTGGACTCTCGCGGAATTTTCCGCGCAGGATATCAAAGGTCAGCTTTGCGACCCCTGACGGTTTGAGCACGGGAGCCGTGTAGAAGCCCAGATGCCCGCCAGTCACATCATCGGCATGCATCAGCGCGTTCGAACCGAAATGATTGTTGGATACCGAGATGGCCGACACCTCGCGCCGTTCACGAACGCCATCGACCTCGAACTCGATCTCGAATTCCGGTGGATTGAACATCACACCCAGTGCCGCACGCGTGCTGGCGCGAATTTTGCCGAGCCTTGAGGCAAAGCTGTAGGATTCGCGGTAACGCACCATGCGGGCATGCAAGCCCATAGAAAACTGATGCACGAACGCGCGGCCATCAGCGCTGCCGATGTCGGCCTCGACAATTCTGCCTTCGGCAAGAACGTCCAAGACTTTCCAGATATCAAGTGGCAGTTTCAGTGCCCGGGCAAACAGGTTCATCGTTCCGGCTGGAACCACGCCGAGCGGCATACCGTTTTTCCAGGCAACGGCCGCCGCTGCCGAAATCGTGCCATCACCTCCACCGGCCAGCATCGCATCCAGATCGCCGCGCCGCGCCGTTTTTTCAAGGATGTCCGTCATGCCATCGCCGGAAGCAACGGTGATTTCGATCTCATGCCCTGCTGCGCGGAAAACCTCTGCGGCCTTTTTGCTATAGGCGTCCATATCGGTGGTGCGGAATGTTCCGCCGTCGCGATTGAATATGGCCTTGATCTTCATTCGTGCTCCTTGCAGCTATTGGGCTACATATGGAGCGGCGCCGAGGCTTTTTCAGCCAGCGCCTGCAAAATGACGAGTGTTTATTATTTCGGGCGGAAGATCGGCTAATTGCGCTCTGCTACTGAGCAGCCTGCAGCATGATATGTTCGTCGCCCCACAGTTTCATCGCCATGATGACGGGTTCAAGGCTGCGGCCGCGCGGCGTCAGGCAATAATCGACCCTTGGCGGCACGACGGCAAAGACCGTGCGTTCGACAAGTCCATCGGCTTCCAGTTCGCGCAGCTGCTTGGTCAGCATGCGCTGGGTGACGCTTGTCAGCCGGCGGCGGATTTCGTTGAAACGCATCGTGCCATCCAGCAAATGATAGAGGATGACGCCCTTCCATTTTCCGTCGATCAGATGCAGCACGCCTTCGACCGGACAGCCGGGGGAACAGGTCAGGAGCTTGTGGCGAACACGCGGCATTCACGGTATCCTTTTGTGTACTATAGACACTTTTTGTGCATTCTTGCGCTCTTGCACCATAATGCGCATTTAGCCTCCAGAAAAACCCGCCAGATGCACGTGAAGGAGCCCGCCATGCGCGCAATCGCCTACAAAATCCCCCAAGCCATTTCCGCCGAGACATCGCTGATCGATGTGGACCTGCCCATGCCGACACCGGAAGGCCGCGACATCCTGGTCGAAGTCAAGGCGATCTCGGTCAATCCGGTCGACGTCAAGGTGCGCGCCAACGCCAAGCCGGAGCCGGACCAGCTGAAAGTGCTCGGCTGGGATGCGGCGGGTATCGTCAAGGCGGTTGGTCCGGGCGTGAAACTGTTCCAGCCGGGCGATGCCGTGTTCTATGCCGGTGCCATCGACCGGCCGGGATCCAATGCCGAATTCCATCTCGTCGACGAGCGCATTGTCGGCAAGAAGCCGGAAACACTGGATTTCCCGGCAGCCGCTGCTTTGCCACTGACGTCGCTCACCGCCTGGGAAGCGCTGTTCGACCGGTTGAAGGTCAACGATCCGGTGCCTGGTGCTGCCAACGCGATCCTGATCATCGGCGGTGCGGGCGGCGTTGGCTCAATCGCGATCCAGCTGGCCCGGACGCTCACCAATCTGACCGTGATTGCCACCGCATCGCGCCCCGAAACGCAGAAATGGGCCTACGATCTTGGCGCCCATCACGTGCTCGATCATTCCAAACCGCTGGCGCAGCAGATCGATCAGCTGGCGCTCGGCGCACCGGCCTTTGTCTTTTCGACCACCAACACCTCCGATCATCTCGACGAGATCATCCAACTGATCGCACCGCAGGGCCGATTCGGATTGATCGACGATCCGAAAGTGCTGGATGTCATGCCTTTCAAGCGCAAGGCCGTCTCGATCCATTGGGAACTGATGTTCACCAGGTCGCTTTTCAAAACCAAGGACATGGAAGAGCAGAACAGGATTCTCACCGAGATCGCCCGGCTGGTCGATACCGGAAAAATCCGCTCGACGCTGACGGAAACACTGGGGCTGATCAACGCTGAAAACCTGAAAAAGGCGCACGCCCTGATCGAAACCGGCCGAACCAAAGGCAAGCTTGTCCTCGCGGGGTTCTAACGCGCATCCCATCTCCACAACCCGGCTTTGCCGCTGTTCCTGCGGCAAAGCCGGGTTGTCCGGTCTCACCATAAACGGGAGGTAGCGCGGCACACCGGGCAATATCCCAAACGGCTGATGCCGCGCAGACCCTCAGACCATCTTGCTGCGTTGATAGTAGCGGGAAACACGGACGCGGTTGCCGCAACGAGCGGCCGAACACCAACGGCGGCGAGTATTGGTTCCGACGAACAGCATGACGCAGTCCTCTGCCGCACATTTGCGGATCAGTGCCGCCTCACCGCCGGCAAGCAGCGCGGCGGCATCTTCGGCCAGAAAACCTGCGAGCCGGATCGTCGGCGCCCCTACGCGTTCGCTGGAGAGTACCGGCCGATCGCTCCATACGAGTTGGCTCATGACAGGCGCTGCACGCATCGCGGCATTCAAACCATCGATGTCCTTGATTGGCACCGGCTTACCATCGCGCAAATGCGTGATCGCCGAGGTGATATAGTCGCGCACGGCGATAATCGGCCTGAAGTCTCCCACCTCGATGGCAGCCGATTCCGCCGCCGATAACACGGGTATCCGTTCAGCCTCGCTTTCCAGCCAAAGCCGCAGCCCCTCACCGGTTTCGAGCAGATCCACCCGGCCTTCACCTGTCAAGGGCCGGGTATTGACGAGATCGAGCGCCAGAGGCTCACCGACGAAGGGGATCAAGTCCATACTCAAGGCTCCACTTATAATGTGTAATTTCCCAATTGACACATTAGCCATTCGAATGCAAATCTAACGCATAAAATTGAAAATTATGGGCGTTAAAATGGCTTTGCATAGCATTCCCCTGATCCGTCACCGTTTTATCGAGGCTGGTGGTGTCCGCATCTTCTATCGGGAAAGCGTGCCGGAAACGGCTGAAGACGCGCCGGCCATCCTGCTGCTGCATGGTTTCCCGGCCTCATCACACCAGTTCCGCCGGTTGATTGATGCGCTTGGCAACCGATACCGGCTGATTGCACCCGATTATCCGGGTTTCGGCCATAGCGAAGCGCCCGCCTCCACCAACGAAAACGGCACGTTCACCTATAGCTTCGACAGCCTCGCTGATGTGATCGAGGCCTTTGTTGATGCGCTTTCGCTGGATCGTTTCATGCTCTACGCCTTCGATTTCGGTGCTCCGGTCGGTTTCCGGCTGGCCAGCAGGCGGCCAGGGCTGATCGCCGGACTCATCGTACAGAACGGCAATGCCTATCTGGAGGGCCTGTCCGATATCGCCCGCGACTTCATCGCGCTTGCCCCGTCCGGCGAGGGTGCGGTGGACCAGGTGCGTCAACTGCTGACGCTGGACATGACCCGCGGACAATATGAAGGCGGCACGGCCCAGCCGGAACTTGTCGCGCCCGACGGTTGGACGATGGACCAGCATTTTCTCGACCGCCCCGATCGCCGCCAGCCACAGATCGACCTCGCCTTCGACTACAAGAGCAACCTCGCCCGCTATCCCGAGTGGCAGCAATGGCTGCGCCTGCGCCAGCCGCCGACGCTGATTGCCTGGGGCCGCAACGATCCGTTCTTCACCGAAGCTGGCGCCCGCGCCTTTCTGGCCGACGTGCCGGAGGCGGAACTGCACCTGTTCGACACTGGTCACTTCGCGCTTGAGGAACGCCTGCCGGAGATCGCGCCGCTGATCGCCGAATTCGTCGAGCGCACCTGGCCGCGCCGATAAGACGAAAAAGGCGCCGGAGCGATCAAACTCACGGCGCCTTTGATGAATGCATGAGCCCGGTTGTCCGGTCCAGTTTCCCGCGGCCTAAGCCTGCAGGACGACGACGCGGCCGCCGACGTTGGCGCGCTCATAGAGATCGACCACATCGTGGTTGAGCATGCGGACACAGCCGCTCGACATCGCCTGACCGATCGACCAGGGCTGCGTCGTGCCATGGATGCGGAACATCGTGTCGTTGCCGTTCTGGTAAAGATAGATTGCGCGGGCGCCGAGCGGGTTGTTCGGGCCGCCGGGAACACCACCGGCATATTTGCGGTTCTTGCCGGGATCACGGCGGATCATGTTGTCGGTCGGTGTCCATGTCGGCCATTCGGCTTTGCGGCCGATCGTGGCCGAGCCGGCCAACGCATAACCATTGCGGCCGACGCCGATGCCGTAACGCATCGCCTGCCCGTCACCGAGAATGTAGTAGAGCCGCCGCGCCGGCGTATCGACGACGATGGTGCCGCTATCGTATTTCGTCGAATAGGCCACCTGCTGGCGGCGCAGTTCCGGCTTGACCTTTTCCAGCGGCATGGCCGGCATCGGAAATTTCTCGTCCGGAATGGCAGCATAGTTGGCTGCGTGGTTTGGTCCGTTGGTGGCGCAACCGGCAAGAAGTGCAGACAAGCCGAGCAGCAGGCCACGGCGGGAGATCGACATCGTGAGTTTCCTTAAGATCCGGTTGATGCAACCGAAAATAGGGAAAACATGGTTAATAAAGCGATAAGCCGGCGATAGACTGATGCCGATACTGGTTCAGTTCTTTGTCATCGAACAGTTCTGATACTGAGCGCCGACAAGCGAGGCATCTTTCAGGATGTCGGGATCAACCGTCTGTCCGGGAATCTTGGAGAGCTTTATCGTGACCTGGCAGAAGGTTTCATCGCAATCCACGGAAATGACCTTCGTCAACCCGCCTACACCCTGGCGTTTTCGATCGCAGATGTAAACATCGAGGCCAGGCTTGATCCCAACGGACTGGCTGGCGAGCACCGGGATAGAGATAATCGCTGCCATGGTATTGGCCATCCGCGGCGGCAGGGCACTGCCTTGAACCATGTTGTTTGTCACCTTGCCGCCAGCCGCCACATCTTCCTTGAGATACTTTCCGACGAGCCCGGTGAGCGCAGGCGTCTGCAGATCGCCGTAGCCGATCAGATGATTGCGCTGCAAGGTCACCCGGGTAACCGGCTCAGGTGCCTCCGAGCGGTTGGCGACAAGCGTGATGGTCCAAAAAACCAGACTTGCGAAAACAAGGAGGGGGACGGCCCTGACGACGACAACGAAGCCGAGCAACAGATCCGTGCGGTCTGTACTCATGGCCCATACTCATAGGCAATATCGTTATCAGTCTCGTTTAGCGACAACATTCTTTCTACCGCAGCCCAGATAGCCCGTTCATCACCGACGGTTTTCGGCAGCGGCCGCTGCATGGCCTTGAGAAGATCAAAGCGACAGATATCGATCGCGCCACGAACGATCTCTGCAAAGGCAGAGAAGCTTTCATGAACGGTCCAGAGCCAGAGCGCCGTCATCACGGGACCGAAGGTGATGACGATCATGAGAGCGACGAGGGAATTGCCCCAGATGGCAAGCACAGCCATCCAGATCACCGTGAAAAGGCCGGCGAGCACAAGACTGATGATCGAGAAATCAAGCTGGATGCGGGCATTGTCCAGCTTGGCCAGCAGCGCCTCGTTTTTGATGACCAGTTGCAGGCGCGGCCACAAAAGATCGAAGTCGAAGCCGTAGCGTGTGTCGCAATAGCTGCGAAGCGCCGCGATATCGTTGCCGAAACGGGTTGGCGCCACTTCCACCGTCGCGAACAGTGTCTGGTAGGCCTCAAATTCATGCGCCTCGTGGGCCTGGGCGACGTCCGTGGCATAGGTCACCAGCCCCTTGTACTGGTCGGCCATTTCCCGATGCAATGCGTTCAAGGCCGCCGCGTCGGCTTTGGCCTCGTCATTAGCGGTAGGCCGCAATTGCTTCTCTTCAGCACAATTCGATTTCAGCGCTGTCGATAGCGATTCGATGGCATTCTTCAGCGTATCGACCTCAATCGGGCGATTGAGATAACGCGCGATACGCAGCGGCTGGATGGCGGCTTCCGCCGTCGCGATGTCGCTTGGATTGGCAACACCGTGGCTGAACGCGCCTTCGACGCGATCGCGCGCCAACCTGCTGATAACGTCGTCACTGTCCGGTAGTGTTGCCCGCCGCTTGAAAAGAGTATCGCCGCGCGCAATCCGCCGGTCGCGCTTCAGCACATGGCCGAAGGCAAGAGGCTCGGCAATCCACCAGGGAAGTCTTCTGCCTTCCAGCAAGCGCGTTATCGGCTGGACCGCGGGCGAGAGTGTGAATGCGATAACGGCTATCGTGCTCAGGGCGATGACAAGGTTGACGAGTTTTTCGCCGGAACCGAGATTGCGATATTCCTCAAGCAGAAACGCGCGTACCGCCTCGAATTCGATCGCTGCGACCAAGGCATTGGCGAAGCAGAAAAGAAGCCACGGAAAATAGCGCGCCAACAGGAAAGAACGCCCGAACCAGCTATCGATCTTTCCGAGGACTTCTGCGAACATCGTGCCCGCACCCTATGCCTTTCTGACGAGCCTGCGGCCATGGACGGGACAGGTGCCATTGCTGCGAAAAATTTCGCCGTCGAGCGGACAGGCCCATATGCCGGTAACTATTCGGCAGACATCTTTTTTGTCGAACAGCCCAAGTAGCAGCAATGACGATTGCACATCCGACGGATCATCGTGACCAAAGACTGCGATGAGTTTGCCGCTATCAACTGTTCGCACCACATTTTTGTCAACGCGAACCATTCCTCCGCCACTGCGGCGCATTGTTCCCGGTGTTCTTCCCGGTGCAAAATTCCAGAGACCTCGGTTGTACCGCACATAGCCATCCGGGCGATCACCGGCTGGAAGATCAACGATCCCCTGCAGAATTCCAGATCGGTCTTCCAGCACAAGAAAAGCGGCTCGGGACGATGCCGTCGCAGACATGATGCGAAGCCCTTCGGTGCCCACCGAGACCGCGAAGCCTTCTTTTCGTAAGAAAGCCGACGTGTCTTCTTCAGACAGGTCTTCGGATATGAGAGGAAATTCCACGAAAGGGACATCAGTCATCTGACTTCTCCACAGCGGTTCTCTCTGCGATCTTTGCATGAACGACATGAAGCTTACTGATGATGATCGTCGCTGCGTCCAGCTCCATCCACGGAAAACGGAGCGGCGGCGTATCGAGCCGCAGCCGTTTAGCGATGCCCAGGAGAAATTCCTCGACGTCCGTGGCACCGGTATAGCCTTCGCCCCCGGTGAGAGGATCGCTGTATCCGATCGACTTTCCGTCCTCGGCGAGCTGCAGACGAATTGCGGCATCAATGGCTGCGATCTTGCTCATTTTCACCCCCAACAAGGCGCAGCCATAAGGTAGCGCAAGCGCTAGACGGCCGCAATCCTTGATTGATTGGCTATGATGGCTCCCGCCTACGCCTTTTAGGGGAAACGATCTATCACATATTCGGATAGACCGGCCCCTCACCGCCCTGCGGCGGTACCCAGTTGATGTTCTGGTTGGGGTCCTTGATGTCGCAGGTCTTGCAGTGAACGCAGTTCTGGGCGTTGATGACGAAGACGTCCTCGCCGTCCTTTTCCACCCATTCATAGACCCCGGCCGGACAGTAGCGGGTCGAGGGACCGGCATAGATGTCGTGCTCGGACGATTTCTGCAGGGCCATGTCCTTGACCTTCAGGTGCACCGGCTCGTTTTCCTCGTGATTGGTGTTCGACAGGAACACCGAGGAGAGACGGTCGAAGGTCAAAACGCCATCCGGGCGCGGATAGTCGATCTTCTTGTGCATCGACGCCGGTTCGAGCGACTGGGCGTCGGTCTTGCCGTGTTTCAGCGTGCCGAAGAACGAAAAACCGAACAGCGTATTGGTCCACATGTCGAGACCGCCAAGTGCGACGCCGGCTGCCGTGCCGAGCTTCGACCAGAGTGGCTTGACGTTGCGCACGCGCTTCAGGTCTTGGCCGATGGCGCTGTCGCGCCAGCCGTTTTCGATCTCGATGACTTCGTCATTGGCCCGGCCGGCCGCGATTGCATCCGAGAGCTTTTCGGCGGCGAGCATGCCGGACAGGACAGCATTGTGACTGCCCTTGATGCGCGGCACGTTGACGAAGCCGGCCGAACAGCCGATCAGTGCGCCGCCCGGGAAGGTCAGCTTCGGTACCGACTGATAGCCGCCCTCGGTGATGGCGCGGGCGCCATAGGTCAACCGCTTGCCCCCCTCGAACGTGCCGCGGATCGTCGGGTGCGTCTTGAAGCGCTGGAATTCCTCGAACGGGTAGAGATAGGGGTTCTTGTAGTTCAGGTGCACGACAAAGCCGACCGCGACCAGATTGTCTTCGAGGTGATAGAGGAACGAACCGCCGCCCGTCTTCATGCCGAGCGGCCAGCCGAACGAATGCTGAACCAGGCCCTGCTTGTGGTTCTCCGGTTTGACCTGCCAGAGTTCCTTGATGCCGAGCCCAAATTTTTGCGGTTCGCGATCCTTGGAGAGGTCGAACTTTTCGATCAGCTGCTTGGCGAGCGAACCACGCACACCCTCGCCGATCAGCGTGTACTTGCCGAGCAGTTCCATGCCGCGGGCAAAGTTCGGACCCGGTTCGCCGTTCTTCTCGACGCCCATGTCACCGGTGGCAACGCCGATGACGGCGCCCTGATCATTGTAGAGCACTTCGGTTGCGGCAAAACCCGGATAGATCTCGACGCCGAGCGCTTCGGCCTTCTCGGCCAGCCACCGACAGACGAGACCGAGCGAGACGATGTAATTGCCGTGATTGTTCATCAGCGGCGGCATGGCGAAATTCGGAAGGCGAATGGAGCCGGCCGGGCCGAGCAACAGGAACTGGTCGTCCGTCACCTTGGTCTTGAAGGGATGCCCCTCCTCCTCGCGCCAGCCCGGCAGCAGCCGATCAATGCCAATGGGATCGACCACGGCACCCGACAGGATATGCGCGCCGACTTCGGCACCCTTTTCCAGAACAACGACGGAGAGATCCGGATTGACCTGCTTCAGACGGATGGCAGCCGACAGACCGGCAGGGCCTGCCCCGACAATCACCACGTCGAATTCCATGCTTTCGCGTTCGGGCAATTCCACCATGTCGGTCATCTCATCGTCTCCAGTCTCGCCCGGCTATTTTTGCGCGGTTTTGTTCCCATTTCTTGACCTCCGTCATGGCAAATACGGCCGGACTTGTCGAGCCAGTCTGCGACGGCAGCCAAGCGCATTTGCGCATGAGGTCATGCGGCAGGATACAAATACATGACGTGCACGTAAACGTCAAAATATCGAAATGCACCATTGCTCACGCATCTCAGCCTAACCTGCCTTGCTTTGGCCTTCGACCCATGCGAATACGCGCCCTCCAAATAACCAAGCCCTCCGCCATCAAACGCATTCCGGCTGCCGACAGGCATTCCGGGCTCGTGCGTGCGCAGGCGATGCGACTTCCGCCGCCTACCGGCGGACACTTCAGACGGAGACATTCATGGCCAAGGCACTCGGCTTCGATTTCGGCACGACCAACTCGGTACTCGCCGCCTCGCAGGGCGACACGACGCAGTCGCTGAGCTTTTCAAGCAGGGCCGGAACCACCGATTCGATGCGCACGGCGCTCTCCTTCATGAAGCACGCGAAGATGGGCGCAGCCGCTGTGTCGATTGAGGCCGGCCAGGCGGCGATCCAGCAGTTCATCGACAATCCCGGCGAAGCGCGCTTCCTGCAGTCGATCAAGACCTTTGCCGCGAGCCCTTTGTTTCAGGGCACGCTGATCTTTGCCCGCCGCAACAGCTTTGAAGACCTGATGCGCGCCTTCCTCTCCCGCATCGCCGATTATGCCGGCGATGGCTGGCAACAGGATTTCAAGCGTATCGTCGTTGGCCGTCCCGTTCGTTTCGCCGGTACCAGCCCGGATGAAAACCTGGCGCTGGAGCGCTATGACCGGGCACTTTCGAGCTTTGATTTTCCGGAAGTCCACTATGTCTACGAGCCGGTGGCGGCGGCCTTCTACTTTGCCCAGAACCTGAAGAAGGACGCGACGGTGCTGGTTGCCGATTTCGGCGGCGGCACGACCGACTATTCGATCATCCGCTTTGAAAGCCATGCCGGCAAGCTGACGGCAGTTCCCGTCGGCCATTCCGGCGTCGGCGTCGCCGGCGATCACTTCGATTTCCGCATCATCGACACGGTGGTCTCGCCGCTGATCGGCAAGGGCAGCCAGTTCAAGAGTTTTGACAAGCTGCTTGACGTACCCTCCAGCTACTACGCCAATTTCGGCCGCTGGAACCAGCTGTCGATCTTTAAGACGTTGAAGGACTTTACCGACCTGAAGCAACTGGTGCGCTCCGCCGTTGAACCGGAAAAGCTCGAAGCCTTCGTCGATCTCGTCGATCACGACGAGGGTTATCCGCTCTATCAGGCGATCTCCGCCACCAAGATGCGGCTGTCACATGAGGAAGAGACCGAGTTCTTCTTCAAGCCGCTTGGCGAAAAGAGCCGGCAGACGGTACGCCGCAGCGACTTCGAAAGCTGGATCGCTCCGGACCTCGCCAAGATCGAGGAAGCGCTGGACGAGGTGCTGGTCGCCACCAACACAGCGCCCGAAGGCATCGACAAGGTGTTCCTGACCGGTGGAACCTCCTTCGTTCCGGCGATCCGCAGCATCTTCGAAGCGCGGTTTGCCAGCGACCGCATCGAAAGCGGCGGCGAGCTTCTCTCGATTGCCCACGGGTTGGCGCTGATCGGCGAGCGCGACGACATCGAACGGTGGACAGCGATGGCGGCATAAGCGGCAAGAGGCTTCCCTGCCTCCTCAAGCTTCTGTACAAGCAAAGCATGATCTCCAGCGACACCATGAGCCCGGCCGAACTTGCCGCCCTTCTGCATTTCCATGCTGAAGCAGGGGTTGAATGGCTGCTGGAAGACGAGCCGGTCGATCGCTTCGCCGAATTTACTCAGGCGAAGGCGGCACGTGGCAATGGCGCCTCGCAAGCCATGCAGCGAGCGCAATCCTCAGAGCGAAATGATGCGCTGAGCGCACCGATCGCGCGGGACAATGGCAATCGCTCCACCAACAAGGCGCCAGCGGCGCCTGTCACCACGCCGCAAATGGCCATTCCCGACGAGCAGGCCATCGCGGAAGCCCGGTTTGCCGCCGGTTCTGCCCGCTCCCTTGCTGAACTCAAAAGTGCCATGGAAGCCTTTTCTGGCTGCAATTTGAGGAATAGCGCCCGCAACATGGTTTTTGCCGACGGCAATCCCACGTCCGGTATCCTGGTGATCGGCCCCGTGCCGAATGGCGACGACGACCGGGAGGGCATTCCCTTTTCGGGCAAGCAGGGCCAGATGCTGGAACGTATGCTGGCGGCCATCGGGCTGGACCGGACATCGGTGCTTTTGACCAATGTCATTCCCTGGCGGCCGCCAGGAAACCGCCCGCCCTCGCCGCGTGAAACCGATATCTGCCGTCCGTTCATCGAACGCCAGATCGCGCTGAGCGAACCACGCCACCTGTTGATCCTCGGCAATTTTGCCGCACGTTTCTTCTTTGGCGGCAATGAGATGATCCACCACATGCGCGGCGAATGGCGTGATATTCAGGTTGGCGGCACGACTGTGCCGGCCCTCGCCACCCTGCACCCGCAGGACCTGACCTCGGCCCCGGCCAGCAAGCGGCTCGCCTGGCAGGATCTTCTGGCGTTTCGCGCCCGGATTCGTGGTTAAAAGCGCCTGAACAGCGCACCTGCCTCATTTGTGAACAAACGATGAAAAAAGCCATGCGGATTGCGCATACCAGCAACGCGAATGCGTTCGTTGCGGAATCGATGTTGCAGTGCAATATAGAACGACGGGAGGACTGGAATAAGGAATTGAACCATGACGACCCGTTTTCGCCCTCTGCATTCGAGCTTTGAAACGCTCCGCCACGCTGGCTCGGCCCTGCGCACGCCCTTCAACAGCTTCGGCTCGGCTGCGAACGAACAGATGACCGCTGCAGGCTATGGCCACAAGACTCGCCCGGCCCAGATTTTCGCAGAATTCATTCAGCGTTGATTTTTCAAGGCCTGCGCAATTGCGCGTGCCGCTGCCTGGACATCAGGCCAAAGATGAAAGGTATCCGATCATGACAGCATCTATCCGCTCGCTCCGGATCCTGCTTGCCGATATCGGCACCGCCGTGCGTGCCTCCGGTGAATATAGCCGCCTGAGCAAGGAAGCCCCGGCTGCCAACGCCGACCGTCACGCGGTCAGCGCTTTCCTGCCAAAATAAATTCCCGGCTTCTGGCCGCGCCGCGGCCACATTCCTCTTCTGCGCCAAACCTTGTCGCAATCGACAGCGTCAGCAAAACTGGATAGAGCGACACTCGTTCTTTGATTCCAACAGCGGCGTGTCGAGCACCGGTTTTCAAGCGCGCAATCCGCTCCAACATGTCTAGCGTCTCTCCTGAGGCTTGTGCGTCACAGGCACCGGCAGATCCGCGCCGGGAGCCCTCATGCTGACCAGCCTCAGATCCGTATTCAGCCTGATGCTTTCGACGCTCCTGATGATGATCGGCTTCGGGCTGGCGAGCTATGTTCTGCCGGTGCGCTCCGTGGCCGAGGGCTGGTCGACACTGACCATCTCGCTGATCGCCACCGGCTACACGCTTGGCTTTACCATATCCTGCATCATCACCCCGAAATTCATCCTGCGCGTCGGCCATGTGCGGGTGTTTGCAGCCCTGATCACGCTGCTCAGCATCGCCATCCTGTTGTGCGGGCTCGTGGTCGACTGGCGCGCCTGGATCTTCTTCCGGGCCATCTCCGGCTTTGCGATCTCCGGCAGCTATCTGGTGATCGAGAGCTGGCTCAACGAACGGGTCACCAATGAAAACCGCGGCATGCTGTTTTCGCTCTATCTGATCACTACGATGGTCGGCACGATTGGCGGACAATATCTGGTTCCGCTCGGTGATCCGACGAACTCGTCGCTGTTTATTCTCTGCGGCGTGCTTTTCTCACTGGCACTTCTGCCGACGGCGCTGTCCTCGTCCGCAATGCCTGCTCCACCGGCTCAGGCCAATTTCGACGTGCCCGGGCTCTATCGCCGCTCACCCGTCGCCGTCGTCGGCGCATTTCTCGCCGGTGCGATGTCTGGCGCCTGGCTCAATCTTGGAGGCGTTTTCACCCAGAAGATCGGCCTGTCCACCGCCGAAGGCGCGACGCTGCTGGCAGCGCTTCTTGCCGGCAGCGCTGTTTCACAGATCCCGATCGGGCGAACATCCGACCGGATCGACCGGCGCATCGTCATGGTCGGCTGTGGTGTCGTCGGCGTCATCTCCTGCCTTGCCATGGTCGCCTTTGTCGGCTCCAGCCCGCTGGTGCTCTATGTGATCGCCGCCTTTGTCGGTTCGGTCCTGTTTCCGATCTATGCATTGAACGTCGCCCATGCCAACGACCTTGCCCGCCCGAACGAGTATGTCGAGGTGTCCTCCGGCATGATGATCACCTACGGCATGGGCACGATCTCCGGCCCTCTGATGGTCGGCCCGGTGATGGACCATTTTGGCCCGCCGTCGCTGTTCGTGCTTCTGGCCGTGTATTTCGCGCTCTACGCAGCCTATGCCGCCTGGCGTATTGCCCAGCGTGGCCATACCGACGGGCTCGTTTCCAAGACCGATTTCCAGGCCAATACCGTACCCACCCCGGGGACAGAAGCCGTCAATGCGATGAACCAGGCGGTGCGGCCGACCGATCTGATCGAAGACGACACGGCTCCACCGGCGGCGTTCTGATCATTGACGCGATAGCTCAGCCCTGCGGCGTGATGTGCTTGCGTGCGCCCCGGCGCTCAAGACCGAGTTGATGCTCGCGAAAAATGATGAAGATCCCGGCGCCGACGACGATTGCCGTACCGATCAGCATGACACCCGTGGGTACTTCGTCGAACAGGAAATAGCCGATCAGCAACCCGAGCAGGATCGACGTGTATTCGAACGGCGCGATTGTCGACATATCGGCATAACGGTAGCTCTGCGTCAGAAGGATCTGTGCGACACCACCACAAAAGCCCGCCCCCATCAGAAGCAGGAAGTTGTTCCAAGGCAAGGGCTCCCAGCCGAACGGCAGCGTGAGCAACGAAAAACAGGCGGCTGACAGCGAGAAGTAGAGCACGATCGTGTGGGTGCGTTCCTTGGCGATCAGCTTTCTGACCAGCACCATGGCGACGGCGCCGAGTGCCGCCGACAGAAGCACGGCCAGCGCACCGAGCGCCTCCTGCGAGCCGAAGCCGCCGTCACGCAACAGCGTCACACGCGGCCATGTGATGATCATCACCCCGACCAGTCCGATCAGCACCGCTGACCAGCGATAGACCCGCACCGTTTCCTTGAGGAAAACGGCCGCAAAGACGACCGCCAGCAACGGCATGGCATAACCGATCGCGATCGCTTCCGGCAGCGGCAGGTGCACCAGACCGTAAAACCCGAAGCTCATGGCCAGAATGCCGATGAAGCCGCGTGCCAGATGGCCAACGATATCCTTGGTGTGGAAGGCGGTGCGCAGATGCCCCTTGAAGGCGAGGTAGCCAAGGATCGGCACCATGGCGAAGGCGGAGCGGTAGAAAGTGATCTGGCCGGTGGCGATCTCTGTTCCCGCCGCCTTGATCAGCGTCGACATGCAGACAAACACCAGCACGGACATAACCTTGAGGGTAATGCCCTTCATCGGGTGAGGAAATTCGGAATCCATGCGGGTCGCACTCATCGGATTGAGGGCAGCGGGCCGGAAATCATCGGAAACGACGAGCTGCGGGGGAAATACACGACCGGAGAATCCGTCGCTGAGACCCTGTCACCTTAACGCGGGATATCCGAAAGAGGCATCAATTTTCGTGATGAGTGGCGGAAATATTTGATGCGCCTGCAGCGATCCCCTAGTCTCGACCAGAACTGCAAAATGAGGCATTGCCCAAGCAATCCGCCAGCCAAAATACCGTTTTCGAACCAAGAAGACTGATAACGGCTGTAAAAATACGCAACCTGTGCCAAAAATACACGACTGGTTTAAATATTGTTAGGGCGAATTTCGTAAGTCTCTGAACAAGCAAAGAATGGGACAGATCAGGCGCGCCGGAAAACGGCATGTGCCAGCGAAAAGAACAGCCTTGCGATCACACCGGAAGCTTCGCATCTTCAGCGCAGCCTCTTCATCGAGACAAAGCCTCACCGCCAGCGTCTGGACGCAGCGGTCGATGCAAGCGGGACAAACAATGCGGACAGATACGGGCGAGATCATTCATCTGGAAGACTACCGGCCGACGGATTTCGTCCTTGAGAGGGTGGACCTTACTTTCGAACTCGATCCGACCGAAACCAAGGTCGAAGCCAGATTGATCTTCCACCGGCGCGAAGGGGTCAGTGCGGATGCGCCGCTGGTTCTCGACGGCGACGAACTGAAGATGACCGGCCTGCTGCTTGACCAGGAAGAAATCGCTGCTGCGAACTACGATGCGGCAGAAAGCACACTGACGATCCGCAACCTGCCGGCCACGGCGCCGTTCGAAGTGACGATCACCACCGAGATCAACCCTGAAGCCAACACCACACTGATGGGCCTTTACCGCACCAGCAATGTCTATTGCACACAGTGCGAGGCCGAGGGCTTCCGGCGCATCACCTATTTTCCGGATCGTCCGGACGTGCTTGCCGTCTACACGGTCAACATCATCGCCGACAAGGCAACCGCGCCGCTGCTGCTATCCAACGGCAATTATCTCGGCGGTGCCGGCATGGGCGACGGCCGGCATTTTGCCGCCTGGTATGATCCGCATCCGAAACCGAGCTACCTGTTCGCGCTGGTCGCCGGCGATCTCGGTGTAGTCGAAGACACGTTCACGACGATGTCCGGCCGCGAGGTCGCGCTGAAAATCTATGTCGAGCACGGCAAGGAGCCTCGCGCCGCCTATGCGATGGATGCGCTGAAGCGTTCGATGACATGGGACGAGGAACGGTTCGGCCGCGAATACGATCTCGATATTTTCATGATCGTTGCCGTGTCCGACTTCAACATGGGCGCCATGGAGAACAAAGGTCTGAACGTCTTCAACGACAAGTACGTTCTGGCCGACCCGGAAACCGCGACCGATGCCGACTACGCCAATATCGAGGCGATCATCGCGCATGAATATTTTCACAACTGGACAGGCAACCGTATCACCTGCCGCGACTGGTTTCAGCTTTGCCTGAAGGAAGGTCTGACAGTCTATCGCGACCACGAATTTTCGGCCGACCAACGTTCACGCGCAGTCAAGCGCATCGCCGAAGTCCGGCACTTGAAAGCCGAGCAATTTCCGGAGGATGCCGGCCCGCTCGCACACCCGGTTCGCCCGACAAAATTCCGCGAGATCAATAACTTCTACACGACGACCGTCTATGAAAAAGGCTCCGAAGTCACCCGGATGATCGCCACGCTGCTGGGCGCTGATCTCTTCAAGCAGGGCATGGATCTCTATTTCGACCGCCATGACGGACAGGCCGTGACGATCGAGGATTTCGTCGCCTGCTTCGCCGAAGTCAGCAAGCGCGACCTCACCCAGTTTTCGCTCTGGTACCACCAGGCAGGCACACCGCTGGTCAGTGCCTCGACGGCTTATGACGCCGCCAAACAGACGTTGACGCTCTCGCTCGAGCAGATGGTGCCGCCGACGCCCGGCCAAAGCGCCAAGGAACCGATGTATATTCCGCTGCGCATCGGCCTTCTGCTGGAGGATGGTTCGGAGGCCGCCATTAGCGCTGTCACCGGTGCCGAAATGACCGGCGACGTGCTGCATCTCGTCGAGCGCAAGCAGACTGTCGTCTTCAGCGGCATCGTCTCGCGCCCGGTGCTGTCGCTGAACCGAGGCTTCTCGGCGCCGATCAACCTGCATTTCGAGCAGACACCAGCGGATCGCGCCCACATCGCCAAGCATGAGAGCGATCTGTTTGCCCGCTGGCAGGCCCTGAACGATCTTGCTCTGCCCAATCTTGTCGCCGCCGCGGCCAGCGCCAAGGCAGGCGAGCCTGTGGTGTGTGACACATCCTTGGTCGACGCTTTGCTTGCAGCCGCCGCCAACGACGATCTTGAGCCGGCCTTCAGAGCGCAGGCACTGGCACTGCCGAGCGAAGCCGATATCGCCCGTGAAATCGGTGGAAACAACGACCCGGATGCCATCCACGCCGGACGCCAGCGGATCATGGCCGCGATTGCCGCAGCCGGCCGGGCGATTTTCGAAAAATTGGTAGACGAGATGGTCGTCTCCGGCCCGTTCAGCCCCGACGCTGCAAGTGCGGGACGCCGGGCACTGCGCAACACCGCCCTCTCCTATCTCGTCTATGCGGAAAACGTGCCGGCCAGGGCCGTGGCAGCGTTCAAATCCGCCAACAACATGACGGATCTCAGCCAAGCCTTGACGATCCTCGCCCACCGCTTTCCGGACGCTCCCGAAACGGCGGATGCGCTTGCCGCGTTCAAGACACGTTTTGCGGACAATGCCTTGGTGATCGACAAATGGTTCACCATCCAGGCGACAATTCCAGGTGCCGCAGCCCTTGCCCGCGTCACAGCCTTGATGGCCGATCCGCTGTTCAACGCCTCCAATCCGAACCGGGTGCGCGCACTCGTTGGCACGTTCGCCTTTTCCAACCCGACCGGTTTCAACCGTGCCGATGGCGAGGGCTACCGGTTCCTCGCCCGTCAAATTCTCGACATAGACCCGCGCAATCCGCAACTGGCTGCGCGCATCCTCACCTCGATGCGGTCGTGGCGTTCGCTGGAAACCGGCCGCGCCGATCAGGCCCGCAACGCGTTGCGCGAAATCGCGGCCGCGCCGAAGCTATCGGCCGATGTCAGTGACATCGTCGAGCGCATGCTCAAGGGATAGAGAAATCAACAGGAAGTATCGAGGAACCCCGCAACTGCGGGGTTTTTCGTTTCTGCCGAGGCTGAAACGCCAATAGTGCAATTTTCCCATGACGATAAATGGTTAATGAAGTTTTACTTTTCCCTCTGGACAAGGCGAATCACAATTGATTCATTGGGGCAGGTTCGAGCGAGCGGCGCTTCGAATCACATGAGGGTTTACAGAATTGACGAAGATGGCGGAAGCGCAGCGGGGACGCGCAGCCGGTGAGCGGTTGCGTCCCAGATTTCCAGGCTTTTCGAGGCTGGAACGGGACGTTATCCAGCACGCACGGATTTTTACCGAGCCGGCAGTGCGCCGTCTTGCGGGTGCTGAGCCATTGCTCAAGCGCTCGATCCCGATCCTGATCACCGCGTTTCTTCTCGTCGTTGCCATTTCCCGCATCAGCGGCATCATGGTAGAATATGCGCGCATGGAAGCAAGCGCGCGTCAGGTCACCGTTCTTGCCGCGGCCACCGCAAGCGCTGCCCTTCAAGAAAACGGCGTGGCCCTGTTCGACAAGGCGCAGAAATGGGATGTCGAGCAGCGGCTGAACGCCGTCATCACGCCCGACATGCTGGAAGCTGGTGCCTTCGTTCTGACCGTGCGCAACGACGGCCGAATTTTCGCCAGTTCTCCAGACGGTGCTGTTTATACGGGACGCACACTCAACGCTGTGGCACCGGAAGTCGCAGCCTTCCAGTATTTTGGCGAACGGTCGACGGTGATGAAGACTTTCATCGGCGGCGGCGAATATATCGTCGCGTTGATGCAGGTTCCGGGCGGTGCCGGAACGCTGCTCGTGGCCACGCCTCTGGCCGGTATCCAAAAGCTGTGGCGCGACGAGGTATCGTTGAACGTCACACTGTTTGCCGGCATCTCGGCGATCCTGCTTATCGTGCTCTACGCCTACTACATCCAAGCCAAGCGCGCCCGCGACGCTGATCAGATTTTCGCCGAATCCAACCTGCGGGTCGAAACGGCCCTTTCACGCGGACGCTGCGGCCTCTGGGATTTCGACATGCCGAACCGCCGGCTTTTCTGGTCGCGCTCGATGTACGAAATGCTCGGCATGCCACCGCAGAGCAACGTTCTCTCGTTCGGTGACGCCGCACGGCTGATGCATCCGGATGATGGCAGCATCTACAAGGTCGCGCGCACCATCGCGAAGGGCGATGCCCGCCAGATCGATCAGATTTTCCGGATGCGCCATGCCGATGGCCATTATGTCTGGATGAGGGCGCGCGCGCAGGTGATCCGCACCGCCTCAGGCCGCGTGCACCTGATCGGAATCGCCATGGACGTCACCGAGCAGCATCGCCTTGCCCAGCGTTACGCGGAAGCCGACCAGCGGCTGGCCGATGCGATCGAATGTACATCCGAGGCCTTCGTGCTCTGGGACAAGAATGACCGGCTAGTGATGTGCAACACCCACTATCAACAAGCCTACAAGCTTCCCGACCGGGTTCTGGTTGCCGGCACGGAACGGTCCGCGGTCAATGCCGCTGCCGCACGCCCGATCATCGAACGGCGCATTGCTGACCCCGACCGGTCCAACCAATCACAGACGTCAGAGGTTCAGTTGTCGGATCAGCGCTGGCTGCAAATCAACGACCGGCGGACCCGCGACGGTGGTCTGGTATCTGTCGGTACTGACATCACCCTGCTGAAGCGGCACCAAGTGCGCCTGCGCGAATCCGAGCGCCGCCTGATGGCGACCATCGGCGACCTCTCGACCTCGCGCATCACTCTGGAGCGCCAAAAAGCAGAGCTCTCCGTTGCCAACTCCAACTACCAGGCTGAGAAGGAACGCGCGGAGGCGGCCAACCGGGCCAAATCAGAATTCCTCGCCAACATGTCACACGAGTTGCGCACGCCGCTGAACGCCATTCTCGGATTCTCGGAAATCCTGCAGAACCAGATGTTCGGACCACTCGGCTCGGAAAAATACGACGAATATTCCCACGACATTCACGATAGCGGCAAACATCTGCTCAACGTCATCAACGACATCCTCGACATGTCGAAGATCGAGGCCGGCCAGATGAAACTCAACCGGGAAACCATCGATCTCGCGCCGCTGATCATGGAAACTCTGCGGTTCACCACCATTCCGGCGCAGCAGAAGAACATCTGCGTCGATCAGCAGATTTCCTCCGGTTTGACGATCACTGCCGATCGACGTGCCATGAAGCAGGTCCTACTCAACCTGCTGTCGAATGCGGTCAAGTTCACCAACGAGGGCGGCAAGATTTCCCTGCGTGCCCGCAAGGTCGCTGGTGCCGTGACGCTGACCATAGCCGATACCGGCATCGGCATCCCGCGCCTCGCACTGGACAAGATCGGCCAGCCTTTCGAACAGGTGCAGAGCCAGTATGCCAAGAGCAAGGGCGGCTCCGGACTTGGTCTTGCCATCTCCCGGTCACTGACCAACCTGCATGGCGGCGCGATGAAAATTCATTCCCAGGAGAATGTCGGCACGATCATCTCCCTGCGCATACCCGATACGTCACCGCGCGTCATATAGTAAACAAAGGCCAATCTGGCTTGAGCCTATCGCTCGTCTCAGAGCTTGACGGTCGCTTGAAATATCCGGCGAACGGCCTTCGACAGACGCCGGATATCAGCCTCCAGCACCTTGATATCCGGCGCATCCCCGGCCCGGCACAAAAGCTCGACCAACCCGGCCGGCGCATCCTTCAGTTCCAGATCCCCCTCGATGCACAATCGTACGATCTGCGAGAGATCTGTAAACAGCTTCAGTGCCTCCTGCACGGTCTCAAGGTCCGCCGGGGAGATCAAAGCCGGTCCAAGCAGCGCCAGGACATCAGCCGTGGATGTACCGTTTGGTGGCGGTGCTACACCGCGCGCTGGCGCAATCAGGGCAAGATATTGGGCAATGAACTCGATATCGACCAACCCGCCGGGAATGAGCTTGAAATCCCAGACATCGCTCGGCGGCTTTTCCTTATCGATTAGCCCGCGCATCTCGGCGACGTCAGCCGTCACCCTGGCAACATCGCGGATCTGATCCAGGACTTCGCGGAATATCATATCGACCTCCGCGACCAGACTTTCCTCGCCGCAGAGCGCACGCGCACGTGTCAGCGCCATGTGCTCCCAGGTCCAAGCCTCCTCGCGCTGGTATTTTGCAAAGGCGTTGATCCGGGTGGCGACTGGCCCCTTGTTGCCGGAAGGGCGAAGCCGCATATCGACCTCGTAAAGCACACCTTCACCGGTAGGCGCCGAAAGCGCCGCGATCAGCCTCTGCGTGACACGGGTGAAGTAGCGAATGGAATCGAGCGGTTTGGCACCGTCGGAATCTCCCGCCTCATCATCATAGTCGTAGAGCAGGATGATATCGACATCGGACCCGGCAGTGAGTTCGTGACTGCCAAGCTTGCCCATACCGATAACGGCGACGCGGCCGCCCGGGAACGTCCCATGCGCCCTCTCGACCTCACGCAGCACGGCGTCCAGCGCTGCGGTCAGGATCAGGTCGGCCAGATCGGTGAATGCATGCCCTGCCTGCGCGCCGGTGATGACACCGGTCAACAACCTGATCCCGATCAGGAATCGCTGCTCCGATGCGGTGATCCGCAACCGGTCGAGAATATCTTCATAGTGCCGCGCCGAGGCCAAAAAGCCTTTGATCCGCTCCGCCAGATAATCCCGTGTCGGCAATTCGACGAGAAGCCTGGGATCGAGCATGCCGTCGAAGACATGCGGCTTGCTGGCAATGATATCTGCCAGCCGGGGCGCGGATGACATGATGTTGACGATCAATGACAGAAGACCGGGATTGTTGCCGAGCAGCGAGAACAGCTGGATGCCGGACGGCAGACCGGCGATGAAATGGTCAAAGCGCAGCAACGCCTCATCGGCGCGCTTGTTCTGGCCAAAGACACGCAGGAGTTCCGGCGTCAACTCCGTCAGCCGCTCGCGTGCCTCCACCGATTGCGTGGCCCGGTACCGACCGTAATGCCAGGTCCTGATGGTGCGCGAAATATCCTGGGGCCGCTCGAACCCGAGCTTCTTCAGAGTATCCAACGTGTCGGGATCATCTCTTTGGCCCGTGAAGACAAGGTTGCCGGTCTCGGTCGACAACTTCGCCTCCTGCTCGAAGAGCTGGGCATACCGCCGCTCCACGGTCTTCAGCACCCGCGACAACTCGGCGGAAACCGACGGTACATCGGCTAAACCCATCATGTAGGCGATGCGTTTCAGTTCGGCGTCGGTGGTCGGCAGGACATGCGTCTGCTCATCGCGCACCATCTGCACCCTGTGTTCGACATCGCGCAGGAACCAGTAGGCGGAAATCAGTTCCTCGGCGGTTTCCGTGTCGATCCAGTTTGCCCGCGCCAGACCATCCAGCATCGGCTCTGTGGCGCGCAACCTCAGCTCCGGCATTCGCCCGCCTGCGATCAGTTGTTGCGTCTGCACGAAGAATTCGATTTCCCGGATCCCGCCGCGGCCCAGCTTGATGTTGTGGCCTTTGACCGCGATCTCGCCATGCCCCTTGTGCGCATGAATCTGCCGCTTGATCGAATGAATATCGGCAATCGCCGCATAGTCGAGATATTTGCGGAACATGAACGGGGTGAGTTCCCGCAGGAACGCTTCGCCTGCTCTGATATCTCCCGCCACCGGACGCGCCTTGATGAACGCTGCCCTCTCCCAGTTCTGGCCCCGGCTTTCGTAATAGAGCATCGCCGCCTCCACCGGAATGGCAAGCGGCGTCGCGCCGGGGTCAGGCCGCAGGCGCAGGTCGGTACGAAAGACATAACCATCGCCGGTGCGCTCCTGCAGGATGCGGATCAGCCGGCGGAGCAGCCGGGCAAACGTCTCCGGCGCGTCGTCCACGGCCTTGATTAAAGGCGCATGCGGCTCATAAAACACCACCAGATCGATATCCGAGGAATAATTCAGCTCAAAGGCGCCCAGCTTCCCCATGCCGAGAACGACCACACCCGACCGGTCGCTCGGATGGGCAACATCGACGACGGTCAGCTTGCCACCGTCATGAGCGCTCAACAGCAGATGGTCGATGGTAGCGGACACCGCCGCGCCAGCGAAATCGCTCAGCCAGCGCGTTGTCTCCCGCGCATCGAAAAGGCGCGACAAGTCGGCGAGCGCGATTGCAAAGGCGATGTCGCGCTTTGCCTGCCTCAGACGCGTCATGATCTCGGTATCGGCCAGCGCCTTGCCTGCGTCGGCGTTTTTCCATGCGTCCCGGGCCGCATGAATGCAGGATTCCAGATAAGGGATCAGAGGTCCGGCAAGAGCCCGTACGAGGACCTGCGGATGGGAAACAGCCGTGTCCCGCAAATAAGGCGAAAGCGAAAATGCCGCGACAACAAAATCCCTGAGCGGCGTTTCAGAGGCCAGCAGATCAGCAATATCCGGATGGCTCTTGGCCATATCCTTGAGACTTGAAAGCACGGACCTGGCATCCGTCTGGCTCATCGGCCGCAGCGCGCATGTGCCGATGTCCGATAACCGCCGCGTATCCATCTGCATATTGGTCTCTCCCAGCCGCTCCCGATTTCGGCTGCCCTATGCCTATCAGGCAGAGCGCAATGGGAAAACCATGCTGGCGGTCAAACCACGATTGTTTTCAACATCTGGAACGGTATCGCTCAGTTCAAGAGAACCCTGGTGCATCTCCATCACCGCCTCGACCAGCGATAGGCCCAGCCCTGTTCCCGGCTTGCTACGGCTTTCGTCGAGCCGCACAAAACGCTCCACCACGTCCTCCCGCTTATTGGCAGGCACTCCGGGACCATGATCTGCCACGGACAAGACGATTGCCCCGTCCCGTCTGGCGAGACTGACCTTGATCAACGGATTGACCGCGCCGTCAGCGTATTTGATGGCATTGTCGATCAGGTTGCCGAGGGCCTGCCCTATCAGTTCCCGATTGCCGGAAATGTGAATATCGGCAGGCACGTCGGCCTCCAGCTTCAACGCCTGTTCGTCGGCCACCGGTTCATAAAGTTCAACGCAGTCGGCGACACTTTGCGAAAGGTTGACATCGCTCATCTCCGCAGCCGCAGCCCCAGCTTCGACACGGGAGATCATCAGCAGCGCGTTGAATGTACGGATCAACTGGTCGGATTCGCCGATGATCTCTTCCAGCGAGGCGCGATAGCCGGAATTGGTTGCCTTGTGCGCCAATGCGGCCTCGGCCTTGTTGCGCAGACGTGTCAACGGCGTTTTCAAGTCATGGGCGATATTGTCGGAGACCTGCCTCAGGCCCTCGTTCAGCTTTTCGATCCGTCCGAGCATGGCATTGAGCGATTCCGACAATCGGTCGAATTCATCACCGGATCCACTCATCGGCAAACGTTGCGAGAGGTCTCCTGCCATGATCCGCGTGCTTGCGTCCGACATGCGATCAATCCGCTTCAACGCGTTGCGGCCAATCGCGAACCAGATGATCAGCGCGCCAATGCCCATGATGCCGAGGGCGAGTACAAGAGCCTGCCGCACAAGGACTCGAAATTTCTCGGGCTCTTGCAAGTCGCGGCCAACGAGAATGCGCAGGCCGTTGTCAAGCACCAGCACATGCGCCAATGCCACGTGGCCCTCCTTGCGGCTTTCGTCGGTATAGCGCTGGTAGCGGAATGCTTCGCCTGTCCAGCCTTCCTTATCCAGAAGCCCGGGCTGCAGCGACGCAACATTGCCCGCCAGGATTTCGCCGGTCGGCCCGGCAATGACATACAGATTGGCACCCGGCTGCCGCGCCCGCCGCTCCAGCGTTCGCAGCAACCCGTTGACGCCTGCGCGGCTGTAGATCTGCTCGATCTGGGAAACTTCTGCCGTCACTGCATCCTTCGTCTGCTGTTCCAGCAGCCGTTGCGACATGGCAGTGACGTAAAAGACCAGAAAGGCGGCACAGAGCGAAAAGAGCAGGAGGTAAAGCGCTGACAGACGAACGGCCGTGGTGCGGAAGAGAACGCGCAACCTGGTCATGCGTCGGTGCGTCCGTCTTCCTTGATCATGTACCCTGCCCCGCGCACGGTGCGCAGCAACGGCTGATCGAAATCCTTTTCGATCTTGGCGCGCAACCGCGACACATGCACGTCAATGACATTGGTCTGCGGATCGAAATGATAATCCCAGACATTTTCCAACAGCATGGTGCGCGTCACCACCTGCCCCGCATTCTTCATCAGATATTCAAGCAGCCGGAATTCGCGTGGCTGCAGCAAGAGCTCGCGGCCCTGGCGGCGCACCGTATGCGACAGCCGGTCCAACTCCAGATCGCCGACACGGTAGACCATATCCTGTTCAGGAGCCCCCTTTCGGCGTCCGAGCACTTCGACGCGCGCCAAAAGCTCGTTGAAGGCGTAGGGTTTGGGCAGATAATCGTCGCCACCGGCGCGTAATCCCGTGACCCGGTCATCGACCTGGCCGAGGGCGGAAAGAATGAGAACCGGAGTGTGAACGCCCTTTCGGCGCAATTCGGAGATGACCGATAGTCCGTCGCGGCGTGGTAGCATGCGATCGATGACGAGCACGTCATAGCTATTTTCGCTCGCCATGAACAAGCCGCTCTCGCCGTCGCTGGCATGGTCGGAGACGATACCAGCCTCGCGAAAGGCCTTCGCCAGATAGGCGGCCGCTTCGAGGTCATCTTCGATAATCAGAATCTTCATACGCGTGACCATAGTCCCTGACCCGTATCTTCCACAACCGGTTTTGCCCTGGGGAAATCACACCTGCCTGCCCGGTTGCGCAGATAAGCCGTGCCCTGAAACGCCAGACGCCGCGAAACCCTGGTGAAGGTCCGCGGCGCCCGTCAAGTGGAGCTACGTCAGCCCTCGTCAGCCCTGGCTGATGGGCAGCGCCACGAAGCGGCTGGCATTGTCAGCCTCAATCTGGAACAGAGCCTTTGTGCGGCCGTCCTTCTTTGCAGCTTCGATCACCTTGAGGATGTCGTCAGCCGACTTGACCTCCTGGTTGTTGACCGAGACGATCTTCTGGCCTTCCTTCAGGCCACGATCGCTGGCGTCGGATTCCGGATCAACCGAAGAGATCGTCACGCCCTTGCCATCCTCGGAAGGCGTTACCGTCACGCCGAGGTCGGCCAGAGCCTTTTCGCTTGAAGGCTGCTGTTCTTCCTGCTGCTGGTCAGTCGTTGCAGCAGCGTCCTTGGTATCAGCAGGCAAGGTCCCGACTTCGAGCTTGACGCTCTCTGCCTTACCGTCGCGCCACAGGGCGACATCGACGCTGGTCCCCGGACGCATCAACGCGATCTTGCGAGCCAGCTCGCGCGGTCCCTTGATCGTGTCGCCATTGACGGCGGTGATCACATCACCCTTCTTGATCCCGGCCTTTTCGCCCGGAGAACCGGCCTGCGGTTCAATGACAAGCGCACCGCTTGCTTCGGCAAGGCCGAGCGATTCGGCCACGTCCTTGTCGACCGGCTGGATCTGAACGCCGAGCCAACCGCGGGAGACTTCACCATCCTTCATCAGATCGGCAACGACATCCTTGGCGACCGATGCCGGAATGGCAAAGGCGATACCGACATTGCCGCCCGATGGCGAGAAGATCGCGGTGTTAATACCGACGACTTCGCCGTTGAGATTAAAAGTTGGGCCGCCGGAGTTGCCACGGTTCACCGCAGCGTCGACCTGCAGGTAATCATCATACGGACCGGAACCGATATCACGGCCACGCGCCGAGATGATACCGGCGGTCACAGTACCACCGAGACCGAATGGGTTGCCCACGGCAACGACCCAGTCACCAACCCGAACCTTGCTGTCGTCGGCGAAGCCGACATAGGCAAACTTGCGCTTGTCATCAACCTTCAGCACAGCGAGGTCGGTGCGGCTGTCCTTGCCGATCAGCTTGGCATCCAGTTCCGTGCCGTCGTTGAGAATGACGGTAAAGGCGGACCCGTCGGAAACGACATGATTGTTGGTAACGAGATAGCCGTCTTCAGAGATGAAGAAGCCCGAACCCTGCGAGGTCGGACGCAGGCGACCCGGCTTGCCGTCGCGCGGTCCATGGCCACGCTCGGCGCGCTTATCGCCGTTCGGGCCGCCGAATTCCTTGAAGAAACGCTTCAGCGGGTGATCGTCTGGAAGTTCATCCAGTCCACGGCCGCCAAAATCGAAACTGAAGCCGTTGCCGCCGCTGGCGTCATCGGAAACCGGGTTGGCGCGCGACTGCACGCGCACCGAAACGACGGCAGGCGAAACAGCATCGACGACATTGGCAAAACTTGGAACCTGCGGCGCCTCGATCTTAACGGCGGCGGCAAAGGACTGGGTGATGGCAGCAGGGATGCCGGTCGACAGCATGACGGCCGCCAAACCAGCAACGGTCGTGGTCTTCAAAACGGTCTTGAGGGAAGGACGCAGTGCGTTTGTTTGAAACATCCGGTTTGCCTTTTCTCTTTATGTGTATTTGGCTGACTGGAGGAACAGCCGATGAGAAAGGAATAGTCGAACGCACCTTACTGACTTGTGTCCGTAGAATGAACTTTTGGTAATGTTAGGGAATTAATCGAAGCGGGTCTCTAAGGCAGGACACGGCGGAAAAAGGAGCGGCGCTTGAGCAAGCCCCTTCCCGCAGCAAAACGGAAGAAAATCACTCCTTCAAAACAGCATCCAGCCGCGCCTGCTCTTCCGCAGACAGTGCCGTTCCCGTCACCTTGCCAGTCCTGCGCCCTGCAGCAACAAGCATTGCCGCAGCACCGGCCAGAAGCAACAGCACCGGCGCACCCCACAGAATCAACGTCTTTGTCTCGAAGCGGGGATTGAGCAGAACGAACTCGCCGTAGCGGGATACGACGTAGGCGATGACCGCTTCGTCACTATCGCCGTTGGTGATCCGCTCGCGCACCAGGAGCCGCAGATCCTTGGCAAGCTCGGCATTCGAATCGTCGATCGACTGGTTCTGACAGACCATGCAGCGCAATTGCGCCGATAGTCCGCGTGCGCGTGCTTCCAGCGCCGGATCAGCCAAGACTTCGTCGGGATTGACGGCAAAGGCTGGCCACGCCGATAGCATGAGAAAGACGATGACGAGCAACCGGCGGATCATTTCGCAGGCTCCAGAACCGGATTCTTCTGCTTCTTGGCGCGTGCAGGTGCACCGACCCTGAGGCGTCTATCGCTCAGTGAAACGGCACCACCCGCCATCATGAACACCGTGCCCAGCCAAATGCAGAGGATCATCGGCTTCCACCAGACCCTGACGACGATGCCGCCGTCTTTCATGTCGTCTCCGAGCGAAACATAAAGCTGGCTCAGGCCGAACGTCCGGATCCCAGCCTCGGTGGTCGGCATCTGCCTTGCAGTATAGAACCGCTTTGACGACCAGACCTGAGCAACCTCAATGCCTGCTTTGCTGACGGTGAAATGCCCGGATTCCTCGCTATAATTCGGCCCGTTGCCGTTACGTAAACCATCAAAACGCAGCGTGTAACCGCCAGCGTCCGTCGTCATACCCGGCTTCATCTCGACAATATGCTCAGTCTCGAAGGCCGTGACCGCGACAATGCCGATCAGCGTCACACCCATGCCGATATGGGCCAGCGCTGTACCGAAAACCGAACGCGGCAAACCGGACAGGCGGCGCAGAGCGATAGCGCCCGTTACCTTGCCAAGGCCGGACCGCAGATAAAGTTCAGTCAGCGAACCGGCAATCATGTAGGCGCCGAGTGCGATGCCGAACAGCGCCATGATCGGACCGCCATTCTGTGCGTAATAGATGCCACTCCCGACAACCAAACCGAAGGCCACTGCTGCAAACAGACGTTGCCCGGCGCCAAGGAGATCGCCGCGCTTCCATGCCAGAAGCGGGCCGAAGGGTATGGCCAGCATCAACGGCAGCATCAGCAATCCGAAGGTCATGTTGAAGAAGGGCGGACCGACAGAGATTTTCGCGCCCGTCACCGCTTCCAGCGCCAGCGGATAGAGTGTCCCGATCAGCACGGTCGCCGCTGCGGTCGTCAGGATCAGATTGTTGAGGACCAATGCGCCCTCGCGCGAAATTGGCGCGAACAAACCGCCCGCCTTCAGGTGCGCTGCACGGAAGGCAAACAGCGACAGCGCGCCACCGATGAAAAGGATGAGGATGATCAAGATGAAGACGCCGCGCGTCGGGTCGGTGGCAAAGGCGTGAACCGATGTCAGCACGCCGGAGCGGACGAGGAAGGTGCCGAGCAGCGACATCGAGAATGTCATGATCGCCAGAAGCACGGTCCAGATCTTCAATGCCTCGCGCTTTTCCATGACCAGCGCCGAATGTAACAGCGCCGTCCCGGCCAGCCACGGAATAAAGGACGCGTTCTCGACCGGATCCCAGAACCACCAGCCGCCCCAGCCGAGTTCGTAATAGGCCCAGTAAGACCCCATCGAGATGCCGGCCGTCAGACAGGTCCAGGCCGCCAGCGTCCAAGGCCGCACCCAGCGGGCCCAGGCAGCGTCAATGCGGCCTTCGATCAGCGCAGCGATGGCAAAGGAGAAACAGACGGAAAAGCCGACATAACCGAGATAGAGCAGCGGCGGATGGATGGCGAGGCCGATATCCTGCAGCACCGGATTGAGGTCCCGCCCCTCGCCTGGTGCGTCCAGCAACCGGTTGAAAGGATTGGACGTCAAGAGAATGAACAGCGAGAACGCCACCGTGATCCAGGCCTGGACTGCCAGTACATTGGCTTTCAGCGTCTCCGGCAGATTGTTGCCGAACACCGCCACCAGTGCTGAAAAAAAGGTCAGGATCAGCACCCACAGCAGCATCGAGCCTTCGTGATTGCCCCAGACGCCGGAGAACTTGTAGATCAGCGGGATCTGCGAATGCGAATTCTCCCAGACGTTCTGGACCGAGAAATCGGATGTCACATGGGCATAGGTGAGAACACCGAACGACAAAGCCATCAGCAGGAAAGTGGCCTTGGCCGCCACGGTGCCGATCTCCATCAGAGCCTGGTCATTTCGCAATGCGCCGATAATCGGCAGCACCGCCTGCAGAAGCGATGTGGCGAGCGCCAGAACCAGCGCGTAGTGACCAAGCTCGATGATCATTGAATATTTTCCTTGCCGCCGAGATTGACGCCCTGCGCCTTCAGCCGGTCCGCTACGTCCTTGGGCATGTAGGTTTCGTCATGCTTGGCCAGCACGGTATCGGCAACGAAAACCGGGCTTCCCTCCTTGAAACTGCCTTCAGCGACAACACCCTGCCCTTCGCGGAACAAGTCCGGCAAAATCCCGGTATAAGTCACTGGTACCTTGTCCAGTGTATCGGTGACACTGAACGTGATGGTCATGCCCTCACCGCGCTTGAGTGACCCATTCTCGACCAAACCACCGAGCCGTATACGGGTCCCCGGGACAAGATCAGCCTTGGCGAGATCGCCGGGGACGTAGAAATAGGCGATTGCCTGACTGAACGCGACCATCACCAGCAGCACGGCTGCGGCGATGAACGTCACACCGCCACCAATGATCACAAGGCGCTTTTGTTTGCGGGTCATTCCACGCCTCCGTCGGCCTTTAGCCCAAGCTCGCCTGCCAATACCAGCAATTGCTTGCCTTCGCTGCCGTCGGCCGGGAAGACGGCGAGCCCCTGTTTCAGGGCATCGGCCGCCTTATCCCTCTGGCCGAGCACGGAGTAGGACCGAATGATCCGCATCCAGCCCTCGAAATTCTTCGGGTCTGCCTTTAGCTTTTCGGCAAGACTGCCGACCATACCCTCGATCATCGCCGTGCGGTCGCCGGTGCTCATGTCCTTCGCCGCCGCGATATCCTCACCGCTTGGATTGCCCAGCGGTGTTCCAGCCTGTTGCGCCGCTGCCGGGGTGTCGCCCTTCAGACCGGCGATATGCTCGTTGACCAGCGGCAACCACGGGGCACCGGCCGGAGATGTGCTGACGATCTGCTCAAAAGCAGCGAGCGCTTCCGGCACTTTGCCTTCCTGCTTTAGGGCAAGGGCCAGGTAGAATTGCGCACGTGGATCGCCGGGTTCGATCGCCAGCAGTTTCTGCAGCGCGTCCCGTGCCTCGTTCGTCACCAAGCCGCCGGAAAGTGCGATCAAGCTCTCGGCATAACCACCCAGACGCACAGGTGTCGCCCCCAGTATGCGAAGAGCGTTGCGGAATGCCACGGCGGCTTCCTCGATCCTGCCGCTGCGGTAATAGATCGGCGCCAGCACGTCCCATCCGGCGCCGTCCTCAGGATTGGTGACCAGCTGCTGTTCGGCCCGTGCGATCAGAATGTTCATGTCATCGCCTGGATTGGCCAGGCGGGCGGCCAGCGGCGCATCCGGGACATCCGGATTACCGGTCCGCAAGTAAAGACAGAGCCCGACGGCAGGCAGGATGAGAATGACGGCCAGCTGCGCCAGCCGGTTGCTGCGCTTAACCGGCCGAACGGGCGCTGCAGCCTTCACCGCATCGGTCGCAGCCAGTAGACGGCGGGCCACTTCGGCACGCGCGAAATCGGCGTCCTCGCCGGAAATAAGGCCATTTTTCTCGTCGCGCTTCAGCTCTTCCAGCTGATCGCGATAGACCTCGACGTCATGGGATTGGGGGGCCTCGGCGCTGGCGGCGGCGCGCAGCAGCGGAAGCAACAGAACAGCGGCAACGGCCGCCGTCAGGGTGGCAACTAGGATCCAGAATAGCATGTGCGCTCAATTACTATGCGAAGCCTGCCATTCCAATCGGAAAACCGGAGATGACGGAAATTTGAGGCGTTTCGCCGCAACTGCCCGATGCGGCGATCAGCCCAGCGGGGTCCACGTGCCGTCGGCGTTCCGGCAGGCGGCGCCACGCGCGACGCTATCCTGCCCCTTGACAGTCACCGTATGGCTATATTGGCGGCAGTTTTGCGAGCCGACCTGATATGGCGCGGCCGCAACAACGGAACCGCTGATTCCAGATCCCTGCCAAACCACCGGCTGTCCGCCGCGGGATCCTTCGAGGGCCCGGTATTCGGCTTCCAGCGCCCGCTGACGGTCAGCCTTGCTGATCGAAAGCCCCGCCTGGCGCCCAATCACACCACCGCCAAGTGCTGCGATATAGGAAGCCGACGTGTTCGAGGTGATCCCACCACTCATGTTACCGGTGTCGCGCGAGGTCGTACCGCATCCGGCGATCAGCAGCGACGAGGCAATCAGGCACGCGGCCGGCGAAGCAGAAAGGAGGGTCGGGAAACGGGCCTGGTTCTTCATCGTATCGGACTGCTCTCGCGGTTTCCGGTGCATCGGCAAATCATGGCTCAGCTTCAGGCCGATTCATGGCTCAGTATCTTTTTACATTCCCCGCATGGGCAGGCAACATCGCAGCGATTAAACCTGCTGCATTGCGGAATTTTGCCCGCAATCCTGTCAAAAAAGTCACGCGGCGGCTCAAGATACGTCCCATCATGACACAGCAGGCAGCACGATCAGTGCTTTCAACCCTCCGCGCTCGCCCCGCGACAGCCCGAGAGTTCCCTGATACTCACCGGCAATCTCGCTGACGATCGACAATCCCAAGCCAGTGCCCGGCTTGCTTTCGTCCAGTCTCTTGCCACGCTTGATGGCAATGACAATCTGCTCCGGCTCCAGACCGGGGCCGTCATCATCAACCTCGATGGTGATCCAGTTGCGCCGCCCCGGATCTTTGCCCTGCACGCCTTCGGGCGCAATCTGTGCCACGACGTGAACCTGATCGTTCGCATAGCGCGCGGCATTGTCCAGCAGGTTGCCCACCGTTTCCTCGACATCCTGCTGTTCCATCGCCAGGATCAGACCGGGTGGCGATACCGTCAGCAAAAAAGTCTTTTCCGGGTGCAGCCGGCGCATGACGCGCACTAGCCGCTCCAGCACGGGCTCCACTTCGGTACGCGCCAGAACCGATTCCCGCTGTGCGGCGATCCGAGCCCGATTGAGATAGGACTGCACCTGCATCTGCATCGCATCGGCCTGCGCCTTGACGAGATCGCCGTGCGGCGGCTCGAGCACGCGCGCTTCGTTGATCAAAACGGCAAGCGGCGTCTTCAGCGAATGCGCGAGGTTACCGACCTGCATGCGGGCACGCTCGATGATGCGCCGGTTGCTGTCGATCAGCGCATTAACCTCGCTTGCCAAGGGCTGGATTTCGCGCGGGAATTCGCCGTCCAGCCGCTCGCTTTCACCGCCACGGATTTTTTCCAGCGACCGCCGTGCCTGATCGAGTGGCCTCAGCCCAAAGAGAATGGCCAGCGCATTCATGCCAAGGCCACCGAAACCAAAGATAGCCAGCGCTAGGTAGAGATTGCGATTGAAATCATTGATATCGGCTTCGAGCACGTCACGATTGCCCGCAACCCGGAAGCGGGCCGTATGCCCCTGAATGTCCAAAACGACTTCTGTCTCTGCCACCTCGACGTCGTTGTTGAAGGAATCGACGGTGGTATAGAAGCGCTCGTAGCGAATATCGAAGGGCACTTCATCAACGCTTGCGATCGGCAACTTACCAGAACCCAGGGAGGTTGAAATCAGCGGCGGCGTGTTAAACTCGCCGATCGGCTCGACGATCCAGTACCAGCCCGTCTGCGGCTGAGAGAATCGCAGATCGCCCAGTTGCGGGCTGCCGGCCAGCACAGACTTGTCGTTGACGACGATCGAATTGATGACGTTGTATAGCTGCGCGCGCAAAAGGTCCTGAAACCCGCGCTCCGAACCTTGCCGGTAAAGTGTCGAGATCACCACGCCGATCACCACCAGCGCCACCACCGCCCAGATGGTGGAAACCAGAAGAACGCGTGCGGTCAGCGATTGCGGGCGCAGCATCATGGCTGTTGCCGAATGGTTTGGCCGGACAACACCTCCGGGGCTTGTCCTTCGCGCGCAGACGCCCGGTCTTTCTTGTCGATCATGGCGATCCCGCTCAGGATTTCACTTCCTTGCTGGCCATGCCAGGTGCCTGCATGCGATAGCCGAGGCCGCGCACGGTTTCGATCAGGTCATTGCCGATCTTCTTGCGAAGCCGGCCAACGAAAACCTCGATCGTGTTGGAATCGCGGTCGAAATCTTGGTCGTACATGTGCTCGACCAGTTCCGTGCGCGATACCACCTGCCCCATGTGATGCATCAGATAGGACAGAAGCCGGAATTCATGTGAGGTTAGTTTCAGTGCAACGCCGTTGACCAACGCCTTGGAGCCCTTGGTATCCAGCCGCACCGGACCGCAAACGATCTCGGAGCTTGCATGTCCGGCAGCGCGGCGAATCAACGCCCGGATACGGGCCAGCACTTCCTCCACGTGGAATGGCTTGGTAACATAATCGTCAGCACCGGCATCGATGCCGGCGACCTTGTCGCTCCAACGGTCGCGTGCGGTCAGTATCAGAACCGGCATCACTTTCCCGGCGCCGCGCCATTTTTCCAGCACGGTAATGCCGTCCATTTCCGGCAGGCCGATATCCAGAATGACGGCATCATAAGGCTCGCCCTCGCCAAGGTAATGGCCTTCTTCGCCGTCGAAGGCCTGGTCGACGACATATCCGGCTTCCTTCAGAGTGTCCGTCAATTGACGGTTGAGGTTGACGTCGTCTTCGACCACCAGAATGCGCATGAACAGACTTTCTTCCCTTTCGCGCCAGCATCTCCCAAGGATTTGCCGTCGCGTTGCAACACGAGACTTCTACCAAGGTTCGATGATAGGAACCCCGTAGGTTCCTATCATCGAACCTTGGTATTACACTGCTTACCTTATTTCATCCGTTTCGAGAATGTTTTGAAAGCAAGCATCCTGCGGCTACATCGGCACCCGCATCGTCACCTTTTTCGGACGGCCGCCATTGCCGGGGATCAGCACGGTGACGACACATTTGCCGTCGCCTGTCGGCTGTGCCGACAGCAGTTCGCCACCGGTCTTGGCCACCACTTCGGCAGCCGCCTGACCGCAATCGCCATCCACCGCAACAACCATCGATGGCACATCAATCGCCGGCGGCGCGAATCCGGAAAGGCCCGCTGCAAGCGTTGCTATGATCAAGGGTGAGGACATGAACGCACTTTCGGATTGAAAACAAAATTGGCGGTCTGGGAAGCATCGTTGCAGTTTTAATAGACGATACAGTCTGAATGGCAAATGAATGTCCCGGCAACGGCCCGTTTTGTGCACTGTCTAGCGCAATCGTGAGCGAGCGGAGATCCGGCCCCAGATGGCGATCAGTCCACCCACAGCCGCTGCCAGCGCCGTCAGTCCATCCACAAGTCCACTTTCATCGTCGGCCCCGATCTCCAGTCCCAGCAGATTGGCGCTGGATGCCAGGATTGCAACCACACCGCCCCACACTGTCTTCGACATGTACCAGGTTTTCAAATCGTTCATTTGACGCTCCTCGCCCCGTTGCCTTGATTTGAGTTGGATTTGAATGGAAAGCCGATGGTCTAAAGGCTGAGAAACGCCTGCGCCGGCACTCCGAAGGCAATCTTCTGGCCGCGTTGCCGGACGCGAATCGACAAGGCCGTCTGCGGTCCGCCAAAATCCTCGATCTCGAGGCCCGCCGCATAGTGCAACACCGGTTCGGACACATCGAAGGACCGCTTGATGGTCGCGCCATCGAAAATGTCGAGACGATATCTCTCTTGGGATTCATCCAGTGCAATATCGCCGTCAAGCCAGTGGTCGGCATCGCTGCGGGCGCACCGGATCCAGGTGATTCGGATCTCACCGCCCGCAAGACGCCGCCCACGCAGATGCACCGGCGCAATCGGCCTCTCAGCCCTCAAGCCACCGGCAAACGCAAAGGGACCGCTCGGCGCAGCAGCCTGCCCGCCGGGCTCGGCGATCCAGTTGATCACACGCCCCGCTTCGTCCGCACTCAGCCCAAGCGGCCTGACGGCCATGTTGAGAACAACCACCGGTGTGCCGGAGGAACTGCCCGCCAGCATGGCATCGGTGGTCCCGTGCAGCCCGCGCAATAGTTTTGTCAGCCGCCAGCGCCCGGCAGAGATTTCCTCCGCACTTTGGAAACCGATGATTTCCCAGGCACCGTTTGCAGCAAGGATCGCCACGCGGTTCTGTCCATTGAGGACGGAAAGTCGGGCTGCTGAAGACAACCCGCCGAAATGCAAATCAAGCGTCAGCGTACGCGCGGCATCAAACCGCCCGGTAACACCTCCACTGAGCGGCTCCGTCAAAATACCCGTCTGCGCCGGTTGCGCGAGCCGCACTCGCGCCTGATAGCCTTCCGTCGTCGCCGATGACGAGAGCGTGACGGCCCGCCATGGACGGGCAAAGACAGCTGCCCGCGCAAAAGTGCTGGCAGGACCCGCCTCGTATTGCGGCAGATCCATCAGATGCACGACCGGCGAGAACCCATCGGATGGGGTGCGCGGCGGACGAACCGGTATGGATGGCTGGACCGGCCCACCACCGCTCGACGGCACAAACGCCCGTGCCTCGACCGAGCGCGCCGCGCCATCCTCGATCCGGTTGACAACAAACTGGCCCGCCGGCCCATCGTCGAAAGAGATGACATCGCCCGGCTCGAACGCCAGGGCTGCTGGCGACAGCGAAAAACGCACGCTGCGCCGCGACACCTGATGATCCCGAAGCGCCTCCTCGACGGCGCTTGCCGCCGCCCCATCATGCATAACACCTGGCAGGGAAAGCCGCAGAACCCGGTCGTTGGCCGGCGACACCCGGCGTGACCGCGCCGTCGTCCGCTCGTAGGCATTTTCCGGATCGAGCCGATCGAGGATGGCCTCGCTGCCGAAGTCGCTATCGTGGCCCCGTGTCTCCTCAAACAGCGCTTGTCCGTCGAGATCCGCCAGCACCGAAATGACCTCTGGCTGCGACGCCTGTTTCATCCGTGAACGGAACCGCAGTGTCCCGCCATCTTCAACCGCATCGATCTGCAACGCCGCCATCAGCGGCTCGAGCACATCGCGCGCCGATGCCTGCTCCGACTGCACATAACCGCTGAGATCGCCGCTGACGCGGCTCACATCGCCGCCCTGAAAGCCATGGTCCGCTAGCACCGCCGCGATCACGTCGGCCGCTGTCGCTGCACCCAACCTGCCATTCACCCAATGCCCCGTCTGCCAATTGGCGCCATCGGACCAAAGCACCGTATTCTCCGGAAAGGCCGGCATCGGCCGCGCGTCCCAGGTCCAGACGAACATATGATCCGGATCAGCGCATGCGGGCGCACCTGCCCTCTGCCAGAACCGGTGCTGCGCCTCAAGGAACCGGCGCTGCATGGCATCGCCACGGGCGCCGTTCGAAAAATAAGGAACCGCCGTTTCCGACGATTTCGGATCGGTAAAGACGTTCGGCTGGTTCGCCCCCTTGTCGATCGCTGGGCAACCCAGCTCGGTAAACCAGACAGGCTTGGAGCCTGCAACCCAGGCCGTCGGCACCGCCTCTTCGACACCGCCGATCCGGTTGCGATGCGGCTGCCCCCACCAGTTGGCAATATCCTTGTAACGGTAGACCCACGGTGTGGCCCGGCAACTACCGTTGTGAGACAGCTGTCGAGAATCAATGACTTAGCGGCGGTCTTTTGGCCATTCGTTATCCCCGTTTCGCACATTCCCGCGTTGAGAGAGGCAGATTTCGGGCATTAGCTTGTGAGGCTTCTGCCTACATGAACTGCCTTGATCCCGCTATGCATCGCCCGCCCTGTCCACCATCGTAGTCTATCCGCTAATTGCCAGCGTCCGCCTTCCGCAATACATCAATGTGCTGCAAGTTCTTCGTGACGTAGACCTTCCTCAGCGCATCGAACAGCGAATAGTCGATACCCTTTATCCCGACCTCCTGAGTGTCCCTGCTTCGCAGTGGGGGACGTACGATTTTAGCCAGTACCTCAATCTTCCGCAGGTTCTCGAGGATAACCGCGATTATTCTCATCCACTCGTCGTTTTCCGGGACGCGATCAACCGGAACCATGTCCGTTATTTCTGAAAGGCCATGGAGGAAGCCCTTCCGAACACGCCCTGCCAAAGCGGAAGTCCAATCGTATCGGTCGGACGCGTAATCCAGCAGGTCGGCTAGCAGGACTTCGTACAATGGGTGAAAAAAGCTTCCAGCCTGCTCCAACAGATGGTCATCACCACCCAGAACAGTAAAGAAGAGGAGGATGCGTTCGAGTTCGAGGAGCGACCATCTGTCGGGGTCGTGTTTTCTGCTCTGGCTAGCGTCGGCAGGATTTAGAAGCGTGTAAACCTGATCGTTCACCAGCTTCCCAATTTGGCCACCGCGTGACCAATAGTCATAATGGTCTTTAGCGTCGTCACGGATTGCCGGGAGAATACCGTGCGGAAATAGCTCTTTGTATGCTGCCAGCTCCGCCTTGGGAATGTAGATTCCCTTCGTCGTTAGGATGCCTTCAAATCTCGTCAGTAGGACTTTCTTCGCATCACTTGCTTGGAGAGTGAGGTTTTGCACCTGCATAAGCTGCGTCACGAGCTTCAGTGACGTTTTTGTCGAATACTTCTCAATCCACCTCAGTCGTGCGTTTTCCATCATTTTGAGGAGTTCGCCAGATGGATCACCGCTTTCAAAAGCGGATCGAACAAGCGCCGAGAATTTCGATATCCAGTACTTGGACCGGACCGGATTGCCCAAAAGGTCCTGAATTCCAGCCTCCACCTCGCCGTGGGCGACACTCCTTGTTTTCGCAGCCATCCGAGATCGCAGGGAGATGAAGGCTTTAATCGCTTCGCCTCCCAGTCGAGGATGCCGCGCGTAAACCTCGGCGTCGGTCCAGTCGGCATCGATTATGTAGGCATGCCCCGCTTCCAGCACCGGGATCGGCGTCTTTTTGCTTATGGAGACCGACATTCGGTCTTCGAGATAATGAACCCGGTAATTGAGTTCATCGATTTCGTAGAAATCGATGACGATGAAATGATGGTCCGTCTTGGGAATGTAGACATAATTCGACCGAGGCTTCTGGAGCACCGGCAGCGAGATCGCATAAGAATCCGTCTCGAAGTCGATGCAACCGACCATTTCATATGTCTCATCCATCGATCAGCCTCAGCTTCTTGTAAATCGCTTTGACTTCCTCGTAGACGATAGAAACGTAAGCCTCCGTGTTGATCGGATAGACGTCGTATTGACGGACCTGAACCCCACGCTCCTTGAAGTATTTCTTCAGGTTCTTGTCGTCGAAATACGAGCGCGGGAGCACGACACCGAGCAGGTTATCTTTGATTGACACCTCCAGGTCGGTCTGGACCTCGATTGCAAGCGAGCGGTCGTCCGCTTCGAGGTGTTCGCGATTATATAGCGCGCAAAGCGCAAGCACCTGGGCATGGCGCATACCCAGGCCGTTTCGTCTGGAAACCTCGTCACGCGACTTCGCCTTTCCGTGGAAATATGAACTGTCGCCTCCGAAGAATATATCGACGAGCAGGTCGATCGCGGCTGTGTTGCTCGCGACGTCATAACCCTCAGCGTTGAAGCGCGAAACATAGCTCGGCAAGCGCGAACTCTGGAATGCCCCGGAGTCGAAGGGGAAAATACGGCGAATATTGAGAAGGCAGGTACTTTTCAAAACGAGGACGAAGGGCAGCTCCCAATCCTGAGGGTTCTTGTGGAACTTTCGGTATGCGGGTCGTCCATGGAAGAAATAGGCGAGATTTTCCCCGGTGAAGGTATCGCAGGGCGTTACTTCCACGCGCTCGTGCCCCAACATCTTCCAGATGTTCGCGCTTTCAGTTGAGTGGACCAGCGGAAGTCCAGAGTGAAAATTGGTGCCCTGCTCCGTTAAGAACTCGGCTAGCGTGAATTCCTTCAATTCTTTCATGATGTCGACCCAGAATCAGTTGTTAGTGATCTTACGTCAACAATTTTGGCGACATCAGGCATTATTTGCGCGCAATCTCGGATTGTTGATGCGCGCCAGGAAGGAATGCAGTCATTGTTTTGGGCAACGTGAGTCGGGGGAAGTTGTTTGACGAACAAATTTGGCAAGAGTGGCGCGCCGATTGCGCGCTCGACCACGGAAATTGGAGATGAACTCCGCGATCAGGTAATCGACTTGCTTGAAGCGGAGGGACATAAGGTCTCGCGTGAAATCCGCATCGGCACCAAGAAGGTCGACATCCTTCTCGATATGGCGGATGAGTTCCGTCCGCAAAAAATCGCTGTCGAGTGTAAGAACCTTGCCAAGAATATGTCGCAGGGTGAGCTTAATGCGATCTGGGCCGACTACATGTCGCTGTTCGAAAAAGGCGAAGTCACTAGCGTCTTCGTCATTTCAAGACTCGACTTCTCACCTGAAGCCAAGGCTTACGCCCAAGAAAGGCGCGGCCGGCTGGAGATATTCTCAATTAAGGAATTCGAAGAAAACCTTCTTGGCTTCCGAAAATACTGCCGCGACGTCCGCGACCTCTTCAGCGAAGGGGGCCTCGAGGAATACTATATCAAGTCTTCGATCGAAGGCGACGGTGAGCTTCACGAACGCATTATGACATGGGTAGCCGACCCATCGAAAACGCCGGTTGCCATCCTCGGCGGCTATGGGATGGGCAAGACGTCGTACTGTAAGTTCCTAACGAGAGACTTGGCAGACCGTTACCTCGACAACCCCTCTTCAAGAGTCCCTGTTTACGTACGTCTGTCTGACATCGCCACCCAGATGGACGTTGACGGTCTGATCGCCAAGACGCTGGCAGGCCGATACAGCACCAAGAACTACTCGTTCGCCAAGTTCAAGAAGTTGAACCGTACAGGGAAGTTCGTGATTATCTTCGACGGCTTCGATGAAATGAAGCACGCGCTGTCCTGGGCGGACTTCAAGTACAATTTCTCCCAGATACACTCGCTCTTGGACGGGAAAGCCAAGATCATTGTCGCTGGGAGACCGAATGCGTTTCTCTCCGATAGTGAACACGCCTGGATTTTACGCGGTCAGCGGATCGCAGGAGAACAGGTAATTCGCATGCCGGGCGCGCCGGAGTATATCGAACTCGCCCTCGCCCCGTTTTCGGACGAAGAAGTCACGCGGTTTCTGGAGAGCTATCTAAGACAAAATCATCCCGCTGATATGGTCGAGCCATCCGAGATCGACGAGTGGGTTTCGCTTCGCGTGACGGATTTTGACAAGATCAGGTCGAGCGGCGACCTCCACCGACCCGTCCACCTTAAAATCTACGCTGACATAGCCGCTGATCCGAGCGTGAAACTTGAGAGCTTCACGACCTATGGTCTTTATTCGATAGCGGCAACAAGGATCAGCGAGCGCGAAGGCGAAAAGCTCGTACGGAAACAGATCGATTCGGAGAAACGGCAACGCATTATCGAGCGTATTGCGTGGTGGCTTTGGGATTCATTTGACGGGCGGCGTCTATATTTCACTGCCGACGTGGTTCCGGAATCGATCATCGGGCGTGACCTCCTTGATGATCCCCTTTACGAGCGCGACACGCTGTACCGCGAGATTTTCACGGGTTCATTTCTGGAACGTAAGTTCGGTCAGAACTACTACTTCTCTCACCGATCATTCTTGGAATTCTTCGTCGCGCGCAGGCTAGAGAAGGCCGAAAAGCACGAGATTCAGGTCCAGTCCATCTTTAAAAATCTCAACCCCGAGATATTAGCATTCCTTCGCCAGAGCCCGGGTTACCAAGAGTTTCTGGCCTACGTGGATAAAGGGATGCAGAGGTTCAGCGGCGAAATCCCTCTGCTGCTGCTGGAAGAAATATTCATATTCCGCGAGCAAAAAGGATTGGCTGATGCTCAACTGCCGATCCAGATATTGCTTCGTTACTACGGATTTTTGCGAGCCGACGTGATCGACGGTCCCGCGCTCGTGCGAATGATTGCGATGGACTTGAGTTCAAAAAGTCAGGAGCAACGAGAAACGGCACTCTATTTCGCGCTCTTTCTCCTTCGTGTGCGGTTTGACAGGGACGTCCTAATCGGCCTTCTCCAAGCCTTGGCAAAAACGGTGCAATGGCCGAACCGGGCGGGGTCCGCATCGGGAATGAACATCACGAAGTACTCATATTCTAGGCAGAACATCGGGGAGTATGTGTTTGTGAGGTTTGCAAGGATAGCAGCGGAAATGGCGCGAGACGGTAATCCGATCATAAGCTTTGACTACGCCAGAGCATTTGACGAAGTCCGCGAAAAGAGGTCTCCCAAGATCGTGATAGGCGAGTCGGGTTTTCCGAAACTCGCTGACCTCACCCCGGCAGTTCGGCTTGAATTCACCGAGATTTTCGAAGGCATCAGTATTAAGGACCAGAAGGCGGCCCGCGATGTACTTGTCGTTGGGGTGAGCTGATAGTCCAGGCGAGCATATCGCGACGATTGTATCGGTGGCCGAGAGAACACCGTTGCCGATTGACTGCGCCATCGTTTCCGTGAAAGTTCCAAGTGACATTTCTCAGATGTAAGGAACATATGAGAATCAAAATTTTCGATGACGCTGCGGCACACCTCCGTTTCGACGCGCTATCAGAACACTTAGTTGACGGGGTCTGCGACTAGGTGCGGGTCAAAGTCAGTCCCCTCTCCCGGATACCCGCGCGGATTGGCCAGCACCCTCGTCTCACCGACACGGTAATCGACCCTCTTGTGGACGTGGCCATGCACCCACAAAGCAGGCTGTCCTTCGACGATCAGGTCCTCCAGATTGGAGGCGTAGCAGGCAGACAGCGGATCGCCCTTGAACTCCGGTGGAATTGATCTGGGTGATGGGTTAAGACGTTAAGACAACCGTCTTCCGCGCCGAAGGTTTCTTCAGTGCCGATTTTTATTCATGGTTCCCTGCGGTAAACACCACGGGCATCGAGGAAGTGATGTTGGCCGCCAACCATTCGATGCTCGGAACAATGCCGCGTGTAAGCAGATCGCCGGCGCGGAGCAATGCGTCTGCGTCAGGAGGCGGCACCTGAACATACGGTTGTCCGAATTCCAGATGCAAATCGGAAATGATCCAGAGTTTCACGCTTTTGCACCTTCCTGAACTCCGAGGGTCGAATGCTCGACCTAGATACAATAATTGGACGCCACGGTCTGGTCTGTTTTTCTGCCTTGCCGGATCAAATCGTAGAGCTCAAGGTGCTTGTGATCCGTTGAAAGGAGGCAGAGGTGACCAGACCACCACGCCCTAAGCAAAAGTCGGCAAAGGAAATGTCGCTCGGCTCCGCCTTAGACGAAATCGGATTCAAGCCGCTCGGCCGTCGCGTAAAAATCAAGCCAGGCATCAATCAAACACAGCTCCGGAAGCCATTCCCCGCAAACGCCACAGGAGAACGGTGCTAGCAGATGGAGACTATTTGTTGAGCGGCTCCGCCCCTCTCTCGAGCGAGGAGCGGAGCCTGACCGCTAGCCGTCAATTCCTGACGGATGCGGGTTCGTCGCCCCTGGGCTGGACTTCACGTCCAGAAGCGCCCGAACTTCGTCGCCGATGACGCGGCCCTTGTCGATCAGCGTATCGGTAAGATTGTCGAGTTCCTGACGATGCTCCGAGAGAAGCGCCATCGCCCGATTGAACTGGGTCTTCAGCCTTGCATCGACGAGACTGCGCAGTTCAGGGTCGCGACCACGGAGATACTCTAGGGGACGGTTCCCCTTCCCAAGTTCGGCAGAAAGCACCTCACCAAACCCATAGTGACGCTCCAGCTTCGTGGCGGTATCGCTTGCCAGCATCAGGTCTGACGATGGCTCGCCGCCTGCCCCGTCTGCATGGCTACCATAGACCAGCGTCTCGGCCGCAATGCCACCCAAGAGCATAGCAATCCTGTCGTCGTAGTAGCTGGCCCGCTTCACTCGGCCGACCTCGGGTTTAAAAACGGTCATACCGACCGACTGAGCGCCCCCTTGGAGGGCCGCATCCCGATCAATGTGAACGTGATTGAGTACGTCGCATGCGAGGACGACCCCAACGAGGGCATGCCCTGCTTCGTGGACCGCGGTGTGGCGCACCTCGCTCTCGCTCAGGACATATCGCGCTGGCATCACCTCTAAAAGAAGGTCTTCCGACAAGGCAACCTTCCGCCGCCTCGAAAGCCGCCTGGCGTCCCGAGCAAGCTTCTCAATGTCAGCTCCCGACCATCCCCTAGTCGCCAAGGCGAAACGGACGAGTTCGCCGCCAAACGCTTGATCACGCAGGTGATGCCGAAGGATCGCTACACGGGCGGTGGCATCAGGCAACGGGATTTCGATGAGCGTCTCCAGCCTTCCGGGCCGAAGCAGGGCAGGATCGATGGCAGACGGATTGTTGGTGGCACCCACGACGACGACGCCTTCACGACCCTCGACCGGATCAAGGCATTCAAGCATGCCGTTGATAACCTGCCGTCGATAATCCTTTGCATGGTCGTCCTCCCCCTCCCTGTCGCCGAAGCTATCGAATTCGTCCACGAAAAGGATGCAGGGCTTCTGTTTCATCGCTTGTGTGAATGCGGAGCGCATAGCTTTGAGGTAATCCCCTAAGTGACCAGCAGCCTGCCAACGAGCGGCGGACGCGACTACGAGATTGGCCTCGCACGAGTTAGCGAGTGCCTGGGCGTATGTCGTCTTTCCGCAACCGGGCGGACCATGCAGCAGCGCGCCCCGATCAACGTCTTCCCCACGCGACAGGCGATCACGCAGCGCGTGGCGCGATCGATCAAGACCGTGATTTGCTGGCCGAGGAACGACGAGCTATCCATTTCAAGTTGCTCTGCGGCTAAAGGGTTAAGCTTTTCGGTTTTCATGGCATGCGTCTCCGATGTCGCGAACGCTTGACGTCGCGGACTGAGTGGCTCGGGTATGGATGCGGACAGTTCAGTTCGATTGCGGCGGCGGCCGGGCGAAATACTGCAAAGCGTGCCAGAGGCCGCGAGTGGGCGATGGGGTCACCAGGACGCAGCCTCCTCGCCGTCATCGATGGGGCGGAGATTGGTCTCCAGGCTGACGTCACCGTCAGCGAACATGGCGCGGATGAACCCGCCAGAATTGTCTACGAGAAGGACTTCGGGGATACCGAACTCAGCCCAGAGATCGGTCGGAAGCACTTCGGTCGGATGGAAGCAGTCTTTGGGAATGAACATGACATGCGTCTCCTGTTTCCGCGGACGGCAACCGTCGCGGATGAATGAAATTGGAATTTGGTCATGCTGCTGCGCTTCCGCGTAGGCGGACCGCAGTATTGCTGCTGAAATGAAGGTCGGGATCGACGAGGATCGCGCGGCCGTCACAAAACCAATGATCAGCTAACGCTGGTCATATTCGGTTCTGGGATGTCCTAACTATCGTCATCGCTGGTCTCCGGATCGGGCGGTATAGGTTCTTCGCTCCGATGGAGGCGGAACATAAAGAGAACGACCCCTGCAGTCAACCGGGCCCACCCAAGAATAACGCGGCCGAAAGCACGTTAACGTCTTGCTAACCAAACACACTTACCTTCTGGGTGTGTACTACTGTATGTGCCTTGACCGATTTGCAGAGAGGTCAACCACTTCGAGCTTGCAAGGGGTCGTCCGAAAGGTCGGCCCCTTTCTCATTAAAGCTTTCGGCATTTCCGGTTCTCCTATAGATCGGGCGGCGACGTCGCCCTGTTTCAGCACCGCCATGATCCAGCGGATGACATGAGTGAAGCCGGACGAGGTTAACAAATCATTGCCAAACATTATAACAAGCTAATACAAACCGTTGATGCGGTCACCGCGGCTCGCAGCTGATGAGCGGCCAAATGCTGGCGAACGTAGCCCGCCCGGTGGCCAAAGGTTAACAGCCGCCGGGTCAGGTGACCCCGCCCGAATTACTTCCCAAGCATCTCCTGTGGAGTCCGGATTTTCATCTCCGCTTCACAAAGGTATCCGCGTACGAAAATGAAGCGGCGGCGTTGACGCAAGTTCACAGTGTCCGGTACGACTGCACGCATGCTCATGACCGCGAAAAATATCGCTAAGCGAATAGGTTTATCCGACGCCCGAATGGGCGTGCCGACGTCGGAGATATCTAACGAGAGCGGTCCTATGAGAGTCTTGTATACTGCATATCGAAATGCTCCTGCCCGACCAGCGGAGTCTATGGTTGGCTTCGCTTCAGTGATCCTGGGGAAATTCCACGGCGACTTGGTTGGCGAATTGATCTGCTCTCAAATGGCTGTGCAGCACATACAGGGATAGCTCTCGTCCGCCACCCGTATCGGTTCCCGTTGAGGTCCAACAAATGCAGCACTCGTCCGATTTCGCTCGCCGTCGATCCAGGATCGATGAACAACTCACGCTGTCCTCTTGCGTCGCAATGGCTGTGATCTCCCGTGTGCTGCGCCCTAGACTTAAACGTTCTCCTCAGTTCGTTGCGAGTCTCGTGCTGACCGACGCGACCAATAAGGGTGCCGGCCGCGTGGCAGCTGGCGGCGATGCCACGGCGGGTCATCCCCCGTGAGGTCCTGAAATTAACCGCTACCCATGAAGAGGGGCATGCAACCGTGGTAGTTCCGAACGTATCGTATTCGGCGACCACACGAGCGGCAGCGGCGTCCACCTGATGCAGACCTCGTTCCTGCTACGGATTTGGCCGCAATGATGGACGTCAAAGGGGGTTTTGGGTCCGCGATGTCTTTGGAAACAGCTGAAGGTCATGGCGAATTGAGACGGTTGCGGGAAACAAAGCCGGCGCTAGCAGAGGCCGTAGAGAGGCGTATCCGGTCTCAATACACTCGGGCCGATGACCTTCTAAGGGAAAGGATCGAGGTCTTGAATAAAGTCGCGGACACTCTGAGCGAGCGGCAATCTCTGACGGCAGACGAAGACCAGGATATGGCCACCGCTCCAGATCGTGAAATCGCACCTCCTAGAACACGCGGTGTCTTGAATTAACCCGAAGCCGGAGAATCCAATCTATACTTTGAGCTTTACTTCAGGAGAGAGCGAAATACATCCGGGACCGGCACGCCTTGGACGGGGAAATAGTTAACGTCGCCCGTTGGTCCGTGGGAGCGGAAGGCCTCCCGCGAGCAGGCCACAGCCCTCAAGGCCGTTTGGGTCAAAGAAACAATTTATTTTGCTGAACCAGCCAAAAACCGTCGAACAGGCGGTTTTTTTGTGCTTTTCGTGGAAAATTACATCGCTGTCGCGAATCAAAGGCGAATCGGATAGTGCATTTTTTGCGTCCGCGCCTGAGTGCGCTCCTTCAAATTCGCGACGTTTTATCGTCAAAACCACCACTATAAAAAGTTGACGCATTGCGAATAATTGGTATAATTGGCGCTCCACACAAGTCCATCCGCGTAATTCCCAAAGGAACGTGCTAAGCCGCACACGGCTTTCCCGCCAGCCCGTCGGTAATCGGCGTGCGTATGCGATCCCGGCGATCGCCGCTGCTGGCATAATACCAGTCATAGCCCTCACCGGCCGCGACCATGGCCCGCATCGCCTCCGCATCCTCTGCCAACCGGAAGTCATCCGGATTGCCCCGAGTGAGGTCGCCGTCGCGCCAGTCTGACAAAGGCATGTAATTGTCGATCCCGACTGCATCGATATCCGGCGAGGCCCAGAGCGGATCGAGATTGTAAAGCACCTCGCCTGAGCCGTCCGGCGGGTGGTAACCAAAATACTCGCTCCAGTCCGCCCCGTAGGTCAGCTTGGTGCCCGCCCCGAGAATGGCCCGAAGATCCGCCGCAAGCGCTACCAACTTCTCGACAAACGGGAACGCGCCCGCGTCATCCCGCAACTGCGTCAAACCACGCAATTCTGAGCCGATGATCAACCCGGAGACCCCACCCGCCGCCTTCGCCAGCAGTGCATAATGAAGCACCAACCGACGGTACCCCTCGCCTGCAGACAGCGACGCCACCGACGTCCCGGAAAAGGAAAAATCTCCCGCCGTGGCAGCGCCGCAAAACGCACCCACCTGCGTGCGCGCCGCCATTGTCTTGTCGGCACTATCCACCAGTCCCGGTGCCGGATGCGCGGTAATTCGCCCCCGCCACGGATAGGCCGGCTGCCCCGTTCCACCATAAGGGTTGGGCAGCGCGTTGCCGGCCGCGATGTCCATCATCACGAAAGGATAGAGATAGACCTTCAGCCCCCGAGCTTTCAAATCGGCGATTGCCGCCGCCACGCTCGCATCGCTCGGTGTTCCGCCATAGGCAGGGCCGCCATCATTGTGGCTGATCAACCGCGCACCACCGCGCGAAATGCCCGACACGGACCAGGGCCGGCTTTCCCCCCGCCGTACCGGCGTCTCGACGCCGGGCACGATCCGGCACTGGCCTGCCCGCAAATCCGTTCCGAACCACGACACCACCAGTGCCACGCGCTCGAGGTTCGGGCACAATGCCTGCAATTCATCGATCGAGGCAGACCAGTCAGAACCGGCATGAAAAATATTGCGGTTGATCAGCCGGCTCGCACCCGCCCCTGTCTCTTCCTTCACAACGTTCGGGTCATAGCCGTGCTCGCTGGAGCCCGGAATGATCGTTATAGCCCGGATTTGCTTTTCCAGCGCGCCAACCGGCCGCAAGACCTCGAACTGGATCACCGGAAGCCGGTTGCCATAACCATCCAGTGGCAACCGTTCGAACACAGCATAGGCGAGCCCCCGATAGGCCGGCGCTTTTCCCACACCCTGCTTTGCCTCGATCAGCGGGTCGGGCAATTGTCCGCCTGTGCCGCGATAAACCCGCATCTCGATCCCGGTCAGATCCAGCTCCCGCCCATCCGCCCAGACCCTGCGCACGCAGGCGATCTCGCCCTCGCAGATCCCCAGGGCGAAATTGGCGTAGTAGCGAAACGTCTCGACCCTCGGCCCGCTCGCCTTGCCGCCCTGCCGCTCGACCCGCACTTCCTCCTCGAACCGCGTCGCCCAGATCAAAGTGCCGCCGATGCGCACCGTGCCATAGGCGCGGGTGATCGCGGTTCCGTCCTCGGCACCGGGTATGCGTGCATCGCCCAGCCGGGCGCCGGAGACAGTCGTCATGCCGTTGATGATCGAGCGGTCGATGACCGATCCGGCCAACGCCCCGGCCGCCCGGCCAAGTGCTGCCCCAACCGGGCCGAACACACTGCCAAGAGCAGCGCCCGCCGCCTGTAGAAGAATGGTTGCCATGATCGTCAGACCTTTTCGGGAAAACGAAATACTCCGGAAATCCGCCGGCGCCACGACGGCACCAGCGCCGACTCGATCACCGCCGCCTGTTCGTAGGCATGAATGAACCTGTCGGAGGCACTGACAATTCCCGCATGTTTGGCCGGCAGATCCGGCCGCCAGCAAAACAGCAGCAGATCGCCCGGCCGCATCTCCGCCACCGGCAGCTCCGCACCAAAATGCCGGCGCGCTGCATCACGCAACCGGTTCTCGCCACTGCGCTCCGCCCAGTCCGGCTGATACGCTGGCGGTAATTCAGGCTCGGAACCATGTATCTCGCGCCAGACGCCCCGCACCAAGCCCAGACAATCGCAACCGACACCCTTCAGACTTGCCTGATGCCGGTACGGCGTGCCGATCCAACTCCGGGCGACCGAAATGATCCGGTCTGCGAATGCGGCGCCATTACCCACGCATTTAGAGGGAGGAACGGCGCACCGCGCCGGGGTCGGGTGATCTTTCCGGATAACCTCACTCATACAAAGCCCGCCCGTCATGTACCGCATCGCCATCCGCATAACCGAAGGCAAAATCCGTTCCGGGCATATGCGGAAAACCCTGAAAATTCAGCCGGTTTGCAAATTTGCCGCCACAGGTGAAAAAACTCTTGTCGCACCCCGCTGTCACCGTGAACGGATCTCCCGCCGCCAACGGCAACGGCGGCGGCAGCCACAGAGAAAACGTCACCCCGTCGTCGTCCTTGCGATGATCCTCGATGTCGCAGCCATGCCCGGCATTCGCACCGCCAACGAAGCGGAACATGCCATAGCGGTAGTGTCCCGCCACCGCCGCATCGACCCCGGTCACCCGTATCCGCGTCTCCCCCAGAACAGCGGCAACCGTGCCACTGCCCCGGTAGGCCGGATCGCTCAAATTCACCTTGCAGCGTCCATCGCCCAGCACGGCATCGCAACGCCGCCCGTAAATCCTCCCCTGCACCTGATCCAGCCGATGCGTCAGCCGCCGCAGCTCGGCGCGAAAGGCGCCGCCCGCGCGCACCACATCGCCGATCTCCTGCACGCGCAGCAGAATGCGCTGGTCCGGCGCCTGCCAGTTCACCTGGAACACCTCGACCTTGGCGCCGTCATAACGTCCAGCGATCACATCCGCTTCGCTGATCGCAACGCTCGAAAACCCGCCGGCAACCTCGCCCGCCTCGACGGAAAGCCCGCTCGCCGCCTCGCTGTCGGCCGCCTGGAAACCGCTGGCCGCCCAAAAATCGGTCCCGTCAAAGCGCAGATCATGAACCGGCACATCGAACTCGAACCCCGCCTTGACGACAGCGCCGCTCGCCGGAATTTTCGATGGCGGGAATGTCACCCGCCCGGTCGCCGCATCGAGCGTAAAATCGGCGGGCGCTGCCAAAACACCACCAACCGAAATCACCACGGTCCCCGGAACCGGCTTGGCGATCTCACGCACACTCGCGCCGCCCGCATCGCCATAGGTCTTCACCAACTGGAACGTGGCCGCCACACTATCGCCGGTGCCGATCGCCTGATCATGCGCTGTGATGCCCCCACCCGGCGCGCAAGATTTGAAGTCCAGCGGATCGCGAAAGCGGAACCCGTAAAGCTGCCCCGCCCGCGCCTCGAAAAATTCCAGCACCGCATAGAGATCGCCGATCGACCTGATCCCGGAACCCGCATCATAATGCCGGCGCGCATCACGCCAGCGCCGGTTGCGGTTTTCGCGTCCGTTCGAAAGGCTGACAATATCCGTCCGCCGCACCGGCCCGCCACTCGTGCCCAAAGCCAGGCGCAAGGGAAACCGGACCTCGTGAAATCCTGTTGCCATGGTGTTTTCCAGTGTGTGTGGAATCGATTGGGAGGGCTTCTCTAGGAATCGCAGTATCGGCGGCGACGTTCGCCTGCCCGCTACCTTCCGCGAAGTGAATGAGAGGCGGCCAAGTCGCGACCTCCCTCGCCCTCGCGGTCTATTGAGAAGCGACGGCCTCGATCAATCTCTTCAATGAAGGGCAAGCCTTTTCAAGGGGAACGGGTAGACCCCACCGATCTCAAACAGTTTGATGACGCAGTGGGCTGATCTTCATCGAACATTCCCCTGCATCGTCCATTTCTACCCATAACGATTTCCCTCGCGCTATCGTTTCGTCGCGGGGCAGAGATCGCTCTGCCCCGCTGATATCGCAATCAACGGACCCGTATGAAAAGCGAACGAACGCCCTTAAGGGCATGACGCGTCCAGTGTGTTCGCGGAAGCAATCAGGTGATCTGGATCGTGCCTATTTTATAGCGAACAGCTTCATCAGCCGTGATGACCACAGCGCTGTTGCCCAGGATTGTCTGATAGTTCTGATCCTGAGAATTTGGATCGAACACCCCGATGTAATGATTGTTGTGATATTCGTTCATCGCACCACCGCCAGCGAGGCTAATCATACGGCGCCCGTTCGCCTCGAATTGCGGATTAGCCAAAGTATCCGATACACAGTAGCAGAAGCCATTCGCCTGCAGACCGGTATAGCCGAACAAAAGCCATTTCTGCGTGGGAACATGATATCGGATGGTCTGCGCCATGCGCCCGTGCTGATCGTGCATGGTATAGGGATTATACCCAGATACCTTGAGGAATATCTTCGGTTGCTGCGGCGCAATGTTTCCCTGGTAGTATTGGTGGTTGACCGTCTCCCATTGGTTCGCGTTGTTATAGAATTGCCAGCCCACCGAGGCGTCAAGATTCGACGTACGGATTATTGTGAAGCCGTTATCAAGCAGCGTAGTATTACCTGGCAGGTTCCGAACCTCCACGAAGGCGTAATAATAATTGCCTTCCTTCACAATGTTCGAAGGATGCAGGAAGCCATAGGCGGTGTCGAGAGACTGATAAGACCACGGCTCCGGGATCAACACGCAGCGAACATTGTGATGATTTTGGCCGTAGTCCCCAGGATTCGGGATTGTCCATGCCTGACCATCATTGATGGAGCGCACATAACCAATTGTGTTGACCCAGCGCGTATTGAACCCATGGGCGTGGGAGTTGAAACCCGCAACCCCGCCGACCGTCTTGGATGATTGATAGAACTCGTGATGTGTCAAGCCAACCACGAGTGAGCCACGAGCGAAGGGGGACATGATCCAGTGACGGTTCGCATAATGACCTTCAGTGGTATCTCTGGGGGAGTTCCAGTGCACGCCTGCATTCCAGTTGGTCCAGGTCGCACCGTTGTGCCAGTCGGAGACAACATTGTAACGGTACCCTTCGGAATGGCAGGTGATGAACGTAGGCGTTCCGTTTGCATCGCGCCATGGATGCAAGGGGCCATCCACCCACAAGCCGTAGGGCGTGCTTCCGCCAACATAGCCGTGCAATGGGTTCGAACCGAAATCCATGCAGGTCGTGTTTCCCGATGTGGTAACTATACTGGTGACCATTCATTTCTCCTTTTGTAAAATGCAGAATTACATCGCCTCCACCGAAGACGGTGTGTGCCGCTGGGCGTCACTGGCCTGACTGCGCCAAAGGTGGTTGGTGATGTTGGAACCGGGCCGCAAAGCCCGGCTTCATTCCAGACAAACGGTGTCGGCCAACCTTTTCGGGGGTCAGGCTGTAGACACCGTCAATCTCGAATTGCTCAATTGCCGCCGGCTTGGTGATCGTCGTCGAAGGCTCACCCGCGACGTCCACTTCAATTCATCACCATTGCCCTCGGGCAGATCTTCGGATAGCCGCCGATACCGTCCAGAGCGGATCTTACCAGCCAGGCTGTGCCGCTTCTGCTTATCGTGGAATCGTTTGGCGGAATGTCTTCAGGGGTTGCGGGAGGAGTGCGTGTGGCACTCGCCTCTCGTTTGCTTGTCGGCAAGCTTGGCCCCGAAGGAAGTGCGAACGGAAAGGTAGCGGCGTCTCTCGCCCTCTCCGCCTATTTGGAAGCGGCGACCTCGATCGCCCATCCCCCGCAACCTCTGTTGGGGTGGCAACTGCGTCATGCTATGGGTCAATTCATGAACAGTAATTTGAAGATAGTTTTCGAACCCACAGGGCTGGAGTTGGTTAATGAAATCAGCCCGCCTGGCTTTCGTGACTGGATGATACAGTTCATGGGAGGTCGGATTGATAATTTCCCGCAGGCTTTCATCGACGCTGTCAACAATCCCGAGGCAGAGCTTGCCCCGCTGCTTAGTGAAATGTTGCCAGGTGATCGACTTTGGAGGTGTCGCAGCGAGGAGCGCGGGCCACTGTATGGACACGAAGGGGTTGCTGTAGTTCGCGATGGACGACCTGTCGTTTATATGCGTGCGATTAACTACTAAGCGGCCACAGCTGCCCCGCGAATGGTCTTGGGGCGTGGCGCATGACGCGAACAAAAGCAAACCCGCTCTCATACTCCCCGCCGCCCGCGCCCCACCGTGCGTGTCAGCATCGCGGCAATCTGCCCCTCCGACTTCCGAAAACTCTGTGCATCCGGCGCCGTCACGTTGAAGACGACATTCATCGCAGCACCTCCACCGGAAGACGCCACACCGAGTGATCCGTCGGAACCACGTTTCAGCGGCAGGATCGCCTCCGATCCAGCCTCGCCCATCAGCCCCATCTGTCCATCCATCGGAAAATAGGTCGGGGTCGAGACGACACCGCCTGCAGCAAACGGTGTCACCCTGCCCGGCACGCCGCCATCGGCAAAAGCCGTCGCGCCGCTGAGGCTCCCGGCAAGCCCGGAGATCGCCGATCCGAGCAGCCCTTCGAGCGGCTTCAACCCCGCTGACAGCGCGATGTCCGTCAGCCTTAGCCCGGCGCTGCGCAGCACATCCTCAAGCCCTTTGCCACCCCGCGTCGCCGATGCCAAGGCGCCTGTAAGCGCCGAGCCGAACGAGCGCGAACGCCGTTCCAGATCGTCGAGCACATCCTTCAAGGCATCCGCATCGTCGACGGCGGCCGAAAACCCGATCTCGTCGCGTTCCATCATTATCTCCTTAAAAAGAGTGCTCGCCATCTCAGTCTGGAAACGCCGCCATCAGCGTTTCCATCCCGGAGCGATCCGGAACTGCGGTGGAAGGCCGCAATCCGCCGAAGGCGGCCTGCATCTCGCGCGGCGTCATCGACCAGAAATCCTGTGCTGGAAGCCGCAGAAGGCAAAGCCCGGCATGGATCGACGGCCCCCACGGAAACGGGGCTGGCAAACCATTCTCCTTGCCCGCTGCGGCTTTCAAGGGTTTGCGCTGTCCTCCGCCCCGCCAAAGGTCGCCGCCAGGAGTTCGCTGGTCAACCGCGCCAGGCCGGCAATGCCACCGTCCATGCTCATCACGGCGACATCCTCATCGGAAACCAGGTTGCCGCCACCGCGCAGGCCGGTGCTGAGGATCCGGATCATATCCTCGGCCTTCAGCCGCCCGGCGGAAAATCGCGCCGCAAGCTCCATCAGATTATCGGCGGCAAACGCCGTCTCCAGTTCGGCAAGGCTGCCGAGCGTCAGGCAAAGGATGCGCCGCTCGCCATCGATGATGGCTTCCACCTCGCCACGATGCCGGTTCGCCCGGCCCGCCGCTCCCGTGTTGCGCCCGGTCATCACAGCGCCGCAAAGGTCAGGGCACCGGCCGATTCCAGTGCCGTTTCAAACAGGATCTCGCCATTGTACTGGCCCGAATATTCCAGCGCCGTCACCTGGAACGGCCCGGTCAGCGTGCCGAAATCCGGAATGACGATCTGCCAGTTGAGGATCGAGCCGTTGAAAAAGGCCGCGCGCACCAGCGCATCCGAACTCTGGTCCTTGAAGATACCGGCACCCGATACCGAGGCGCGCTGTACGCCCGCCCCGCCCAGCAGCTCGCGCCATCGCCCTGCCGATTCCGCATCCGTGGCATCCACCGTCTCGGCGTTGAACGCCAGCCGCTTCGAGCGCAGCCCCGCCACCGTCAGGTAAGAGCCGCCATTGTCGATCTTCAAGAGAAGATCCTTCCCCTTCTGCGCCACCATGTCTTCATCCTTCTGGGAAACAAAAAAAGCGCCCGCAGGGACGCCGACGAACGCACACTTCGCGACCGCGAAACTTCACTCGGTCACGGCACGAAAGACCATTTCCGCCACATGCCCCTTGGCCTTGGCATTACGGCCAACCCTTGTGCGCCGATGCAAAATACTGACCAGAGCATGCCCGGCCAGAACGAGAGGCACGTCGTTCAGAAGCGCGCGTACCCGCGCGGCAATCTCTTCCGCCACGCGATTGCCGCCTTCGCCGGTACGCACCTCCAGCGTGACAAGATGCTCTTCCCCCGCTTCGCTCGCCGTCGATGCATCCTGGCTGTCGATGCCGGCGATGAAAACGCAGGGCCGGTGCGACCGTGCCTGCAGATGATCGTGAACCCCGTCGGCGCCAATCAGCACTTTTAATGCCGCGTCACCGGCGAGTTGTCCGAAAACCGCCTTTTGCAAGGCCCCTGCAGCGCTCATCGTCCATCCTCCATGCAGCGGCAGACCAGATAACGCCGGGTCTCATCCGGATCGTGAAATCCCCGGATTGCAAAAACCCGCGTCCCCTTGCGAAAGCGCATGCCGGCCGCGATATCCTCGCGAAACCGGATCCAGATACGGTGCGTCACGGTAAACACCTCCGCGTCCGCCCGCTCTTCCTCGCCGGCGGCGACAGGCTCGATCCGCGCCCAGAGCGAGGTCACCGGCGCAAAACCCGGCACAATCCCGCCGTGACCATCGCGAGCGTCGGCCCGCATCTCCAGGTCCAGCCGCTCCGAAAATTGCCCGGGATCAAGGATGACGGCGCCCATGGTCAAAGCCCCCTGCGGCAAAAGGGTGCGATCAGCCGGTCGTAACCGGCAGGCACCGCTGCCGGCTGGCTGTCTGGAGAGACCGCGCCGCGAAACTCGTAGAGCAGAGCCGCATGGAGAAGCATCGCCCGTTTCAGCGTGTCCGGCACTTCCGCACCGGTCGCCCCGAAACCGGCTGAAAAATCGATCTCGATGCCGTTGATCACTCGCCCCGGCTGCGGTTGCCGGGGCAGGATCAGCCGCGCCGGACGGGCCCGACCGTCGAGCACGAAACCAGCGGTATCGACAGCAACAGGCACGCCTGCCGCGTCATAAACCGTAATGGCTTCAATTGTTTGTACCGGCCCCCTGCCAATCTGAATCACCCGTGCCGGCGGCCAGTCGTCGAGATAGAGCCGGAAGGTCCGCGTCAGAAGCGAAAGCCCGGTCTGCCGCTCCAGGTGCTCGCGCACGGTGCGGATCAGCCCGGTGATGACAGCATCGTCGGCATTGGTTTCAACACGCAGATGTGCCTTCGTCTCGGCAAGCGTCAGCGGCTCGCCGAGCGGCGGCGCCAGTTCGGTGATAGTCATGGATATCTCCGTCGATAAGGCTGTTGGGCGAGAAATTGGGTGGACGCAGCGGGAGGGGAGCTGCGTCCACCCCTCGCGCACTGCGGCAGGGAAGACCGCGGCGCGAATGGGCTGCCACCCTTTCAGAAAGGGCAGCCTTACGCGTATTCAAGATGCCGCGAATTTAATCAGCTTGATAGCCTCGAAATTTTGCACTCCACCACCAACTCGCTTGGTGGTGTAGAACAGTACATAAGGCTTTGCCGAATAGGGATCGCGCAGCACCCGGACCCCGGTGCGATCGACAACCAGGTAGCCGGCGGCAAAGTTGCCTAAGGCGATCGACATGCTGCTGGCGCCGATATCCGGCATGTCCTCGGCCTCCGCGATCGGAAAGCCCATCAACGAGGCCTGCTGGCCGGCCACCACCGGCGGACGCCAGAGATAATTGCCGTCGGCATCCTTGAACTTGCGGATCTCGGCCTGCGTCCTGCGGTTCATCACGAAAGCTGCATTCTGCCGGTGCCCGGCCTTCAGCGCATAGATGGTGTCGATCAGCGTATCGGACGGTCCGCTCGCCTTGAAGGCGCCAGCAGCGCCCGTTGCGATATAGCCGATATTGCCCCAGCTCCAGCTCGCGTCCGCCACATTGGTATAGCTCAAAAAGCCCTTCGGCTTGTTGGTACCGTCACCGGACACGAAGGCCGTGCCTTCCTGCTCGCCAAAAGCGATATCGACTTCGGAAGCGATCCAGTTCTCGATATCGACAGCCGCATCGTCAAGAAGGGCCGCCGTTGCCGCGGGCATGGCATAAAGCTCCATGGTCGGAAACGAGAGTTCGGCCAGCTGCGGCGTGGTGGTCTGCGGACGTGCTGCCGTCTCTGACACCCAGCCGGTTGCCATGCCGGCCAGTGCAAACGGTTTCTTCAGCACCGCCCCAGAAACCTGCCGCACCGTCGCCATCGCCCGGATCGGCGACACCACCGAAAGCCTGCGGCCGATTTCCGTGTCGGTCTCGTTCGGCACCAGATAGCCGCCATCGCTGGCCGAACCGGTGGAAAATGCCTTGGCCTCCAACTCCCGCAATGCTTGCTCGTCACCGCGGCGGATATAGCTTTCGAACGCCGCCTTGTGCTCCATCGTCTCCAGGCTTGTTTCGCCGCCGCGGCCCAATGCCGGCCGCGCTTTCTTCAGCGCCAGCTGGTCGATCACCCGCTTCTGCTCGTCCATCGTGCGCGAGATGCGATCCATCTTGTCGCGGGTGATGACATCGGCCGTCAGCTTGCTTTCCAGTTCGCCCAGCCGCCGGTCATTGGTTTCCTTGAAGGCCTCGAAGGCACCCATGAAATCCTCGAAGGCTGCGGTCATCGTCTCCGGCGCCGTCTTGATTTCCGGGGCGACCTTGCTCTGGGGCGCCATGTTGCTCGTGTCGTTCATTGGCCTGTCCTTCTGTCAGAGAGTTTTATCAACCGGGCCGCCCGCCGCATCGTGCGCACGAGCTCCGTTTCCGTGTCGCGAAAGAACCGCGCATTCTTGACGTTCGACACCCGTGCCGATGGCAGCATCGGGAAGGTGACGATCGAGATTTCCCAGAGATCGGCTTCGAGGATGCGGCGCACCCCGCTCTTGCCGTCGGTCCTGGCCTTGACGGTCTGGAAGCCGATCGACAACCCGTCGAGCGCACCCGCCTTCATCAGCATATGCACCTCCCGAGCCCTCGCGACGCCCGGGGACAAAAGCCCCTCGACATAGAGCCCACGCGCATCCTCGCGAATGGTCTTCCACGTACCCAACGGTTCGCCGGGATCGTGCTGGAACAGCATGCGCACGCCGCCAGCGCCACGCCGCGCCAGCGACTGTTGAAAAGCACCGGGCGAAATCGCATCCTTGCCGAGATCGACCTCGCCAAAAATACTGGCATAGCCGGAAAACCGCCCCTCCCCGGTCACCCCGGAAAGCGTCAGATTGGCGAACTTCTGCGTTCGCCAGACAGGCATCCTGTCGGTCGTCATGGTCTCTCTCCGATGGTTGAAAATGCAGTGGACGAAAAGCGGGCAGCTGAACGTCAGCGCCACGCCGTCAAAATTATTCAAAGCCCGGGGTTGATCGTCGGCAGCTCCGGTCTATCTCGATCCGGGTCGTCTTCGAGGGACGGCCGTGGACCGACGCAGGATGCGATGCGGAAGGAACACACCCGGGCGGGGCTTTCGATCCGCCCGGGATGGCAGCCGGACATGACACATGACCTAATCCGGCCGTGTGCCAAACCGCTCGGCCACCCGCACCGCCGCTCCCATCACCCACCAGGCAACAAGACTGGACGCCGCCGATCCCGTCACCATAACCTCCGCACCCGAAAGGCTCCCGGCGATACCGAGCTTGCTGACAATCCAGAGCCCCGCCGGGCCGCCAAAAATCAGGCCGCAGGAAAGACCGGTGAAAAAGCGCGAGGCAGCCTCGCGCTTGCCCTTCGGCAACATGTAGATCAGCGACACCGCAGCCCCAGCCGCAGAGCCGATACCCTTGGCGGCCCACAGGCCCGGATCATTGCCAAAATCAGCCATTTGTTAAGTCCTTGATGCTATTATCGGAATTGCACTTGATTGGCGCGCCACTGCCTCGTTCCACGAGGTCAGGCGATGCCTGCCGCTGCGTCAGGCCCACGGATTGCTGATTCTTTTGAATCCCTTGGCCGCCGATCTTCAAAGATCGATTCAAGCCCGTCACAGATTGATTCAAAAACAGCGGAAATCGATTCCGGGCATTCAGTGAACCATCTGATCTGCTTGACAAAACCAGGGCAGCCGCAGCCGTGACAGCCCGCCTCAATACCCCACCGCCTGCCGCTTCTCCTCGTCGGTGAGAAAATCCGCGTCCTTCATCCGCGCCCAGACCTCGCTGCGTTCGCCGGTCAGCCCGGCCACCTGATCAAGATCCGGAACCAGCTTCAGCATTTCGCCCGATCGCCCGGAGAACCAGCCCGACAGTGCCGCAGCCGTGCGAAAAACCATCGGCAGGACGGTGAGACGGTAGAGCGCCCGGTTGGCCTCCTGATAATTGGCATAGGTATTGTCGCCGGGAATGCCGAGCAGCATCGGTGGCACACCGAAGGCAAGGGCGATGTCGCGTGCCGCGCCATTCTTTGCCTCGACGAAATCCATGTCCTTGGGCGAAAGCCCCATCGCCTTCCAGTCGAGGCCGCCTTCCAGGAGCAGCGGCCGCCCGGCACGGATCGGGCCGGAATACCCTTCGTCCAGTTCGCTCTTCAACCGGTCATACTGGTCAGCCGACAGATTGCCGCCCTCCTTCGGCTGGTAAACCAGCGCGCCGGAAGGCCGGGCCGAATTGTCGAGCAGCGCCTTGTTCCAGGTCGCTGCCGCATTGGAGAGATCGAGCGCCATTTGCGCGGCCGCCAGCGGCGGGAAACCAAGGTGATCGTCGAGCGGATGAAACAGCCTCAGATGCAGAAGCCCGTCTTCGCCGGCGGACATCCGCCGCACCAGAGCGCCGACCCGGTATTCATAGGTCTCCGGCCAGCCGTCACGCCCTTCGAGAATGCGGACCCGGTCCGGCCGCAGCAGATGCAGTTCGCGCACCGTGCCGCCGAGCTCGACCGCATCGACATAGGCATTTCCGGAAAGCAACAGATGGCCATAGAGCGTCTCAAGGAAATCATGTCCGCCCATCCGGCCGTTCGGCCGGGCCAGCAGCGAAAGAACCGGATGCCCGCTGCGCTCCTGCACACCTTCGTAAACGAGCAGCGGCACGTTTGCCGCAGCTTCGGAGATCAGCCGCACCGCCCGGTGCGCCACCGGATTGCGCATGAATCCTTCGCGGGCAAGGGCTGCATAGGACCGCCCGGTCCAGTGCGCGCGCCCCTCCTGCGCAATCGCGACAAAACCCGATGCCGTCTTGGTTTCGCGCACGCTCTCGTTCTCTGCCGGGCGATGCCACGGCAGACGGAATGGATTTTTCATCGGATCAATTTCCTTGATTGTCTGCGGTTCGTGGGAAGAACAGCCCTTCATCCGCCCTGTCGGGCACTTTCTCCCCGCCAACAGGGTGAAGGGACATGCGGCAACCTCTATCGTCCCCTCTCCCCGTTCACGGGGAGAGGGCTAGGGCAAGGGGCAAGCCCACGAAAAGAACGGGCTTCCGCCCCCGCCTTCGGTCACTCCTTCATCCGGCCTGCCGGATCGCCGCGAGATAGCGCCTGCCGTAGCCTGCAACCAGTTCCGCCCTGTCGCGGCCGTTGATGATCCGCCGGGCGCCGGCCCAGTCCTCTGTGCTTTCGGAGAAATACTGCCCTAGCCTGCGCCCGGTAAACGTGCCGGTCTCCATGCCGATGAACAGGATGTCGACGGCAACGCTCAACTCCATCGCCCGCTCCGGCCGGGACACCAGATCGATCCCGGTTGCCAGTGCCATCTTTTCATAGTTGATTTTATGCGTCAGCTGCACCAGCCCGCGCCCCAGCCAGGTCTTCCCCTCCGCGTCCCGCCGCCAGTATGGCGCCGACACGGATGGCAAGCTGCCGTCTTCAAACGCGCTGTCGAGAACCACAATCGCCCGGCTGTCGCTGGCGGCAAAAGTTTCGCGCACCGGCTGCATCGTCCGGCCGGTTTCGTGATGCGCGGTCGCCAGCATATAGGCAAGCCAGCGGTCATCGATCTCGCGAACATCGCTGACACCATCGAGAATCGCCGTCAGCCCCGCCACCTGGCGCCGTTTCAAGACACCGTCGAACAGGGAAACGCGCACCGCATCGAAGAAGGTTTTTCGCGCAAACACCATTTACACTCCGCTTACAGTCACAAGACCTGAAAAAATGTCGTGACTCTAAATCGATTTAACTAATTTAAATCGTTTAAACTGTTTAATGCCCTGATTTACTTTGGCTTTAAGATATGAAAACTGAAGTCAGCAAAATGATTTTGCGATTGATCGAGGAGGATCGAATGAACGCGCAGAGTAAAATCCAAGCCGACACCAACCGCTCGACGGTACCGCAGCATATCCTCGACCGGTTCGAAAGCGCCTGGCAGCAGATGCGCGCAAACGCGTCGGAAATACCGAAATCCGCCACGGCCGAAGACAACAAGCGCTGACCGCGCCCGTCCGGATTATTTCACCTGTCGATGCAACCTTTCCGGAACCAATCGCGTTACCGAGCGGTACTAAAAATTGACGAAAGGATCGCCCATGCCAGCCCAGCAGATCTCTCAGGCCCAGTTCGAACGCCTTGAAAACGAGTGGCGCCAGATCCGCGAAACCGCGTCGACAACGCCCAAGCCATCCGCGACGGCATCAGCTAAATAATTCCGCCCTTTCACCCTCCCCTTGACGGGGAGGGTCGGTACGCAGTGCCGGGGTGGGGTGACGCGCCGCATCATTGCCGCCACCTCAAATCCCCCTGACCCGCGGCTCGCCGCCGCCATCCAGCATCAGTGCCGTCAGCGCCCAGACCAGCGCATCCAGCCGGTCCGGCGAGCGCCCGGATGACAAGCCATCCGGCCCGAAATCGCACATCTGATCTTCCAGTGCCGGAAACGACCCGGCATGCACCACCCTGCCCTGTTCGTAGAGTGCCGCCACCGGTTCTGCCCTTAGCCATTTGCCGCGCGATGCCCTGACGGATGTGACCGGCAGTTGCGCATCGATGCCGCGCAGTACCGCAGACACCATGTCACCACCCTGGTTGACCTCGGCCACGATCCGGTCGGCATCGAAACGCCTGTAGGCCCGCACCACCGCGCCTGCCCATCCGGCCGGGCTTGCGCCCTCAACCGAACAATCAGCCAGCACGACGCCGCGCCCGCTCCGGTCCAGTCCCGCCACGATGATCCCGCAACAGGATTCCCGGCCCATGCCGGCGGGCGGATCGACAGCCACGACGATACGCGTCAGCGGCCCGGTATCGCGTAGCTTCAATGCGTCGATCCCCGTGCGCGACCAGAGCGCATCCTCGCGGTCCTCGATCATCTCGCCATCGAGTTCCTGCCGTCCGAGCCGCGTGCCGCCGTAGCGCCCTGCCATCGCCGACAGAAATCCAGGTGCCAGATTGCCGGCATTGTCGCCGGTCCTGATCCGGCACGTCGTGGTGCCGGGGTCAGTGATCAGCGCCTTCAGCACCGGCACAGGCCTTGGCGTCGTCGTCACCAGTGCGCGCGGATGATCACCCAGCCTGAGTGCAAACTGCAGCATGTCCCAGGTCTCCTGCCCGTGTTTCCATTTGCCGAGTTCGTCGCACCAGGCATAGTCGAATTGCGGTCCACGCAGGCTTTCCGGATCTTCCGAGGAAAAGATCTGCGCCACCGTGCCATTCGGCCAGACCAGCCGGCGCCGTGAGGCCTCGAAATCCGGCCGGCTGCTTCGCGCGATCCGGCAGATGCCGGAGACGCCGTCGATCATCACCTCGCGTGCATCACCCAGCGTCTCGGCCACCAGCGCGATCCGCAGTCCCGGCCGCGCGGTCTTCCCGGCCGCCAGTTCCTGCACCCACTCAGCCCCTGCCCGCGTCTTGCCCGACCCGCGCCCGCCCATCAAAAGCCAGACCCGCCAGTCGCCCTCGGGCGGCTTCTGTTCGGAGCGGGCAGTATGGTTCCAGGCACCAAGCAGACGGTGGAACTGTAAAGCTTTCCTCTTCCTGAACGTGCGCGCCACCTGCACATCGCAATCCGGCAAGCCTGCGTCCGGATGAGGCTGTGAGAAAGGCACTTCGGTACCGGCAGCCGTTTCCGCTGTCTGCCCTGCCTGACCGTCCACTGAATCAGAGATGAGCTCACGGCCTTCGCAAATGGATGCTGCATCGTCATCGCGATCCTCCTCACCGGCAGAAATCGACACCCGATCATCCCGCAGCAGACCAACCTCCAGCCGTGTCAATAAACGTTCCGTCGTGCTGTGGGCATCGAATGTCCAGCCCATTTTGGTGCCGCGAAAGGCTTCGATCTCATCCTTTTTGACGCTCAACGTCTTGGCGCGGTTTCGCTCAGGACGGCCCGCTTGATTTGGCATTGCCGATGGCGGGCCCGGCAGACGAACACTCTGCATCAGCGCCTTTTGCCGCCGCTTCTCTCGCTTTATCTTGTTCACGCTCACGGACGATATCCTGTGCTCGGCTTTCAATTCGGGCTTCGAACTCCGCTTGCAGCTTTTCAAATGCCGCCTCGTCGAAGTCCTGTTCGGCCATCACATGGCGGTCATGCGCAATCGTCCTTTGCAGGCTGTCGATCTTTTCCAGCGTCCGCACGATCACCGACATCGCCTCGATGCTGGCCTTGGCGTCGGCCTGGATCAGCTTGCGGTCGATCTCCTCGCCTGCCGCTTCAGCCTTGTCGTCGGCCAGCCGCCGCAGCCGCTGAAACTGCTGCATCTGTTCGCGCAATTCCCTGGTCATGCCGTTCAGCATGTCCTGCAGATCGTCAAGCGGCGACACGGTCTCCGCCTTGGTCTCGAGGATTACCCGCCGGGCGACGTCCTCAAGTGCCGCGTCGGCTTCACCGGCAGGCCACCCGTCATAGACCGCCGCCTTCGGCCACAGGCCAAACAGCGCCGGATCGAAATCCAGTTCAGACATGACAAAATGATCCTTGAATGTGTGCAGCCCTTCGGGGCGAACGGCGGATGGTGTGCTCTTCAAGAGAGCGTCAAAGCCGGATGAAGCTTCCCGCTTCACCCACTTTTCCGACTGTGCCATAAACCTATCAAATGACCGTCACGCCGTCAAGGATTATTTTCCTATTAGGATTATTTTCTTGTATTTTGTGCATTTTCCCGAGCGTGTTACACTTTCCCCATGAGAACCGAGGACCTGGAAAAGCGGGCTTTGGGCCTGCCGGGCGCCGTTGAAAGCGCTCATTTCGGCAAGCGCGATTTTCGCGTCGGCAAGCGCATCTTCATGTCCCTGCCGGAAGCAGGCCGCGCCGTCGTCAAGTTCACGCCAGACCAGCAGAAACTGTTTCTCGAAACCGAGCCCGGTGTCTGTGCTGCGGTTCCCGGCGGCTGGGGCCTGAAGGGTTGGACATCCGTCTATTTCGCCGATGCCGAAGACGACGTCATCGGCCACGTGATGGACACCGCCTGGCGCAATGTCGCACCGAAAAGTCTTTTGACACCGGCGGTTCCGGCAGAATAGGCTTTACCGCTCGGCGCGCTCACCCACGGTCAACGGCCAGGTCACCAGATAGTCTTCCAGATCCTCGACATCGATATCGTCCTCCGACACCGTGCGGCCTTGCACCGAAATGCCGGCCTGATGCACCGTGTCCGGATCGCCTGAGATCAGCGGATGCCACCAGTAGAGATCGATCCCGTCGCGCACCAGCCGGTAGCCGCAGGTCGGCGGCAGCCAGCTCAGCGTCTCCACCTCTTCCGGCGTCAGCTGGATACAGTCCGGCACCGTCGCCTGCCGGTTGGGATAGTCCTTGCACCGGCAGCTCTCGCCATCCAGCAATGTGCAGCCGACATTGGTCCAGGCGATCTCGCCCGTATCCCAATCTTCCAGCTTGTTGAGACAACAGAGCCCGCAGCCGTCGCACAGGCTTTCCCATTCGGCGCCCGTCATCTCGGCCAGCGTTTTCGTCTTCCAGAAGGGCTGTTCGCCCATAATTTTTATTCTTCCATCAGTTGGATTTCGGCGACATTTTTACAAAACATTGCCGGTTTTTTAAGGCTCATTATCGATATCGGCGTAGAATAGAAACCCGGCCCATGCAAATATCGGATGGGAGTTGAAGCCACCAGGATGCGACCGCATTGCAGGATCCAAGCCAAGACGACAGCCCGAACCCTGAAAACGGCGTCCCGAAGGACGACCGTCCGAGGAAGCGGCATATCCTGCTGCGCATCGATTCGTGGATTGATTCCACCGTCTGGAATGCCGGTTTCCGGCTCGGTGTCTGGTGGGAGGATCTCACCATCTTCTTCCGCCGTTTTCGCATGCGCGGCTGGAAGAAGGCGCTGTTCGAGGTCCTTGGCGAAGGCATGACCTGGGGCACGGTCGGCTCGGTTCTGATGCTGGCGCTGGCGCTTCCGGCCTTTGAAGACACCAAAGGCAACTGGCGGGCACAGAGCGATTTTGCCGTCACCTTCCTCGATCGCTACGGCAACGAAATCGGCCATCGCGGCATTATCCACGAGGATTCCGTGCCGATCGACGAACTGCCGGACACGCTGGTCAAGGCGGTGCTTGCCACCGAAGACCGCCGGTTCTTCGATCATTACGGCATTGATTTTCTGGGCCTTGCCCGCGCCATGACCATCAATGCGCGCGCCGGCGGCGTCGTTCAGGGCGGCTCGACGCTCACCCAGCAGCTGGCCAAGAACCTGTTCCTGTCGAACGAGCGCACCATCGAGCGCAAGATCAAGGAAGCGTTCCTTGCCGTCTGGCTGGAATGCAACCTGTCGAAGAAGGAAATCCTGCGCCTCTACCTCGACCGCGCCTATATGGGCGGCGGCACGTTCGGGGCGGCAGCGGCATCGCAGTTCTATTTCGGCAAGAACATCACCGATATCAACCTGGCCGAAAGCGCCATGCTCGCCGGCCTGTTCAAGGCGCCTGCCCGCTATGCGCCGCATGTCAACCTGCCGGCTGCCCGCGCCCGCGCCAACGAGGTTTTGACCAATCTGGTCCAGGGCGGGCTGATGACCGAAGGCCAGGTGATTGCCGCGCGCCTCAACCCGGCAACGGTCATCGACCGCGCCGAAGTCAGTGCGCCGGATTTCTTCCTCGACTGGGCCTTTGACGAAACCAAGCGCATCGCCACGCCCTTTGCCCAGCATTCGCTGGTGGTTCGCACCACCATCGACATGGGCCTGCAGCAGGCGGCGGAAGACTCCGTCGAATCCAGCCTCAGGCAATATGGCGAGACCTACAAGGTCAAGCAGGGCGCCATGGTGATGATCGAGAATGGCGGCCCGGTGCGGGCCATGGTCGGCGGCAGGGATTATGGCGAAAGCCAGTTCAACCGCGCCACCAAGGCGCTGCGCCAGCCGGGCTCGTCGTTTAAGGTCTACACCTATACGGCCGCCATGGAGAAAGGCCTCAAGCCGGAATCGACCATCAGCGATGCGCCGATCACCTGGCGCGGATGGTCGCCGCAGAATTATTCCAAGGGCAGCTATTCCGGCCGCGTCACCCTTTTGACCGCCATTGCCAAGTCGATCAACACCGTGCCGGTGCGCCTCGCCAAGGATACGCTCGGCACCGAAATCATTGCCGAAACCGCCAAGAAGATGGGCATCGAAACGCCGATCCGCACCGACAAGACCATGCCGCTCGGCACCTCGGAAGTCACGGTCATGGATCAGGCGACGGCATATGCCGTGTTTCCGGCCGGCGGCCTGCAATCACGCCGCCACGGCATCAGCCAGATCCTCAATTATGACGGCGATATTCTCTATGATTTCAATCGCGACGCACCGCCAGCCCAGCGCGTGGTCAGCGAGCAGGCCAATGCCTCGATGAACTACATGCTGACCCAGATCCCGATTATCGGCACAGCCCGCAAGGCAGCGCTCGACAACGGCATCGTCGCCGGTGGCAAGACCGGCACGACGCAGGCCTACCGCGATGCCTGGTTCGTCGGCTTTACCGGCGATTACACCACCGCCGTCTGGTTCGGAAACGACGACTATACCTCGACCAACAACATGACCGGTGGCTCGCTCCCCGCCATCACCTTCAAGCGGCTGATGGATTATGCGGAACAAGGCATCGAGCACAGAGCCATTCCCGGCATAGACAATCCGCTGCCGGGACCGGACGCGAAGAAGAAAGCGGCGACGGTCGCCGCCGCAAAACCCGCCGATGAAAATGCCCTGCCGCCTTTGGTGCGTCCCCGTTCGCTCTCCTCGGAAGTCACTCGGATGCTGAAGTCGCTCGGCGAAAAATTCGATACCGCCCCCGCCCTGAAAGTCCCGGCAGACGCTCCCGGCAAAGTCGCCGAACTCGATCCGCAACCGACCGGTACCATCGTCAAGGGAGGCAGGGATGGCGGGCGGTGATGTGTTTGCGGCTGGTCTCTTGCCCTGTCGCCCCCCTCTGGCACTCCGGGACAGAGGGGGGTACACCGCCGCCGCACTCATTCCGGCATCCCTCTCCCCACCAATCCCTGCACAGTCCCGGTAAAGCCTTTGCTCCGCATCCCCCTCCTCATCGCTCTCGCCCTGTCCGTCGCCTTCGGCGTCGGCATCGTTTCAACCGTGTCTGCCCTGAAAGCCACGGTCGGTTTCGGGGCGATCGCGCTCGGTCCATGGGTCGCCTTTCCCGAGGCGCAGACGGAAAATACTGATCCCTATGCCAAGGCGCACCGGGCGCGCGACGGCAAGCTGCTCTATGGCGGAGCGGAAGGGCTGCAGTTTACCGCTGCCATGGACAGCACGGGGGAAAAGCTGACCTCCAGCTGCACCTACGATATCGCCGGGATCACCCCGCCCGCCCGCTTCTGGACGCTGTACGCCACCAATGCCAACGACCAGCCGATGAAAATCGCCCCTGAGCTGCCAGCGGCAACCAATGCCTGGACGGTGCTGCGCAAACCGGACAGTTCCTTCGTCATCCATGTTTCGCCGGTCGCCCAGCCGGATAACTGGCTGGCGATACGCCGCACTGGCGCCTTCAAATTGGTACTGACCCTGCTCGACACCCCGACGGCCGGGTCCTCCGGCCTCATCGATCTCGCCATGCCGAAGATCGTCAAGACGGGGTGCCCGGATGCGTAGCGCGCTTTTTGCCATCCTGGTCGGTCTCGTTGGTGCGGCACTGCTGCATATCGTCATCATTCTGGCCCTGCCGCAATTTACCGGAAAGGATGCCTATAGCCGGGTGCTTGGTCTCTACGAGATGGATAGTTTCTTTTCGTTGACCAGCGAACCCGGGCCAACGGGACTTGCCAACGACGATCCATTCCTGCGGGTCGCCGTCTGCGGGTTTTCGGTGGATGCGGGCCCGGCCCGGTTCGTCGCCAAGGGCGCCGCGCCCTTCTGGTCGCTTGCTATTTACGACGCCAATTCCAATGAAATTTTCAGCATGAACGACCATACGGCGGTCAACGGCAATCTCGATCTGATCATGGCCACGCCAATCCAGCTCGTCGATCTCAGAAAGACGCCGCCAGCGAGCCTGGCTCAGTCGATCATGGTGGAGATGCCGGATGAGGAAGGATATGCCGTCCTGCGCGCCCTGGCGCCAACGGATAGTTATGAGGAAACCGTGCGCAACTTCCTGGCCGAATCCAGCTGTGAGCCCTTCCGGCGATAGCTTTTTGAGCAATGGCACATTCGCGGCGCGGAGGCGGCTGGCCGTCTCCAATAAATGTTCAATTCAAAATGGAATTTTCAACACGATAATTTGGTCAGCCCGAAACATCGCTGCCAGGCGCTGAACAGATTTCAATGCTTCTTTGCCCTGCCCGGAGCCGGTTTAGCCGGTGTGCTGCCCGGATGACCGTCCAGCCGCTCGTAGCGGATGCCGGTAAACAACAGGATCACCGCATTGCTTGGCGCAATCGGACCCATGGATGGTTTCGGCGGTGCCCGCACAACGCGGTCCTCCAGTCTGATAACCTCTGCCATGCTCGTCTCCAAAAATGGTTGAGACGGATGAACTACCGTACTGATTTCACCCTGCCCGTTTTGCGGGCTGGCGCGGTCCCTTTGCCGTCAGGCTTGGGGCATCTGCGCCTTTCTCGTTGCTCCTTCTTCCGGAAAATCCGGATTTCATGCCAGTCTACATGCGAGAATGCCGATGATATCCAAGGACACCCCCCGCCGTCAGATTGAGCCATACGATAGTTAACAGCTCCTTAACGGTCCAAACCTCGATTCAAGCGATAGCCATGAGACCAATGTGTCCGGCGCCAATTCACCGGACACTGTTCCCGTCCTGCAGGAACCATCATAGACGAACATTCGCACTCGAAAGTTTCGCCGGGAACACCCAGAAAGCCAAGCCTAACGCCGTGCGAGCAGGCCGATCACGAACGAAACGCCGGCAATCGCCAGCAGCGTGGAAACAGGTTCCTCCCGGATGCGGTCACGCAGCCGTTCGGTCAGCACCTCGACTTCCGACGCGGCGACCGCCTTGGCACTGCTGCCGATGGCGGATACGGAATCGGTCAGACGGGCAATCTCGGCACGCAGATCGGCCAGCTGGTTTTCGAGATCGGCTTTCGCCGTGCTGGCTTCTAACTCCGCTACATCGCCATCATTGGGCACAGCTGCGAATTTCTTTTCGACCATGGTCAGGGCTCCTTTTTCAATGATTCCAAAACGCATCAGTGCCGATTTGGTTCCCCACAAACCCACGCAAACTGTGCTTCCTTCCCGCGCATTTTCCAATCAGGAAAGCTGTGACTTGATCATCCTGTTCCGGTGCCATTCATATTGCCGCGTATCGACGGAACGAAGCAGCCTGTCTTGGCGTTTCTTTGTGCTGAACGTAGCTGACGGACGCACCAACACCTCAAAAAAGACGTAAAACAACGGTGTTTGCAGCAAACTGGGCGGCGGCAGCTGCGAAGCCACGCCGGATGGATAGGATGGAAACCGATGAGAACACCGCGACGATATTCATTGAAATCAGCGCTGATGGCGATAGCAGCAGCAGCGGCTTTTCTGCTGCCGGTCGCCGCGCAAGCTGCGGAAGGTTTTGCGACCGGAAATGTCAACATGCGCTCCGGGCCGAGCACCCGCTACCCTGCCGTCACGGTCATTCCGGTTGGCACGGCGCTCGAAATTCATGGCTGCCTTGCCGACACGCCCTGGTGCGACGTGTCTTTCTATAATGGCCGCGGCTGGGTCGCTGGCCGTTATGTCCAGGCGCAGTATCAGCAGCGCCGCGTTTATGTCGAGCCGGACTATTACCGCTCGCTCGGCATTCCACTGGTGACGTTCGAACTCGGAACCTATTGGGACCGCAACTATCGCAATCGCTCTTTCTATCGGGAACGCGATTCCTACCGTCGTGACCGCGACAGGGATCGTTACACACCGGACAGCCGGCCACGGCGTGACTACAACACCTATGAACGCCCGCGTTACGACAATAACGATGGCATCGTCATCGAACGCCCGAGCCGCGACCCTGACAGGGAACGCATCGAGCGGCGCCGTGACGACAATGCGAGACAGGTCGAAAGGGATCAGAACAACCGGCGCGAACGGGACCGCGAACGCATAGATCGTAACAACAGCATCAGCCAGCAGCAGATCGAGCGCAATAACAATAATCAGCAGCGCATCGAACGCCGCAACAACAGTCAGCAGCAGGTAGAACCCGGTAACGCCCAACCCAGATTCCGAGGCGATGGCGGCGGAGGTTGCAATCCGCGCGACGTGAACTGCAACAACTACTAGCGGAACTCATGCACGGAGCGACGGGCGGCATCACGCCGCCCGTTTTCATTTTGGCAGCCCGTTTTCATGTTGACAGAATGGAACGCTCCACCCTCGATTTAATGGAACAAACCCCGTCGCGCAGGGGTTGTCCTTTATTGACGGGAGAAAAATATGTTTCTAAGTCCTTTGCAGCACTGGGTCGGCGAATATCGCCGCAAACAATGCGCCCGAACCATTTCCCCCACCATTGCCCTCATCGTCGATAAAGCTCATCTGGCCGGCTGGAGCCGCGAAGAAGTGCTGATTGCGATTGCCGACGCCGCAGATCATCAGTTGGCGGATATCACCGGCACCTCCATCGCCAAAGTCATCGATAATGTGAATCCGCCGGCGGGTTCGCCAGAGGGACCTGTGCAAAACCATCTGAGCGTGCAGCGTAACGGCACGATTCTCATCCGGTAAACGGAATATTAACCACGTCACCCTAATCTGAAATCATCATTCAGCCATGATCGGCAGGGTCGGCATCGCCCTCGTTGGCACCAATGTTTTCAGCGCCTTAGCGTCGATGATAGTGGTAGCGCCAGCGGCGTTCGGAAAAGCTCCCTCCGTCCATGTCTGAAATTTCGCCACCCTTTCGGACAAGCGGCAATGCCGGCTGTCCGAAATCGGGACAATAATGTTGTGCGTATGAGTGGGTGTATCCGTGGCGGACCGGTTTCGTGAGTTGGAAAGACCGCAGACAGGGCGGCTGAAGGACGTGGTCCTGATGGCGACCGTGACCGGTTTTGAAGCCCTGCGCCGCCCCCGCCGTATCGACCTCAAGCAATTCTCCGAATTGTTCGATCCGCTATTTTCCGCCTCCAGCGATGAAGCCCGCCGCCAGGCCGCCGCCGCCCTGTCGCAGTGTCAGTACCTGCCACCGTCTGTAGCGCTGCAGATCGGCAATGCGCCGATTTCCATTGCAGCGATTTTCCTCACCCGCTCGACTTCGATCGATGACGCGACGCTGCTGCAGGTCATCCGCGCCCAGGGACAGGCGCACGCCACCGCGATTGCCCGCCGCGACAATCTCTCGGTTCACGTGGTCGATGCCCTTGTCGAACGCCGCCAGACCGCCGCGACACCGGCAAAGACGCCCGCTCCTGCGATGCCCGCCTCCCCCGCCATGCCAGTTTTCCCGGCCGCACGAGCCGCAGATGAAGCACAGACGCGCCAGCCGGAAACAACGGCACAGGACATGACCACGGCAAAGCTGTTGCGCGAGGAAAAACTTCGTAGCGATCTGAAGTCGCTGGCCCGCGTCACTCCAAAAACCGCACCTTCGCTGCCGGTCATCGAACCCCTGGAGCCTCTTCATGGGGCACTGCTCGTGCGCTTCGCCCGCTCCGGCGAGGCCAACCTTTTCGCCGCCAGCCTGTCGGCCGCCCTGTCTTCGACCGCAGAACTTGGCGAGCGGATCCTGCTCGACATATCCGGACAGCAACTCGCCACAACATTGACGGCGCTGGACATGCATGCCGATGACAGCCTTTTCGTGCTCTGCGCATTCTATCCCGACCTTGCCGAGCGCCTCGGCGGCGCGACACGCGGCGAAGCGCTGCTCGGCTCTCTGAGTTCCGAGACCTGCCGCGTCCGCGTTCAAGCCTGGCTGCAGTCGGACCAGAAGGATACGGTCGGCCCATCCGGGCATCAGGCCTACCTGTCGCCGGATCGCGGCAACGCCCCCCGTCAGACAGCAGCGCGGCAGGACCCTGCCCGCAGTGTGGCCGATGTCCAGCAAACACGAACCTTTGGCCGCGGGCGCTAGGTTTTCATCGGTTCAGCTGGGTTTTTCAGCCACGACATCGAACAGATCGCCCCGCGCATCCACTTCGATCTCCACCACCCAGCAATCCGGATCGAACCGGATTTCCCGGACGATTGCCTGATCGACCGCATCTGCCTCGACTGCATCCAGCCGGATCTCGAACAACCGGCCGGGAGCGGGATCGTCGAAGAAACTCTGCGGCGCCGGTGCGTATAGCGTTTCAGTACCGAGGCGCGACCGTTGTCGGATGAAGATCGCACCGGCCTCGCCTGCCCCCTTGCGCAGCACGGCCGCATAGCCGCCAAGGCCAAAGACCCGGCGAACGAGAGCAGACACGAAGATTTCGGATTTCAGGCGCATGGATGGCTGATACACCGGCCGGGATTGACGTGCAAATATACGCTGCTCCGCATACCCGGCCCCTGCTCATGGCGTCGGCGTTAAACCCGGATCGCCAGCCGCAACCCGCCCCAATGACGGCCGTTGACGAAGATCGGGGCGGAGATATCCTTCATCAGCACGAAAGTCCCGGCTCCCATGTCGCGCCGGTAGGTCTGCACCAGAAAGGGCTCGGTGCTGCGGCCAGCGGCTAGACCGACACGATCATTGAACATGCGACGATTGCGACAGTTGGCGGTATTCCAATCCGTGTCGCCCGGCCGTTGCGGATGGGAGAATTTGCGGTTGTGGGTCGGCAGGTAACCGTTCTCATCGATCGGCGCACAGAAGGCGATACGATCGTCAGACGTGGCGATCGGCTCCAGGATAGCAGGCAGAACACGGTCGGTAAATTCGGTGAAGCGGGTGGTCATCTGGGCCGGATTGCTGCCAGTGACCTGCCGGTATTGCCGGTCGAACAGGGCATCCATGCTGATACCACCGGATGCGACATGACGCTCGAAGACCTCGGAGATCGTCGCGGCAACAGCGCAGGCGGTGCGGATATGGGGGCTATCTGGGGTTTCAAGCCCGGCACTCGCCGTCACCTGAATGATTTTTTCTGAGACCGCGACGACGGCATCGACCCGCGCGGAAGCTGTCTGCAGCGCACCGCTCGACGTATGGATCTCGGCGGCTATACCGGTCAACTGCTCGGCAAAGGCGGCATATTGCCGGTCAACCGCATCGGTCGTCCCGGTGACAGACGAGGCGCTGTCGAGGATCGCCGACATCACCTGCTCCAGGCTGGCAAAGGAGCCCTGAATCTCGCCGGCCTTTTGCTTGACGCCTGCGGCCGACGCCGAAGCCTGTTCGCCGGCAGACGATAACCGCACGATGCGGCTGCGCAATTCACTGAGCGTCTTCTGGATCGAAACGGTGGTTTGCGATGTCTGCAACGCCAGCGCCCGCACTTCGGACGCCACTACGGCAAAGCCCCTGCCGGCATCCCCTGCCCGCGCCGCCTCGATCGCAGCGTTCAACGCCAGAAGGTTGGTCTGCCGGGCGATCGTGCCGATCTCGCCAGCAAACCTGTCGACATCGGCAAGCGCGCCGGAGAATGACGAAATTTCGGTGCCGATCTCGCGTGTGGTCGCGACCATATGGTCTATTTCAAGCAGCGAGCCTTGCAGCCGCTCGCCCTGCTCGCCCAGCACCGTGCGGGCGCTGGTGGCCGATGCATCGGTTTCGCGCAGCGAGCGGGCGACCTCACCATTGGCGGCGGCAATCGAACGGGCAGTCGTGGTGGCGCTGGAAAAAATATCGACGTGGCGGGCAGACAGTGTTGCAGCATCCTGGATAGCGCCGGCGATATCGACAAGATCGATGCCAAGACCGGCTGCTTCGCGTGCCAGATCGGCGATGACGCGTCTGAGGCTACCGGAGCCCGCATCGCTATCGTTTTCACCCGGTTCGATTCCGGGCACAGGTATGCGCAAAGCCGTCGTCACCATCCCAATTCTCTCCTCAACCCCGCTACAACCTATGCGAACAGGGTTAACGAAGCGAAAACGGGAATTTTCGAGATTTACAACGAACGCGGGAACTTAGAGTGCGCCGATTTCCTTCATTTTTTTCAGCACCTTGTCGCTCGGCTGGCCGGTTTCCGGCAGCCGGTAGTGCTTTTCGAAATGGCGGATGGCCGTGCGTGTCTGCTCGCCGGCGACGCCATCGACCGAGACATCGCTATAGGCAAGGTTGGTCAGCCCCTTCTGGATGTTCATCACCAGTTCGCTGGAGGCGGGAATATCGACTTTGGGGATATATTGCGGATCGATCTCGGCATTGCGGATCGCGGCAGCGACCGGATCGAGTTCGCCCTTGCCGCCCTTGACGTTCTCATAGGGCCGCTGTGCAGGTTTGGCCGCGGCAACTGCCTTTGCGCGCATCTGCTGTGCGCTGTTCTGCGCGGGCGCTGCACCCTGCAGCGCCGCTAAAAGCGTATCGCTGGCCGATCCCGTCTCCGGACGTCCCGCCTGTTTTTCGAAACGTAGAATCGCCGCCGATGTTTTCGGGCCGGTCTTGCCATCGGCAGGGCCGTCGTAGAACCCGCGGCGTGCCAGTTCCTTCTGGATGCCAGCCACCAGCGTGGCGTCGCTCGCAGGCGTCGCTGCGGGCGCGGACTGGATAATCTCAGAAACGGTGTCTGCTTCCGGCTCCGGTTTCGGCTGTTCGATGCTGGCTGTCTGCTGCTCTTCGTCTTCGCGCTGGATGACGAATGTGGTCACTTTGCGCGGTGCAAGGCTGTCATCCTCAGCGCCGATCCTGGCAGATTGCGGATCGCTCAGCGGCACACGCGTGCGCAGGAACGGCGACGGATGCACGCCCGGCTGATACCACATGGCATTGGCGGCAACAAAACTGAAGGCGATGGCAAACGCCAGCGAACCGCCGAAGACGCGCGGATTGCGCGACGCCAAGCGGCCGGCGAAGGTCAGACCACGCATCGCCAGGCCAGCGGTCGCAAGACCGAGGCCGCGCTGCGCCTTCTTTTTCTTCTCAGGCTGTTTTCGCTTGCGAGCCGTCATGACCAGCGCCTCCGTTCATTCCACCGGCATCCTTCCGGCTCGCTTCCGGATAGGTCTGACCGTTCGTCTCTACCCGCGTACGCTCCTTCAGGCGCGGCGGAAACTCCACCATTGTCTGTTCCACAGCTTCCTGCTCGTCGATGCCGACAATGCCGGATCCGTCGAGCGCGATCGTTACGGTAATCACCGTGCCCTCGCCTGGGCGGCTGCGGATATCGAATTCCCCACCATGCAGCGCCACCAAACCCTTGACCAGAGACAGGCCAAGGCCGGTGCCCTCGTATTTGCGGGTATAGTCGTTCTGGATCTGCACGAACGGCTGGCCAAGCGACGACAGCTTGTTTTCGGCAATGCCGATGCCGGTATCGCTGACGATCAGGTTGAGATTGCTGCCGGCGATTTCGGCGTCGATGGTGACGAGACCGCCACGATCGGTGAACTTGATGGCATTGCCGACAAGGTTGATCAGGATCTGCTGGATGGCGCGCTGGTCGGCATTGACCTCTGCGACATTGCGCATGATCCGGCTGGTCAGCTGCACGCCCTTTTCACGCGCCTGCAGGCCGAGCATGGCTTCGCAGGCATTGACGACTTCGGCGACCCGGAAAGGCTCAGGGATCAGCTCGTAGCGGCCAGCCTCGATCTTGCTCATGTCGAGCATGGTGTTAACGACCGACAGAAGATGATGGCCCGACTGGTTGATCAGCGAGACATATTCACGCTGCCGGTCGTTTTCGAGCTTGCCGAAATATTCACCGGAGAGAATGTCGGAAAAACCGAGAATGGCATTGAGCGGCGTGCGCAATTCATGGCTGACGGCGGCCAGGAAGCGGGTTTTTGCGTCATTGGCTGATTCGGCAAGGCCGGTCTTGTAGATCGCCTCGGCGCGCAACCGCGCCTCTTCGGAAACGTCGCGCGACTGGACGAGGATGGAAAATTCACCCTCCGCCTCGCCAAGCACCGTCATTTCGCAGCGCATATGGACGAACTGCTCGCCGCCGGCAAAGACATTCGGGTGTTCCAGCCGGATGTCGATGGTCGCCTGGCGATCGCCCTGGCGCAGCATATCGATGGCCTGCAGAAAGAGAATACGGTCGGAAACGTGGATCTGCTCGATAAATCCCCGGCCGCCGGGATTGCGCATCCAGGCAAGGTAGGATTCGGCGTCGCGGCCGTGAACCGACGTGACCGAGCCGCGGATATCATGGATCGTCACCAGACCGGCGAAACAATCATAGTGGCGGGCGCCATTATCGATAGGTCTCTCCAGAGTTTCGGCGGTGGGATAGGCCGGCTTGCGATTGCGCTGGTAGGCAATGCCGCCAACGGCAGCGATCAGTGCGGCGGCGCCGACCAGTGCTGCGCCAACCGGCAACGCCAGAGAAACCGGCAAAGCAACGGACAGGGCGAGAGGAACGGTCGGGAAGGCAACAAGAGCGGTGGCGGCGACCGCCCGGACGACGGCGAACTCGCGGCTTGCCGCCGGCTCGCCCGCCACCTGGCGGGGCAGCCAAAGGCGCGCAGCGTCATCGACACGCGACGCCATCCTGCCAGCAATGTTACGCAATACTCTCAACGTCTAACCCTGTACGTTCGTTCTTTTCCGGACCCCGTCATGGTTCCGTCCTTTATAGGCAAGTTCTCGTCCACGACCGGAAACTGTCTTTATGAGCGATCGCTTTGCACATCCGAATTTCGCATTGGCGGCTTAATGAAAGGATAAATGAAACCGCGACAAATCCCGCGAAACGCCCCCAAAGTCCCATTCCGGGACAAATCGCCGGGGCTTTGTCTTTTGTGGTTAATGGGGTGTAAGCGCCGGATTTTAGGTGGTTTTCGCCCTCGCGTTAACCTGTGTGGCAGCCCGGATCGACTGCCACTCCCGCGTTTGCTGCCTTGGCCGGGTACGCTCCGCCTTGAACCTTAATGGCGATCGTTAAAATGCGCGACAAATGCCATTCAAATGCCGATCGTTCAAATTTTACGAAAAGACGGTGCAAATGCCACCGGTTTTGGCAAAGGCATGTTCCGAATCCCCTTTTAAGGTGTGATGACAAGGCGCCAACGGAGCGAACCCGGCAAAGACCGGACGCAGGTTTGAGTGCCTTACCAAAGGATGGGCAAGACAATGTGGTTTCTGATCAAGGGAACATTCTGGTTTTCGCTGGTGCTGGTGCTCCTGCCGTTTCTCGATCCGGCAAGCACCTCGACGCTTGAGCGAGGCCCAAAGGTCGATGTCGGCGACACGGTATCGGCAGCCACCGAGGCCTTCGGCTATATCAGCGCCATCTGCGTCGAAAAGCCGGATGTCTGCGTCAAGGGCACCGAGACATTCGTGGCGCTCGGTCACCGGGCCCGTGAAGGCGCCAAGATCGCCTATCAGTTTCTCGACCAGCAATTTGCCGAACCGAGCGATGCGGTGACCACCGGAACGGTTGCCGCCGCCACACAGCCCGCCGTCGATGTCACGGCAGATGTCGCGACAGCCGAACAGGTGACCGCCCAGCCAGAACCGATCTTCAACAGAATCCCCGTGCCGGAAAAGCGCATCGAGCCGAAGGTCGTGCGCTAAAAGCGCCGCCCATTTCCAGGATTCTTTCAGACTGCCTAAACTGCCGATTTTCCGGCCGCCGTGAGGAACGCCCGTCCCTCGCGGCGTTTCTTTTTTGCAGTTCTCATTTCGCCGCCCATCGCCTATATGAACGACATGGACCAGATGAACACATCGCCGATCACCCCGCTTGCCGAGATCATCGACAATTGTGCCTATCTCGATGATTGGCAGGACCGGATGAGCTATGTCATCGAACTCGGCCGCAAGCTGCCGGACATGCCGGAAGACAAGCGCACATCGGAAAACAAGGTGCAGGGCTGCGCCAGCCAGGTCTGGCTGGTCACTCATGCCAGCCCGGCCGCAAGCGACCCGATCCTGACATTCGAGGGCGAATCGGACGCGCATATCGTGCGCGGCCTGGTCGCCATCGTGTTGTCGATCTTTTCCGGCCAGCACGCCTCCGACATCGTCAAGACCGATGCCATTGACCTGTTTAGCCGCATGGGCCTGATCGAATACCTGACGGCGCAGCGTGCCAACGGGCTGCGCTCGATGATCAAGCGCATCAAGGACGAAGCCGCCCGCCAGCTGGTGGCCTAAAGGCTGAGATCAGCCGCGTCAGGCCGGTAGCCTTCCGCCCCCCAGGCATGGTTCTTCCTTTTCGCCTCGCGGGGCGGGGTATAGTGGCGGGCAAGTGCCATCAGGGCGGTCCGCAGCATCAGCTTGGCCGAACGCGCCGGCCATTGCCGCTCCCGTTCGACGATTTCCAGTCCCTTCTGGAAGCAGCAGACATCCAGCGCCACGCCGCAGAGTTCCGGCCCGATTGCCTCCATCGCCTTTCCCACCCGAAACCGCGCGGACATGGCGGAATCGCTGATATCAGCAGCACTGTTTGCGCTTCCCCTGGTCTTCGTGGACAGAAGCGGCTCGTAACGCATGGTGAGCCGTGGCTGCAAATGCGCCCGGGTAAAATCCGCATGCAGCCTCTCCCCCGCTGCGATCGCCTCCGGCGTCAGAAAAGGCTGGCCGGATTTCTCCTTCAGCCGGGTAGCAGCCCCGAGCGGCGATTCCAGCTGATTGACCCGGACGGCCTGACGGATACCCTCCACGGCGACAACTGCGGTCTCGATGTCGCGGTGCTGCTCCTGAAATGCCTCCGGCGCGCCCACGAGGGCGCGGCGCAGGAAAGGCAGCGCCTCAGCCGTTGCCCGGACGATGCAGCCCTCAAGGATGATCAACCCGAGCGACAGGGCCTGACCGACCGTCTTCGCAGCAACCTGTCCCGTCGGCCTGCCTTTCTGCGGGCTATTCCCGCCGAGAACGAGCGTGCCAGCGGCTTCCCCCGGCTCAAGCCGGACGGGTGCATGGGTGATGACAGCGCGAACGAAACGGACGAGATCTTTTTGGGCTGTGTGGGCACCGGCTACCTCACGCATGGTCCCGTCCCCCTGGCGCACCGAAAAAGCAAGTAACGACGCGCTCCAGCGCAGCGATAAAATCGTCGAAGGCCTGATCGTCGCGCCGGTCCTCGACGACATTGCAGGCATGGCTGACGGTGGTGCGGTCGCGGCCGAAGGAATAGCCGATATCGGTCAGCGAAATCTGCAGCACGACATGGCAGACATACATGGAGATCTGCCGGACATGGCAGCTGGTGCGGCGGCGATCACGCCTGAGCGGCACGCGCTCCCCCACCATCATCACCATTTCCGCCGTCACCTGACGCACGAGGCGGCATCTGTGGTGGGCGGCAACAGACAGGACCGGCCCCCATGGATCAGCGAGGGTGCCGGAACCGGGCGGCAGGATGGTGCGCTTCAGCACGCCCCCTCGCACGGGCAAGGACAGGTTTTGGGACAAGGGCCGGTGAAGGATAGTGTTGAGGTGCATGGCTCACTCCTTTAATAGGAATTAATTCATACACCCTAGTGTGATTACGGGGATGAATGGAAGCGCACCGCCACAACCACCCGTTGTTTTTCCATGGTTTTTAAGCCTTTTCCAGAAAATAATAGGTATATTTTCCTCGTTCCCAATTTTTCCGCATTGGCTATGCGCACAAAAAAGCCGGCCTGTGGGAGCCAGACCGGCTTTTCGAATTATTACTTATATCCGCGTGGTTTACTTCACGCGGCGCTTGCGGCGTTGGCCAAGGCCCATTTCCTTTGCGAGGCGCGACCGCGCTTCGGCATAGGCCGGTGCGACCATCGGATAGTCGGACGGCAGGTCCCACTTCTCGCGATATTCTTCCGGCGACAGGGTGTGATGGGTCATCAGGTGGCGCTTGAGCGACTTGAACGTGCCGCCGCATTCCAAACAGGTAATCTGGTCGTCCTGAACTGACTTGCGCACCGAAACGGCAGGCTTCGGCTTTTCGATCACAACGGCGACTGGAGCCGGGCTGCTCGTGTTGTGCAGTGCAGCATGCACGTCACCGATCAGCGTCGACAGTTCGGCGACCGGGACGACATGATTGCCGACATAAGCGGCGACGATCTCGGCGGTCAATTCGACCAGTAGATCATGGCTTGAGCCAAGCGGTAGATCCGTCATTTTTTCTTTCTCCTATCGGAATCACTTCAAACGTGCCTGCGACGGGTTTATCGCGAGCACAACCAAACCATTTTGAGAAAGCGCCCGAACATCGCGAGGTCCTGCCCGGCCAGATGCACGTTGGCTCTGGCGGCGACAGAAAATCACGACAACTGCATAATACTCCCAATTCCTAGGGGTTGAAATCCGTCACCAAAGCGCCGGTACAACCCTGCGCCTCAAAGCAACAAATAATATTCACAACCCATGCTGGAATTTCAGAATGAAGTAATACGAAAACAGACACTTTGCCTTTACTCGATTAACATCGATCGGGCAAAAGTCCAATCATAATTTATGCGAGATTTAGCCTATTGAACTTTAAAGACAGCGCATATCAGCGCGTAATCAGAAACATTACGACACATTTTGCCGCAGAGGCTGTATGGCTCGGCAAGTAATTGCTATTTTACTTAGCATTAACCACATTGTTTCCAGCAATACCAAGTCCCAGCTGCCAGACATTCTAGTGAGGGGGCTGATTGGCCGGTACAATAAAACCGGCACCGCTTGATGAGAATCGCGCGAACGCATGCATCGCGGCAGAATGCGTTCGATTAAAGGCACAGTGCGTCAGAGGGCACGGGATTTCTGCGGCGACTGCGGCATCTGATCGGTCACGGACAGATTGGTCAGCCGGTACCCGGCCTGATGTGCGGCCTTGGCAAGCAGGTGGGCCGAAAGCGGTGCCGTCAGCACGAAAAAAGCAAAACCGGCAAGGGCACGCAACAGGATGCCGATATCCATTGCGTGGATGCCGGCCGCCAGCAGCAGCAGGCCGGAGCCGATCGTGCCGGCCTTGGAGGCCGCGTGCATGCGCGTATAGAGATCGGGAAAGCGCAGCAACCCAAGCGCAGCCAGAACGCTGAACAGCGACCCGATCACCAGAAGCGCACTGACGACGAGCGCGGTCAGCATGTTGAGATCATCTGCCATCACCGGGCTCCCTTCCTGTTGCGGTGCACCAGCTTGCCGCGCTTGGCCTTCTGCGCCGTAGGCAGCGTGCTCCCTCTTCCCTTGTCCTTTTCCGGCGAGAGGCCACGCGCCAGGATGAAGCGGGCAAAGGCGACAGTTGCCAGGAAACCGACGAGGCCGAGCGCAATGGCGATATCGATATAGAGATTGAAGCCGCTCTTGATGGCAAGGACAGCGATGAGGCCGATGGCAATCGCCACCAGCATGTCGAGGCTCAGAACCCGGTCTGGCAAGGTTGGCCCGCGCAGGATCCGCAACACCGTCAGCAGCAGGCCTAGCGACAGGGCAATAAGCGCGAAGGAGGTGGAATAGGACAGGATGGCTGCGGCGTTCATAGCGGAAAGGCCTCCCGGATACGGCGTTCGAAACCGCCAGATATCGCCCGCTTTTCCGCCGCCGGATCATGGCAATCGAGCGCGTGCACATAAAGGGTCTTGCGGTCTTCGGAGACATCGACCGACAGGGTGCCCGGTGTCAGGGTGATCAGATTGGCAAGCAACGTGATTTCGAAATCGCGCGTCAGCGACAGCGGGAAGGCAAAAATGCCCGGCCGCAATTGCATGTTTGGCCGCACCACCAGGACCGCCACCTTGATGGCCGACAGCGACAGCTCCTTGAAGAACAGGCCGACGAGCAGCAACAGCTTGAGGGGACGGACGCGGTGGCGCGCTGCATCGAATTGCTCGCGCACCAGCCACATCGACAGCGCGCCGACAGCAAAGCCCAAAAGCAGATTGTGCAGGGTGAAACTGCCGGATACGGCAGCCCAGATCAGGGTCAGCAGAAGATTGACGGCAAGAAATGTCATGGCGTCCCTCCCGCCGGAAAGACGGAGTTGAGATAGGCAGACGGCTCGTTGAGCGTCGCTGCGGCCTGTTGCACAAGGTTCATCAGTGTCTCGGGGAAAATCCCGATGATAATACTGAGCGCCGTCAGGCACAGCAGCGGCAGAAGGGCCGTGAAGGCCAGGGGTTCCGGCTTTGCCGCAGTCTGCGCCTCCACGGGGCGCCAATAGGCCAGCAGGAAAACCCGGCCAGTAGCGATCGTGGTAAGAAACCCGGAGAGCAGCAAGATGGCGGCCAGCCAGGATACACCGCCATCGATGGCGGCCTTCACCAGCATGACCTTCGGCCAGAAGCCGGAGAACGGCGGCAGGCCGGACACCGAGAAGAACAGCATCAGCGACAGCGCCGTGAACAGCAGGTGGTGACGATAGATCCCACCGGCAGCACTCAGCGAAAAACCACCGCCCAGCCGGGCTGCGACACCGGCTGCCAGATACAGCGCCGTCATCACCAGCATCGAATGCATGGCGTAGAAGATGACCCCGCCAATCGCTTCCGGACCGCCGACGGCGATGCCGGCCAGCATGGCGCCGATGCCGGAGACGACGAGATAACCGAGCAGGCGGCGGGTATCGCTCTGCGCCAGGGCACCGAGCGAACCGGTCAGCATCGTCAGCGCCGCAACGATAGCCAGCACCAGGCTCAGCTGCTCGCGCTCTGCCGGAAACAGCATGACGCCGATGCGGATCAGGGCATAGATCCCGACCTTGGTGAGCAGGCCGGCAAACAGCGCCGACACGACAATGCGCGGCGTGTGATAGGAGGCCGGCAACCAGAAATTCACCGGGAACGCGGCCGCCTTCATCGAGAAGGCGAGAATGTAGAGCCCCGTCAGCGTCACCAGCGGCGCCGCCATCTGCAGGCCAGGTGCCTTGCGGGCGATATCGGCCATGTTGAGCGTGCCGAAGATGCCGTAGAGATATCCGGTGGTGATCAGGAACAGCGTTGTGGCAACGAGGTTGAGAAAACCGTATTTCACCGCCCCGTCGATCTGCTCGCGCTCGGAACCGAGCACCAGAAGACCGAAGGACGAGATCAAGAGCACCTCGAACCAGACATAGAGATTGAAGACGTCGCCGGTCAGGAAAGCGCCGCTGACACCCGCCATCAACAGCATCAGGAAGGGATAGAAGCCATAACGCCTGCCACTGGCATTGACATCGTCGATGGCAGCGATGGCACCGATGAGCGCCACCACGGCCGATGTCAGTGCAAACAGGGCACCGGTGAGATCAACCGTGAACGCGATGCCGAACGGCGGCAGCCAGCGGCCCATGACCATCGTCACCGGCCCGCTCTGGACGACATGCCACAGCAGTGCCGCGTCAAGCACGACCAGGACGGCAAGCCCCAGAACCGCAATCAGCGGCTGGGCCATACCCCTGTGGCGGATCATCATCAGGATGGCGCCGATGGAAATGCACCAGACGACCGGCAGGACGACCAGCCAGTCGAGTGCCGCCACCGGTTCGAGAACCAGGGCTGCGGAAAGATCTACGGGAGAAGTGGAAGCGGCCATGTCTGTCAGTATCCGAGCGGTGGCGGCTGGACATCGTCCGGCTCGGCCACGCGCATTGCATCGGTGTTATCCGTTCCAAGACCGCTATAGGCGCGCCAGGACAGCACCAACAGGAAGGCAAAGAACGAGAACGAAATCACGATCGCCGTCAGGATCAGCGCCTGCGGCAGCGGATTGGCGGTCGCACCGGCGGGCACGTCAAGCCCTGCCCCGATCACCGGCGGCACCTCGCGCATGATGCGGCCACTGGTGAAGATCAGAAGGTTGACCGCATTGCCGAGAATGGCGACGCCGAGCAGCATGCGGATGATATACTTCGACAAGAGCAGGTAGACTGCGACGGCAAGGAAGATGCCGGTCAGAACGGCGAGAACGGGTTCCATCAGTCTTCCCCCCTTTCCTCGAGCGAGAGGGCAATCGAGGTGACGGCGCCGACGACGACGAGATAGACACCGATATCGAACGTCATGACGCTCGACAGCGGGATCTCCTCACCGAGGATTTTGGGATAGATCCAGAGACCGGTCATGAACGGCACATGCAAGACCATCGACAGCACGCCGGACAGCGTTGCCAGCAGCAGGCCTGCACCGGCGATCGACAGCGGATGGAAGACGATGGCCCGTCGCACGGTCTCGACGCCAAAGGCGATGCCGTAAATCGACAGGGCGGCAACGGCGATCAGCCCGCCGATGAAACCGCCACCCGGCTCGTTATGCCCGCGCAACAGCACGAAGATCGAAAACAGGATCGTCACGCTGACGACAACCGGGGCGATGGTGCGGAAGATCAGCGATTTCATCGGCCGGCCTCCTCCGCATCCGGATCATTATCGGCCATGCGGCGCATCGATCCGGCCCTGAGCCGCACCAGCGACAGAACGGCCAGTCCGGCGATCATCACCACGGCAATTTCGCCCAGCGTATCCGTACCGCGGAAATCAACGATGATGACGTTGACGATATTGGCACCGTGGGCGATGGTTTTCGAATATTGCGCGAAGAAATCGGACAGGGACGTGTTGAACGGCACCTGCGTTACCTTCAGCAGCATCAGGCCAGCCCCCAGCCCGCAGGCAATGGCGATCGCCGCATCCGGCAAGGTCTCGCGGAATGGACGGTGATCGGACGCAGACAGCTTGAGCCGCGTCATCACCAGCGCCAGAATAACGACAGCCAGGGTTTCGATCATGAACTGGGTGAAGGCCAGATCCGGCGCGCCGTAGAGCAGGAAGATAACAGCGACGGAAAAGCCCTGGATGCCCAGCGACACGATCGCCGTCAGCCGGTCCTTGGCGAGAACGACGGCAAAGAGACCGATCACCGCAATAATCATGATGGCCAGTTCGTGCACCGGAATGGACGGAAACACGGGCGCCAGCGCCAGTTCGCCAAACAGGAACGGCGGCACGAGCAGGACGAGCGCCACCATCACGAAGGTCGCCGTCATATAGCTATCCAGCCGGCCGTTCTGCAGCCGCCGGGTGACAGCAAAGGACATGCGAACCAGCCCACGGATGGCCTGATCGAAGCCGCGGTCCGGCCCCCAACCGATCCATGCGAGAACCGACGCGATGCCCGCCCTCACCTGCGCAAGGCCAAGATAGAGGGCAATGCCGATGATGACGGTCAGGCCGGACAGCGAAAGCGGTACGCCAATATGCGGCACAAGCGAAACAGCCACAGTGCGCGGCTCACCGGCAATGGCGGATGCCATCGGCGTGGAGAACAGCATATGGACGGTGCCCGACAGGACGGCGGCGGCAAGGCCAGCGAGCGCCAGAACGGCTGGCCCCAGCCAGAGCAGCACCGGTGCCTCATGCGCATGTTTCGGCGTGGCGACGTGCTTTCCAACGAACGGCTTCAACCCCACGGCAAAGGCAACGGCAAACATCAGCGCGTTGCCGGTCAAGGCGAGAACCGCAAAAGCAATCGAGCGCGGATCAAAGGACGAGAGTGCGGCGTAAACCTCTTCCTTGGCCAAAAAACCAAAGAATGGCGGCATGCCACCCATCGAGATGGCGCTCGCGAGCGCGATCGCAAAGGTCAGCGGCATCGCCGAGCGCAGCCCGCCGAGACGGGTGACGTCGCGGGTGCCCGTCTCGTGGTCGATGATGCCCGCCACCATGAACAGTGCACCCTTGAACAGAGAATGCGCGACAAGATAGAGCGCAGCCGCTTCGATGGCATAGGGCGTACCAAAGCCGGTGAGCATCACCAGAAGACCGAGCGACGACATGGTCGTGTAGGCGAGCATCAGCTTCAGATCGGTCTGGCGCACGGCCAGAAGCGCGCCAATGACGAGCGTGGTGGCACCGAACACCGGCAGGATGATCTGCCATTCCGGCGTACCGCCGAGAACAGGATTGAGCCGCATCAGCAGATAGACGCCGGCCTTCACCATGGTGGCCGAATGCAGATAGGCGGAAACCGGTGTCGGTGCCTCCATGGCATTCGGCAGCCAGAAATGGAACGGAAACTGCGCCGACTTGGTAAAGGCACCGCCGAGCACCAGAACAAGCGCTGCAAGATAAAGCGGGCTCGCCTTGACCATCGGGCCAAGCGTCGACAGATCCGAAAACTGAGTGACGCCGGAGATGTTCCAAAGCACGATCAGACCGGCGAGCAGGAACAGCCCGCCCCCACCGGTGATGACCAGTGCCTGAAACGCGGCGCGGCGCGCGGCCTCGCGGTGATGATCGAAACCGATGAGCAGGAACGAGGTGATCGAGGTCAGTTCCCAGAAGACGAACAGCATCAGAAAGCTATCGGAGGCGACCAGGCCCAGCATCGATCCCATGAACATCAACAGGAACGAGAAGAACCGGCCCTGATGCGCGTGCCCCTTCAAGTATCCACCGGCATAAAGCACGATCAGTGCACCGATACCCGAGATCAGCAGGATGAAACCCAGCGACAGACCGTCGATCAGCCATGAAAACCGGACATTGAAGGATGGCACCCACGTGTAGCCACCAGCAACCGCTGTGCCTCCAGCGATTTGCGCCGTAAAGCCGGCAAAGTGGACAAAGATGGCGGCAGGGATGAGCGCGAGCACCCAGGCGGCGTTGTGGCCAAGCATTCGTGTCAGCAAAGGCGCAAAAAGTGCGCCCAGAAAGGGAAGGCAGAGGGCCAGAAATGTCAGATCGGTGACATTCATGGGTCAGCAGGTTCCTTTCGTGAGTGGGGTGCCTAAAAGCAGGGATGGCGGCAACAAATGCCACAGCGTCTACCATTGGGAATAAGGCAAGCGATGGGTAAACTCAAGGTTATGGCGGGATATACAGGTCCTCCTCCCCAGTTGTGCCCCGCAAAACGCCGGCGGTATCCCAACGTCAATTTGGTCTTCCGGCCCTTGGTGGCAATTGTCACAGCCCAAGTCCGTCCTATCTGCTGCGCCATAACGTCACGGAGAGGCCGATGAACGCGAAAAGCACCCTGAAAGTCGACAAAACCGATGCGGAATGGCGGGCGCAACTGACCCCGGACCAATACCGGATCACCCGCCAGCACGGCACCGAGCGCGCCTTCTCAAGCCCGGATTTCGAGCTGGACAAGACAGGCGTCTATCACTGCGTCTGCTGCAACCGGCCGCTCTTCCGGTCGCAGGCCAAATTCGATTCCGGAACGGGATGGCCGAGTTTCTTCGAGCCGATGTCCATGAGCGCGGTGACGGAGCATCACGATACGTCCTATGGCATGAGCCGAATCGAGATCCGCTGCGCCGATTGCGACGCCCATCTCGGCCATGTCTTTCCCGATGGCCCGCCGCTGACTGGCTTGCGCTATTGCATGAATGGTGTCGCCCTGACGTTCGAGCCGGAATGAACGCGATCGGATATCGCCCTTCAAAAAGACAGGGCTGCCGTCTTGCACTGTCCTGCGACCTGCCGCGAATATAAGCGGGGCTTGCAGCGTTCCGTTCTCAGGGTGGGCAGCGCTCTGCTGCGAATGGGGAGACTGTCTTGAAATATACGCTCTTGCTGATCGTAGCTTTTTTCACCGCAATCCCCGTTTTGGCGGCTGATGGATGGATCCGTTATTCCAATCCGCGCTTCGGATATGCTGCCGAGGCGCCACCCGGCTTCACACTGACGCAGGAAAGCGATAATGGCGACGGCGCAACTTTTGAGTCAAAAGACGGCGCCAGGCTGTTGATATTTGGCGCATTTGTCGAAGGCGGCGCATTTACGGCCGATATTCGCCAGCGCATCGCATGGGACAATCAACAGGGCTGGCAGGTCACCTACGATAAGGTGACTCCAGGATGGGCAAGCTATTCCGGTGCAAGAGGCGGCGACATTCTCTATTCCCGCGCCGTCACCTTGTGCGACGATAGCGCTGCCTATTTTCAGCTGACCTATCCACGCAAGGCGCTGAAGGCTTACAACAGCCTAGTCAACCGCATGGTAACGTCCCTGCGCCCATCGACGGGATGCAATCATGCGCCGGCAGCAGCACCGAACTGACATCGATTGCCACAGCATCACATTCGGGCTCAAGGCTCGGTACGCAGCTACAAATGCCACCGCCCCAGATTCGATTGCGGAACGGACGCCTCAAACGGGAGGCGCAGAAGGCAGAATTCACCTCACGTTTCACTCACGCCCGAATTGCAGCGGGTGTATACTCAGCTCGTCTATCGCAGCTGCGTCCGCCGCTCTGGCGGCAGGACCGCATAATCTGGCGGGAGTTGAACAATGACACAGGTTGAATCCGGGCTGAGCCAAGCGATCACGCCCCTGCGGGCCGACGATCCGTTTCTGGTCGAGGCTCCATCGCAAGCCCCGGCTCTGACGGGTTATTTTGCATCGCTCCTGATGACCGCCGCCGCAACGGTCGTGGCGATCGGCATCGATAGCGGCATGAACATCCCCAACGTCTCGCTCGTCTTCGTCATACCGGTGATCATCGCCGGCGTGACCTTCGGGCTCGGGGCCTCCGTCTGCTCGGCGATCCTTGGCGCGCTTGCCTATAACTTCTTCCTGACCGAGCCGCGCTACACGCTTGCGGTTAGCGACCCGGCCAATGTCTGGGCGATTGCGCTCCTGTTTCTCGTCGGGCTCATCGTCAGCAGCGTTGCCTTCACCTCGCGCCGCCGAGCGATCCAGGCAGCACTGCTGACAAAACAGGCCGCCGTATTGCAGGACTATAGCCGTGATATCGGTGCGGCCAGCGACACGAAAGCAGTCGTCTCCACCACCTCCAAGACACTTGCGGCGCTGTTCAACGTTCCAGCCGTCGTGATCCTGATGACCGGCAGCGACGTTGTCTCCGTCAACAGCACCGGTGGAATGGAGCTTCAGGCCGGCGATCTGGATGCAGCACGGTCATCACTGGCGATGGGTTCTGTGGCGCGTGCCGGTGTCTACCCGGCTCTGGCCTCACGGTTTGATTTCTGGCCTGTGACGACGGCGGTGGGCCAAAGCGCTGTCATCGGGCTCGCATTTGCGCCCGACCAGCGGCCCTCGTCCCCCGATACGTCTGTCGACATCATTGCGCGTATTTTGGCTTTGGCGCTCGATTTCCAACACGTCAAGACCGCACGCGGCGCCTAAGCTGACTGACGGCCAAGACGCGATCGGCAGCTCAGCTCGCAGCGCTGATGCAGGTGAGAACGGCGGAATAATGCACGGCGGCGGCGGTGACGACGAAGCCGTGCCAGATGGCATTCTGGAAGCGCAGCTTTTCCCAGACATGGAAGATCACGCCACAGGAATAGATGATGCCGCCAATCAGAATGAGGATCATCGTGGTTTCCGTCAGCTGCGACAGAAGCGGACCGGCGGCAAAGACGCCGCTCCAGCCCATCGCGAGATAGAGCAGGATCGCCACCTTGTCGAAACGGCCCGGAAAGACGCATTTGATCAAGACGCCGACAATGGCGATCGTCCAGATGCCGATCAGCATACCGAACAGATAGGGATCGTCCCAGCCGCGCTGCAGGAACGGCGTATAAGTGGCGGCGATCAGGATGAAGATCGACGAATGGTCGAAGCGACGCAAAAACCATTTGGTCTGCGATACCGGATAGAGGTTGTAGAGGAACGAAATCGACAGCGTCGCCACCAGCCCGGCACCATAGATCCAGGCGGCCACCAGCTGTCCCGACGTGCTCCACACACTGGCGTAGAAGATCATCGCAGTGACGCCGATCAGCGCAAAAGCCAGGCCGACACCGTGGACCACACCATCAGCGATCAGCTCGGAGCGATCGTAGTTCCACTTGATGCCCTTGATTTCCACGACAGCCTCTCAACATTTATTTCGGTGCGGTCTCTTACGACCACGTCCCCTACCTTTACGTAAACCGCCGATGCAGAATGCCGTCAACAGTGGCGTCCGGCAAGCCCGGCAGCGCAACAATCTGACACGGGGTCCGGGCAGAAACAGGGCCGGAAAGATCAATAATTGCAACAGGCGGACATCTCAGGGCTGCCACACGCATCCCTTCCCCTTCGCCGGTGATTTTTGCGCGAGCCTATTGTGGGCGATAGCGAAGCGCGTTCACCAAAAGGATAAAGGCCGCGGATGGTTGTTTGCGGCTGGGGTAATAGAGGTGATAGCCGGAAAATGGCAGACACCAGTCGTCGAGCACACGGATCAACCGGCCATCGGCGATGTGCGGCTGAACCACATCTTCCGGCAGATAGGTCAGCCCAAGCCCCTCCAGCGCCGCGTTCACCCGAAGCGCGATGTTGTTGAAGACCAGCCGCCCCTCGACCCGAACGCGCAATTCATGACCGTCCTTCTCGAATTCCCAGACATAGAGGCCGCCATAGGTCGGCAGGCGCATGTTGATGCAGGAATGCCCGGTCAGATCATGTGGTGTTTCAGGCTTTGGCCGATCCGTGAAATAGGCGGGAGAACCAACGACCGCCATACGCATGTCGGGGGCGATCCGCACCGCGATCATATCCTTTGCCACCTGCTCGCCCACCCGAACCCCGGCATCATAGCGCTCGGCAACGATATCGGTCAGGCCATAGTCGACGATGACCTCGGCATTGATGTCGGGATAGTGCAGCAGCAGTTTTGCAAGGGCGGGCCACAACACGGCTTCGGCCGCGTGCTCGCCTGCGGTGATGCGGATGGTGCCTGCCGGTTTGTCGCGAAATTCGCTGAGCGCCGCCAGTTCGCTTTCGATCTCGTCCATGCGCGGGCCGACCGTATCCAGCAACCGGGCGCCGGCCGGCGTCGGCGAGACGCTGCGGGTGTTACGGCTCAGCAGACGCAGACCGAGCCGCTTTTCCAGCCCGCTGATCGTATGGCTGAGTGCCGATTGCGAAACACCGAGCCTGGCGGCGGCTTTGGTAAAACTCCGTTCGCGCGCGACGGCGATGAAGGCTGCGAGATCGTTGATGGATTGGCGCGGCATTCATGAATCCTACTCATGAGACTTAGCGCGTTCTAGCATCTAATCGTAGGTAATCGCACGCGCTAAATACAAGGACATCACTGGTCGCCAGATCGGCCGACCGGTTCGAAAAGGACATCTGATGAACATCAAGCGCAACGGGTCAGCGCCATCCGCCAAGGGGCCTGGGAATTATTTCACCGGAACTGTTCGCATTGACGCGCCGTTTCAGGGAACGGCGCCCGCCCGCGTTGGTGGTGCGACGGTGACGTTCGAGCCGGGCGCCCGGACCGCATGGCATACCCATCCGCTCGGCCAGACGCTGATTGTCATCTCCGGTTCCGGACGGGTTCAACGTCTTGGCGGACCGATCGAAGACATCCGGCCCGGCGATATCGTCTGGTTCGAACCGGGTGAAAAGCACTGGCACGGCGCAGCGCCAGCCACCGCCATGACCCATATCGCCATCGCCGAAGCGCTGGATGGCAAGGTCGTGGACTGGATGGAACACGTCACCGACGAACAATATCAGGCATAATCAGGAGCGATCACAATGCAGAAGCGCACACTTGGAAACAGCGGTCTTGACGTCTCGGCCATCGGTCTCGGATGCATGGGCCTCAGCCAGAGCTACGGCCCGGCCACCGAAAAACAGCAGGCAATCGCCCTGCTCCGCGGCGCCGTCGAGCGCGGCGTCACCTTCTTCGACACAGCAGAAGCCTACGGTCCCTACGCGAACGAGGAGCTGCTTGGCGAGGCGCTGGCGCCCGTGCGGGACAAGGTCGTCATTGCGACGAAATTCGGCTTCGAATTCAATGAGGGCGGGCAGAACGGGCTGAACAGCCGGCCGCAGCATATCCGTGATGTCGCCGAAGCCTCGTTAAAACGGCTGAACACCGACGTCATCGACCTGTTCTACCAGCATCGTGTCGATCCCGGCGTGCCGATCGAGGATGTGGCCGGTACGGTCAAGGACCTGATCAAGGAAGGCAAGGTCAAGCATTTTGGCCTGTCGGAGGCCGGCCCGCAGACCATTCGCCGTGCCCATGCGGTTCAGCCGGTCGCAGCGCTTCAAAGCGAATATTCGCTGTGGTGGCGCGAGCCCGAGGGCGACATCTTTCCGGTTCTGGAAGAACTCGGCATCGGCTTCGTGCCCTTCAGTCCTCTCGGCCGAGGGTTTCTGACCGGCGCGATCAACGCGCAGACGGCCTTCGACGCCAAGGATTTCCGCAATATGATACCGCGTTTCTCTGCTGATGCGCGCAAGGCCAACCAGGGACTGGTCGACCTGCTCGGCGAGATCGCGGCGGGCAAGAACGCGACCACGGCGCAGATCGCGCTGGCCTGGATTCTGGCGCAGAAGCCGTGGATCGTCCCCATTCCCGGCACCACCAAGCTTAACCGTCTGGAGGAAAATATCGGCGCCGCGGCAGTGGAGCTGACAGCCGTCGATCTCGCCGCCATCGAGGCCGCCGTCGCGAAGATCACTGTTGAGGGCGAGCGTTACCCCGCCCATCTGCAGGCGCAGATCAACCGCTAAAAACAACAGCACCAGGCGGCAGTCCGGCAGGGCTGCCGCCTGCCAATCACAAGGCTAACCGTGCGCGTCCATCTAGCGATCGATCAGCACCGCACATTTGCAATGGCTGGCGACGCGGCTGGCGGTCGAGCCGATGAAGTAATCGATCAGGCCCGGCCGGTGCGAGGCTATGATGACGAGGTCGGCTTCGGCTTCCTCGGCAAAGGTGTTGATGACACCGGCGGCACCGCCGATGCGGATTTCGACGTAGCCCTTGGCCCCATGCTTTTCCAGAAGCCCCGTCAGCGTCTTCTTGGCATGGTCGCGCGACGCCTCGATCAATTCCAGGGGGAAATCGACGATCATGTAGCCCTGTGCATAGGCATTCAGATCCTCGACCACGTTGAGCAGGATGATCTCGCCGCCCTCGTCGAGCAGCGACTGGGCGCGCTCCAGGACCTTCTCGCCGTGCTCAAGATGGTCCATGGCAATCGGCACGATGATTCTCGAATACATGACTGTCTCCTCGGGTTCGCCGCGCCGTCCGCAGCGTGTGATGACCTGCCCTGCAAACCATCACCTGCGCCGCATTGCACGGATAGATTCAATATAGGTGTGCCAAGGCAAAAGTCACAACCCGCCATACGGTCGCAGGCGACTGTCAACAGTTTGAGAACAGTACATCCTCAAGTCAGCATCTTCCGTGAACGCCGCGCGCGCGTCATATAGTTCAGCACGATAACAGACGGGACCGGACCGATGGCCAGCTTCGACAGACGCACCTTCATGAAGTTTTCGGCCACCGCATTGGTAACCGCCAGCACAGTGACCACAGCCAAGGCAGGAATCACACCCATGACCGTTGAAACGCAGGATCACGCCGTCCGCATGCCAGCCTATGTCGATCATTCCCATCTGGTCGTGCGCGACCTGCCGAAGGTGTCGTCCTGGTACCAGACGATCATGGGGCTTTCGCCGATCGAAAAGACCGCGAGCGGCGAGACGCTCGGCGTTGCCGGCCGGCCCTTGCTGACACTGACGACGCAGGGCAATGCCGAAACGGCACCGCACAATGCGCCCGGCCTGTTCCACACCGCCTTCCTGGTGCCCGACCGCACAGAGCTTGGCCGCTGGCTTGCCCATGTCGCCCATAACAATGTCCCTCTTCAGGGTGCCTCCGATCATCTGGTCTCGGAAGCCATCTATCTCGGCGATCCGGAAGGCAACGGCATCGAGGTCTATCGCGACCGGCCGCGTGGCGAATGGAACTATCTGCAGGACGGCATGGTGAAGATGGCGACGCTGCCGTTCGACCTGCAGGCACTCTATAACGAAGCCCCGAAGGACAAGTGGGATGGCATGGCGAGCGGTACGGCGATTGGCCATATCCATCTGCAGGTGTCCGATATTCCGCAGGCCAATGCCTTCTTTGGCGATGTGCTCGGGCTCGATCTGATGGCCACTTATCCCGGTGCCAGCTTCTTTGCCTCGGGCAAATATCATCACCATGTCGGCGCCAATATCTGGAATTCGCGCGGCGCGCCAAAACGTCAGGCCAACATGACCGGCCTGTCAGACTACACGGTGCATTTCAACGATCCGGCCAAGTTGCAGAACGCCATCACCAAGCTCGACGAACTGGAAATTCCGGTAACGCGGAGCGGCGACACCGTGTCGTTGATCGACCCCTGGGGCATCGGCCTGAAACTGGTTGGTTAAAGCCACTTCAGCACAGCCCAAACGGTCGAACGGCAACGACCGTTTGGGAGTTTTCAACAGGCTCCCTGCGGCGCTTTGTACCAACCCCACGCTTAAAGTTGACTAATACTGTCTACTATTTTAATGCCCCGAATGTTCCGCTCTGAGCGGGCTTTGTCTAGGGGTTAGTATTTTGAATAATAAGAGAATTCTTGTATACGCACTGGCTGCGAGCAGCCTTGCGCCGCAGGCCGTGCGCGCCGCTGACTGGCGCCCGTTTGCTGAAATCGACGGCACATGGCGCAGCGATGATTCGGCTGGCAGCGCCGGTTTCTTCCTTCCGATTGTGCTCGAATCGGGCAACGCTATCTTCATCGATACGCAGGGATCGTTCATCCAGGGCGGCGTCCAGCGCGGCTCGATCGGCGCAGGCTACCGCGTCCGCCAGGACAATGGCTGGGTTCTTGGCGCCTATGGCTATTACGACTACCTGAACAGCTCCCTCGATAATTCCTTCCACCAGCTTTCGCTTGGCGCCGAAGCGCTCGGCCCGGTCTTCGAGACCCGGGCGAACTTCTACCTGCCGCTTGGCAGCGGCAAGGCGATCGACGGTGCCGGACGCGGCGAGATCACCGGCGGCAAGCTGATGTTCCGCGAAGGCATGGAACGCGCCCGCACCGGTGCCGATATCGAAGCCGGCATGCGCGTGCCTCTCGGTGACGCCAGCGACAAGATACAGCTGAAGGTGTTTGCCGGCAGCTACTGGTATGGCGGCAAGAATATCGACGATATGTTTGGCGCAAAACTGCGGGCCGAACTGTCCTTCGCCGACCTGCCTGGCCTTCCCGGCGGCTCGACGGTAACGGTCGGTGCCTCCGGAACCTTTGACAACCAGGACCGCCTGAAGGGTGCGGCAATGGCGCGGCTGCGCATTCCGCTTGGCGTCCCCTCCTCCAATAGCGCGGCCGACCCGTTCGATCCGCTGCTCCAGCGTGTTGAGCGCAACGGCGTGATCAGAACCCATCGGGGTGCCACCGGCGACCTCGAGAACGCAGTCCTCGACTTCAACGGCGAAACCGCTGGCAACGTCGTCAATATTTCAGCGGCCAGCGGCAATGCGGCGGCAATCAATTCCCTGCTCGCAGCGGCCGGCGACAACGCCATCATCCTTGCCGACGGAACGATCGGCCTTGACCGCTCGCTGATGCTCGGCAATGGCCAGCTTCTGCTCGGGGGCAACACCATTATCGGCCTACGCGGCGCTTCGAGCGGCAGCACCGGCCTGTTCCATAATCGGGGAGCAGCGACCACATTGACCGGTTACAACCCGGCGCAGGACGTTCTGACCATGGCGTCCAACAGCACGGTGTCCAACCTGTCGATTACCGGCGGCCTTGCCGGCATCGGCAGCACCGGTACGAGCAATGTCTTTATCGACGACGTCGATATTTCCGGCACCAGTCATGACGGCATTCGCCTGAGCAATGTCGATGGCGCATGGATCCAGAGAAGCAGCATCCACGACCTCTATATCTGCGAAAGCAGCAGGGATTGCGAATTCTCGGTCTACGATCCCAACCGCGCTCCCTATGCCGCCATCAGCGCGCACGGAACACGCAACCTGGTCGTGGCCGACACGCATATCGACAATGTTACCTATGGCCTGTTTTCGGGCAGTGAAATCGACGAGAGCGGCTGGCCGCCGGTTATCACCAATGCCGCCAGCACCATCACGCTTGACAATGTCACCATCTCGCGCTCGCGCCGTGAAGCCCTGCTCTTCGTTGCGGCGGATGACGTGGTCATGAACAGGGTGACCGTCGACAACTCCGCCCAGGATCGCGACATGGACCTCGTCGTGCTGCAGGGCACATCCAACGTTCAGATCACCGATATGGTGCTGAAGGGTGGCATCAACGGCCTGATGCTGGTGACCTCCAGCAGCCTGCCGGAAGACTCCAAGACCACGGATGTCTATGTCAACGGACTGACGATCGATGGTACCCGCAATGCCGGTATCTTCCTCAATCCGGTCTCCGGCATCGCGTTCAACAATGTCTCGATCACCAATGCCGGAACCTATGGCGCCTACGTCTACGGCAGCGACTATGAGTTTCTCGGCGGCCCCGTCAGCGACATTGCGTTCAACAATGTGACGATCGACAAGGCTGGTACGGCCGGGTTCTATTTCTCCGGCCCGTCGCTCGACGTCACCGGCGATGTCACGGTCACCAACACACCAAGCAATTGCAAAGTCGACAAGGGCTGGACCGCCGGATCGCTGACGCAGGCACCTGGCAAGGTTCTGACCTTCAACGGCGGCGTTATCGACCAAACGAATTACGCCCGCCGCTGCAGCTAAGCTGGAATAGTTGACCAGACGGCCCGCACCTCGAAAGAGTTGCGGGCCGTTTTCGTTTCAGGCGTACGTACCTTTCAGTCCCACACCTTGACGTTTCCGTCACATTTAGTGCGTTGCGCCCGAGCCGCCGGCGGCGACGATGGCAAAGGGTTGCCCCTCCACCGGAATGGTGCTGGTTTCCGCCAAGGTCGTGCTGTCAATCATCCGCACCAGGCTGTGACGCGGATCGGTGATGGCAATCTGGTCGCCGGCAACCGCAAGCCGCGGACGCGGATCGCGCCAATGGCCATCCTTGCTATAGGGCTCGGTGACATCGGCAGACCGGACGATCTCGCCGCTGACAACATCCAGCACATGCAGCTTGCCATCCTCGGTCAGGATATAGGCATTGCGCACATTGGCCGGATCGAGGATGAAATCGACGCGGCGGGTCGTCAGTTCGACCAGGCGATAGGGCGCTGCGGCGTCCGGATCGATCAGCACGACCTTGTCCTCACCATAATTGCCGAGAAAGAACTGCATCGACCGGCCGCCGAGCAGGGTCGAAACCTTGCCCTCCGGCAGATCGCTGCCATACGCGACCATCTCCAGCTTCGGGCCATCCAGTCCGCCCGGCCGGGCGACGAGAACCCCTTCGGCGCAACCGAAGGCAACCAGACGCGCCGATGCTGCTTCGCCGTGCAGGCCGGTGCATGTGGCGACATCACCGAGCTGCTTGCCCTCGCGGTCGACAACACGCAGCCCCAGCCGTGGGGGAAGCTCATCCGGCTTCACCTCCTTCGTCATATCGGGCACAGAAACGAGGATATGCTTGCCCACTGGCACGGCGACGCCATGATGCGCAGCCGTCGTGTCGATGCTTGCGGCATTGCCCTTCCCCTCGAGCAGGGCGCTTTCCTGAAACAGATCCACCCTGCCGCCGCGGTCATAGAAAACGGCGACGTCATCACCATGGGTCACCACATGCCCCGGCTTTTTGCCGGTGATGGTGCCGGGCAAAAGCTTGGCGTCGGAAATCTCGATATCGCGGTGCTCGCCATGATCGGAAAGCCCGATGCCGGACGCGATGACCTGCACCGTGTCCTTGTCTCCCTGCACGGCAAAAACGGTCTTGCCGCTTTCGCTCACGGAAAGGGCTGCATAGCCGTCAAGGTCGAAGCGGCCAAGCTCGCTGCCGCTTTTCGCATCGAGCACCCGCACCACTGGTTGGGTGTGATCGGCGATAAACAGCCGCCAGGTTTCCTTGGTGTCATCGGCAAAGGATGGAAAGGGAGACAGCGCCGTCAGCGCCAGAACAGCGGCGGCCCGGATCGGTTTGCCAAGATGGGTCGGCATGAGATTCTCCTACAAATATTTATGTAATAACGTAACTAGGTTTTGTTATAAAGTTACATTCAAATTGTCCAGCGTGAAAATACGCTACGCAACAAAACCCACCGCTTTTGCAGGTGCCGAATGGCCGGAAAATGAGGTGGCGGCTTCTGACGTGGGCGGTTGCGCCGCTGAGAGAAAGAATCAGGTTATCCGCAGCAGGTCTTTGTTTTCCTGCAGATTATCGGCCCGAAAACGCTACTCGCCGAAGCAGACTTACGCGCTGGCCCATTCGCACCGGAAGGCCAGAACGGGCTTTGAAAAGCCCTTCAACCGCCTGCGCTTTGCCTGAGTGAAAATGTCGGCGGCGCCGTATTCCCGAAAGATGTTCTCCGACACCAGGATACGATCGCTGGAGGCGGCATCGCAAAGGCGGGCTGCCAGTTGCACCGTCGAGCCGAACAGATCGTTGCTATCCTCGACGGGCTCGCCGCAATCCAGTCCGATACGGATATGAATAGGTTCGGCATTGCCGAGATTGTAGCGTTCGAACTCCTGCTGGATCGCCCTTGCGCAATCGACCGCTGAGACTATCGAGGCAAAAGTCGCCATCAGGCCGTCACCGGTATGTTTCACCTCGCGGCCGGAAAATTGTTCGAGGCACCTGTGCACCACGGAGTCATGTGCCCGGACCATTTCGGTCGCCAAACGATCACCAAGCCGCGACGTCATCGCGGTCGAGCCGACGATATCGGTGAACAGGATCGCCCGGTGGCCCGAATCCATTTCGCCGGAGGACTGCCCCGGCGCCGGCTCGGGGTCATGTATCCGGCCAAGAAACGCCTCGACCGCCGACAGGGCGACCTCGACAACCTCGCCGGAAACCAGTCCGTGCGCCTCGCGGTGAACACATTGGGCCGTTTCGGCATCCGGAGCGTCCATGAGGCAAAATGCAGTCCCGCGGCGCTGGTCGAACCAGTATGTCAGGAACTTGACCCCATACTGATCCTGAATCTCAAGATCCTTGCTATGCGCCTCGGCGACGTCTGCGGCCGTGGTTCCTGAAAGTTCATGCCGGTCGATGAAGATAGGCATCGGCGCGCTCCTTCCCCGGGGACTTGCACCTGTTGGAAGGCGGCATTCTACGACCTGGAGCCAGTCCCGTCCACTTTTTAGGGACTGCTAACATAAAAAAGGGAGGGCATCGCTGCCCTCCCCTTGTTTTCTTCGGCGTTGCCGCCTCGCCGTTTGCCAACCGGTGGTTCGCTCAGGCCGCGCGGCGGATCCGCTGCTGCGGCAGGTGCGAACGGCTTTCTTCCAGCTTGAAGCGGGCAAGCAGGGTCTGTAGCTGGCGGCTTTCTTCGGCCAGTGTCTCGCTGGCTGCCGTGGTTTCCTCGACCATGGCCGCGTTCTTCTGGGTCATCTGGTCCATGTGGTTGACCGAGGTGTTGATCTCGGCGAGCGCCGTCGACTGTTCACGCGCTGCCGTTGCGATGCTTTCGACGTGATCGTTGACGCGCAGAACCAGACGCTCGATTTCGACCAGCGCATCGCCGGTTGCCCGTACCAGCGAGACGCCACCTTCGACTTCGGAAGCCGACGCGCTGATCAGCGTCTTGATCTCCTTGGCGGCATTGGCAGAGCGCTGCGCCAGTTCGCGCACTTCCTGGGCGACGACGGCAAAACCGCGTCCCGCGTCACCGGCCCGTGCCGCTTCGACACCGGCATTCAGCGCCAGAAGATTGGTCTGGAAGGCAATTTCGTCGATGACGCCGATGATCTGGCTGATCCGGCTGGACGAGCCTTCGATCCGGCTCATCGCGGTGACGGCATTGCGAACGATCTCGCCGGACTTGCCAGCACTTTCCTTGGTCTCGCGCACCATGTCGCGGGCCTCGTTGGCGCGCGACGACGAGGTGCGCACGGTGGCCGTGATCTCGTCGAGCGCTGCTGCCGTTTCCTCAAGTGCTGCCGCCTGCTGCTCGGTGCGTTTCGACAGGTCATTGGCAGCGGAGCTGAGTTCGGCCGAGCTGTCCTTGATGGTGCCGGCCGCGCCGCGCACATTGTTCATGGTCGAGCGCAGCGTCACCATCGTCGCATTGACGTTCTGCTGCAGTTCGGCGAACGCGCCCTGGAAATGACCTTCCATGCTTTCCGACAGATCGGCATCGGCAAGCGCTGCGATGACGCGGCGCACTTCGTTGACGGCAAGATCAATGCTGGAAACGAGTTCATTGACGCTGCCGGCAAACCGGTTGAGGTCGTCGTTCTGGTAATCCTTGCCGATACGTCCGGTGAAATCGCCGGCCACAGCTGCAGCAACAACCGCGCTGATGCTCGATTGCAAATCGCTGCTCAATGCGTGAAGGGCTGCTTCCTGAGCTTTCATGTCGCGCATCGCCAAGGCGTTGCGGCGGAACACTTCGACGGCGCGGGCCATTTCGCCGATCTCGTCCTTGCGGGTGGCGTCGGTGCCGGTGCTGTCGAGATTGCCTTCGGCAAGACGGCTCATCGCGGCAGTCAGGTCACGAACCGGCGTGGAAATGCCGCGGCGGGCGACCAGCAGGCTGACCACTGCACCAATGACGATACAGCCGGCTGCGGCGAAGACCGCAATGGCGAGTGCGACCGATGAGGACTGCAAGGCATCGGCGCGGGCTGTGGCAAGCGCCTCACCCGAATAGGTGCTGTAGACCTTGACGGTGCTGGTGACGATCTTTTGCGCTGCAAGCGCCTTGTCGAGACCGGCCTGGATGGCTGCACCATCCTGCGGATTGGCTTCGGCAATGGCGACCATCGCGCGGATTTCGCCGAAATAGGTTTCGAGCGTCGAGCGGATCGTCTTCAGCTGCTCAATCTCAGTCGCATCGGCCGCCGCTTCGATCTTTGGCAGACGGGCGAGCATCTCTGTTGAGCGCTTCTCCGTTTCACCACGGAAATCCGCTGCCTTCTCCGGCGCTGCCGACAGCTGATAGGTCATGCGGCTGATGGCGATGATATCGACCCGTAGGTCCATCGCCTCGCGCGCAACCTCTTCCTTTGCCCCGACATCGACGATGGCCGTTTCAAGCGCCGAGATGCCCTTGGCACCAACAGCTGCAATGATCAGCGACGAGAGCCCCATGACAAAAACGACAAGGCCGATCTTCTGGAGAATGGAGAGATTTCGAAAGGACATGAATGCGCTCCGGCGAGCCGAGGGCCCGTATGCTGAACAGGGAAATGGCGGGGCAAGGCATGATGCCTTTCAGGAGCGCAGGAAGGTCACATCGCACTTACGGTGCAATCTGAGATAGTTGCCCTAACGTACCGTTAAAGCAGGCGTCTCAAGACTTGCATTTTCCTAAAACACGATAGGCAAAGGGATATTTTTTGGTATTGCTACCGGAAATATCGCTTGTATTGCCTGTCTCGCGCCAACCTGGTCTGTGAGCACCGGAACCATCCGGAGCTTTTTCCTTGAACCTTGCCCACCCGGTCTCTATCTCGGGTGCAGACCCCTCGCATTCCCGGAGATTTCCTTGTCCATCTTCAAGAACCTGCCGCCCGCTCCCGCTGCTCCGAAAAAACCTGTCACGGATACCCGCCACGGCATCACCAGAACGGACGACTATGCCTGGCTGCGCGCCGACAACTGGCAGGCAATGTTCAAGGATCCCACGATCCTCGACCCGGAAATCCGCAAGCATCTGGAAGCCGAGAACGCCTATATGAAGGCTGCGATGGCCGACACCGAAGCCCTGCAAAAAACGCTGTTTGCCGAGATGAAGGGGCGCATCAAGGAGGACGACAGTTCCGTTCCAGTCAAGGACGGCCCGTTTGCCTATGGCACGTTCTATGTAACGGGTGGCGAACAGCCCTCGTTTTTCCGCACGCCGCGCGATGGCGGCGAGCGCTCGGTGCTTCTCGACGGCGACAAGGAAGCCGAAGGCAAGGCCTATTTCCGGCTGGGCGGCGTCGATCACTCAACTGATCACAGCCGTGGTCTTTGGAGCTATGACGACAAGGGCTCGGAATATTACACTTTGCGCGTCCGCGATCTTGCGACCGGCGACGATCTGGCCGACGTCATCGAAAACACCGGCGGTGGCGGCGCCTGGGCACCGGATGGCAAGAGCTTTTTCTACACCGTACTCGACGACAACCACCGTCCGTCGAAGATCTTCCATCATATCGTCGGCACGCCGCAGAGCGACGACCGGCTGGTCTATGAGGAAGAGGACCCGGGCTTCTTCATGGGCGTCGGCGGCTCGATGCTCGACGATTTCATCTACATCGACATCCATGACCACGAAACCAGCGAATACTGGCTGCTTCCGACCTCCGATCTCACCGGCAAACCACAACTGGTGGCCGCCCGCGAAACCGGCCTTGAATATTCGCTCTCCGAAGGTGGTGATGTCTTCTACATCCTGACCAACGCCGACGGTGCCAAGGATTTCAAGATCATGCAGGCCCCGGTTGACAATCCGATTCGGGAGAACTGGACGGACGTCGTGCCGCACACGGCTGGCCGCCTGATCATCTCGCACGGTGCCTATGCCCGCCATCTCGTCTGGCTGGAGCGCGAGGCAGGTCTGCCGCAGATCAAGATCCGCGACCGCCGCACCGGCGAGGAACATTCGATCGCCTTTGCCGAAGAGGCATTCTCGCTCGGTCTGCAAGGTGCGGCCGAATACGATACCGACGTCATCCGCTTCTCCTATTCGTCGATGACGACGCCGAGCCAGCTCTATGACTACAACATGGTGACGCGCGAACGCACGCTCCTGAAGACGCAGGAGGTGCCATCGGGCCACAATCCCGACGACTACATAACCCGCCGCGTCATGGCCCCGGCCTGGGACGGCGCCGAGGTGCCGGTCACCCTGCTCTATCGCAAGGACTTGGCCCTCGACGGATCGGCTCCCTGCCTGCTCTATGGCTACGGCGCCTATGGCATCGCCATTCCGGCCTCGTTCAACACCAATTGCCTGTCGCTCGCCGACCGCGGCTTCGTCTATGCCATCGCCCATATCCGCGGTGGCAAGGAGAAGGGTTTTGCCTGGTACGAAGACGGCAAGATGGAGAAGAAGACCAACACCTTCAAGGACTTCATCGCAGCGGCCGACTATCTGAATCAACAGAAGTTTACCTCCTACGCCAACATCATCGCCGAAGGTGGTTCGGCCGGGGGCATGCTGATGGGCGCAATCGCCAATATGGCACCGGAGAAATTCAAGGGCGTGATCGCCGCAGTGCCGTTCGTCGATGTCTTGAACACCATGCTCGACGACACGCTGCCGCTGACCCCGCCGGAATGGCCGGAATGGGGCAACCCGATTGATTCAAAGGAAGCCTATGAGCGCATGGCAGCCTATTCCCCTTACGACAACGTCTCTGAAAAGCCCTACCCTGCGATCCTGGCGCTCGGCGGCCTGACCGACCCGCGCGTCACCTATTGGGAACCGGCCAAATGGGTCGCCAAGCTGCGCGAAAAGACCACAGGCTCCGAACCGATCCTGATGAAGACCAACATGGACGCCGGCCACGGCGGCGCGTCGGGACGCTTCCAGCGGCTGGAGGAAATCGCATTCGAATACGCGTTTGCGATCAAAGTAGCGGGGAAGATGTAAGGCGCTTGATCAGGACCGCATAGTCCCGGCTTCCCGAAAGGATGCTGACGATACGGATGGTCTCGTTCTCGACGACGTAGAGGATGACAATACGCCACTCGAAAACGGCCATCCGCAGGCCCGGAAGAATGTCAGGCAGTTGCGGGTGCGCGAGCGGCGCGTCGCCGATTTCCTGGCATTTGTTCCGGATGCGCCGAACATAGTTCTGCGCCGTATCTGCGTTACGGCTTTTATCCAGAACATAGGAAAAAATGGCTCGTAAATCAGCCTGTGCCGACCGCCGGAAAACAACGGGATGGCGCTTCATTCAATGGCGGTTCTCATCGGCGAGTTTTTCGAGCCAATCGTCGATCTCGTCCAAGCTGACATCCGGCGAGCCATCTTCCAGCGATACCTGAACCCTTGAGCGAATGGCAGCCAGCCGCCGCTCATCTGCCGCTTCCTGCTCTAGCAAAAGCTCGACCGCCTCTTGCAAGGCATCGCTGGTCGATGCGTAGGCGCCAGCCTTGACGCGGCTCTCAAGCGCATCCACCATTTCGGAAGGCAATGATATCTTCAGCGTTTCGTTCACGGCCCTATCTCCAAAACTGGGGTACAGCGTATGACGAGACCGATGGATTGGCAATTCAGCTGTATCGATTTCAGATGACCGTCACGGTCGCAGCGCCTGATTGTTAAGCCCCGCACATGTCTTGAGACCTAATTTCCCGCACAGCCTTGCAGGGAGAATCGGTATGAAAATCGGCGACAGCATCAGCAATTATTATCGCCCGCAAAATGGCAACCAGGCAGCGGGCGCGGCCTCCCCCGGTCTCGCGCTCACGATCGATGGCGGCGGTGGTGAGCGTACGCAGGCGCCGACCGTGTCGATCAGTTCGTCCAGCCCCTCATCGTCCTTGTCTTCGGCGCTCTGGCTATCGATGGCCGACAAGCTGGAAGGCGACACTTCGCAAGGCGGCGCGCTCACCGAAGCCCCGAAGGACAATCCGGCCGACGAGTTCATGGACTGGTCGAAAATGTCGATTGCCGAACAGATCCGGGCGCAGATCCTCGCAGGCAAGGACATGACGGAAGCAGACCTTGCTGCCATGGATGCCGACGCCCGCGCCGCAATCGAGGCGGAAATCAAGGAAGCAATCAAGCGCCAGCTGGACATTCCGCAGGATGGCGGTACGGCGCAGGCCGAGGCAGCCTCCAACGCGGCCATCTGACCGCAAAGGTTACCACCGCCATCTCCCGTATTGGCTTGATTGGCAGGCACGGTTCTCTCCATTAGTCTGCACCAACACAAGACTGGAGAGACCGGATGCCCGTTCACATCGCCCTTCTGCGCGCCGTCAATGTCGGCGGCACCGGCAAGCTGGCGATGAGCGAGCTGAAAGCGCTGTGCGAAAAAGCCGGCTTCAAGGACGTCAAAACCTATATCCAGAGTGGCAACGTGCTGTTCCGATCCGACCTTTCGGCTGCCGATGCAGCAAAGACATTGGACGGCGCACTGGCCGGGATCATGGGCAAGGTGCACGGCGTGATGGTGCGCAGCCGCGCGGAGCTAGAAAAGATTGCCGCCGACAATCCGTTTCCGGATGCCAAGCCGAACTATCTGATGATCAATTTCCTGCCGGAGAAAGCCCCGGCGGATACGCTCGATAAGTTGGTCGCGCCTGATGGTGAAGAAGTGCATGTCGCCGATCATGAAATCTACGTCCACTATCCCAACGGCTCCGGCCACTCGAAATTCAAACTGCCCGCGCTGAAACAGGCGACATCGCGCAATCTCAACACGGTGCGCAAACTGGCGCAGCTTGCGGCGGAGATGGAAGAGAACGGCGACTGACCCGGCCACAAGACGCGGCATCGGCGCCCGAAAACGAGAGTCTGTTCAGGCAGATGCCGCGGTTCGTTCATCGACTTTGCCAACGTGATCGTCACATCCTCGCCGTCAGCCCGCCCGATGCCCCGGAGTTCGAGGCGATAGGGGCATCTGTGCAACTGAGTTATTTTAGAAAAACATAAAATACAATACACTCCATCCCTTCACGGTATCTGGAACGACTGGAGGGTGGAGACCATGGGCAAATACCGCAACGACCTGCCGCAATTGAAGGGCGGCACGTTTCTGACAGACGGCGGCATGGAAACGACGTTGATCTTTCATGAGGGCGCCGACTTGCCGCATTTCGCCTCCTTCGTGCTTCTGGCCGACCCTGCCGGGCGCAAGCAGTTAAAGGACTACTACACCCGCTATCTCGACATAGCCGCCAAAAGCCGGACCGGTTTCGTGCTCGACACCGCGACGTGGCGGACAAACCCCGACTGGGGCGAAAAGATCGGCTATGATGCGAAAGCGCTGAAGGACGCCAACGCGGACGCGGTGGACCTGCTCAGCGCGCTGCGCTCAGACTACGAGCGGCCGGGCATCCCGATCGTCATCAGCGGCACGATCGGCCCGCGCGGCGATGGCTACAAGGCGGGGAACATGACCGCCAGCGAGGCCGAGGCGTATCACGCGGTGCAGATCGAGACCTTTGCCGGCACCGATGCCGACATGGTCACGGCCTTCACGCTGACCAGCATCGATGAAGCGATCGGCATTGCCCGCGCCGCCAAACGACTGAACATGCCCTGCGTCATTTCGTTTACGGTGGAAACCGACGGCAATCTCGTCACCGGCCGGACGCTGCAGGAAGCCATTGAGGCGGTGGATGGCGCGACCGGATCGTACCCGCATTATTACATGATCAACTGCGCCCATCCGAGCCATTTTGACACGGTTCTCCTTGGCAACGCGGCGTGGCTGAAGCGGATCGGCGGCATCCGTGCCAATGCATCGACGATGAGCCACCAGCAGCTCGATGAGAGCGAAAGGCTGGATGACGGCGATCCCGCCGACCTTGGCGAATGGTACCGCCATCTGACGCACTTCCTGCCGCAGGTGCGGGTACTCGGCGGCTGCTGTGGCACCGATCACCGGCATGTCCAGGCGATCTGCGATGCCTGTGTTCCGGCCAACGCTCTAGGCGCCTGAACACACCGGCTGGTCTTGCCTCAACAGGCAGCCGGGCAACAAAGACTTGCAAAGGAGGCTGCAGCGCACGATATCCGGATCACATTTCGCCCATGGATGCGATACCATGCGGCCTTCGGTGGAGATCAGGACGACATGGACCATAGCCAGACAAAACAGCAAAAGCCCGTCGCTCCGATTGCCTTCGATAACAGCTATGCCCGGCTGCCGGCGCATTTCCATGCGGCCGCCGTGCCGACCCCGGTTTCCGAGCCATGGCTAATCAAGTTCAACCGTCCGCTGGCTGAAGAACTTGGCCTCGACGCCGATGCACTGGAGCGCGACGGGGCGGCGATCTTTTCCGGCAATGTGATCCCTGAGGGGGCCGAGCCGCTGGGCATGGCCTATGCCGGGCATCAGTTCGGTCAGTTCGTGCCGCTGCTTGGCGACGGGCGGGCGATCCTGCTGGGCGAAGTCATCGACAGCAACGGCAAGCGCCGCGATATCCAGCTGAAGGGTGCCGGCAAGACGCCCTATTCGCGGCGCGGCGACGGGCGCGCGGCACTCGGCCCGGTCCTGCGCGAATATATCGTCAGCGAGGCGATGTTTGCGCTTGGCATTCCCGCGACACGCGCCCTGGCGGCTGTCGTGACCGGCGAGCCGGTTTACCGCGAGCGGGTTTTGCCCGGCGGCGTCATCACCCGGGTTGCGGCCAGCCATATCCGCGTCGGCACATTCCAGTTCCTGGCGGCGCGTGGCGATACCGACGGGCTGAAGGTTCTGGCTGATTATGTCATCGACCGGCATTATCCCGATATCAAAGGCCACGAGCGTCCCTATCTGGCGCTGGTCGAGGCCGCGATCGAGCGTCAGGCATCGCTGATTGCCCGCTGGCTCTGCGTCGGCTTCATCCATGGGGTGATGAACACAGACAATTGCGCCATCTCCGGCGAAACCATCGATTTTGGCCCCTGCGCCTTTCTCGATGCCTATGATCCGGCCAAGGTATTTTCGTCGATCGACCGGGGTGGGCGCTATGCCTATGCCAGCCAGCCGGCGATTGGCCAATGGAACATGGCGCGCTTTGCCGAAACGCTGCTGCCGCTGCTGGATGCCGAAGCTTCCGAAGCCGTCAATCTTGCCAATGATGCGATCGCTGGTTATGGCGCGCGGTTCCAGGCCCACTGGCTGGCCGGTATGAAGGCGAAGATCGGCCTACAGACCGAGGAAGACGGAGACCTCGATCTGGTTCAGGGGCTGTTGAACGCCATGCACCGCAACGAGGCCGACTTCACGCTGACATTCCGGCGGCTTTGCGACGCGGCGGAAGGCAGCGCCGGTGACGGCCCGTTGCGCGAGCTCTTCGCCAACGCCGCCGATATCGATGCCTGGCTTTCAGCCTGGCGCGAACGGACCGGCCGCGAGCCTCTGTCGGATGCGCAGACGGCGGCTGCGATGCGCACCGTCAATCCCGCCTTCATCCCGCGCAATCACCGCATCGAGCAGGCGATCCGCGCGGCGGAAGATGATGGCGATTTCTCGTTGTTCGAGGCACTCAACGACGTGCTGGCAAAGCCCTATGAGGACCAGCCGAAGTTTGCAGCCTATGCCGCGCCACCGCAGCCATCGGAGGAAGTGCTGAAGACATTCTGCGGGACATGAGGGGCCGCTGACTCTTAATCAGCGGACCGGGTTCTTGAAATCTACTCCCAGCCAATGCCGCCGACAGCTGCGCAGCCATAGGGCGGCAGGCGGTTTTCGAAATTGGTTTTCAGCTGGGCGCAACCCCATTGGCGCAAGGGTTCCGGCATCCGGCTGTTCAGCTCGATGCCGACCTCGTCCAGCGGGTCGCTGGTATTGGTGACATAGAGCAGCCAGCGGCCGCCGATGACCCCGACGACGGCCACGACCGCAACCAGCAAAACCATCAGCAATCTCTTCATCCTGGACCTCGGTGTGATTCACATTGCCGTTGACCTAGCCTATTTTCCGGCGCTGCCGAAATCCTTTTGCAAGCCGCCGGATTGCCCTGCGTCAAGCGCTTGTCTGCCATGCCGAATTTTGATGGCTGTGCCAAAATGTGGCCATTGAAAGGCGGCACGCCTGCGGTATGTTTGATGATGATACGCGCGGGGATTGAACCTTCCTGCGCATCCGACCGAGGATCACCGCGCACAGCACCATCCGGCGCGATGGCCAGCCCTGAGACCGGACTGCCTTTTCCCTGAGGCGTTGGACCCAATGCCCACCGCAAGCGAGACGAACCGCGCGGCGCGGCTTTCCAGAACGGGAGATATTCATGTTGATTTTGTTGACGGCCATCGTCTTCGCATTGATCGGGCTCGCGCTCGGCGGCGGCGGGCTCTGGCTCATCGTGCTCGGCGGCAGCTGGTATTATGCCATTGCCGGCCTCGGTTTCCTCATCACCGCTTTCCTCCTGTTTGCGCGGCGCGGTGCGGCGCTGATGGTCTATGCATTGCTCATCCTCGGCACGCTCGCCTGGGCGATCTGGGAAGTCGGCTTCGACTGGTGGCAACTCGGCCCGCGCGGCGGCGTCATCATTTTGCTCGGTCTCTGGCTGCTTCTGCCGGGCATCCGGCGTGGCCTCGGGTTCAGCAGCACGACGGGCGAGGCCTACCCGGCCAGCGCCCTGCCGCTCGGTCTCGCGGTTCTCGCCTCGATCGTCGTCGCCGGCTATTCGATGACGCAGGATCCGCTCGATCTTGCTGGCGAACTGCCTGTCGGTACTGCAACGACTGCAGTCGATCTCGGCGGCAACGTCCCGGACGGAGAATGGCACCAGTATGGCCGCACGCCCTATGGCCAGCGCTATTCGCCGCTGACGCAGATCACCCCCGCCAATGTCGGAACACTGGAAACGGCCTGGCAATATCAGACCGGCGATGTGAAGCGGCCGGACGATATCGGCGAGACCACCTATCAGGTGACCCCGCTCAAAATCCATGACACGCTCTATATGTGCACCCCGCACAATCTCGCCATCGCGCTCGATGCGGCGACCGGCAAGGAAAAATGGAAGTTCGACGCCAATTCCGGCATGAACCCCGACCGGCAGCACCAGACATGCCGCGGTGTCACCTATTATGCCGATCCGGCCGCCGTGGCCGGCAGCCCCTGCGCCGAGCGGGTCTATCTGCCGACAGCCGACGCACGGCTGATCGCGCTCGATGCGGCCGATGGCAAGGTTTGCGAGAGCTTTGCCGACAAGGGCACGTTGCACCTCGAAACCGGCATGAAATACAATCCGGCCGGCTACTATTACTCCACCTCGCCACCGGTGATCACCGCTGGCAAGATCATCGTCGGCGGTGCCGTCAACGACAATTATTCGACGCAGGAACAGTCCGGCGTCATCCGCGCCTTTGACGTCAATACCGGCGCACTGATCTGGAACTGGGACAGTGGCAATCCGGACGTGACCACACCGCTACCGGAAGGCCAGACCTACACGACCAACTCGCCCAACAGCTGGTCGGTGTTCAGCTATGACGACAAACTGAACCTCGTCTATATCCCGCTCGGCAACCAGGTTCCCGACCAGCTCGGCATGAACAGAAGCGAACATGTCGAGAAATATTCCTCGTCGATCGTGGCGCTGGATATTACCACCGGCGCCGTGCGCTGGGTACGCCAGACGGTGCATCATGACCTCTGGGACATGGACGTTCCTGCCCAACCGGTGCTGCTCGACATTACCGGCAAGGACGGCCAGCCGGTGCCAGCTCTCGTTGGCCCGACCAAGCAGGGCGATATCTACGTGCTCGACCGGCGCACCGGCGAGCCGATCATCCCGGTCAAGGAAATCCCGGCTCCGACCGGCGCCATTGCGGAGGATTTCACCGCACCGACACAGCCAATCTCCGACCTCACCTTCTCGCCGCCGCCACTCACCGACAAGAACATGTGGGGCGTGACGATGTTCGACCAGCTGGCGTGCCGGATCGATTTCAAGCGGCTGAAATACGAGGGCCGCTACACGCCGCCATCGCTGGAAGGCAGCCTGATCTATCCCGGCAATTTCGGCACGTTCAACTGGGGCTCGGTCGCGGTCGATCCGGAACGGCAGGTAATGTTCGGCATGCCGACCTATCTGGCCTTCACCTCCAGGCTCGTGCCGCGCGACCAGATCCCGCCGAAGGGCCAGGACGAAAAGGGTTCCGAACAGGGTCTCAACCGCAATGACGGCGCACCCTACGGCGTCTTCATGGGGCCGTTCCTCGGGCCACTTGGCATTCCCTGCCAGGCACCGCCATGGGGCTATGTCGCCGGTGCCGACCTGAAGACCGGGCAGATCGCCTACAAGCACCGGAACGGCACCGTGCGTGACATGACGCCGCTTCCCCTGCCCTTCAAGGTCGGCGTGCCCGGCATTGGCGGTCCGATGATCACCAAGGGCGGCGTTGCCTTCCTCGGTGCAGCCGTCGACAACTATATCCGCGCCTACGACCTGACGTCCGGCAAGGAACTCTGGTCCGGCCGTCTTCCGGCCGGCGGCCAGTCGACCCCGATGAGCTACGCCATCGACGACGGCACGCAGTTCGTCCTGATCGTCGCCGGCGGCCATGGCTCGGTCGGCACCAAGCCGGGGGATTATGTGATCGCTTACAAGCTGGCGAAGTAACAGGCATTCGAGCAGCAGAAAGCCCGGTGCGAGCGATCGCGCCGGGCTTTTTCGTGGGCGGCGTGGGTTTTCCAGCCTTCAACCGATAGTACAGACAACACAACCTGAAGGTTGTATCAATCGGTATTATCGGGAATATTGGCCCCCAATCGATTCGGAGGCTCCATGCAGAACGCCGCATCCCCCTCGCTGCCCCGCACCATCCTCCTCAACTACTGGCGGACATCGCGGTTGATGCTGCTGACGATTGCAATCTGCGTCTTCCTGTCCTCCATTGCGTCGGTCGCCGCGCCTTATCTCTTTTCCCGTCTGATCGACCAGCTCAACAGTGACCGGCTGGCCGAAACGCTGGTCACCGGCTTTGTCGTCTATGTACTGCTGCTCGGGCTCTCCAGCGCGCTGCAGACGATGTTGCAGTATCTTTCCTTAATCAGCGCCGAAAGCCTGGCGGTCATCGCAGGCACCAGCATGTTCGAACGGCTGTTGCGCAAGACGGCCGATTTTTTTGTCGAACACAATCCGGCTGAAATCGAAAGTGCGCGCAAGCGCGGCGAGAACGCTCTGATGACACTCGTGCAGCTGGGGCTGATCGTCTTCATTCCCGGCGCGACGCAAATCATCCTGACGCTGGTCCTGCTTGGCGCGACGATCAATCTCGAACTTGTCGCCGTTGTTCTCGTCTATGGCACCTGCTTCGTTGCACTGACGAGCTTTGCCAATCACCGCAGCCAGCCTTTTCTCGATCGTGCCATTGAGGGCGGGCAAGAAAACGCCCGTTTCGTTGGCAATTCGATCAATGCCATGGAAACGTTACGACATTTTGGGGCGCATCAATGGATGCTGTCGCGGTTTTCGGACAAGGCCCGGGAGGTTTTCGACAACTGGAGGGCCTTCTGCCTGCAGAAGATCGGTTTCAGCGCCATTCAGGGGCTCGCGCTCACCGTTCAGTTTCTCGTCACGTTCCTCATGCTCTTGCCACGGTTGCGCGAAGGCGCGTTGTCGGTGGGCGATGTCGTGCTGTTCAATGCGCTGCTGCTTCAGCTCAACCAGCCTTTCGAAATGATTGGTCACGCGCTCGACGATGTTGTGCGCGCGACCGCCTCGCTGAAACCGCTGATCAAGCTATGGGACGCACCTGATGAAGCTGAGGCCGAAACAGCCGTTTCGTTTTCCATCAATACCGGGACAGTTCAGTTCGAGAACGTTGGGTACCACTATGTCAACGGCCGCGGTGTCAGCAATGTCAGCTTCACCGCCCGACGCGGACACATCAGCTATCTCACCGGCGAAACCGGATCGGGCAAGTCGACTGCCTTCCGGCTGGCGCTGAAATCTCTGGAACCGCAGACCGGCCGGATCACCATCGACGGCACGCCTTTGCACGACGTCGACCGGCGCGAATGGTATGGCCACATCGGCATCGTGCCGCAGGAGCTTATGCTCCTCAACGACACGCTCGCCACCAACATCACGCTCGGCCGTCCGCTCGACCAGGAACGGCTGCGGCTGGCAGCGGGACGTGCCGCAATCCTCGATTTCATCGACGCATTGCCGGATGGTTTTGAAACGTCCGTCGGCGAACGGGGCTTAAAACTCTCCGGCGGCGAACGCCAGCGGATTGCCATCGCGCGGGCATTTTACAACGATCCAGCTATCCTGTTTCTCGACGAAGCCAGTTCCTCCCTCGATGCCGCAACGGAACGCGACATCATGGAACATATCCGCGCGGTCTGCGACACGGTCACGGTGATTGCCATCACCCACCGCACGGCGATGATCATGCCCGGCGACCACGTCGTTCGCATTGACGGGGAAACGCTGGATGAGGATCGGATGGATGCGACCGCCTAAGCCGCGACCGGCGTTACCTCGACCGTCAGATGCGACAGCCCGGAGAGTTTTGCCAGCTTTTCCTTGTAGAAGGCCGGCGGATGCGGGTTGGCGGTGGCGATTGCGACGATCGCTGCATTGTGGCCGGGGCCAACCTGCCAGACATGAAGATCGGTGATTTTTTCCTGCGGGGTCTCGATTCGCTCGCGGATTTCTGACTGCAGGCCGGTGACCGTGTCGGTGGCGTCGATCAGGATCAGGCCGGTCTGGCGGATAAGGCCATAGGACCAGTGGGCGATAACCAGTGCGCCGACAATGCCCATGGCCGGATCGAGCCAGAGCCAGCCATAGATGCTTCCGGCCAGAAGGGCCAAAATAGCCAGCACCGAGGTCAGCGCATCGGCCATCACATGCAGATAGGCGGAACGCAGATTGTTGTCGGCGCCGGGCTTGTGGGCCGCGTGACCGTGATGGCTGTGCGCATCGTGGCTATGGCCAGCATGATCGTGATGATCGTGATGATCGTGTCCGTGCGCATGCGGGGCTTCCGCACCATGTGAATGCGTGTCATGCGAATGAGCGCCGTGAGAGTGACTGCCGTGGGAATGCCCTCCATGCGAATGACCATGATGCTGATGATCATCTTTCAGCAGAAAGGCGGAGACAAGATTGACGGCAAGACCGACAACCGCGACGGCAATCGCCTGTGAAAAGCTGATCTGGACAGGATTGGCGAGCCTGAGCAGGCTTTCCCAACCGATCAAAAGCGCGATCAGAGCCAGAACGATGGCGCTGGCGAAACCGGCGAGATCGCCGAGCTTGCCGGTACCGAAGGTGAAGCGTGGATTGCGGGCCTGGCGCCGGGCATAGAGATAGGCGAGCGCCGTGATCAGCATGGCGCCGGCATGGGTGGACATGTGCCAGCCATCGGCAACCAGCGCCATCGACCCATAGAGATTGCCGGCGGCGATCTCCGCCACCATCATCGTTGCGGTCAGCGCGATCACCAGCCAGACGCGGCGCTCGTTGCGCTTGTGATCAGCGCCGAGAAAGACGTGTTCGTGAACCAGGTTTTCTGTCGACATGGAGCCATCCTCTCAAGATCGGCGTATCAGGTTTTTAGCGCACGTAGGTCCGCAGCACGGCGGAGAGTTCATCGACGGCCCGCGAGCGCTCCGCATCGCTTTCGGCGTGCAGCACATGTTCGCGCAGGTGATCTTCCATCACCTCACCCGTCAGCCCGTTCAGCGCGCCGCGAATGGATGACAGAAGCTGCAGGATATCGCCGCAGGGCGTTTCCACCTCCAGCGCCCGTTCGACAGCCTCAAGCTGCCCTTTCAAGCGGCGCACCCGCGCCAAAAGTTTGGTCTTCTCACGAACGGTATGGGACATCGGCACCTCGCTATAGGATAGGGGGGTATACTATCTGCGCACAAATGGAAAGGCTCCCTTCCGCCGCCGCGTGCCCGCCGGATGACAATGTCCTGAGCCTAGACACTTCCTTTAGGAAGCACCGGTACAATCACAAACGAGCAGAATACACGCTATGCGTTACTGATGGGTGCATCATGAGTTCAGAGTTGCATGTCGGCAAAGCCGAATTGCTGAGTGCACTCAGCTACGCGCTGGATCTGACCGAAGGTCAGCCCGAGGGGCACGGCGTGCGCTGCTGTTGGATCGGCATGAATATCGGCCGGGCAATCGGCCTCGCAGACGACGCGCTGAACGACCTTTATTACACGCTGCTCTTGAAGGATATCGGTTGCTCCAGCAATGCGGCCCGCATCTGCCAGCTCTATCTGACCGACGATCTGGAATTCAAGCGCGACGCCAAGCTCTTGGACGAGAGCCTGCCGCAAGTGCTGCGTTTCGTGCTGTCGCATACGGGCCTGAAGGCCGGGCTTTCCGAGCGTTTTCGCTCGCTGGTCACCATCTTCACCACCGGCGGCACGATTGCCCGCGAGCTGATCGAGACCCGCTGCCAGCGCGGGGCGGAAATCGTCCGGATGATGCGCTTTTCCGAGCGGGTGGCATCCGGCATTCTCGATCTTGACGAATACTGGAACGGCAAGGGCAAGCCGGTGGGGCTGAAGGGCACGCAGATCGCGCTCAGCGCCCGTATCGGCCTGATCGCACAGGTGGTGGATGTCTTTCACACCAGCGCCGGGCCGCTGAGCGCCCAGAAGGAAGTTGCCCGGCGGGCAGGTACCTGGTTCGATCCGGAACTGGTCAAAGTCTTTGGCACGATCGCCAGGGATCCGGTCTTCTGGGCAACGCTGGCGGCACCCGACCTCAAGGAAACCGTCATCGCCATGGCCGCGCATGATGCGAGCGATGACGTCGATGACGACTATCTCGACGACGTGGCGGCGGCCTTTGCAGAAGTGGTGGATTCCAAGAGCCCGTTTACCAGCGGCCACAGCAAGCGGGTGGCGCTTTTTACCGACATGATCGCCGAGGAAATGGGTATCGACGAGCAGCAGCGCCGCTATCTGAAGCGGGTGGCGTTGCTGCACGATATCGGCAAGCTCGGCGTTTCCAACCAGATCCTCGACAAGCCCGGCAAGCCGGATGACGCGGAATGGCAATCGATCCGCAGCCACCCGGCGCTGAGCGAACTGATCCTATCGAAGATCACAGCCTTCAAGGACCTCTCGCGCATTGCCGGCGCCCATCACGAACGGCTCGACGGCAAGGGTTATCCGCGCGGCATCGGCGGTGACGAGATCTGCATGGAAACCCGGATCGTCACGACAGCCGATATCTTCGACGCGCTGACGGCTGACCGCCCCTACCGGGCAGCCATGCCGGTGTCACAGGCGCTGGCCATCATGGCCCGCGACGTGGGCACGGCACTCGACATGCGCTGCTTTGCAGCCCTGACCGGGGCCATGGACCGGCTTGAGAAAGCCGCAGAGCAGAGGCTTGAGAAGACAGCCGCCTGACTTTGAGCGCTCCCCCCATCTACAGCAGTTGTTTGAGCGGGATAGGCACCTTCTACCTCCGTCATCCTCGCCCTCGTGGCGGGGATCCAGTGGCCCGACGTCTGTCGGGCCGAAAGACTCTTTCAGCCCAAAGACTTGGGCTGGCTGGATTCCTGTGACGGGCACAGGAATGACGGAATTTGGGGTATCGCCCGGCTGCCAAATGCACCTACCGACGACGCCAAATGACCTTGCCGTCGGCCCACCGTCACCTCACCTCACCCCACCATCGCTGCAATCAGCTTGCCCACCTCGCCAAACACCGGCTCCAACTCCTTCGGCTTCTTGCCCTCGGCGATATAGACCGACGCCAGGATCGTATGGCCATCCGCCGGCCGCATGAAGCCGATATCGCCGGCTTCTCCCCGGCCGCTGGTGCCGGTCTTCTCGCCTATGGTCCAGGCCTTCGGCAGCCCTGCCCGCAGACGCTTGTCGCCGGTGGTGTTGGCAACCAGCCAGGCGGAAAACTGATCGCGCGATGATGACGACAGTACATCCTCAAGCAACAGCTTGCCGAGCGTCTGGGTCATCGCCACCGGCGTCGTCGTGTCGCGCGGATCACCGACCTTAGCTTCGTTCAGCTCCGGCTCGATCCGGTCGAGGCGGGTGGTGCTGTCGCCGATCGAGCGCAGCCAATCCGTCAGCCCCTTCGGACCACCAAAACTTGCCAGAAGCAGGTTGGCAGCGGCATTGTCGCTATAGGTGACGGCGGCATCGCAGAGTTCACTTACCGTCATTCCGCCGCCGACATGTTTCTCCACCACCGGCGAATAGGACAGCAGGTGTTTCTTCGAAATCGAAATCTGCCGGTCGAGCTTTTCCTCGCCCTTGTCGACCCGGGCCAGCGCGAAGGCGGCGGCCAGTGCCTTGAACGTCGAGCACATGGCAAAGCGCTCATCAGGCCGATGGGCGAAGGACACCTTGGTCTTGGTGTCGAGGACGTAGACGCCGAGACGGCCGCCGGTGTGCTTTTCCAGCGCAAGAAGCTGCTTTTCGATATCGTTGCCGGCGGCAAAGACCGTTTTGGGCATCAAAGCGGCGGCAGGCAACAGAAGGCTGGAGCCGATGATGAACGATCGGCGATTGAACATGGACGACATGCGTCGGGTTCTCCTTGAATGACGATGAGAGCGGCATCAAACCCTTGATCAGGATAGCCAATATTAGCCCCCCTCAACCAGATTCGCGCCGCTGGAGACGATGCCTAGAGCGCGATTGTGGCCGGTCTTGGCCAGAATCGCGGCCGTCCTAAATCTTGTTTCGGCCACAAAAATTAACGGACGCGCGATTTCCCGTTGACAATTTTCCGGAAAAGGCGACATTGCCCGCCATGATCAGAACCGTGAACATCGCCCGTTGGTATTTTACGCTGCTCCCATAGGTGCGGCTGTCTGATCTCGTTCAAACAAGCCGCCATCAGGCGGCTTTTGTTTTTGAACGGCACCTGATGGCGGGAAAGCCATAAGGAGCCATGAAATGCTGCAGACTGCCACCCCGACATCCCCTCTCCCACTCGCCACACGCGCACCGATGGTCACCATCCGCACCGCCAAGCAGCGAGATCTGCCGGCGCTGCGCGAACTGATCACCGAGCTTGCCGCCCACCATGGCGATGCCGCAGCCGTCACTCCGGAAAACCTCGAGCGCGACCTTTTCGGCCGCATGCCCTGGATCACCGCACTTGTGGCCGAGGCTGCAGGCGAGTTGATCGGCTACGCCATTCTCGTGCCGCTCTACCGCGCCCAGCAGGGTGCGCGCGGCATGGAACTGCATCATCTTTACGTCCGCCCTGCCCATCGCGGCACCGGCATCGGCCGCCATCTCGTCGCCAAGGCCCGCGAACAGGCCCGCATGGCTGGCGCAACCTATCTCTCGGTCAGCGCCGCCACCGGCAATTTCCAGGCGCACCGCTTCTATGAATCGGAAAACTTCACGCCGGGTCCGGTGACCGGCATGCGCTATCTGCAGACGCTCGCCTGAGGTGGGCGATTTTTACGGTAGCAGCATTATGGCGATGGGCGCGTTCCAAGGAGCGCGCCTTGGCTTCCGGCCGATAGACCAAGCCAGCTCAGGCCGCCTTCGAGGCAGCCGCCTTTGCCAAGACCTCAGCAGCCCATTGGTTGAGGCTCTTTCCCGACAGCTCAGCAGCCTTCGCCGCCCGAGCATGCACGTCCGGATCAACCCGGAACATCATCTTGCCGGAATAGGATTTCTGCGGATCCTTGCCAATCTTCGCGCAGGTTTCGATATAATCATCGACAGCATCGTGGAATGCGGCTTTCAAATCCGCCACCGTATCCGCGTGAAAACCGATCCCATCGGTGATGCCCGCGATCCGGCCGAAGAAGATTTCGTCTTCCGCGTCATAATCGATCCGGGCCGCATAGCCCTTGTAGGACATGATATTCATGGCTTTACTCCTATGCGAAGCAGGAATTCCCGCGCCGCGCGAACCTGATAGCGCTTCGCTTCTTTCGCCGGATGGGGACGATGGAAACTTTCCACCTCATTTGCGAACGAGAACCTGACACGCGACCCGTTGCCTTCAACGATCGTACATCCTGCGGCAACAAGCAGGTTTTCAATGTCAGCCCAATCGATCGTTCCGGACGCGGGCTCCTTGAAGATCGCGGCAAGCGTTTTCCTGTGCTTGCTATTCACGCTATCAATCTACTCATTGATAGCAATAAATACAAGCATCCTACTCGATCGCTGGTACCGCCTTCAGATAAGCAGCGATCGCCTCGCGGTCGGACGCAGAGAGCTTGGCCATGTTCTGCTGGACCTCGACCATCGAGCCACCGGCGGAATCGAACTCCGGGGTGAAGCCGGTTTGGAGATAATTGACGATATCGCCCTCGCTCCAGGAGCCGATGCTTTTCGAGCCTGGCGTGATGTTGGGGATGCGGCCCTCGCCTTCCGGATTGGGGGCACCCGCGAGCCACTGCGCAGTCTCGAAACCACCCAGCGCATTGCGCGGCGTATGACATTCGCCGCAGTGGCCGGGGCCTTCGACAAGATACTGGCCGCGGGCGATCTTTGGATCTGCCGTATCGACCGTGACGCGCGGCTTGTCGGTGAAAAACAGCAGCTTCCAGCCGCCGAGCACAAGCCGGATATTGAACGGAAACGGCAGATCATGCGGTGGCGCGACATTGGCGCTTTTCGGCAGGGTTTTCAGGAAACCCCAGAGATCGTTGACATCCTTTGTCGTCATTCGGGCGTAGGAGCCAAAGGGGAACGACGGATAGAGATGCTCGCCCTGTTTGCCGACGCCGCGAGTCATGGCGTCGCCGAACTCCGCCAGCGTCCAGTTGCCGATTCCGGCGGTTTCATCCGGCGAGATATTGGGCACATGGAACGTGCCGAACGGGCTTTTCAGCGGCAGGCCACCGGCCAGAACCAGCTTGGCATCGCCTTCGGATTTGGCGGCCGCATGACAGCTGGTACAGCCGCCCGCCCAGAACATCTGTTCGCCATTCGCCAGATCCGGTTCCCCGAGCCCATCCCAGTGCGACACGGGCCACGGCTCGGGCTTGGTGAGGAACCAGGCGGCGCCAGCGGCGATCACGCCGAAGAAAACCACTGTCGATACCAGTTTTCGAACCCGCACACCCATTCGCCCACTCCTCTTGCCTCATCCGGAAAACACAATTGGCGCGCCGGGTTGGGCGCGCCAAAAATCGCAGTTTTAGAGGGGCAAGGCCCGCCGCATCATTTCTTGATGCGGTAGACCTGATGACAGTCACCGCAATTCTTGCCGATGGCGCCGAGCGCTGCACCAACGCCGGCTGCATCTGCCGGAAGCTGCACAAGCGCTACGTCAACATCAGCGCCAAGCTTGGCGGCATGCGCCTTGAAGTCGTCCATGTTTTCCCAGATTTTCGGGCTGGCTTCCGAATTGGCCTCAGAACCGGCCGGGAACTGATCCGGGAATGCCTTGATATTGGTGCTGATCGTCGTCAGCGACGTCTTCACCACTTCGGCGTCATAGGGTTTTTCGCCCTTGGCTATACCGGCCAGCGCGCCCATCGATCCGCCGATCTGCTTCATCAGCCCTTCTCGGACCTTGACCGGATCATCCGCAGCGATGACGGCACTTACGCCACAGCCTGCAATCACGAGGGCCGTCAGTATCATTTTCAGCTTCATCCAAATCTCCAGCTCTGGCGAGACGCCGCCCGGACTGGCGAAGCGGTTCTCTCAATCGGTGCGCGGGCATGATTGCATTTTGCGATCACGAAGGAAGTAACATTTTTTTGAAATCGAGTTTATCGCATCTCTCTCAACAGGTTGAATTAACAGGAGTATTTTACTCATGTTATAGCCAACCGTGCCACACGGTCAGTGCCGCAACCGCCATCAGGATGACGCCGACAGTCTTGCCGATGACGGCGGTGGCACGAGGACTTGAGACGATGACATCGCGGCTGCGGCCGGCGGCGAACGCCAGACCGCCATAAACGGCAAGCTGCGTCAGCGAGATCATGATCGCCATGATCAGTGCCTGCGACCAGAGCGGCCCAAATTGAGGTTTCAGGAACTGCGGATAGACGGCCAGCATGAACAGATAGGCTTTTGGATTGAGAATGCTGGTCAAGGCGCCGCGGCGAAAACTTGTCCACAGTGAAAGCCGTGCCCCCGGCTCAACCGAGGCGATGGCAATGCTGCTACGGGCAAGCGAAATGCCGATCCAGGCGATATAGGCGGCGCCTGCGAGCAAAAGCACATTGAAAAGCTCCGGCACCAGATGCAGCAGGAAGCCGACCCCAAGTGCGGCATAGAGCGTATGAAAGACCCCACCCGCCATGATACCGGCTGTGGCGGTCAGGCCCGACGCCCGCCCGCCGGTCAGCGCATTGGCCATGACAAACACCATGTCCATGCCGGGCACGATGATGATGCCGAAGAGAAGAGTGAAGAACAGCCAGAGATTTTCCGCGTAGGTCATGTCAGTTATCCGTTTATCCAGAAGGGTTTCCACTTTGCACAACGCTGGTTTTTCAAGTGCTTGCCCACGTGATATACCGCCACCCAACTGACAGGGTTCTGTCAGGAGCGTTTTGCCTGATGACGAAAAGGGAGCCCATGCGCAAGGCATCGCGACTGTTCGAGATCATCCAGATTCTAAGGCTCGCGACCCGCCCGGTCACGGCAGCGCAGATCGCCGAAACTCTGGAAGTGACGGTACGTTCGATCTACCGGGATATTGCAGCACTTCAGGCGATGCGGGTACCGATCGAGGGCGGGCGCGGCATCGGCTACATCATGCGCCCCGGCTTCGACCTGCCGCCGCTGATGTTTTCAATCGAGGAAACGGAGGCCATCGTTCTGGCACTGGCGCTGCTTGAGCGCACCGGTGACGAGGAGTTGAAGGAGGCTGCCCGGCGGGTCAACCAGAAGATTGCCGGCGCGATACCGGCGCCGCTGCGCCAGGCATTGCACTCCAAGGCGCTGCATGCCTGGGGCAGCATCGCGCCGCCGCCGTCAGGGCTGGATCTTGCGCTGGTGCGCCGGGCGATCCGCGACGAGCAGAAATTGATACTCGACTACCGCGACGAACTCGGCCGCGCCAGCGAACGCACCATCCGTCCGTTGGCGCTGATCTACTATTCCGCCACCGCCGTGGTGGTCGGCTGGTGCGAACTGCGCCAAGCCATCCGCAATTTTCGCGCCGACCGCGTGGAAGGCTGCGCGGAGACGCAAGAGCATTTTCGCGGCGAAGGCGATGGATTGCGGGATCTTTGGATCAGCGGGTGGCGAACCAGTTCTCAAACCGGCTCGCAGCTCCCATCGGTTCGCTGAGGAAGGTTTTATTTCGTAGCCCCGTGCGCCGGGCCCTCTTCCTTGACCGCGCGTGGTGTCGGGGCAGTGATGACGCCGTGATCCGGGTCGCGCACGTCCTGCCCTTTCGAGCCATCGGCTGCCGTCGCGCGTTCATGCTCGCGGCTTTTGCGCAATGTCTGGCGAAGGCTTGTTGCCTCGTCGATGAGGGCGCTCAGTTCGTCTTCGGACAGGTCGGCGAGATCAAAGGTCGTGGCCATCGGGGTCTCCTCAGCTGGATTGGACCTCCGTTAAACGCGCGACTTCGCAAATCGACACAAGCGAACAGCAATTTTCTGATGGCGGCGGGTAAAGCACCGGCCACGGCTCAAGCTCCAAGGGGTATTACCCGGCTGTCTTCCCGGCCAAAACCGTTGATTTCGATCCGGCCGGCAAAAATCGAAACGATCGCAAACGTGTTCTGATCCTGCGTATCGACCATACCCTTGAAGGTGACGAAGGGGCGACCGGCAGTCTCACCGAAATTGCCATCGTGGTTATGGCCGCAGAAATAGCCCTGAAAACACTCATAGCCGGTCAAAAGCGCGATGACACGTTCGCTGTCCCACAGATTGTGCGTGTTCGGCGGAAAGACCGGATAGTGGCACAGTACTAGAACCTGCTCGCCGTCCGCTTCCGCCTTGTCCATGACACCCTCCAGCCAGAGGAACTGCTCATCGCTGAGCGAGCCGTTCCAGCCATGGGCATTGATGGCACCGGCCACCTGCAGGGCGCAGAGACGTTCGGTCGCCTCCTCATGGCGCGGATCGCCTGAAGGCGTAGAAAACGTGCTGACATCGTTGCCGTCAAGAACGACGAACCGCCAGTCGTTGAGGGTAAAGTCATAATAACGATGGGGCATGCCGAGGCGGGCTGGGACTTCACCAAGATGCTCCGGCACAACAGCGAAATCATGATTGCCGAGCAGGAACAGCGCTTTGTGACGCAGCCCCTGATAGACCGGCAGGATATCGTCGAAACTCTGCCAGTCGCGGTCGATGAGATCGCCAAGAGTGATAACGAAATCGAGTTCGGCTGTGTTGAAAGTCGAAATGGCCTCGGCCAGCTTGGCAAGGCTTTGCGCGTAATAGCGGCCCATCGCCTCATTCGGCGCGATATCGGCATATTGCGGATCGGCGACGATGCCGAAGCGGAGGATAGGAGTTTCAATGTCTTTGTGCATGGCGCCTGCCTAGTAGCGGCTCGTGACAACCGCATGACATTTGCCCGGCGAGATGGCCGGCCGCAACCCCGGAAAGGGCTTTGCCCAAACAAAAACACCCGGCGCTTTTGGCGCCGGGTGTAAATCCGCTACGGGATAAGGGCTGCTTACGCGGCGGCTTCGTAAAGCTCGAGCACGTAATCCCAGTTGATCAGGCTGTCGACGAAGGCTTCGAGGTACTTCGGACGGGCATTGCGGTAGTCGATGTAATAGGAATGTTCCCAGACATCGACGCCGAGGATCGGCGATGCGCCGTGAACCAGCGGGTTTTCACCGTTCGGGGTCTTGGAGATTTCGAGATTGCCGTTCTTGACGGAGAGCCATGCCCAGCCCGAACCGAACTGGCCGGTGCCGGCAGCAATGAAATCGGCGCGGAACTTGTCGTAGCCGCCGAGATCGGACTTGATGGCTGCATCGAGCTTGCCCGGCAGCTGTGTGCCGCCGCCGCCCTTTTTCAACCACTTCCAGAAGTGAAGGTGGTTGTAGTGCTGGCCGGCATTGTTGAACAGCGGCTGGTTGGTGCCGTAGGATTTCTTGACGACTTCTTCCAGCGACAGGGCGGAAAGACCCGCTTCTTCAGCCAGCTTGTTGCCGTTGGTCACGTAAGCAAGGTGATGCTTGTCGTGGTGATACTCGAGCGTTTCGCGAGACATGTAAGGGGCGAGCGCGTCGTAATCGTAAGGCAGGTTCGGCAATTCGAAAGCCATGATGGTATCTCCTCTTGTTGGCGGGATCCATGAAAGCCGGGTTGGAATTCATGAAAGAAATCTGTGAGGCGGAACATAGGGACCACTGTGGCAACAGGCAACCGCCGCCATGCCAAATTTCGCTACAGGTATGGAAAATACTTTCACCACCAGAATGTTCCACGGTGATGAAACGGGCACAGAATGGACATGATCCTTGGACAAGGTCGCATCTGAACCGCCGGATCAATAACCCAAGGAAATCAGATGCCTTTTCGCAACCGTTCCGCCCTCATCGCCCTCGTTGCCGCCACGTTGATGCCAGTCGCTGCGTTCGCATCCTCGGACGATGCCTGGGAGGCCATGCGCGCCGATGTTTCGGTGAAATGCATTGAAGCGGCAGCCGGGTCGATCGAAACACCAACGGCGGTTGTCGACCCGTTCGGCTCGGAAAGTTTCGGGCTGGCGCTGGTCAGCGGCAAACCGAAGGGCGCCGACGGCAGGATCAGCCAGATCTGCGTCTACAACAAACAGACCAAGGCCGTGGAGCTGGGTGGAGAATTGACCGGCGAAATGCTCGCCGCACCGGCAAAATGACACCGGGACAATACCGGCATTGACCTGTAACAGCCATCCGGGCACAGCTGGCGAAACGCTCCCTCCAGCACAGAGACCCGGTATGCTGTTTCATGGCCTCTCCGCCTTCCCGATCACCCCTTGCGATGCGGCTGGCCGCGTCGATACCGGTGCCTTGAGCACTCTGCTCAAGCGCATTGACACTGCGGGTGCCGATTCCATCGGCCTGCTCGGAAGCACCGGCTCTTATATGTATCTCAGCCGGGCGGAAAAACGCCGCGCCATCGACGCCGCCGCTGTTTGCCTCGGCGGCCGCACACCCGTCATCGTCGGCGTCGGAGCGCTGCGCACCGACGAGGCAGTCGCACTGGCGCGCGATGCGCAGGATGCGGGCGCGCAGGGGCTCCTCATGGCACCAGTGTCCTATACGCCGCTGAGTGACGATGAGGTGTTCGAGCATTTTTCCACTGTTGCGGCCGCCACGCCATTGCCGCTCTGCATCTACAACAATCCGGGCACGACCCATTTTTCCATCAGCCAAACGCTGCTTTCGCGCCTTTCGGCCATCGACACCATTGCCGCGGTCAAAAACCCGGCGCTACCGGCTGCCGACATCGCGGCCGCCCATCATGAAACAGTGTCAGCCGTTCCCGCCGGTTTCGCTGTCGGTTACAGCGGCGACTGGCTGGTCGCCGATGCCATCCTTGCAGGCGGCGTCACCTGGTACAGCGTTGTCGCCGGCATTCTGCCGGCCCCCTCCGTCAAGCTGATGCGGGCAGCGCAAACCGGTGACCGCGCCGAGGTTGAACGTATCAACACGCTGTTCGAACCGCTCTGGACGCTGTTCCGCGAACTCAGCAGCTACCGCGTCGTTCACGCGATCGCCAACCTTCTGGAACTCAGCCCCTTCGATCCGCCAAGGCCGATGCTGCCGCTGTCGCAGGCCGACCGGACACGGATAACGGCTGCTCTCGGCGTTCTGGCAGCAGTCTAACCAGCAGCGATGAACACAACAGGCGCGCCATGACGGGCGCGTCTGTTGTTCAAACATCTACTGGGCAAAGGTGATGACGGCGGCGGCCGCACTGACGGCCAGAAGCGCCACGACACACAGCCGCAGCAGCATGGCAGCGTCTTCCCGCCCCGTCGTTGCCGGAGTTATGGGAAGCTGGGCGGCGACATCGCTGCGCCTTTGATACTGGTATGAAAGAACCGCACCACGACCATACAGCATTGACTGACATCCTTTTCGGTTGGTCTCGCAGACCGGGCAAACCCATAAAAAAGCGTGACTGCCCGGCGCTTTCCCTTTTAGGGCGAACCGCCATAGGATTTCGATTGCACTCGTTGCATGAACATATCAAAATCCCATAAGTCCGCAGCCGCCCGGCGCATGTCCGTCCGGCCTTAACTGACGGCGAACCGTTTGATTTTTCTGCGCATTGATCATTGTCATTCATTGATACTTATGATTCAGGGGGATTTTCCATGGCCAATCCGTTGTCCACGCTCGGCATCGTCCACACCATCATCAGCGTCGTGCCCATTGTCGCGGGGCTCTATTCCTTTTCAAAATATGCCGCCATCGTTCCGAAATCCAATTCGGGCCGCATCTACATCATCACGCTGTTTCTGTCGGCGATTACCTCCTTCGGCCTGTCGAGCACCGGCGGCTTCAATGCCGGCCATGCAATCGGCATCATCGCCATGCTGGCGGTTATCTTTTCCATCGTCATCGGCCAGCTCGGCTGGTTCGGCCGCCTCAACCGGTACCTGCAGGCGCTGGCGATGTCGTTCACCTTCTTCCTCTTGATGATCCCCGGCATCAACGAAACACTGTCGCGCCTGCCGCCATCAAGCCCGATCGGCAACGGCCCGGATTCGCCACCCGTCCAGACGGTGACCGCCATCTGGGCCGTGATTTTCCTTCTCGGCATCTGTCTTCAGGCCTGGATGATGCACCGCCGCTCCGGCCCCGGTGCCCTGCCCGCCTGAGACAGGACCGTCACGACACGGATAGCCTTGATTTCGCCGGTATTTTAAGGGTTTGTTAAGCCACCCCAGCCGGAGGAACACCATGGCACTTGGCGCATCGCATCGCTTGCAGGACGGGATTGAAGCCGTCGAGACCATGACCCGGTTCGCCCTTGCCGTTCTGGCGCTGGCATCGGGCGTCTACACCTATCTCGGCGTGCGCTCGATCCTCGACGGTTCGGCGACCTCGGTGTTCTTTGCGGCGCTGATTTATTCCAGCGCCGTTTCCGTCGCGATCTACGCCTTCTGGACCTATATGGCGCGGTTCTATCCGCATGTCACGGGTGCCGCCGGACGGGGCGCCATGCTCGGCGTCATGGCGCTCGGCTGCGCCATGATCATCGCCATGTCGAGCTGGCTGAACGCCGCGGCGCTAGCCGGCTCGGCAGCGCTCGAGCAGCATCTGGCGGAAACCATGGAAGGCTACACCGCCGATCTCGACCAGGCACATCAGAATGCCCTTGCCGCGCAAAGCCTGCTGCCGGATATCCAGCGCACGCAGGAACGGTTCCAGCGGCTGGCCGACCAGGAGCGCGAAACCGGCGCCCTGACCGGCACGACCGGCGCTGGCAGCGTCGTGCAACTGCTGTCGCAGATGGCAGCGCAACTGACCGAACTGCAGAACAACATCACCGCCTCGCGTGACCGCGTCACCACCCTGTTCGACGACGGCCGCAAGCATCTGGAGACGATGCGCTCGCTGGTCTCGGCCCCCGGCGCCATCGATCCGCGCGCCGACCAGTTTGCTGCCGAAGTGGTTCAGCTCTCCGGCGTCATCACCTCGCTGGAGCAGACGTCGATCGCGCCTTCGGTGAAACGCGCCGCCGACGATCTGTCGCTCGGCTTCATCGCGCCTGTGGCAGACGGACAGGCGGCGGACCTTGCAACCCGGCAGGATCAGGTGATGGAGACCATCCGCTCGTCCGTCGGGGCGCAGAGCAAAGTCTTGTCGCAAGCTGCAGACGAGATCCTTGCCCGCAAACCCGTCGCCGAACGCCGGTTCGTTCCCCTCTCGTCGGCCGAGGCCGTGCTGCGTTATGCCTCGGATTTCATTCCAAGCTGGGCCGGGGCGATCTCGATCGACCTTTTGCCGGCCGTGCTGATCTTCATGCTGTCAATCGTGCATTCCGCGTTGCGGCGGCAAGAGCAGCGCCTGCCCTTTGCCGAACGGATCACCGCGGCCGAACTGCTGGAGGCGCTTGAGGTCCAGAAGGCACTGGTGGCCAGCGGCATTGATGTCGAAACGGCGCTGGCAGCGGTTGAGGCCAAGGATCAGTCGAACATTGCCAGCTTCGACCTGTCCGGCAAAGGTCCGCGAAAATGATGAGCAGCGCACGTCTGCAGGGAACAGGACAGAAGCTGAAAGCCTATCTGCTCTCGGCCGATGACGGCACGCTGATGCGCCATGCCTTTCAGGCATTGCTGGCCGCAGCAGTCGTCTTCGTGGTCATCGACTGGAATGAGCTGGGCGCTGCCAGAAGCGACGTTCCGGGCTTTGACCCGATGCAGCCACAGGCGGTGCCGATCCTGCCGCCGGCGCTGACCGAAGGTGAACCGGCAAACGCCCCTTCCGAGATCACCGCCGATCCCAATACATTGAAACAGGCGATCCGCTTCGAGTTGAAGCCCGGCGGTATTCTGTCGGCCGAAGGTTCGATCGAGCCGGGAGCGGCAGGGCGTTTTGCCGCAGAAATCGAGGCGCGCGGCGAATATGTGAAGACCGTACTGCTCAACTCGCCGGGTGGGTCCGTTGGCGATGCGCTGGCGATGTCAAAACTGATCCGCGAGAAGAAGCTTGGCACACGGGTCGCAGGCGGCGCGCTCTGCGCCTCGTCCTGCCCGATCGTCATGGCAGGCGGCGTCACCCGCGAGGCCGAAAAAGGCGCCGTCATCGGCGTCCACCAGATTTTCAACGGCTCCAAGGAAAAGCTCTCGCCCGAACAGGCGATGTCCGAGGCGCAAAAGACCACGGCCGATGTCAGCCGCCATCTCGAAGAGATGGGCATCAAATCCGGCCTCTGGCTGCACGCACTGGAGACGCCGCCGGACCGGCTCTATTATCTGACGCCCGAGGAAATGACGGGATTTGCGCTGGTGACGGATGGCGCAACGCCAGTGGCGAAGGCGAAGTAGCCGACGCCCTGACGTTGCCCGAGTGCCTTACTCCGCTGCTTCTGCCTGTCCCAACCCTGTGGCGACAGCTTCCTTGACCGCCAGTTCCGCCATGGCAAGGGCTGCCTCGCGAGTCTTGGCTGCAGCGACGAAGCGGCCGTTGTGGCAGAAGCTTGCGCCAGTCACGCCGCAGGCTGCTTCCAGATCGCCATTGGTCAGGCCAGCCCAAGCGGCGGGCAGATCGGCGCGAACCTCAAAGCCTTCGTCAGCGCGGCGGATCGTGGTCAGGCACCAGTCCTTGTCGCGCGGATGGACAACAAACAACAGATGATCGGCACCAGCCTTGACGACAGCAGGACGGAACGGCATGCCCATCGGAAGTTCCAGAATGCGCCCCTCACCGGCATCGACGATGGCTTTGTGCACCAGCGCCTCGGCCCGCAATTTTGCAGCACTCTTGGCAATCCGTGCCTCGACGAAGGCGCGGGCAATGGCCAAGGCGTTGTGGAACGCCCGGTCGTCGGCTTCCGGATCGGTTTCGTCGAAAACAGGTTTCAGGGTTTCCAGCAGAGCAGGCAGGGTCAGCCCGCCCAAAAGCCCGGCAACCGATGGGCTGAGCGCGCCATTGTCGACCAGATCGATGGGGAGCACAAAGCTCGCATCGAACGACGCATGAACAGCCTCGACATGCGTTTCGGGAACACCGGACGCCACAAGATAATCGCGGCCATAGTGCTTCCAGATCAATCCGAACGAGCTATAGGGCTGGCTGTCCTCGCGCAGCGGCGCGCCGCGCTGATGGTGATCGAAGATGCGGGTATCGGCATCATAGGCGCCGCCGACATCATAGATGATCCGGTCTGTACCGGGCGTAATCCATTCCGGCGCCCGGCTGCGCACGATGCGCGCCTGCGGGAAAAGCCGGGTGAGGATGACGCTGGACAACAGTTCGTCAGCATGGAAGCCACCCGAATGGGTAACGAGGAAGTCTGGGGTCATGCCGGGATACGCCTTGTTGTTCGCGGAGGTTCGCTTGGGATGTGCACCACATAGCCATTGCCACGTGTCATCTCAACCCGTCATTCGCATGTTCGACGCGCGGAATGGAGACTGCTCGGGGAAAAGCCTGCGGTTGCCGGGCGCCAATTACGGTCATCGGCCTCAGCTATTTAAGCCGTTTCGTTGCCGTGGTTATGAAGGGCGGCGGATGGGTACGGGGACATCCGCCGGGTTTTCGTTTGCCCGCGTGCTGATCGCGTGGACCTGCCCAGGGATCTGGTCCCGCAGGTAGGTTTCGTTCCCCGGCAGACCCATCGGATACAGGGCGTTGCGGCTGGCCTCGTAGGCGACACTCTGGTCGGTGCACAGCCGAACGCGCATATCCTGCGGCGCCACATCGGTGCGGTTTTGCAGGTTCTGCACACTGCCTTTGTCAGAAGACAATCGGCCATCGAAGGCTTGCGTCAGATATTGCGCAGATCGCTCGTTGCGTTCCCGTTCCGTCGTCGCACCCAGAATGACCACCATCACGCGTTTTCCATTGCGTGTGGCCAGCCCGACGATATTGCGTCCGGAGGCACACAGGAAACCGGTCTTCATGCCGATCGTGCCACTGAAGCGGGTCAAAAGCAGATTGTTGGACTTGATCTCCTTGCCGTCAATCGTGACGGCCGACGCCAGGAAGAAGCGGCGATATTCCGGGAACAGGCGGTCCACTTCCATGCCAAGGATCGCGAGATCGCGTGCGGTGGTATAGTTGTTCCGGTCAGACAGGCCGTTTGCGTTGGAAAAATGAGTGCCGGTCAGCCCAAGACGGACGGCCGCTTCATTCATGCGCCGCACGAACGAGGCTTCATCGGGAGCGACCGTTTCCGCCAGAGCGACGGCGACGTCATTGGCCGATGCGGTGATCGTGGCAAACAGCGAGTCTTCCAGCGTCATCGTCCGCCCGAAGGTGAGGCCGGATTCGAGAAAGGCCTGTTTCGTCGCGTTGCGCGTCATGGTGACCGGTGTCGTCAGAGTCACTTCGCCGGACCGGAGCGCTTCAAACGCAACGAATGCCGTCATCAGCTTGGTGGTGGAAGCCGGATACCACGGCACCCCGGCATCCTCCTGATACAGCACCTGCTGACTGTCGGCATCGACGACCAGCACAGGCGTGGCATGTGCCGGCGCGCCGGCCAAAAGAGACGCGATCAACGCCAGTCCCTTCCATGGCCGTCCGGCCATCCTGTTCATGCTCTTGCTCATAGGCCAGTCTCCGGAGAAAGGCGTCCTCATGACATAATGCGCTACGCAAGGACAAGTGTTTGCTGCTGAGTAAAACAGCCATCCGCCTCGCGAGCGGATGGCTGACCTGCTGTTTCCTTACAAATCCGACGCCGATGAATGGGCCCAGTCCATGTACAGATCCTTGGCCTTGGCGGCGACCGGGCCGGGCTGAAGGTCGCGGTCTTCGAGTTTGGTGACGGGGACGACCTTGGAATAGTTGCCGGAGGTGAAGATCTCGTCGGCGGTTTCGAAGTCGGATAGCGTCAGCGTCGTCTCAACCACATCGAAGCCAGCGTCGCGCAGCAGGCTGATGACGCGGAAGCGCGTGATACCGGCCAAGAAGGTCTTGTTGGACGCTGGCGTGAAGACGACGCCATCCTTGACCATGAAGACATTGGACGAGCCTGTTTCGGCGATATTGCCGAGCATGTCGCGCACCAGGGCATTGGAGAAACCGCGCTTGCGGGCTTCGATCAGGATGCGGCCGTTGTTGGGATAGAGGCAGCCGGCCTTGGCGTCAGTCGGCATGCATTCGATCGTCGGGCGGCGGAAGGGAGAGATGGTCAGCGACTGGCCGCCGGGGCCTTCGCCCATCGGCGCTTCGAACAGGCAGAGTGCAAACCGGGTCGAATCGGGATCGACGGCAACGACGCTGCCGGGCATGCCGTGTTCGCCCCAGTACATCGGCTTGATGTAGATCGCCGTCTGGCCATCGAATCTCTTCACGCCTTCCCAGGCAAGCGCCTCGATATCCTCTGCCGTCACCACCGGCTTCAAGCCCAGCGCCAGAGCCGAGCGGTTGACACGCTGGCAATGCAGGTCGAGGTCTGGCGCGATGTTGTCGAACCAGCGGGCGCCGTCAAACACCGTCGAGCCCAGCCACATGGCATGCGATGTCGGGCCGATCAGCGGCGGGTTGCCGGAAAGCCACTCGCCATCAACATAGGTCCAGGTGGTGCTGCGCGGGGATGTATCGACGGCCATGATGGTCTCCTGTTTGTCTTTGTTTGACCCGGCATAGCCGGAAAATCGAGAAACGGGGTAAATAGGTACATCAAAAAAAGTCATGCCGTCCAATCTGGATCGGCATCCCGCGCTCGCATAGTCTGGACCGACACATAAAGGACCCGCCCGATGAAAGCCATGTATTACGACGCCTTCGGCAAGACACCCGACATTCGCGTCCTGCCGGATCCAACCCCGAGTGATGACGGCGTGGTGATCAAGATCGAGGCGACCGGACTTTGCCGCAGCGACTGGCACGGCTGGATGGGCCATGATCCCGATATCGCGCTGCCGCATGTGCCGGGTCATGAACTGGCGGGTACGGTGGCCGCCACCGGCAAGGGCGTGATGTGCTACAAGATCGGCGACCGCGTGACCGTTCCCTTCGTGTCCGGCTGCGGACGCTGCGGCGAGTGCCATTCCGGCAACCAGCAGGTTTGCGCCAACCAGTTCCAGCCCGGCTTCACCCATTGGGGCTCGTTTGCCGAATATGTGGCGATCGATTTTGCCGACCAGAACCTCGTGCATCTGCCGGAAAATCTCGATTATGCCACGGCCGCCAGCCTTGGCTGCCGGTTTGCGACCTCGTTTCGCGCCATCGTCGATCAGGGCCGGGTGCGCGGCGGCGAATGGGTAGCGGTGCATGGCTGCGGCGGCGTCGGCCTGTCGGCGATCATGATTGCGACGGCGCTCGGCGCCAATGTCATCGCCATCGACATTTCCGAAACCAAACTCTCGTTTGCCCGCGAAATCGGCGCCGTCGCCACCATCGATGGCAGCATCACCGGCGATGTGGCAGAGGCCGTGCGCGAGATCACCAAGGGTGGCGCGCATGTGTCGATCGACGCGCTCGGCTCGCCCGTCACCTGCTTCAACTCGATCAAGAACCTGCGCCGCCGCGGCCGCCACGTGCAGGTCGGACTGATGCTCGGCGAGCATGCCAGTCCACAGATCCCGATGGGCCAGGTGATCGGCCATGAACTCGAGATTTATGGGAGCCACGGCATGCAGGCCTGGCGTTATCAGGAGATGATGGCGATGCTCGAGACCGGCAAGCTCAACCCGCAAAAGCTGATCGGCCGCCATATCAGCCTGGAGGAAGCGGTGCCGGCGTTGATGACGATGGACACGGCGCAGGACCTTGGCATCAGCGTCATCACCCGCTTTTAACGGGTTACCCCACCCACCCCCGCAGGAACGGCCAGCACCCCACACGGCGCTGCCTGCGGGCAATCGGCAGTTCCCGCAGAGGCGCTAAAACCACCCACCACCAACATATTCTGTCAAATACAGCTTCCCTTGAGACGAGACCGCCCTACTTCAACCATAGAAGCGCCATGCGGCGTTGTTTTTAGGAGTGGGATAAATGGCATCATCCGTGTTGATCAGTATTCTGATTACATTTCTCGTCATCGTACTTGTTCTCTATCTGGTGGCGCGCCTGCCGATCGATGGCCGCGCCAAGCAGATCGTCCAGATCATCGTCCTGATCATCGGTATTATTTCGCTTCTGAAATATCTCGCTGTCTTCTAGCGCAACGGGAGAGTAATCTCCCGTCATCCGCCCTGCGGGATACCGCGTTCAGACCTGCAAAGTGAGTGCACCGATTGACCAGCAAAAATGAAGCCAAGACGGCAGTAAAACCAACCGTGCGGCGAAGCCAGGACGAAACGTCTGCTGCTGCCCTTCACATCATCAATGCCGAACTGGCGGCGCGAAACAAGAAAACAGCCGCGCTGAAAGCCCTGCGGCTTGCCCAGGAACCCACCGAGGTAAAGCCGGTCAAGAAAGCTGCCGCGAAGAAGAAGTGAAGGCCTTGCAGTTGACTACGGGGGATGACTGAGCTGCTTGGCCTTGAGGCTGCCTGTAGCGCAGGCCTTTGGCGGGGCGGTGCCTTTGTCAGTTTCAGATTCTTCTATTTTCCATCATTAAGTCGGCGGTTGGCGGCGGAGGACGGTTTGTGCCCTCCCTCCAAAACCGAAAAATATTACCCAACCCCTCCCCTTCGCTGCGCTACGACCCTGCCCACAAGAGGGAGGGTTAAACCGTGCCCGCGGCAGCGTGAAAAGCTGATTTGAACAGCGAGACTGAGAAGCCGGCTTGATGTGCCGATTTGACGGGCTGACCTTGTTTGACGAACTGATTTGGGATGCTTGCGAAGAACTGCCCCCTCAAAAGCCAACAGGAAGACCGGGGCACCCGGCAAACGAGGCCGCTCCCTCCCCCTTGTGGGGAGGGTTGGGGAGGGGATTTTTTCGGCAAGAACAGCTTACGCCGCCCGGCGATAGGCGAAGGTCTTGCCGCCATCTGTGGTGGAGATCAGGCCCATGCGAGCGAGCGAGACCAGCACGCTGGAAATGGCAGGCATGACCTTGCGGCCCTGCTTGAACGAGGCGGCGATGGTGCCGGCATCGAGTGCGCCACTGGTGGAGATCAGCGCGTTCATCACAAGCCCCGTCTGGGCAATGTCATCCGGCGGGAATGTGGGCTTGGGGCCAGCCTTTTCGGCCGGTGGCGTGGCGATGCCAAAATCGGCCTCCAGCTGTTTTGCCTTTTCCTTTTCCGAGCCGAAGCGGGGAACCTGATAGTCCGGCCGCAGCCAGCGCACCTGCCCGCGTTTTTCCTCCTTCGCCCGCTCCCTGTTGAGCGCGACGAGATTGGCCAGAACCTCTTCCTCCGGCAGATCGACCGGCCAGCCATAGGCATCCGCCACCGCGACATCCAAACGTTTGTGCAATTCCTTCATGATCAGCACGAGGCCATCGTCGAAGATGAGGCGCTCCTTGGTTTCGAGATCGTCCGGGCGGGTGCCTGCCTTCAGCTTGTCCAGCACATTGTAGAGGCCGGTGAGCGTCAGGTGCTGGTGCTCGGCGAGGACACGCTTGCGATGGGCGTCGAGTTCCTCGGCAATGGCGGCGATGGTTTGTTTTTGCGCATCCGTGGCATCCGGGAATGGGAACTTTGTAAAACACTGGGTATTATAAACCGGGGTATTTGCAACCCCAGCGCGACCGCCAACCGCGATTGAGAACGCCTCGTGGAATCGTGAAGTTAAAACACCTAATATATTTAAATCGTCACTCACTACGACACGAAGCTTCTGGTCGGGTAAAATGGCAGAATCTATAGTAACAAACGCTCTCTGTGGTGACTTTTCCAAAGTTGCCAAATAAAAAACGAGACCAGATATGCCATTACGCATTTCTACTCGGTTCGCCTCGAACAGCCAGTACTCTTTCCTTAGCCGTGGATTGCGCTCCTTATCTCTCTGCGGTTTTACATTTTCAAGAATATAATGATACAATCTTGGATAGTGCCTCTTTAATTCTTCCTCCCCCTTACCAAAAAAATCCAGAACATAATAACCTCGCCATTTCTGGCCAATATCATGCCCGTTAAAAATTTTAGGTGCGATAACATCAGCCACACTAGGTTCATCCGATCGGAAAAGAAAATCTCTTGTCTTCTGGTCGATATGAAGCCCTCGCGAATAGGGCTTCACGCCAGCATGACACATTCCGACGTTAGCCAACAAAGGCGAAATCGAGCCAAAATCCTGTCCAGCAGAAAGCGCTGAATTAATTACCTCTACCGTCCTCTCCTCATAGGTTGCGGCGGCATCCCCTTTACCAGCGACCTTATCGTGATCGGGAGCCAAAACCAAACGAGCAGGAGCTTGATCTCGCGAAACAGTAACGAAACATACGCGAACCGCAGCATCCGCATCCGAAGGCCAATCATGATCGGGAATTGCAAACACTATTCGCCAAGCTTTCCCAAGCGCAGTGTCGAATACCGTACGATTTTGCGTTAGTCTCAAGCGGCTTGTGGAGACAAATCCGACCCTCTCTGGAAAAGACCGACGCTTGTTTAGGGAGTTGATCCAAAAGAATAAAACGAAGTCTGCAGCTTGGTTAAACTCGAGATAGGCGACAGAAAGCGCCTCCGTGTAAGCATCCCCCAAAAGCGCTCTGAATTTACGATTCGGGATAAAGGGCGGATTGCCGACGATGTAATCCGCCTTCGGCCAGTCCGGACGGCGCGGATTGGGATAGACCTCCTTGCCATCCACAACCTGCGGCAACGGATAGCCATCCCATTTCAACACCGCATCCATGCACTGGATATTGTGGAAGGCGCGCAGGATGGGTTCGGAGGGAGCCGCCCCCTTGGTGCGGAAATGCCATTGCAGATGGCCGATCCATAGAACCAGTTCGGCAATCGCCGCCGCGCGCGGGTTCAGCTCCATGCCCAGAAACTGGTGCGGATCGACCGTGTGGCTTTCAAGCCCGGTCAGCGCCTCCTGGCCGCCGAGATCGGCCAGCGCCTCCAGCACTTCGCCCTCCAGCCGCTTCATCAGTTCCAGCGAGACATACAGAAAATTGCCGGTGCCGCAGGCGGGATCGAGCACGCGGGTCTCGCAAAGCCTATCGTGGAATGCCTGCACGGTCTTCACGGCCGCATCGCCGCGGGCCTCGGCTTTCTGGCGCTCGGCAGTGGAGAGGACCTGCCCCCATTCGGCCCGCAGCGGATCGATGATGGTGGCGATCACCAGCCGCTCGACATAGGCGCGCGGCGTGTAATGCGCGCCCAGCCGCCGGCGGTCATCCGGATCAAGCGCTTGTTCAAGGAAGGTGCCGAAGATCGCCGGCTCGACATCCTTCCAGTCGTAGCTCGCCGCAGCGGCGAGTTCGCCGATCTCTTCCTTCGCCAGTTTCAGCGCTCGGCGCTTCTTGAAGAACTCACCGTTGAATTTCTTGACCTTCTCGCGGATCGTCGCGGTAAAGCCGCCCTCGTCCATCGCTTTCCAGAGATCTTCCATCATGCCGGGAAAAATCTCCGGCTTCTGAGCGCAATCCTTCAGAAGGTTCTTGAAACTCTCCTTCGGCAGCAGCTCCACATCCTCGGCAAACATGGTGAAAAGCACCCGCATCAGGAACATCGCGACCTCTTCCGTCGCATGTCCCGCCTCTTCCAGCGCCTTGGAGACCTTGGCGATGCGCCCGGCAATCTCGCGCGTCACCCGGGCGGCGTGGCGGGAGGGATCGAGCGCCAGGGGCTCGCGCCAGATGGCGACGAGGCGGTCCCGGACGGCGGGGTCCCGCAGGTCTTCGAGATAGACACGGAAGGAGCGGCGGTCGGGAAACTGGTCGTAGGCTTTGCCGTCGCGGCGGAAATTGGCGTAGACCTCAATGCAATGGCCGACATCGCAGACCAGCACGAAGGGCGGCGGCTCATGCGACGCCGGCAGCAGGCGCACATAATTTTCGGCCTGCTGGCGCGCGTTCATCATCAGCACGTCCCAGGCGCGCCCGGCACCGCGGCGACCGCGCTGGGCAGCGGCAATTCCAGGCAGCGTCGGCGCATCCGCCGGATCGATCAGCTTCTTGTCACCGGACAACCGGCTCTGCTTGGCTTCGAGGATGAAACAATTGCGTTTGTAGAGGTCGATGCGTTTGTTGGAGACGCTGCCATCGCGGCCGTTTTCCCGCACGGCGCGCTCGAAGACATAATCGTTGCCTTCGCTCATTGCCGAGGCCGGATCGGCATGGGGTAGTCCGAGGAGATCGCAGAGTTCTGTCAGAAACAATGCGTAGTTTGCCCGCTCCTGCCCGCCTTCCTGTCCCTGCCAGCGCGTGATGAAAGTTTCGACCGTTTGCGTCACTGAATGCCATGCTCCCCAATAGCCTTTCTTTTTAGATCGGACGGGCAATCTTGCAAGCGGCAAAATAAGCGAGGCATCCCGCCGAGGTTGTATTCGTCAAAATCCCTCTTCCCCCGACCCCGTTGTCGCTGATATTTTAGCAACTCACGTCAACGGAATCACGAGGCGAGCCATGGCACTTGCGGCCGAGAAGCAGACGGAGATGCTGTATGCGCCGCTGCTGGATACCAATGCGTCCCATCCGAACGGCTGGCCGGTCCGGTTGATCGTCGCCTCGCAGACCGAAGCCCGGCATAACAAGGCCGTCTGGATGCCGAGCCATCTGATCTCGATCCGCGCACCGGGCACCAAACTTCTCTCGATGATCGACCTGCCGGCAGAACAGCATCTGGAGCTTCTGTTTGGCGATGTCACCGATCCGGACGAACCGGATGCGGCAAAGCCCGCCCATATCGAGCAGGCTTTTGCCTTTGTCGACGGCCTGCCACAGGATGCGCATCTGCTGGTGCACTGCCTGCGCGGCATCGGCCGTTCGACGGCGCTGACACTCGGCATCCTTGCCCGCTCCATGGAGCCGGAGGATGCTGCGGCGGCGCTGCATGCGCTCCGGCCGGAAGCCAAACCGAACCGGCATGTGACCGGGCTCTGCGATACCGTGCTCGGTCTCAAGGGGCGCCTTGCCAAGCAGGCGCTGCGTTTTCCTGCCAAGGTCTGGAAACCCTCGAAGAGTTGATCGCAACTCTCCCGAGAAACATTGTGCATTGCACAAATTTTTGACATGATCCCGGCGAAAAACCGTATGCAAGCGGTGATCGTATAGCTCCCGGCCTCAAATGAGTTCGGCGGCGAAAAAACGCGATCAAACAAGGCGCTGGTCCCTTCGGCTCTCACGATGACGAAGGCTGGCGCGATGGGAAGTGACGGGAGAGTTCGATGTCTCATGCGGCTTATGTGTTCGATGCCTATGGCACGCTGTTTGACGTGCACGCGGCCGTGCGCAGGCATTCCGCCGCAATGGGACCTGACGGCCAGGCCTTTTCCGATCTCTGGCGCGCCAAGCAGCTGGAATATTCCTGGATCCGCACCCTGATGGGCACCTATACCGATTTCTGGGCGCTGACCGAACAATCTCTGGATTATGCCTTCGCCCGGTTTCCCTCTGCCGACAGAAAACTCAAGGCGGCACTGCTCGACGCCTACTGGCATCTCGATTGTTATCCGGAAGTGCCGGGTGTGCTGAAACACCTGAAGGATCGCGGCGCGCGTATCGCCATTCTGTCGAACGGGACGCCGCAGATGCTGCAATCGGCGGTCAAGAAGGCGGGGCTGGATCTGATTATCGACGACATTTTCTCGGTCGAGACCGTCAAAGCCTTCAAGACCGCGCCTGCCGTCTACGATATGGTGACGACCACCTACCGGCTCTATCCCGATGCCGTCTCCTTCCAGTCGTCCAACCGCTGGGACATTGCCGGCGCCACCAAATTCGGCTTCCGCACCGTCTGGATCAACCGGGCCAACATGCCCGACGAATATGCCGATTTCGGCCCGTCGCTGATCCTGCCATCGCTGGAAAGCCTCTAGGGTATTTTTTTGTTTTTACGCATTTCCGGACGCAAAACCGCTCCGCACTTTTGCTGGAACTGCTTTAACATCTGAAGGACACGACATGTCTTGGTCTGCCGAACAATATATGAAATTCGAGGACGAGCGCACGCGGCCGGCCCGCGACCTGCTCGACCAGATTCCCAACCTGCCGGATGGCGCGCTCTACGATCTCGGCTGCGGCCCCGGCAATTCCACGGAACTGATCCACGACCGTTTCCCCGCCTATATGCTGACCGGCGTCGATAGCGACGAGAACATGCTGGTCGCGGCGCGCAAACGTATGGCCCATACGCGGTTCGAAAAGGGCGACCTGACACAATGGACACCGCCCGAGCCGGCCGTGCTGTTCTTTGCCAATGCCGTGTTCCAATGGTTGCCGGATCATTTGACCACGATCGAACGGTTGATGGGCCAGTTGATCCCCGGCGGCACCATTGCGGTGCAGATGCCGGACAATCTCGGCGAGCCATCGCATGTCTCGATGCGGGAACTGGCGGAAGACCCGCGCTTTTCCCAGTATTTCCCGAACGGCGGCCAGCGCCGCGCCGCGCTGCCCGCACCCTCCGTCTATCTTGACCGGCTGGAAGCAAAATGCATCAAGATCGATGTCTGGCACACGATCTACTATCACCGGCTGGCAAACGCCGAAGCCATCGTCGAATGGGTCAAGGGCACTGGCCTTCGCCCCTATCTCGATGCGCTGCCCGCCGATGCGCGCGAAGCCTATCTCGCCGCTTATCTCCGGCGCATTCGCGAAGCCTATCCTCCCCTGGCCGATGGGCGCGTACTGCTGAAATTTCCACGCCTGTTCGTGGTGGCGGTCAAGCGGTAGTGTCTGGCGCAGGCACAAAGATCGGTAGACCCCTGAAATTTCGAGACAGGCAGTGGTGGAATGGGCGTACCCAAAGACAAGGGTGAATTGCTGGGGGCAATCAATTCGAACTTTGAAAAGCTGATCCTAGACCTGAATGGCGTCCCTGTGGAACTGGCCGGTGAACGCACTCTGGAAGGCCACGTCAACGGAACCCAGATGAGCGTTTCAAACCTGGCCGCCTACCTTGTCGGATGGAATGAATTGGTTCTCACATGGATGGACAGGGATGCAGCCGGACATCCGATCGACTATCCAGACACAGGCTTCAAAGGGACCGAACTCGGCAAGCTTGCGCAGAAATTTTACCGCGATTACGAGGACATCCCCTATCCAAAGCTTCTCGACCGCCTGCGTATGGCAAAGAACAGGATCGTGGCTTTCATAGAGAGCCAGAGCAACGACGACCTCTATCAGCGCGCCTGGTATGAAAAATGGACGATGGGACGGATGATCCAGTTCAACACGTCCTCGCCCTATGCGAACGCGCGCGGCCGCCTGCGAAAATGGCTTAAAGCAAAGAGCGTGTCGTAGGTTTCGAGAATTTCGTGACGACAACGCACCGGAGCATTGGCCGCATCGCTGCCTGCCGGGCTGATATGGATCGGCTGGCCATCTGATTCTGAGCGCGGTTGCGCGCCCGCAATGATGCGTTGGCAGGATTTACACCCCAACGTGAAAAACACCCCTCTGGCGCGCCGCGCCGGTTCAGGGCATCCTGTGCCCACAGAGAATTGGGCTTATGGCTGTTGGAGGACCGCCGATGCGCTGCTTTACTGTACTTGGACCGTCGCAGACCGGAAAATCGACGATCGTCGAAAAGCTCGGCGCGCTGGAGGGGACACCGAGAAAATCCACCTCCCCTTACGGACTGAACCTGACCGAATTCACCTTTGGCACCGAAGCCTGGTGTGCGCTGGATATGCCGGGGCTGAACGAGGCTCTAGCCCATGCGCAGCACGCGTTGCTGGCCAGCGATGCCTGCATTCTCTGCGTTTCGCCTGCACCCGAGGAAGCAGTCCTCGCGGCCCCCTATCTCAAGATGATCGAAGCATCGGGCACGCCGTGCATCCTGTTCGTCAACGGGATGGACGAGCCGAGGGGGCGATTGCGCGACGTGATCGCAGCTCTTCAGGATTATGCCAGCCACACGCTGTTGCTGCGCCAGATCCCGATCCGCGAGGGTGATAAGATCGTCGGCAGTTGCGACCTGATTTCGGAGCGTGCGTGGCGCTACCGCGAAGGCCAGACCTCGGCGCTGATTGCCATCCCCGAAAGCATATCCGAGCGCGAGCACGAAGCGCGCATCGAACTGCTTGAACACCTGTCAGAGTTCGACGACTGGCTGCTGGAAGAACTGATCGAGGACCGCGAGCCACCAAGCGACGCGCTCTATGCGATCTCGACGCGGGTGCTGCGCGAAAACAAGGTCATCCCCGTTTTGATCGGCGCCGCCAGCCATGCCAACGGCATGATGCGGCTGATGAAGGCCCTGCGCCATGAAGCGCCACCGGTCGAGGCGTTGCGCAACCGTCTTGCAGAGGCGGGCACTGTTGACAGCAACAAGTTGAAGGCTGTCAGCTTCCACGCCTACCATCGCCAGAATATCGGCAAGACCGTGCTGGTGCGGGCGTTGGACGGCGGATTGAAACAGGGATCGGCTCTCGGCGGCTCCGGCCTCGGTGCCGTGCAGGATCCCACGATTGGAAAGGCCAACGGGCCGTTTACACCCACGGCCGGCGATCTCCTTGCCACGGTCAAATCCGACCATTTGCCGGTACCCGCTTTGTTGACGGCGGACGCTGCCTTTCCAGCGCCGGAATGGACAGAAGCACCGGCTCCCATGATGGAGAGGATTCTGGTGCCCGGCAGCGAGCGTGACGAGAACAAACTTTCGGAAACGCTGGCCAAGCTGTCCGAGACCGATCGCAGCCTGATCATCCTGCAGGAGGAAGGAACCGGCGCGCAGATGGTCTGCGCCCAGGGGCCGGTGCATCTGCGCGATCTTCTGCGCACGCTGTCCGACGTTTTTCATGTGACGGCGACTGAGCGCGCGCCGACCCCGGTTTACCGCGAGACCGTCTCGAAACCCGCCGAGGTCCACTACCGCCACCGCAAGCAGACCGGCGGCGCGGGGCAGTTTGCCGATGTGAAGCTGACCATCCATCCCAACGGGCGCGGCCAGGGTTTTTCCTTTGGCGAAACCGTCAAGGGCGGCGTCGTTCCGCGCAACTACATCCCCGCCGTGGAGGCCGGTGCGCGCGAGGCCATGGAGAAAGGCCCGCTGGGGTTTGCGGTCATCGATGTCGGGGTAACGCTGACCGACGGCCAGCACCATGCTGTCGACAGTTCCGAACATGCATTCCGCTCGGCATCGAAAATGGGCGTGCGGCAGGCGCTGTCGGAAGGAGCGGCCGTATTGATGCAGCCGGTATTCCGCAGCGAGATCCACATACCCTCGATCTATTCCGGTAATCTCGTGCAGATCGTCTCGTCCCTCAAAGGACAGGTTCTCGGGTTCGACCGGGACGAGGCCGCAAAGGGTTGGGACGTCTTTCGAGCCCTTGTTCCCGGTGGTTCGCTTGACGAGTTGGCGCGAGCGCTCCGCTCGGCCACGCAAGGGATCGGCTATTTCTCCAAGACCTTCGACCATTTCGAGGAACTGTACGGCAAGGAGGCGGATGCGATCGTGCGGGCACATGGGAGCCAGCGCGCCGAGCACTGATACCGCCAAGCCAATGGACATCGACCCCGCGCTTTTCTAGACATGGAGCGAGCAACGGCACAGGTGGGACAATCGATGGTTCGGGAAAACGAAATACGCGAGAACGAGGTTGTCGCCCCATTGCCTGACCATGCCGATGCGTCGCTCGTCTTCATCGGCCGTATCTCGACACCATGGACATCGCGGCTTGAATGCCCGCGGCAGGGCCGCCATGACGGACCTGTCTGCCGGATCGAAATCTTTGAACCCTGGGTTCAGGCACTTCAGGGTGTCGAGGCTTATGAGCGGCTGGAAATTCTCTACTGGCTCGACCGCTCGCGCCGCGACCTTGTGCTGCAAAGCCCCGCCAGCAACGGCAAGGTGCATGGCACGTTTTCGCTCCGCTCCCCCGTACGGCCCAATCCGATCGGAACGTCGATCGTCAGGCTAGAGGCGATCGAGGGCAATATCCTGCTTGTCCGCGGTCTCGACTGCCTCGATGGAACGCCGCTGATCGATCTCAAGCCGGACCGCACATTGTTCAAGCCGATCGCCCCACCACAGCGGGGCGATTTCGAGACGGGCGATGCCGGTGAGGCCCGCCATTGCGAGAAGCTGTAGGTCAGTCGACCGCGACCATGACGTCGGACGCCTTGACGACCGCATAGGCGGATCCGCCTACCGTCAACTCGAGTTCATCGACCGCCTGATTGGTGATCGATGCGGTAACGATGGCACCATTGCCGATGTCGATGCGGACATGGGCGGTGGTTGCGCCCTTGGTGATCTCGACGATCTGGCCCTTGAGGCGGTTGCGCGCGCTGATCTTCATGTGTTTCCTCCTTGTGTTTGTGCAGCGACCCTATCACACAGGCCGCAGTTCCATACCGTGTAACGCTGCGATCTCATCGGCGACCAGTTGCTGCAGGCGCCAGAGATTACGGTCATGAATGCCGAAATCTTCCAGATGCGACACGGTGTTGTAGAGATATTCCGCACCCGATCCGAAATGTCCACAGGCCCGCGCCAGGATGCCTGCGACCTGATCCAAGGGTTGGCGGGACCGGATACGCTCGCCTGTCGCCCCCACCCAGAAGCCCAGAGCCCGGCAGGGGCCACTCTCGGATTTGACCGGCAACCATCTGACGGCATCGATATTCTCAACGGCGCTGACTTCACGCCGCAGCATGCGCTCGATCTGTGCGGCGCGGTCGTTGTCCGGCAGACGGTAGATGACACCGTCGCAGCGGCCGCCGCGCTCCAGCGCCATCATCAGGCCGGGTTGATCGTGCGATCCGCGCCAGCGGTTGATATGCAGGCAGAATGATCGGTGCCAGCCAAAGGCCGTCGCCCGCTGTTTGTCGATCGCCTCGAATTCCGGCTTCCAGATCAGTGAACCATAGGCAAACACCCAGAGCGGCTCGCCGTGGCTCTCCCGTTCAAGCGCTTCCGCAAGCTCCCGGTATTGTTCGTCGCTGATTGCGGTCCATCGTCCGTCCGGGCCGGGATCGGTGATATCGCGATGGCAGAGTGCAACCAGATCCGGTGTCAGGGACATTTTTCGCGGTTGGGGCATGGGGTCTCGTCTCGGCAGGACAGTGTCAGAAAGAAAGCATGTGGGCCCTGCTTGCCCAAACTGCCAGAGCGAATTGACCAGTCAAGCAATACAATCGCCACCCGATACCTGCATTTTTCCGATTGCACCGTTCCTGTGCACGGGGAAGAAGCTCAGCTAACTCATCCAGTCTGGCACCGGCCGGATACTGCAGTCGCAGACGTGGTCACATCGGCCGGTAAATCTGCGCCACCGCGCCTCCCGGAAAGACTGTCGCGCTGATCAGTTTGAGGCGCCTTGGCTGTGCGATATCAGAGAAGATCGGCACGCCCTTGCCAAGCACCACCGGATGCACCAGCAGGACATATTGATCGACCAATTCCCGGGCAATGAGGCTGCGCGCGAAGGCAGCGCCACCGTGGGCGATGATCGGTTTACCCTCCTCAGCCTTCAGCTTGGCGATTTCGTCTGCCAGATCACCGCTGGCCACATAGGCCTCACTCCAACTTTCCGCGCCGGGCTGGAACTGCCCGGATTGCGTGCTATCCGCGCCTGCCGAGGCGTCTTTGGGACTGTTCGCCGTTGCGGCGGCCTTCAGCACCGCAGGTCCCTGTTTTGAGAAGACGGCCTTGGCAATCTGGTTCATCGGTGGTGCGAACGCGATGGTCGAGGTCGGCCAAAAAGAAGCCATGTCCTTGAAGGTCCGGCTGCCCATGATGTGCAGGCTGGCGTTCCCCACAGTCTCCACGCTCCACGCTATAGCCACCTGGTCGCCGCTGAACATCCACGCAACGTCGCCCTCTGGGCCGCTGACAAAGCCATCGAGCGACATGGACATTTTCAGGATCAACTCTCTCATCGCGTTTTCCTTGCGCTGGTCCTGTCCAGGGACAGGATAGATCAATCGATTCTGGCAGCCGTTTCAGCGTGATTTATGTGCGCCACTGCTATTCATCCAGCTTTTCGGCGAGAAAATCGATGAACGCGCGAATGCGGGCGGCAAGATGTTCGTGACCGGCGAAAACCGCGTGGACCTGCTCAGGCTCATGCGGATTGTATTCGCTCAGCACTTCGACCAGCCTGCCGCTGTCGATATCCGGGTCGACATCGAATTTGCCGATGCGGGCAATGCCAAGCCCCGTCAGGCAAAGGTTGCGGGCAATCGAGCCGCTGGAGGCCTGCACATTGCCGGGTGCGGGCCGCGTATAGCGCGCGTTGGATACCGGATCGCGAAACAGCCACTCGCCCGGAGTTCGGCCGAAGGTGAAGGTGATGCAATTATGCGCGGCCAGATCATCCGGCCGTTGCGGCGTGCCTCGCCGTGCCAGATAATCCGGTGTAGCCACGGTGATGCGGTGGCTGTCGAGAAGCTTTCGCGCCTTCAGGCTTGAATCCCGCATCGGCCCGACCCGGATGGCAATGTCGGTGCGCTCCTCGATCAGGTCGATCACGCCATCCGTCAGCGACAGATCAAGCCGTACCTCCGGATAGAGCGCCAGGAATTCGCCGGCGAGCGGTATGATGTAGCGCTCGCCGAAGCCGACGGTGGCATTCACCCGCAACAGTCCGCGTGGCGTTGCCAGACCGCCACCAGCGACAATCTGTTCCGTTTCGGCAATTTCGGCCAAAATCCGCTGGGCACGGGTCAGATAGATTTCGCCTTCCGGCGTCAGAAGCAGCGAGCGTGTCGTGCGCACCAGAAGGCGTGTGCCGAGCCGATCCTCGATACGGGTGACGAGTTTGCTGACTGCAGACGGCGATAGTTTCAGCCGCCGCCCGGCCGCCGAAAAGCTCTTCAGCTCCGCCGCAGTGACGAACACTTCCATTTCGCCCGCCCGGTTGTCCATCAAACCATCCATTGTGAATTCAATTCACAGCCATTTATCCATTGCTATGGATTATCGCGCAAGTGGCTTTGGCCCATATTCCGCTCAACGAAACCCATGACGGCCCGGATCTCCGGCCAGCCGCCACCAACACGTCCGGCCTCCCACCGGCGATAAAGGTGCTCCCATGCCTCTTGCCCTCTTTGCCCTCACGATCGCGGCCTATGCGATCGGAACCACGGAATTCGTCATTGTTGGCCTGTTACCGACGGTCGCCACCGATCTTGGCATCACCCTGCCGCTGGCCGGACTGATCGTGTCGATCTATGCACTCGGCGTCACGTTTGGCGCGCCAATCCTGACGGCTCTCACCGGCCGGATCGAGCGCAAGCCGTTGCTTCTCGGCCTGATGGCCCTGTTCATCGCCGGCAATGCGATGGCAGCACTCAGCCCATCCTATGAGACGCTGCTGATCGCCCGCGTGCTCTCCGCCTTTGCGCATGGCGTGTTCTTCTCCGTCGGCGCCACCATTGCCGCTGATCTCGTGCCGGAAAACCGCCGTGCCTCTGCCATCGCCCTGATGTTCATGGGCCTGACCGTCGCCATCGTTACCGGTGTGCCGCTCGGCACGTTTATCGGCCAGACATTCGGCTGGCGCGCCACCTTCTGGGCTGTCTCTGCTCTTGGCGTCATCGCGCTGACCGCAATCGCCGTGCTCTTGCCCTCCACCCTGTCGAAGGCAGCGCCGGCCAGCATTCTCGATCAGGTCCGCGTGCTCGGTTCGGGCCGCCTGCTGCTCGTGTTCGGCATGACGGCGCTTGGTTATGGCGGCACGTTCGTCACCTTCACGTTCCTCGCCCCGATGCTGCAGGAAGTCACCGGCTTTGCTGCCTCCTCCGTCAGTCTCGTGCTGGTGCTCTATGGCCTGGCGATTGCCGCCGGCAACATCATCGGCGGCCGTGTCGCCGACCGCAATCCGGTGAAGGCGCTGAGTTGGCTGTTTGCCATCCAGGCCGCCGTTCTGGTGATCTTCACCTTCACCTCGGTCTCGGCCATCCCTGCCCTGATCACACTTGCGGCACTTGGCTTCCTGTCCTTCGCCACCGTGCCCGGCTTGCAGCTCTATGTCGTGCAGCTGGCCAAGCAACACCGCCCCGGCGCTGTCGATGTCGCCTCGGCCCTTAACATCGCCGCCTTCAACCTCGGCATCGCTGCCGGTGCCTGGATCGGCGGTCTCGTGGTTGCCTCGCCGCTTGGCCTGCAGGCCACACCATGGGTCGGCGCCATTCTGGTCGCAGGTGCCCTGGTGCTCACCGTCATCAGCGGCATGCTCGACCGCAAGCCGGAGCCGATTGCCCAGGCGGCCTGATGCACAACGCTTGACCGGCGCCATGCGCGCCACATCTATAGATCATCATTCCAGACCCGGCCGTTCGCCGGGTCTCCTCCCTGAAAGGACATTTCCATGCAGACAGTCAGCGCCAACGGCGCCAATATCCCCGTTCTCGGCTTCGGCACCTTCCGCATGCCCGGCCCAGACGTTCTGCGTATCGTGCCGCAAGCCATCAAGCTCGGTTTCCGCCATATCGATACGGCGCAGATCTATCGCAACGAAGCCGAGGTCGGTGAAGCCATTGAGGCATCCGGCGTTGCCCGCGGCGATATCTTCCTCACCACCAAGGTCTGGGTCGACAATTACAAGCACGACGCTTTCCTCGCCTCGGTCGATGAAAGCCTGGAGAAGTTGCGCACCGACTATGTCGATCTGCTGCTTCTGCATTGGCCCAGCAGCGGCGTGCCGCTGGCCGAGCAGATCGGCGCGCTCAACGCGGTGAAGAAGGCGGGCAAGGTCAAGAATATCGGCGTCAGCAATTTCAACACGGCGCTGATGGCGCAATCGGTTGAAATCAGCGAAGCCCCGCTTGCGACCAACCAGATCGAATACCACCCCTATCTCGACCAGACGAAGGTCCTGGAGGCAGCGCGTGCGGCCGGCATGTCGGTCACCGCCTATTATGCCATGGCCGATGGCAAGGTTCCGAACGAGCCGCTGCTCAAGGATATCGGCTCCAAGCATGGCAAGACCGCCGCCCAGGTGGTGTTGCGCTGGCTCATCCAGCAGAAGGATGTGATCACACTCTCGAAGACCGCGACCGAAAGCCGCCTACCGGAGAATTTCGACATCTTCGATTTCGATCTCTCCAGCGAAGAGATGGCCGCGATCCACAAGCTCGCCCGCCCGAACGGCCGTATCGTCAGCCCCGGTGGCCTCGCACCGGACTGGGACCGGGCGGACTGATTTTTACGCTCTCCTGTCGCGTCAGCGCGGCAGGATTTGCTGTCCTCCGTCATCCTCGCCCTTGTGGCGGGGATGACGGAGGATATTAGCCTCCTAAAACGATCATTGATGCCCGATCACATCGGCGGAACGACGCCGTTGGTGCCGACCACGATGCGGGCGGTCGAGATCGTGCCGTCGGCAGCTTTCTCCGATGGGACAAAGACCGTCGCGCCCGGTTTCAGGTCGGCTTTCGTGGCTTCGGCAAACGTGACGATCGGGGTTGCGGCCGGAATGTCGATCTTCTTTTCCTGGCCCTGGAATTTCACCGTCACCGTGCGTCCCTCGACGGATTTGACCGCATCGGCAACGGTGGCGTTGGTCATCGAGCTGTTGGGTTTCAGATCCCAGGCATGGCTGCCCTCGCCCGCGCCCTTCATTGCGGCAGGAAAGATCAGCACTTCCAACGCGCCATCGCCGCCCTGCGCCTTCGGTAGTGAGGCAATGCCGACGTAATCGCCGGTGTTGATGTCGTCGATCGATGCCTTGGTGACGCCCGAAACCTTCCAGTCCGGTTTGAGCATGATGCTCTGATCGGCTCCTTCCCGTGTCTTGACGACGAGGGTCGTATCGCTGACGCTGGCGATGGTTCCGCGCACACGGATGCTGTCGGCCGCGTTTGCAGGCTGAATGTTGATGACAGATGCTGCCAGCACACCGGCCATCGCAACACATGATAGGAAGCTGCGTTTCATCGGATGATCTCCGTTCTTGAGAATGCGACGCAGGACCGGGAGGCACCTGCTATCTGCAACGATGTAGTGCCGCCCCGTGGCGATCCCAGAACATGCCTGATCACGATCGCGACATCGGCTGTTCATCGGGCGTCGCCAACCGCCAAACCCGTTGCAAAAGCCCGCTTTGCCAGGATTTCAAAACGCCTGCGGATCGGATAGAGAGGCATGCGCCCTGCACCGAGCAGGCGGCGGAGGGGATCATCATGCCAGGCCACCAGACGGCTGCCACCGACTTCATGCCCGACTGGGCGGCGATCGTTGCCGTCATTCTCGGCGCGTCGGCTTTTTCGGTGGCGCAGGGCATCACCTATCCGCTGATTTCGCTGACGCTCGAAAGTCGCGGCGTGACGCCGGCAATCATCGGCTTCAATGCGGTCGGTTTTGCGCTTGGCCTCGCCACCTCGACGCTGATGATCGGCCAGTTGACGGCACGGCTGCGCACCGACAAGCTGATCATCATCAGCCTTGCCGGCTGCTCGATATGCCTTGCGACGTTTGCGGCGACCACCTCGCTGCCGGTCTGGTTTCTCGCCCGCTTTCTCCTCGGTTTCTTCGCCAGCCTGATCTTCATGCTGAGCGAGGCCTGGATGAACTCCGCCTGCCCCGACCGGCTGCGCGGCCGCGTCTCCGGTCTCTATGGCGCCGGTATCTGTGGTGGTTTTGCCGCCGGTCCGCTGGTCATTCCGCTGATGGGGACGCAGAGCGGCTTTGGCTTTGCGCTGACCGCCGTCTATGTGGCGCTCGTTGCCTTTGCCACCGCCCTTTTGACACTCTCGACCCGCACCACACCGGAGGCGTCCTCCACCCGCGACGTCTTCGTCTTCTTCCGCAATGCGCCGGTGCTGATCGCCATGGTGCTGGCCTTCGGCTTTTCGGATATCGCAGCGATTTCGGTGATGCCGGTCTATTTCGTCAAGACCGGCCATTCGCAGGCGTTTGCTGCCTTGAGCGTCACGGTTCTGGCCTTGCCGACCGCCCTGGCCCAGCCCTTTATCGGCATGCTGCTCGACCGCCTGCCCCGCCAGCGTGTGGCGATCGCCATGGGCTGCATCGGCGCCTTCGCCTTCCTGATCATTCCGTTTTTGACGTCACCGGTTGCGATTCTGGCCGATTTTGCGCTGATCGGTGCTGCGAGCTTCTCGCTCTATACCTGCGCGCTGACCATGCTCGGCGAACAGTATCGCGGCAGCATGCTGGTGGCAGGCAGCGCTGCGTTTGCGCTGGCCTATGCGGTCGGCAGCGGCATGGGCTCGGGCGCGACGGGATCGATCATGGATATGTTCGGTGCGCACGCAGCCCCCATCAGCGTCGGCCTGATCCTGGTGGTATTTACGGTGTTCCTGTCGTTCGCCAAAGAAGCGAAAGCCGCCTGAGCATTGTCGGTTCAGTTTCCCGTTCGATGCAAGATCAGATCGCCGGGCTTTGACGGCCGGTCTGCCGCAGACACAGCCGACCATAGGAATGGGAAATTTCCGAAACGCAGATCGCCGTCCTCCAGCCAAGCGCGGTCGTAGAGCGTGACGCCCTCGCCGGCGAAAGAAAGCGGCGTACAGGTTCGTCCAGCAACGGAGGCTGGAATATTGGTCTTCCAATCTTTCAGACCACACCCCACACCATCCGAGGCCTTGTTGTAGTGCCGTACAACGTCATCGATGTTCGGTGTGAACGTTATGGCCCGGACCGCATGTGTGAAGTCGATGTACCGCTCGTTGGCCGACACGTCCGAGAGCGTACCGCGATAATTCACCTGAACTGTGGGCGTCTGGCAGGAGCTCTTCGCGTAGATTTGCGATGTTGCCACGATTTCGCGATCGTTGATCCGGACCCGCGTAATAGAACCATGACGACCGTTCTTGCCGATCGGCAGGCAGTCACTCGTCCATTCTCCAGCCAGAGTTTGCCCCTTGCCCTGCGCAAATGTGCTCCCTGCGCAAGCAAGGCTTGCCAACAATGTGCATGCGATCAGAAGGCCATATGCGGGCATGTGCAGTATCTCCAGTGAACGGCTGACTGTTCAGCCCGATCATGGCGCATTTGTGAAACGGCCCTATTTCCGGTTGCGCCCCAAGCAAAAGGCCGCCCGGATATAACCGGACGGCCTTTTGCGAAAGAGCAATGACGGGAACCCGTTAGACGAACTGGCTGAGGCCCGGAACCGAGGCGACGACTTCGTCGACCACGTCAGCGCCGACCTTTTCCTTGGCGTAGCCGATGGTTTCCTTGGCGAGCGCGGTGATTTCGCCCATGCCAAGCCCCTGCGACATCAGCTGCTGGCCGAGCGCCATGACGCCGCCACCGGCGCCGACTGCATTCAACAGACCGCCGAGCAGGCCGCCACCGCCACTGGCACCTTCGCCGTTGTACTGCGCGACCAGCGCCTCGGCGCCCGGAATGGCTTCGATCATCTTGGCAACCGGGCCATCAGCGGCTTCGCGTTGCAGGAAGCCGAGCATCATGCCGATGGCCTTTTCAGCCGTCGCCGGGTCAATACCGACATTTTCGGAAACGCGCGTGACCAGTTCGTTCATGGTGATTCTCCTCGTTTATTTGACGTTGACGTGAAGGTAAATTATCTCGAATTGAAACTCAAGCGCCGTTCGGAACGGGTATCCGCAGCGCGAGAACTCAATGATCGTTTCATGTCTTGGTGGCAATAACAATGCGGCCATCCAGCGCGCAAAAGCCGCCTTTTGCATGACAATCCTTCTGTTGCCGCTGAAAGGCACTCCTCCTATAACAGTCATGGGAAAACAATGTGATGAAGGCTGGCGGACCGCTGGCTTTCATCGGCGAAACGGAGACAAGGCCCACATGCTTGAGGACGGGAAGCTCTACATCGGCACCAGCCGGAAACCGGACGACACGATCAACAAGGGCGAATATCTGGATTTCAAATTCGGCAACCGTCACGGCCTTGTGACGGGCGCCACCGGTACCGGCAAGACCGTGACGCTGCAAATCCTCGCGGAAAGCTTCTCCAATGCCGGCGTGCCGGTGTTCTGCGCCGACGTGAAGGGCGATCTTTCCGGCATCGGCGCCATCGGCGAGCCGAAGGACTGGGTGACCAAGCGGGCCGAAGAGATCGGTTTCACCGATTTCGCCTTCCAGGAATTTCCGGTGATCTTCTGGGATCTCTACGGGGAAAAAGGCCATAGGGTGCGGACCACCATGTCAGAGATGGGGCCATTGCTGCTCTCGCGGCTGATGAGCGCCACCGACGCCCAGGAAGGCGTCATCAACATCGCCTTCAAGATCGCCGACGAAGGTGGGCTACCGCTGCTGGATCTCAAGGATTTCCAGGCGATGCTCAACTACATGGGCGAGAACGCATCGGCACTTTCGAGCAAATACGGCCTGATCTCCAAGGCCTCGGTCGGGTCCATCCAGCGTGAACTTCTGATCCTCGAGCAGCAGGGCGCCAAGAACTTTTTCGGCGAACCGGCGCTCAAGGTCTCCGACATCATGCGCACGACCCGCGACGGCCGTGGCGCGATCTCGGTGCTGGCTGCCGACAAGCTGATGATGAACCCGCGCCTGTACGGCACTTTCCTGCTCTGGCTGATGTCGGAACTGTTCGAAGAACTGCCCGAAGTCGGCGACCCGGATAAACCGAAACTGGTGTTCTTCTTCGATGAAGCGCATCTGCTGTTCAACGATGCGCCAAAGGTGCTTCTGGAACGCATCGAGCAGGTCGTCCGCCTGATCCGCTCCAAGGGCGTCGGCGTCTATTTCGTCACGCAGAACCCGCTCGATGTGCCGGAAACCGTGCTGGCGCAGCTCGGTAACCGCATCCAGCATGCGCTGCGTGCCTATACGCCACGCGAGCAGAAGGCGGTGAAGACCGCGGCCGACACCTTCCGTCCCAATCCGGATTTCGACTGCGCCACCGTGATCACCAATCTCGGCACCGGCGAAGCACTGGTCTCGACGCTCGAAGGCAAGGGCTCGCCATCGATGGTCGAGCGCACCCTGATCCGTCCGCCGTCCAGCCGCGCCGGTCCACTGACCGAGGCCGAGCGCGCCAACGTCATGAGTATCAGTCCGGTGGCAGGCCAGTATGACAAGGATGTCGACCGGGAATCCGCCTACGAGATCCTGGCTCAACGCGCAGCCAAATCCACACAGCAGGCAGAAGACAGCCGCGAGACTTCGGAAGCCCCGCCGCCAGCAGCTCCCGGCGGCAGCCGCTGGACCCTGCCCGGCTTCGGCGATGACGACGCGCAAGCACCGGACCAGCCAAAGCCGAAGCCACGCGCGGGCTACCAGCGCGAGAGCGTGGCCGAGGCTGCGATGAAATCCGTTGCCCGCACGGTCGCCTCCTCACTCGGCCGGGCCCTGGTGCGCGGCATTCTCGGAAGCCTGAAGCGGTAACCGCCGCACAGACCTGAAACAGAAAACGGCGGCCCAGTATGGAGCCGCCGTTTTTCGTTTATCGAGTTTAGCCTTCAATCAGGCGAGCTTGGCCGAGATTTCGGTCGAGGTGCGCAGCGCGTGGCTGTAGGGGCAGACGATATGGGCGGCGGCGACGAGCTTTTCGCCGACTTCGCGGTCAACGCCCGGCAGGCTGACGGAGATCGACGGGCTGATATAGAAGCCGGTCCCATCGTCGCGCGGGCCGATACCGACCGTCGTGGTCACCGTTGCGTCTTCCGGGATTTTGACTTTTTCCTTGCCGGCGACGAATTTCAGCGCGCCGAGGAAGCAGGCGGAATAGCCAGCGGCAAACAGTTGCTCAGGATTGGTGCCGGTCGCACCATCGCCGCCGAGTTCCTTCGGAACAGTCAGCGTCACATCGAGAACACCGTTTTCACTGACGGCGTGGCCGGCGCGGCCACCGGTTGCGGATGCCTTGGTCGTGTAGAGAATGGGCATGTCTGTCTCCTGGGTTTCTCAGTGGTTGATGGCGGGGCAATTCGTTGCCTGAGTTTTCAATAGCGCATTATTTAATTGTACGCAATATAATTTTGCAAATTGCAAAATTGTCCCGAAACTGCGAGAATACGCAGTATGAGCAATGATAAAGACATGCGTAAGGACGATCTGAAAGAGGGCGATGCGCTGGCGCTTGGCCAGCAGCTCTGTTTTGCCGTCTATTCGGTGGCCCATGCCTTCAACCGGACCTACAAGCCCCTGCTTGAAAAATTCGGCCTCACCTATCCGCAATATCTGGTGCTTCTGGCGCTCTGGCAGCAGGACAGGATGACGGTGAAGGGAATAGGCGAGGAACTGGGGCTGGATTCAGGCACGCTGTCGCCGCTGCTCAAGCGGCTGGAAACCGCCGGCTTCGTCAGCCGTATCCGCGATAAAAGCGACGAGCGGCAGGTGATCGTCACACTGACCCCGAAGGGGGCGGCGCTCAAGACCGATGCCTTCGGCATTCTGACGGAAATCGGCAAGGCGACGGGATGCAGTATGGCAGAAGCCGCTGCCCTGCGCTCGGCACTGCATGATCTCAACACGCATCTTGGTGAAGACCAGAAATCCTGAGACTATGGTCCACACGGTGGCTGACATGTCGATATCCGCGACACGACCGCCGTACGCTGTATGCCCAGCCGCTATCAGATCGCGGTGTTTTCAGATGACCAGGATTGGTGCCTTGTCGCGCACGCGGTCATAGAGATCGATGACATCCTGATTGATCAGACGGACGCAGCCAGACGAGACGGCCTTGCCGATCGACTGCCATTCCGGCGACCCATGCAGGCGATAGAGCGTGTCTTCGCCGTTCTGGAAGATGTACATCGCCCGCGCGCCGAGTGGGTTGTCGAGACCTGGCTCCATGCCGCCATTGGCGATCGAGTATTTTTCCAGATGCGGCTGGCGGGCGACCATCTCGTTCGGTGGCTTCCAGCGTGGCCATTTCTGCTTCCACTGCAGCACCCCCCTGCCCGACCAGGCAAATCCCTCACGGCCGATGCCGACGCCATAACGCATCGCCGAGCCGTTGGAGAGGATGAGATAGAGAAAGCGCTCGCCGGTATCGACGATGATGGTGCCCGGCTTCTCGCCGAACGTGTTATCGACCTGCTGGCGATAGAAGCGGGCGTCGATCTGTTCGTATGGCACCGCCGGTATGTTGAACCCGCCGTCGATCTTGGGGCCGTACATCTCGGCATAATAGGAGGATTGCAACGGCAGGCCCGTCGGGGTCATGCCGTCACCGACCGGACCTTCGAGCGCTGCACCATAGCGCGGATCGGCAAAACGGCCCTCCTGGGACGGATCGCGAAAATACGGCGCTGTTTCGGCGCGGAAGCGGTCGGTGTTCATCGACGACGTACAGCCTGCAAGGCCAGCGGAGGCGACCGCAAGCCCGGACATATTGAGGAACTGCCGGCGGGAGAGAGCTTTTGAGAAGGTCATTGAACTCTGTATATTCCGTTGACGCATATGGCGAAGACGCGGCCAATGTCCGCGCAGGCATTCTATCCCGGCAACAAATACCGATCTCTTGCCACAAGTATGGCAATTGCGGCTGGATCGGGGCTTGCGGCCCTTCCATGCCATCACGACTGCGCGAGCAGGCGCCTGCGATGCAAAAACGTCACAGGAAACCCAGCCAGGCCTATTTCGCCAGCAGGGGAACAAAGGCCGCCGCAGCGACCGGCCGGCTGAAGAAATAGCCCTGAATGTCGTCACAGCCGCTGGCCGCCAGGAAATCAACCTGCTCCTGTGTTTCGACCCCCTCGGCAATGACCTGCATCTGCAGCTTCTGGGCCAGCGAAATGATCGCACCGGTAATGGCCCGGTCGTCGGCGTCGCCCGGAATATCCTGGACGAAGGAACGGTCGATCTTCAGGCGGCGCACCGGAAAGCGCTTCAGCGCGCTGAGGCTGGAATAACCAGTGCCGAAATCATCGATGGCGAGATGGACGCCAAGCGCTTCCAGTTCGTGCATGGTGGCAACCGCCGAAGCGACATCCTGCATGATCAGGCTTTCGGTCAATTCCAGCTCGAGATAACGCGCTTCCAGCCCGCTGTCCTCCAGCGCCGCGGCGACCTTCGAGACCCAGTTGCGCTCCTTGAACTGACGCGCGGACACATTGACGCTGACGACAATTGGCGGCAGGCCGGCATCCTGCCAGGCCTTGTTCTGGCGGCAGGCCTCGTTCAGCACCCAATCGCCGATCGGCACGATCAGGCCGGTTTCCTCGGCTAGCGGAATGAACTCGCCCGGCGAAATCAGGCCGCGCTCGGGGTGTTGCCAGCGCAGCAGCGATTCCGCGGCAAAAATCCTGCCCGTCTTCAGGTTCATCTGTGGCTGATAATGCAACACGAATTCGCCGCGGGTCACCGCATCACGCAGTTCCTCATGGCGCCGCAACTGTTCATGCGCCTTGGCCGCCATCTGGGCATCGAACACCTGCAGATTGTTGCGGCCAACTTCCTTGGCCCGGTACATGGCGGAATCGGCATTGGCGAGAAGTTCGGTCGCAGTTTCGCCGTGCTCGGGATAACAGACGACGCCCATCGAACAGCTGACCTGCAGGCTGCGGCCGGCCAGCACCACCGGCGCACCAATCGCCGCACGGATCGTCTCCAGCCGGGACAGCATGATGCCGCTCTCGGGTGGCAGGTTGTTGAGGAGAATGATGAATTCATCGCCCCCGACCCGCACGATCATGTCAGACTTGCGGACGCAGGCGAGCATCCGCGCAGCAACGACACGCAGAAGCTCATCGCCGGCATGATGTCCAAGCGTGTCATTGATCAGCTTGAAATTGTCGAGATCGAGGAAGGCCAGTGCCACCCACTGGCCGCTCAGACGGGCCTGCTCCAGGGCGCTGGCGACGCGCTCATCAAACATGGCCCGGTTCGGCAGACCCGTCAGGGCGTCGTGATGCGCCATGAACTGGATACGTTCTTCCGACTGGCGCCGCTCGATGGCGATGCCGGCAAGATGGGCCGCCATCGAAATGAGATCGGTCTGCTCGACCGACGGTGTTCCGGGTTGATGCGAATAAAGGGCGAACGTGCCGAGCACTCGCCCCTGATAGGAGAGGATCGGCATAGACCAGCAGGACCGGTATCCGAGCGGCCGGACCATGTCGGCATAGTCCTCCCAAAGCGGATCGAACTGGATATCGCTGACAAACACCGGTTCGCCACGAAAAGCCGCCGTGCCGCAGGAGCCAACCTTGGGGCCGATGGCGACACCGTGGATCGCAGCGCAATAACCTTCGTCGAGCCCCGGTGCTGCCCCCGTTAAAAGATGTCTCTGGTCCGGTGACAAAAGCAGGATCGAACCGATGATACCCGGCAGATGCGCCTCGATCATCAGGATCAGTTCTTTGAAGAAATCGGAGAGCGGCGTGCTGGTGGCAATCAGTTCCAAAAGGCGAGCCTGACCGAGGAGAAGCCGCTCCGACCGCTTGCGATCGGTGATATCGCGCGAGATGCCGACAATGCCGATGGTGTTCCCCTGCTTGTCGCGCAGCGGTACCTTCGATGTCATCAGCCAGCGCTCATCCTTGCTGACCGCATTCAATTCCTCGATACCGAAGATCGGTTCGCCGGTTTCGATCACCCGGTGCTCGGCCTGTTCGAAATGGCGGGCATTGTCGAGCGTATGGATATCGTAGTCGGTCTTTCCGACGATCTCATGGGCTTCGCGAAAACCGTTTTCCGTCACCGTCGCCTGATTGGCGATCAGAAAGCGGCCGTCCAGATCCTTGGCGTAGATATAGTCGGGAATATGGTTCATCATCGTCTCGAGCCAGTAATGGCGATCGGCGATGTCGGGTTCGGGGCCGAACATGCGCGAGACCTCGGCCGCAAGCCGCTGGCTTGCCGCGATCAATCGCTGCGTGTCGTCGTTGCTGGCAATCCTGGCTCCACTATCCCTTCGATAGCGGCTCAAATTCTTCGTCAAGCTGGCCTCCAAAGACGGATATACCGGTCTAGCCGTCTCTTCCTTGTTCCCCAGTCCAACTTCTAGCAGCCATAAGTTATTCTTCCCTAAAGATACAACGGCAGAATAAACGCATTCCGTACAATAGCGAAACAAAAATCAACCTATAATTGCCGCCATCATTCCCAATCGTATCGCTTTGGTACATCTCGCCGTGGCACGATCTGTGCTTCACCAAGCCAAAGGATTTGCCATGCTGAACCGCCGCCTGCTTCTGTCATCAATCGCCTCGATGGGGTTTTACGCGGCGGCCACCCGCGTTTCCGGGGCAGCGGCGATGAAACCGGCACAGGACGGCCTGCGCGGCACGATCGATATTTCCGGCTATGGCGTCGCTCCCGATCGCACCAGTGATCAAAGCAAAGCTATCAACCGGCTTTTCAAGGAGGCGGCGGAAAAGGGCATGCCGGTTTTCCTGCCGGCCGGCGACTACCGCGTTTCCGCCATCACCCTGCCCGATACGCTCTGGGTCAGCGGCGTTCCCGGCCGCACGCGGCTGATCCACACCGGCGGCGGCCCCTTCCTCACCGGCGAAGGGCCCGGCAAGCTGACCCTGTCGGATCTTGTTTTCGACGGCGGCGGTCTATCGCTAGGCGGGGACGCTGGTGGACTTCTGCATCTGCGCGGCTTAGCCGATCTCACCATCGAGAACTGCACGATCACGGGCGCATCGAAGCATGGCATCCATGCCGAGCGTTGCGGCGGCCGGATCACCGGCAACAGCATTTCGCAGGCGGCCTTTTCCGGCATTTATGCGGTGGAAAGCGAACGGCTGGCGATCACGGCCAACACAGTATCCGACTGCGGCAATGGCGGCATTCTGGTGCATCGCTGGGAGGCGGGCGAAGACAATACGATGGTCAGCGGCAACCGGGTGTTCAAGATCGCCGGAAACGACGGCGGCACCGGCGAGAACGGCAACGGCATCAACATTTTCCGCGCCTGGAATGTCATGGTGAGCGACAATCACGTTTCAGACTGCGCCTTTTCCGCCATCCGCGCCAACGCCGCCACGAATGTGCAGATCTCCAACAACCAGTGCCTGCGGTCCGGCGAAACGGCGATCTATTCCGAATTCGGCTTTCAGGGCGCAATCGTCGCCGGCAATCTGGTCGATGGCGCCGCCAACGGCATCCTGGTCCTCAATTTCGACGCGGGCGGCAGGCTGGCGACCGTTAGCGGCAACATCGTCCGCAACCTGCATCTCGACGGCCCCTATGTGCATGACGGTGCCGGTTTCGGTTTCGGCATCGCTGCCGAAGCGGACACGGTGATCTCCGGCAACACCATCGAGAACGCGCCAAAATGGGGGCTGATGCTGGGCTGGGGACCCTATATGCGCGGCATCGTGGCGACCGGCAATCTGGTGCGTGGCGCTGGCGGCGGCTGCGCCGTCACTGTGGTCGAGGGTGCGGGCACGGCGCTCATCGCCAACAACCTGTTTCAGGACGTCAAGGACGGCGCCATCCTCGGTTATCGCTGGAACGACAAAGCGACAGACGATTTGCTGACAGGCGGAAGCCAGGCGTTCGCGCATCTGACCCTCACTGGCAACCGGATCGCCTGAGAACGGTCACATCAAAAGATTTCATGTCTGGTATCACTGCCATACGCTTCATGCCCCGGCGCGATTGGCCTAGTTTACGGCGAAAATTCCACCGAGGGGACACATATGCTGACGATCTACGGAGTTTACTGCTCGCGCGCCTCGCGCAACTACTGGATGGCCGAGGAACTCGGCATTCTTTTTAAGTCCGTGCCGGTCATTCAGGCGCGGCGGCTCGCCGATCCGCTTGCGCCCGGAGCGCAGATCAACACCAAGTCGCCGGCGTTCCTCGCTGTCAACCCGATGGGGCTGATCCCGGCAATCGAGGATGATGGGCTGGTGCTGGCGGAATCGCTCGCCAACAATCTCTATCTTGCCCGCAAGCATGGCGGGCTGCTGGCCGGTGCCAACGTGCGCGAAGAAGGCGAGCTAACGGCCTGGACGCTCTGGGCTGCGACCGAGGTCGAGCCCTACTCGGTGAAGCTCGTGCTGACCTATGACAATGCGCAGGAGAATACTCCCGACGGCAAGGCCTTGATCGAAGCTTGCGTCAAAGGGCTGGAACGGCCGATGGCGCGGCTTGAACAGCACCTGCAGTCACAGGATTACGTGGTCGGCAACCGCTTCACCGTCGCCGATCTCAACCTCGCGGAAGTGCTGCGTTACGCCATGAGCGAGACGGATCTCTTCGACAGGCACCCATGCGTCAAAGCCTGGCTCGACCGCTGCCATGCCCGGCCGGGCTTTGAAGCGATGATGGCCGGACGGCGCAAGGAAGTGCAGGCCGCGTGAGACCTATGCGAAACCGAGGCGCCGTACGCTCTCGGCAATTTCGTCACGCACCCATTGCTTGAAAGCCAAAACCGTCTTGCTTTCGCGGCGCGACGGGGGCGTGACGAAATAATGCGCAAACCCCGTCGTCGCCCGGACCGGGAAAGGCATGACCAGCCGCTTCTCGATCAGGGAATAGGCTGCGAGCGTCTGCCAGGCGAGCATTACGCCCTGACCGGCAATGGCCGCATCAAGGCAGAGCGAGGCATCGTTGAACACATGCCGCGTCACCATTTCTTTGCCCGGCAGGCCGACTTCACGCAGCCACATCTCCCAGCTGAGATTGGAATGACCGTCGATGACAGCCGGGATTTTTAGAATGTCGGCCGGCTCTTTCAGTTTTTCTGCAATGGCCGGTGAACAGACGGGAAAGACCTCCTGGCCGATGAGAAGTTCGGCCTTGACGCCCGGCCAATTGCCAGCGCCGACGCGGATGCCAATATCGACGCCGGTGCTTTCCAGATTGACCAGCGCCGTCGTCGCATCGATGCGCAGGCGAATATCGGGATGTTTTTCGGTAAAGCGATCCAGCCGGTGTACCAGCCACCGCGCCGCGAATACCGGGGCGACGGAGATTGTCAGGATCGTTTCATCCCGCCTCTTTGCCGAGGCGACAGCCTGATCCAATGTTTCGAAACCGCCGGTCAGCCGGGGCAAAAAGCTCTCGCCAAACGCGGTGGCAGCCAGACCGCGCGGGCTGCGCTCAAAGAGGATGCGGCCAAGCTGTTTCTCTGTCTTGATGATCTGCTGGCTGACGGCACCGATGGTGACGCCAAGCTCGCCGGCCGCCGCCTGCAGCGAACCGAGACGGCCGGCGGCCTCGACTGCCCGCAGTCCATTCAGGTGAATGCTGTTCAGATCTTTCATATAGATTTTCTATATTCGATGCGCGGCAATCTCAATTGAAATTATTGCCAACAGGGAGGATCATGTGGCTATCGAAGAAGGATGGTGATGCCATGGTGAAGATTTTCTCGATACTGGACCAGCTGCTTCCCGCTGCCGCAGACGATGACACACCGGCAGACTGGAGCCGCGACCTGCTCCGCCACCCCGACATTGCCCGGATGGATAGCCGCGAACTGGGTGACCTGCCGTTTCCGGGCAACACCGTGCGCCTGTCACCCAAGTTACCGCGTGAGGCATGCCAGGCGTGAGCCGTGCCGGATGGTTTGAACCGGAGGCCGTATCGTCCGGCACTGGCCTGTCTCGGCACGCCGAACTCAGATTTCGAACGGCTTGCCGGGGCGGCAAGGTGCAGAAGCGCCTTGCCGCCAGTTTCGCAGCGACCGGCCTGCGCTAGTCTCAGTGCCCGGCTGAGGCCAGAACCCGCTTGACGGCCGGACGCTCTGCCATCCGCCGGCTGTGATCCAGAACCTTCGGGAACTTTTTGGGATCGACGCCATCACCTTCCAGCCAGCCGGCCAGCGTGAACAGGTAAGGATCGGCAATCGAATAGACCTCCCCCATCACCCAGGGACCAGCGAACATGCTGTTTTCGATGAGATCGAAACATTCGCTCATGTTGGCGGCAACCTTTGCAGACATCGCTGCGATCGCCGCGGCGTCATCGGCCCAGCGGCTGGCGCGGCGGCCGTGGGCATGGGCGACATGCACGGTCGAGGAAAGATAGGAATTGAAAGCCTGTATCCGGGCGAACTCGAACGGATCAGCCGGCACGCCGATCGCTGAATCCGGAAAACTCTGGCCGATATAGGCAAGGATGGCAGACGATTCCGTCAGGATACCCTTGTCCGTCACGAGCGCCGGCACACGCCCCTTGGGATTGACGCGCAGGAACTCCGGAGACCGCTGCTGCTGCCTGGAAAAATCGATGCTTTCAGCCTCGTATACCGCACCCGCTTCTTCAAGGGCGATATGCGCTGCCTGCGAACAGGTCCCCGGCGTGAAATACAGCTTCAACATGTCTTTCTCCTTCCTTGACCGGCAACAGGCCGGTTTTTCCGGCGCAACTGATAACAATCGCGCCGGGCGTTCACCAGCCGGTTTCGGGGCTGATCACGCCATTGTGGTCAGAGCGGAGCAGGCACATCCTCCAATCGAAAATAGACCGGAATACCGCGCTCGCGGGCGATCCGCACATCGTTGTCGGCCCCCTTGCTCTCACCCGGCAAACGCAGAACCGCTTCGCACAGCTGCAAAAGCCGTCCGGCAACAGGGTGGAAAATCTGCTCATAGAGATCATCACCAACCTCGCGGCCACCCGCCGCATGCCAGATCGGCAACGCAACCCATTCGCCAATCATCGGCACATGCCCGGCCTGAAACAGCGCATGCGAGGGCTCCTCAAGGCGCTTGAGGTTTTCCGCCATCTTCACAGGGTCATCACCTGTGCCGGAGCGATATGGCCCGGCAATCAAAATCAACATGGGTTCTCTCCGCTTTCTGCACGAAATGTCCAGATAATTCTGGATATCCCGTGATACATCATGCAATATCGTGCGGAGTCAAGAATGATTTGGAGACTGGAATGCTGACTTCGCAACGGCGGGCATTGATTTCGGCACGACTGGCCAGCGATGGCCAGATCGTGGCTGGCGAACTGGCGCAGGAACTCGGCCTGTCGGAAGACACGATTCGGCGCGATCTGCGCGATATGGCAACAGCCGGTCTTTTGAAGCGGGTGCATGGCGGCGCGCTGCCGGTCACGCCGCCGCTGCCGGATCTGGAAACCCGCCAGACGATGTCCACCGACGTCAAGAGGCGGCTGGGACGCAAGGCCGCAGAACTGGTACGCCGGGGACAATTGATCTTCATCGACGGCGGCACGACCAATGCCGAACTGGTCCGCGCCCTGCCCCGCGACATGGCACTGACCATCGCCACCCACAGTCCGGCAATCGCAGCGCTGCTGGACAAACACCGGGCTGAGGTGATCCTGATCGGCGGCAGGCTTTACAAGCATTCGATGGTTGCGACCGGCGCTGCAGCTCTTGCGGCGATCGCCACGCTCCGCCCCGATATCTTCTTCCTCGGCGCCACCGCCATTCATCCATCGCACGGGCTCTCGACCGGAGATTATGAGGAAGCGGCCATCAAGCGCGCCATTACAGCGCAATCGGCCGAAACCATCGTCCTGATGACCGAGGAAAAATTCGGCGCCGTCTCGCCGCATCGCATTGCAGGTATCGAGGAGATCACGGCTCTGATCATGCCCGCCGATATTGCACCGGAGACCAGTGCGCCCTACCGGCAGAAGGCCGTGCGGATTATCGAGGCGTAGGCATCATGCGGCTCTTGGCGTGATGCGCGCCAGCTCACCGCCCAACTCCCGGCGCGTCTCCATGATGTCATGATCCGTCTGCAGCCGCAGGAAGAACCCTTCGGAAAGCCCAAAATAGCGGGCGAGCCGCAGGTCGGTATCAGCGGTCACGATGCGCTTTCCGAGGACAATTTCGTTGATGCGGCGTGGCGGCACGTGAATTGCGCGGGCCAAACCATTCTGACTCAACGCCATGGGCACCAGAAAATCGTGCAGCAGAATTTCGCCAGGATGCGGATTGGGCAGCAGATCGTCATCAATGATAGTCGGCGATTTCGACATTATGCACCTCACCTTCCTGCCATATAAAACAAATGCGCCATTGATCGTTGATCCGGATGGAATGCTGCCCCGAGCGATTGCCCTTCAACATCTCAAGCCGGTTTCCCGGAGAAATGCGCAAATCATTCAGGTTGTTAGCGGCGTTGATCAAGCGTAACTTTCGCAGCGCAATCGCCTGAATTTCGATAGGCAGCCTGCGACTGCGCCGACCGCTCCAGATACTTTCAGTTTCACGGTCAGCAAAACTCTTGATCATGCCCAACCATAACGCATCGCGTTATAGCTTTCAAGAATGTGCTCACGCAAAAGCGCCGGTGACCCTGACGTCGCCGACATGGATGCCGTTCCAGTTTTTCATCGAATGGTTGGCCTGCGCCATCAGGCTCTGGTGCAGCTCCGGTTCGTCGGTGAAGAAACGGGCGAGCGTGGCGGCGATCATGGCTTCGGCGGCACGGGTGGCGCCGTCCTCGCATTTCAGCGCAATCGCAATGCCCTTTTCCGGAATGGCAGCGCAGAACACACCTTCGGCACCGGTCTTGGCGAAAATGCGGCCGGGTGCCGTCTGCATCAGCCGTGTGCAGGCGCGCTTGCTACCGGCCACAAAAAAGGGTTCGGCCATGCAGGCTTCGATCAAGCGTTTCGAGGCTTTGGCACGCAGGGGTTCCAGGCCGCTGCCGGTCGCCATTTTGGCAAAACCGTGAGCGAGGCCCTTCAGCGGTACGGCGTATGTCGGGATCGAGCAGCCATCGGTGCCGCAATTGTCATGGGCGAGCACGGCACCGGTCAGGCTTTCCATGACGCCGCGGATTTCACGCTGCAACGGATGATCGTAGGTGACGTAGCCGGTGGGCTCCTCGCCACTGTGGCAGCAGGCGCAGATGAAGCCGGCATGTTTGCCGGAACAATTGTTGTGCAGCGCCGAGGGATGCTCCAGCGCGCGTGCCTGGCTGATGATCGTATCCTGATTGCCCGACCAGTGGGCGCCGCATTCGAGCGTCGAGACGTCGCGGCCGGCCGCTGCCAGCATCTCGGCGGCCAGCGCCACATGTTCCGGCTCGCCATTGTGCGACGAGCAGGACAGCGCCAAGGCCCGCTTGTCGAACCCGTAGGCATCGGCAGCGCCGGTCTCCATCAATGGCAGCGCCTGCATGGCCTTGCAGGCCGAACGCGGAAAGACACCGGCATCTGTCTCGCCAAGCGAAAACACGGTCTTTCCATCGCCATCGACAACGATCACCATGCCGCGATGGCGGCTTTCAACCAGATTACCGCGCGTGACTTCAACAAGAACCGGGTTCGACATGGTTGTGCCCTCAAAAATCCAACATCTCCCCTGTCTTTAGACCAAGACACAGAAACACAAAACCCGGACCCATCCATGAAATTTCTCCGCAGGCTGTTTCTTGCAATCCTATTCGTCTATCTGCTGCCGGCACTCGCCTCGGCCGGATGGTGGTATGTCAAAGAAAGGCCGGGAAACTGGCGCGAAGCCGACTGGACGTCGGCCCATATCCTGCCGGAACCGCAGGACGATGAGGACGCGGCGATCTACATTTTCTCCGCCACAACCGGCGGCATGAAAGGGGCCGTCGCCAGCCATTCCTGGATCGTCACCAAAGGACAGGGCGACACGACCTATAACCGCTACGACAAGGTCGGCTGGGGTTCGCCAATCCGTCGCAACGGCTATCCGGCCGATGCGCGCTGGTACTCAAACACGCCGTACCTCGTCACCAGCGTCAAAGGCGATGAGGCAAGCCGGCTGATCCCGAAGGTCGAACAGGCCATCCAGTCCTATCCCTATTCGACGCCCGGCGGTTACCGGATCTGGCCGGGACCGAACTCCAACACCTTCGTCGCCCACGTGCTGCGCTCGGTGCCGGAGCTTGGCGCGGTGCTGCCACCGGATGCGGTTGGCCGCGATTACCTGCCGGAGGGCAAGCTGTTTTCGATCGATGCCGACGGAATGGACATGCACGCGACGCTCTATGGCCTGCTCGGCGTCTCGGCAGGCCTGCGCAGCGGTTTCGAGGTGCATTTCATGGGGCTGGTGGCGGGTTTTGACGTGATGCACCCGGCGATCAAGATCCCGGCGCTCGGGCGGTTCGGCGTCTGAGCATCTCACCCTTTCGCCAGGAGAGACGCCTTACAGCCATGATATCAGATTGTATTTTATTGGTTGCGCAATAATAGGTTGTTAATCATGTTGTCGCAATAGTTGTATATCAGCACATTGCGAGACAGACCATGAAAACGCGATCGACACGCCTGCTCGGAACATCCTGCCTGATGGCACTGTCCGTCTATTTTCAACCCGGAGAGGTCAGGGCTGAATCGCTGATTGATGTCTGCTCTGGCCTGAGTGTCGATGTTCCCGTGCTGAATCAAGTAGCAAATACAGCAAACGGCCTCTTGGGAGGCCTGCTTGATCCGGTGCTCAACGCCATCGTTGGCAATGTCAATGTAAACGTTGTCGATGCGCTCGGCGGCAAGAATATCGGCGCCACGGTGCGCGACAAGAACGGCAATCTGGTCACGGCACCTGGCGACTGTGGGTTGAGTGCCAAGAGTGTCGAGATCGACAGCACCAAGGGTATTTCGATTGGTGCCGGAAAAATCGACGGGCTTGGCGCGGTTGGTGGCACAGCCCCGGTTGCCAATGATGCCAATGCCATTGCAATGGGAACTGGAGCCGTGACCGGGGTCGGCGCCGAGAACGCGCTGGCGATTGGTTTGCGCGGCAGCGTCACCGCGACGGACGGCGTTGCGCTCGGCCGGGACGCGAATGTTTCCACCGCGGGCGGGATAGCGCTCGGCTCGGATTCGGTCGCCAATCGGGCCGGAATGAATGGCAGTCTCGAGGCTTTCAGCAATGTGGCCGTCGCCTCCACAAGAGGCGCGCTGTCCATCGGCTCTGCCGGTGGCGAACGCCAGATCACCAATGTCGCCGGTGGCACGGCGGATACCGATGCCGTCAATGTCCGCCAGTTGCGCGCAGTTGATGACAAGCTGGCCACGACAGAAGTGAAACTGCGCGCGGCCGACGATAGCCTGGCCGCGGCATTCGGCGGCGGCGCCTCCTTCGATAGCACGACTGGTATTTTCACAGGACCGCGCTACACGCTGCGCGGTACTGTCTATACCGATGTCGGCTCGGCGCTGGCAGGGCTTGAGGCAACCAACAGCGTGGTGACGCAATCCGGCGTCATCTCAGGCAACAACGCAGCCGGTGCGGCAGATGCGCTTGCAACGGGTGCAAATGCGCTGTCCGCGGGCTTCGGATCGACGGCATCGGGTGGGGATAGCGCGGCCTATGGCGCCGATGCGACGGCATCCGGAGACCGATCGACGGCACTTGGCGCTCATTCGGTGGCTTCGGGCAACAATGCCACGGCGGTCGGCGCGGGCGCGACCGCCACTCGCGACAATCAGGTGGCGATCGGTACCGCTTCAAGCACGTATACGATGCCGGGGATCGATTCCAACGCAAGCCGGGCGGCACAACAAGGGCCGACACGGATCGTGACCAGCGACGCATCCGGCAATCTCGCCACTTCGGATATCGATCTCGGGGGGCTTACCAATGATGTGTCTTCGTTGAAGCGGCAGACATCCGATCTTCAAAGAGAAAGCCGGCGCGGGATCGCAGCTGCCATGGCAATGGCTGCAGCGGTGACGCCGTCCGGACCGGGAAAGACGGCCTGGGCCGCCAATATGGCAACCTATCATGGGGAAGTGGCCGGAAGTTTTTCGCTGGCCCACACGCTGGACCTGACGATCCCCGTCACGCTCAATGGCGCGGTCTCGGTGTCACCGGGGACATCACCCGGCGTACGCGTCGGTCTTGCCGGAGAATTCTGACGCCGCCTTTGTGCCTCCCAAAAGCGCTCAGCAAAAAGGGCCGCACTGGGCGGCCCTCCATGAGTTTTGGCCAGGTAAGAGGCCCGGACCGTATCATCTGGTGACACGACCCGTTAGGAAGGGTGGTTCAGATCGAGGGCTGCCTCGTTCCTACCACTACAACTCCCATGCCCGTTACGAGGTTCGAAATCTCATTAGACACTGGATCACCTTCCTTTCGTTCAATTGATGATGAGATAAAGGTAATCCGATTCTTGCCGATTGCAAGAGCACTGCGTTTTAGACTTTAGAACGTCATGACGATCTTGCCGATATGATCGCCAGCTTCCATCAACCGGTGCGCCTCTGCAACCTCGGAAAACGGCACGATGGCATGCATCACCGGGGCGACGTCGCCACTTTCCAGCAGCGGCCAGACATTGTCCTCCAGATCGTCGCGGATCGATTCCTTCTCGACCGCCGTGCGCGGCCGCATGGCGGAACCCATGATGTGCAGGCGCTTGCCGAGAATGGCAGCGATATTGGCGTTTTCGACCACGGCGCCGCCGAGAAACGCAATGATCGACAGGCGGCCATCCTTGGCGAGGCTTGCTATATTGCGATCGAAATAGGGCGCGCCAACCATGTCCAGAATGACATCGACGCCGCGGCCGCCGGTTTCTTCCAGGATCACGGCCTTAAAATCTTCCTCGCGATAATTGATCGCCCGTTTTGCGCCGAGCGAAACGCAGGCATCGCATTTACCCTTGCTGCCGGCCGTAACGAACACTTCGGCACCGAAGGCGCGGGCAAGCTGGATGGCGGTGGTGCCGATGCCGCTGGAGCCGCCATGAATGAGGATCTTTTCGCCTTCGACCAGATCCGCCATCTGGAAGACATTGGCCCAGACGGTAAAAAAGGTTTCCGGAAGCGCTGCCGCACGGGCCGCGTCATAGCCCTTCGGCCAGGGCATCGCCTGCGTTGCCGGCAGGGCGCAGAATTCGGCGTAACCGCCGCCATTGGCAAGGCCGCAGACCTTGTCGCCGACGATGAAGCCTTCGGCCCCCTCGCCCATCGCAACCACTTCACCAGCCACTTCCAGCCCGAGGACCGGGCTTGCGCCCGGCGGTGGCGGATACATGCCGAGCCGCTGCAGCACGTCCGGGCGGTTGACGCCGGCCGCCTCGACACGGATCAGGACATCACCGGGCTTCAACACAGGCAGAGGCCCGCGTGCCAAAACCATCTTTTCCGGGCCGCCGGGGGACGGAAGATCGACATAGGTCATTTCGCTCGGCAGGGTCACGGTGTTCTCCTTGATGGATGCTGACCGGTTATCTAGCGTGCCGGGTGAAAACGGCAAAGCCGTTTAGACCGCTGACAAACTCTAAAACGATTATCTGGCGAGATCGGCACCCCACTCTCCGTCATCCCTGCCCTTGTGGCGGGGATCCAGCGACCCGACGTTTGTCGGGTCAAAAGGCTCTTTCAGCTCAAGGACTTGAGCTGGCTGGATTCCTGTGACGGGCACAGGAATGACGGAAGATTTGACAATCGCAAATTTCCAAAGCGACGTCCCAAATGACGAGAAAATAACTTCTTCTCCAGCCTGAACGGCACAGCCGTTGTATTTCATCGGCCACCCGCGTTGGCTCGACTCGGAATACCGGGCAGCGAACGCTGCGCTGCATAGTGGCAAAATTGCGCCGTCTACAATCGTGCAAACATTAAGTTTCTTTAATTTGAAACCGCCAAAAACCCGGCCTAGCGTCACAATCGAAACCGGGAACCGCCGGCGGTTCCCCAGCCGCGACGCGACGGGCTTCGGACGGTTTTCAGACGGTTTTCAGACGGCAGGTTCCGATGCGAGGGGCAGACCCCGGCGCAGGACCAAACAAGGACGACACCATGCGTGCTCTTCTGACCTCATTGACGATCCTTTCCGCCATTTCCCTGTCCTCCGCTGCCTTTGCGGCGAGTACCACGACCGGAACCATCCGTGCCTATGACATGAAAGCGATGACCGTAACCTTGAAAAACGGCACCAAATACATGCTGCCGGCGACATTCAAGAATCCGGGTCTCAAGGTCGGCGAGAAAGTCACGATCGCCTATGAGACGATGGGCAAGAAGCATCAGGCAACGGCGGTGACGCCCGCGATGTAGCGATACTGTTGCATGAGCGTACCCGATCGCGGTTAGACGCTTCGGGATCATGCAGAAGCGGGCTGGAACCCATGATGGGTTTCAGCCCGTTTTCGTTTCAGATTATTCGGCGGGATCAACCCTATGCGTTGCCAAACGTCTCGAAGACCAGGCCGTCATCGCTGTCCTTGGCCAGGGTCTTGATCTCGGCGATGCGGGCGCTGACGGCCTGGGCGTCAGAAAAGACAAAGCCTTCCGGCAGGATCAGCACCGCAATCGAGCAGCGCATCAGCGGAAAAACAGTGGTTTCGCCGCTGCGTCCATGGCCTGTCATGTAGCCTGCCTCGCGGTGTTCAGCCGAATAGAGCTGGCGCACGTCGCTGCGGAATTCGGAGAGAACGCGGGAGAGAACAGTCGTCACCTCCGCATGCGTCCAGCCACTGACGCCGATGAAGAAATCGTCTCCGCCGACATGGCCCAGAAACTTTTCCTCGCCGATAAAATGCCGGCGCATCAGGGCGGCAAACAGGGAGATTGCCAGATCGCCCTTCTGAAAGCCGTAGTGATCGTTGAACGGCTTGAAGCTGTCGAAATCGCAATAGCAGAAATACCGCGCTTCATCGGCATCAAGCACCGCGCCCTGCACGTAATCGCGAATGGCTCGGTTGCCCGGCAGGCCGGTGAGCGGGTTCTGTTCCTGCGCGGTCTTCAGCTGTTTTTCGCTGATGATCTTCAGGAGCGAGGCGGCTGACAGAATACCGGCATAACGCATGTTTTCGGTGAGGATGACACAGTCGCTGCCGTCCATGCCGGCAAAGATTTTCAGCATCTCGTCGGCCGGTGTCTCCACATCGGCAATCGGTGCGGGACTGACGAAATGCGAGATATGGCGCTGATAAAGATGGTTTTTCAGCAAGTCGCGGCCGAACGGATGATAGATCATCTCCTTGACGTGATACTCGTGCAGCACGCCGCGTGGCTCGCCATTGGCGTTCAGCACCGGAAAGAAGCTGCGCTGCGGCGAACGGCGGAACAGTTCGAACACCGAATCCAGATCGTCATTCTCGCGCAGCGCCGGTACCTGCTCGACCTGCTTGCGGATGAGGATGCTGTCGAGCGAGGTCGATTGACGGCGGGCACCGGCGGTCTGTTCCAGATGCGGATAGGCCGGCTGCAGGTCGGCGAGATGCACGGTCGGGCGGGCAACGAAATAACCCTGGACGAGATCGCAGCCGAGATCCCGGCAGGTGGCGAATTCCGCTTCGGTCTCGACACCTTCGGCGATCACCCGTGTTCCGAGCACATGGGCGGTGTTGACCGTGTGGCGCACCATATGGCGCTTTCGCGGGCTGGATTCGATGCCGGAGATAAAATGCCGGTCGATCTTCAGATAGTCCACCGGCTGGTCACAGAGCAGTTTCAAGCCGTTGAAGCCAACGCCGAAATCATCGATCGCCAGCTTGAAACCGGCCAGCCGAAGTTTTTTCACCAGGCCGGAAAAGTCCGGCAGCTTGCCGCTATCGAAACGCTCGGACAGTTCGAAGCAAATCGACGACGGCGGAATATTGGCGCGCTTCAGGTGGTTGCCGAGCCGCTCGACGAGATCGCCTTCCTGGCCGATCAACCGGCTATCGAAATTGACGAACAAAGTGCGTGAGGAAAAATCCGCCAGGCCGGCAAACCCGGCAAAGGCGCGGGTGTTGATCATATGCTCCAGCGCCAGAAGTTGACCTGCCTCCTCCGCCTTGTCGAGCAGTTCGATCGGCGACTTGAAGCCAAGCCGCTCGAAACCGCGCATCAGCGTTTCATAGCCGAACACAGCACCGGTCGCGATCTCGGCGATCGGCTGGAAAGCATTTTCGATCGCGAGCTTGGCCAGTGTGACGATCTGATCATCACCAAAGCGGCGCAGGGACAGCATTTCGACGGGGACGGCGGACATGCCGGGCTCCTGGAATACGAGTGGGAACAGCCGCGCCAGAATCCCCATCAAGTCTCAACGAAGTCTTGCCCCAAGATGAAGCTTTTATGAAAGATTGATGACGGCGGATCAACCTGGGAGGGTACCCGGAACAATTCGAAATCAATCTGTGAAATCAATGGTTTCATTAGGAATTCATGTTTAGCTTCGCAACCCGACGCCCGGCGGGGCGGCGGGGGTATCCGTATCGAGGGACGCTCAGAGAAACCGGATTCGTTTCAAGGTGCTAGCGGCCTTTTCCAATGCATTGAATCAGCCTTGCAGGAGTTCGTACTTCTTAGCCCTGCGCGACGGGTGTTTGCCGGCCCGCAAGCCAGCCATGGCCAGTATCGAAATTGCCAGAAAACCCAACCATTGCGGCGTCGTCCAGGCGGTGCCGAGATAGGCCAGCCCGTAGCCGAAGAACAGGCCCCCATAGGCGATGTATTGCAGGACGACAGCCCAGACGATGGGCCGCTCGAGGTGACGATGGAACGCAGCCACGAGCAGGGCTGCGCTGTTGATCAACAGCACGGCAGTGACACCATGCCAGAGCATGGAAATATAAGTCTTCAACAGGGCGGACAGGCCGGTAGCAAGCAGCGGTTCGTGAACATCCGACCCACCCGCAAACACGTGTATTCCAAAGGTTACGGACGACAGCACGCCCGCCGCAAAAATCCATTTGTTCATCATTGAGGCTCCGTTACCATACGGCAGCGTATGTATCGGCGGGACTTGATCGAGTCAATACGCTGACGTATGGAAACTCCATGCAAACAAAAACCACCCTTTCTGCTGATGACTGGATCAAGGCCGCGTTTCGCACACTGAGTGCTGGCGGTGTTCAGGCGATCAAGGCCGAAGCGATCGCGCGTGACCTTAAGGTCAGCAAGGGATCGTTCTACTGGCATTTCAAGGATGTACCTGATCTGAAGGCGCAGATGCTGGAGCATTGGTCACGCGCTGCCACCGGCGCGATTATCGCCGACATCGAGGCGGCGGGTGGTTCACCCCGCGACCGGTTGAGATTGCTGGTTGAAGAAGCCACCGGAGACCGTAGCCTGCCCTATGGCGGCATGCTCGCTGAAAGCGCCATCCGCGAATGGGGCCGCCACGATGCGGCAGCAGCCGGTGCGCTTAAAACCGTCGATACACACAGGCTTGCTTATGTCGCGGAACTATTCGGAACGGGTGGTTTCACGGCGGATCAGGGCGCAGCGAAAGCGCGCCTGCTCTATGGCGCGCTCATCGGGCTTGAAACCCTGGCGGCCGAGGGCCTTGCCGACCTGAGGGGGGATATGCTCAATCTTCTGACCGATCTCCTGGCCGACAGTTGAAGCAACAGGCGATCCGTTCCCATGTCTCGGGCGGGCCCTATCCCTTGGCAAGAACCCCGAAGGCGATGAGGGCGAGGCCCTGCATGACCAGATCGATCGCCAGGAACAGGCCGAGGATCCACAGGCTGTTGACCGGCCATCCGGCGGCGATGATGAGGCCTGCAAGCAGCGTGACCACACCGCCAACGGCGATCCATCCCCACCCGTCGAGCGGACGCAGCTTGAACCCGGTCCAGATCCGAAGCGCGCCGGCGACGAGCAATGCGATCGCCATCAAAAACGTCAGTGCGGCCGAGGCGAGCATCGGATTGAGAAAGGCGAAAACGCCCGCAACGGTGTAGCAGGCGCCACTGAGAATCCAGTAGAACACGCTTTCCCATTTCTTGACACGAAAGGCCTGCGCCAGATGCAGTATGCCGCTGATCAGCATGAGCATGCCGACATAATAGACCGACGCCACCGTTGCGGCCATGACATTGCCGAAGGCGATGCCGCCGCCCATGATCAGCGCCACGCCAAGGGCGACGAACCATCCCCATTTTTCGCGGAGGGAAGGCCTGAGTGCGATTTCGGAATTCTGAGCCATAATACAACCTTCAATTCAAAAGAATGAAAATGATGTAATCCCAGATAGAATAATAACGCTTTAACACGCGCCACTCAAACACGTATTACTCAGAAACTGCTCTAGATCTTCAGCGCCAGAAGCACCGCACCGCCGCCGACCATGCAGACGCCCAGCCAATGTGCCGGCGACAATTTTTCCCCCAGAAAGAACACGGCGGACATGGCGACGAGTACGACGCTCAGCTTGTCGACCGGCGCAACCTGTGCCGCATTCCCCATTTTCAACGCCCGGAAATAGCAGAGCCAGGACGCGCCGGTGGCAAGGCCCGACAGAACCAGAAACAACCAGCTTTTGCCCGATACCGACGCCGGCGGCTGCCAGTTTCCCGTCAGAAGCAGCATCAGGCCGATGGCAAGCAGAATGACGATCGTGCGGATGAAGGTGGCGAAATCGGAATTGACGTTCTCGATGCCGATCTTGGCGAAGATGGCGGTGAGTGCTGCAAACGCTGCGGACAACAGCGCCCATGCCTGCCATGAGGAGAACAGATATTTCATAGACATGATCCTCTTGCATTGCCGCTCGGCGCAGCCGCCAGCAGTTGAAACCGGGAGCCGTTTCAATGGCAAGAAAATCCTTGGTCAGAGCGTCGATTTTTTATTGATTGATGGATCAATCAAAAATACACTGGCAGCAACCAAAGGACAAACGATGCCGAAAGTCGGAATGGAACCGGTGCGCCGCAAGGCGCTTGTGGATGCCGCGCTGCATGTGATCGGCGATCAGGGCACGCTGTCGGTCACCATGTCCGACATTGCCCGTCAGGCGGGCGTCTCGGCGGCATTGGCCCACCACTATTTCGGCAGCAAGGAACAGTTGCTGGTCGAGACGGTGCGTTCCCTTCTAAGGCAGCTGCGCAACGATACCGTGACGGCGCTTAAGAGCGCCGCGACGCCCCGTGAACGGCTGTCAGCGATTGTGCGGGTCAGTTTCCAGGCCGACCAGTTCGCGCCAGAAACCATCGCGGCGTGGCTGGCCTTCTACTCCGAGGCGCAGCGATCCGAAGAGACGCGGCGGTTTCTGGTCATCTATGCGCGCCGTCTGCATTCCAATCTTGTCGCAAATCTGAAAGCGCTCTGTGTCGCAGATGATGCGCAGCGCATCGCAGAGGGCACGGCAGCGATGATCGACGGGCTTTATATTCGCCGGGCGCTCGGCTCCTCGCCGGTGACGGCAGAAGCATCGATCGCGCTGACCGACGACTATATCACGCTTAATCTCCATGCCTGCCAACTACAGGAAGATGCCGCATGACCACGGGACGGCCGAACATTCTCATCATCATGGTCGACCAGCTGAACGGAAAGTTCTTTCCGGACGGCCCGGCGGAATTCCTGCACGCGCCGCACATGAGGGCCTTGGCCAAGCGCTCGGCGCGCTTCCGCAACAACTATACGTCCTCGCCGCTTTGTGCCCCTGCCCGCGCCTCGCTGATGGCCGGACAATTGCCGAGCCGCACGCAGGTCTACGACAATGCCGCCGAATATGCCTCGTCGATCCCGACCTATGCGCACCACCTGCGCCGCGCCGGCTATTACACCGCGCTATCGGGCAAGATGCATTTCGTCGGGCCTGACCAGCTGCATGGCTTTGAGGAACGGCTGACGACGGATATCTATCCCGCCGATTTCGGCTGGACGCCGGATTACCGCAAGCCCGGCGAGCGGATCGACTGGTGGTATCACAATCTCGGCTCCGTCACCGGTGCCGGTACGGCCGAGATCACCAATCAGATGGAATATGACGACGAAGTCGCCTTCCTCGCCAACCAGAAACTTTATCACTTGTCTCGCGAGCATGGTGATGCCGCGCGCCGGCCGTGGGCGCTGACGGTCTCGTTTACGCATCCGCACGACCCCTATGTGGCGCGGCGGAAATTCTGGGATCTCTACAATGATTGCGACCAGCTTCTGCCCGAGATTGGCGAGATCGCGCTTGCAGAACAGGATCCGCATTCGCAGCGGCTGATGCACGCCTGCGACTACCAGAAATTCGCGATTACCGAAGACAATGTCCGCCGGTCGCGGCAGGCCTATTTCGCCAATATTTCCTATCTCGACGAGAAGGTCGGCGAACTCGTCGATACCCTGACCCGCACCCGGATGCTCGACGACACGCTGATTCTGTTCTGCTCGGATCATGGCGACATGCTCGGCGAGCGCGGCCTCTGGTTCAAGATGAACTTCTTCGAGGGCTCGGCCCGCGTGCCGTTGATGGTCGCCGGTCCAGGCATCACGCCCGGCCTGCATCTGGCGCCGACCTCCAATCTCGACCTGACGCCGACGCTCTGCGATCTCGCCGGGATCTCGATGGACGACATCATGCCCTGGACCGACGGCGAAAGCCTGGTTCCGGTCATCAACGGTGAGGAGCGCATCGCCCCGGTGCTGATGGAATATGCCGCTGAAGGTTCCTATGCGCCGCTGGTCGGCATCCGCGAAGGCAAGTGGAAATATATCCATTGCCCGCTTGATCCGGACCAACTCTACGATCTTGATGCCGACCCGCTGGAACTGACCAACCTTGCCGGGGTTGCCGCCCATGCGCCGACATTGCGCGCGTTCCAGGCGATGCGCGACAGCCGCTGGGACATGGAAGCCTTCGATTCCGCCGTGCGCGAAAGCCAGGCACGGCGCTGGGTCGTCTACGAGGCGCTGAGGAACGGCGCCTATTATCCCTGGGATCACCAGCCGCTGCAAAAGGCTTCCGAGCGCTACATGCGCAACCACATGAATCTCGACAATCTCGAAGAATCCAAACGCTTTCCGCGAGGGGAATGACATGAAAGCCCAACCGCCAGCCTCCCACTTCATCGACGGCGAATATGTCGAGGATATCGCAGGCGCTGCCTTCGACAGCATCTATCCGGCGACCGGCGAAGTCATCGCCCGGCTGCATGCCGCCACGCCCGCCATCGTCGACAAGGCGATCGCATCCGCCAAGCGCGCTCAAGGGCAATGGGCAGCAATGAGCCCGACCGCACGCGGCCGTATCCTCAAGCGCGCCGCCGACATCATGCGCGAGCGTAACCGCGAACTGTCGGAGCTTGAAACGCTCGACACCGGCAAGCCGATCCAGGAAACCATCGTCGCCGATCCGACCTCCGGTGCAGACGCGTTCGAGTTCTTCGGCGGCGTCGCAGCGGCGGCTCTCAACGGCGACTACATTCCGCTCGGCGGCGACTTTGCCTTTACAAAGCGCGTACCGCTCGGCGTCTGCGTCGGCATCGGTGCCTGGAACTATCCGCAACAGATCGCCTGCTGGAAGGGTGCGCCGGCCCTGATCGCTGGCAATGCCATGGTGTTCAAGCCATCCGAAAACACCCCGCTCGGCGCGCTGAAGATCGCCGAGATCCTCTTCGAAGCCGGCCTGCCAAAGGGGCTATACAATGTTATCCAGGGCGACCGGACGACCGGGCCGCTCTTGGTCAACCACAAGGACGTCGCCAAGGTGTCGCTGACCGGTTCGGTCGAGACCGGCCGCAAGGTGGCGGGTGCTGCAGCATCCAGCCTCAAGCACGTAACGATGGAACTCGGCGGCAAGTCGCCGCTGATCGTCTTCGACGATGCCGATCTCGAAAGCGCCATCGGCGGCGCCATGCTCGGCAATTTCTATTCGACGGGACAGGTCTGCTCGAACGGCACCCGCGTCTTCGTGCAGAAGGGCATCAAGGACAAGTTCCTGTCGCGCCTCAAGGAGCGCACCGAAAAGATCATCATCGGCGATCCGATGGTTGAAGAAACCCAGCTCGGCCCGATGGTCTCGCGCGCCCAGCTCGACAAGGTGTTTGCCTATATCGAGAAGGGCAAAGCCGAGGGGGCGACGCTTTTGACCGGCGGCGGCATCCCGAACGACGTATCGACTGAAGGCACCTATATCCAGCCGACCGTGTTTGCCGATGTCACCGACGAGATGACCATCGCCCGCGAGGAAATCTTCGGCCCGGTCATGTGCGTGCTTGATTTCGACAGCGAAGACGATGTGATCGCCCGCGCCAATGGCACGGAATTCGGCCTCTCGGCCGGCGTCTTCACCTCCGACCTTACCCGCGCCCACCGCGTGGTGGACCGGCTTGAGGCCGGAACCCTGTGGATCAACACCTATAATCTGGCGCCTGTGGAAGTGCCGTTCGGCGGATCGAAACAGTCCGGTTTCGGGCGGGAAAATTCGCTGGCCGCGCTCAATCACTACACAGAGCTGAAGAGCGTCTATGTAGCGATGTCGCCGGTGCAGTCACCGTATTGAGAAGCGCGAGTTAGCGGCCGATCTCCCCCCTTGAGGGGGAGATGTCCCGGAGGGACAGAGGGGGTAATTCTCCTCACATTCCGGGCTGGCCTACCCCCCTCTGTCGGCGACGCCGACATCTCCCCCTCAAGGGGGGAGATCACCGACACGCCGAACGCACCAGCACATTCAAGAGGGCACCATGCAAAGCGCAGATTTCGTCATCATCGGTTCGGGCTCCGCAGGCTCCGCACTCGCCTATCGCCTGTCCGAGGACGGCAAGAATACCGTACTGGTGCTGGAATTCGGCGGCAGCGATTTCGGGCCGTTTATCCAGATGCCGGCGGCACTCGCATGGCCGATGAGTATGAGCCGCTACAATTGGGGTTATCTGTCCGAGCCTGAGCCGCATCTCAACAACCGGCGCATCACAGCACCGCGCGGCAAGGTGATTGGCGGGTCGTCGTCGATCAACGGCATGGTCTATGTGCGCGGCTCGATGGAGGACTATAACGAGTGGGAAGAGCTTGGCGCCCGCGGCTGGGGCTACGCGGACGTGCTGCCCTATTTCAAGCGGATGGAACATTCGCATGGCGGCGAAGAGGGCTGGCGCGGCACTGACGGGCCGCTGCATGTCCGGCGCGGACCGAACACGAACCCGTTGTTCCATGCCTTCGTCGAGGCCGGAAAACAGGCCGGCTTCGAACTGACGGACGACTATAACGGCTCCAAGCAGGAAGGCTTTGGCCTGATGGAGCAGACGGTCCACAACGGCAAGCGCTGGTCTGCGGCATCCGCCTACCTCAAACCTGCGCTGAAGCGGCCGAATGTCGAGCTCATCCGCTGTTACGCCCGCAAGATCGTCATCGAGAATGGCCGGGCTGTCGGTGTCGAGATCGAGCGTGGCGGAAAGATCGAAGTGGTGAAGGCCAACCGCGAAGTGATCGTCTCGGCCTCCTCGTTCAACTCGCCCAAATTGCTGATGCTCTCCGGCATTGGGCCAGGCGCGCATCTGAAGGAGATGGGCATCGAGGTGAAGGCCGACCGGCCGGGCGTCGGCGCCAACCTTCAGGACCATATGGAGTTCTATTTCCAGCAGGTTTCGACCAAGCCGGTGTCGCTCTATTCCTGGCTGCCCTGGTTCTGGCAAGGGGTAGCGGGCGCGCAATGGATGTTCACCAAATCGGGCCTTGGCACGTCCAACCAGTTCGAGGCCTGCGCCTTTCTGCGCTCGGCTCCCGGCGTCAAGCAGCCGGATATCCAGTATCATTTCCTGCCGGTCGCCATTTCCTATGACGGCAAGGCGGCGGCCAAGAGCCATGGCTTCCAGGTGCATGTCGGCTACAACCATTCGAAGTCGCGCGGTTCGGTCACCCTGCGTTCGCCAGACGTGAAGGCCGATCCGGTCATCCAGTTCAACTATATGAGCCACCCGGAAGACTGGGAGAAGTTTCGGCACTGCGTCCGCCTCACCCGCGAAATCTTCGGCCAGCAGGCGTTCGACCAGTATCGCGGCCCGGAAATCCAGCCGGGCGAGACTGTCACGACCGATGACCAGATCGATGCCTTCCTGCGCGAGCATCTGGAAAGCGCCTACCACCCCTGCGGCACCTGCCGGATGGGCGATGCCCGCGACCCGATGGCGGTGGTCGACCCGGAAACCCGGGTGATCGGCGTCGATGGGTTGCGCGTGGCCGACAGTTCGATCTTCCCGCATGTGACCTATGGCAACCTCAACGGCCCCTCGATCATGACCGGCGAGAAGGCCGCAGATCATATTCTCGGAAAGCAGCCCCTGCCCCGCTCGAACCAGGAACCGTGGATCAACCCGCGCTGGGAGACCAGCGACCGGTAAAGTCTGGCGCCGGGAAGATTGCTGCCCGGCGACCGCAAACCCGTGTTGGCTTTCCAACCGGTAGATGCGCTGAGGCAGGGCGGCCCTGATACCCGCGCTTTTCCCGCGCCACTGACCGGTTTTGCGCAAATTGCGATTTTCTGCCTAGTAAACGTGCACTAAACCTAAAATACAACTTATAATTTAATAATTTTTAATCTTCAATTGATAATTTTGATGACAGAGCGGACATTTGGCGGCGGCCCATGATGGGACATCGCCCTCTGTTTCCGGTGTCCCGCCCGATCGTCATAACCCCTTGCCAAGGCCCATCCTTGTCGACTGTCGGCGCTTTCATGTGCGCTGTCATCGCATGCGGACGCGTGCCTTGCCGGCAACCGAGAAGTAGACCATGACAATCAAATCACGCTTGCTCACCTGCCTGTTTCTCATCGCTCTTTCCATGGTCGTCTTGATCGCGACGGCTTTCAACGCGATGACCTCCATTTCAAAACGCACAGAGTCCATCGTCGCAGACCGGCTGGTGCCGGTGGCGCAGTTGAAGACCGTTGCCGACATGTATGCGGTCAACATTGTCGATACCGCCCACAAGGTACGCAGCGGCGCTCTCGACTGGACCGCTGGCGCCAAGGCCGTTGCCGATGCCCTCCTGACCATCGAGGCCAAATGGATTGCCTATGAAGCGACCAAGCTGACGGAAGCGGAAAAGATGCTGGCCGATGCGTTTGACACGGCACGGGCGGCAAGCGCTGCAGCGATACAGGACCTGCTTGATATCATGCAGCGGCGTGACCGCCCGGCCTTCGAACACTTCATCGACAAGGAACTCTATGCCGTCATCGACCCGCTCAGCCTGAGGATCGGCGAACTGATTGAGCTTCAGCTGTCGGAGGCCGACCGCGAACTGGTGGCCGCCAAGGCCGAGAAGGACCGTCTCGTCCTGTCGAAGGGGGTGATTGCGGCCTTCGCGATGGTGGCGTTAGCGGCAACCGTCTGGTTCGTCATTGCCGGTGTCTTCAAGCCTCTGACACGATTGCGCGAAGCGATGCACCTTTTGGCGGGCGGCAATCTCGGTGTCGCGATCTTCGGCGAAGGCCGCCGCGACGAGATCGGCCAAATGGCCGGCGCCATCGGCGTTTTCCGGGACAATGCCCTCGATCGCCAGCGCCTCGAGCAGGAAGCGGAGATCAACCGTTCACTCTCCGAGCGCGACCGGCAGGAGCGTGAAGCCCAGAAGGGGGCAGAAGCGGCAGAGGTGCAGTCGGCGGTCTCGGCGCTTGCCTTTGGCCTCGACAAGCTGGCGGAAGGCGACCTCACCTACCGGATCGACACAGCCCTTGCCGCGCATCTCGATGCGCTGCGCAGCAATTTCAACAGTTCGGTCGGCAATCTCGAGGATGCACTGCGCTCGGTCGGCGAAACCGCCCGCGGTATCAGCGCCGGTGCCAGCGAAATCCGCTCGGCTGCCGCCGATCTTTCCAAGCGCACCGAACAGCAGGCAGCCTCGGTCGAGGAAACCGCCGCCGCCCTCGACCAGATCTCGGTGACCGTCTCCGATGCCAGCAAGCGGGCGGAGGAAGCAGGCTCGCTGGTGGTGCGCACCCGCACTGCCGCTGAAAGATCCGGCGAGATCGTCGGCAACGCCATCGATGCGATGAGCGGTATCGAAGCCTCGTCGCGGGAAATCTCCAACATTATCGGCGTCATCGACGATATCGCCTTCCAGACCAATCTCCTGGCGCTGAATGCCGGTGTCGAGGCTGCCCGCGCTGGCGATGCCGGTAAGGGCTTTGCCGTCGTTGCCCAGGAGGTGCGTGAACTCGCACAACGCTCGGCGCAGGCGGCAAGGGAGATCAAGACACTGATTGCCACCTCCAGCAGCCAGGTGCGCTCCGGCGTCTCGCTGGTGCGCGAAACCGGCACGGCGCTGGAAGGCATTATTGCCGAGGTCCAGGAAATCAGTACCCATGTGACCGCGATCGTCGAAAGTGCGCGCGAACAATCCTCTGGCATCAAGCAGATCAATACCGCCGTCAACACGATCGACCAGGGCACGCAGCAGAACGCCGCCATGGTCGAGCAATCGACGGCGGCAAGCCACAGCCTTGCCAGCGAAGCTGGCGCTCTGACGCAACTTTTGACCCGCTTCAAGACCGGGGGTGGGCATGCCGCTCATGGTGGCAATCAGTTTGGACGCGCCGGCACGGTGGCCCGCAGTCATATCAGCGGGATACGGATGCAGGGTGCGGCGTCCTGAAACCCTGAACGGTTAAATCCAACACAGGAGCCGGGTCTGCGCCCGGCTCCTTCTCGTTTCAGGCGCGCGAAAGCACCGCATCAATTCCACCCGTTCAATCGACCGCCCGGAGCGTGACATGGCGCAAGTCCTCAAATCGAAGATGAGGCAATTCCGGTTCCCGATGACGAAATTCCCAAGCGAAAATGGAGTCTTGCGGCTCAATCCTGCAATACTGAATCATGACGTATGTCCTGACCGGAGACCGCCCCAGCAATATTTTCGACGACGATGCCGGTCGCAACATCTTGCTCCGCGGACATTCAGACTATGTCGCATACGCCTGTCCACCAAAAATTGACGCGCGATTGACATATAATTAGGCGCCATACTATATGTCGCCACATGACATTTCTTGAACAAAAACACCTCGCCTTGCTCGATGAAACACAGCGCCGGGGGCAGACCGGTACCGGGAACATACGGCTGTGTTTCGAGCTTTTGGCGCTCGCCTCTGCGATTGATCGCGATTGCGCCGCACGCCTGGCGCCGCATCGGCTCTCCGAAGGCAAATTCCTGCTGCTGTTCCTGCTCCAGGGTCGTCCCGACGGGCTTTCCCCGCATGAACTGGCCGAGCGTGCGGGTGTGACGCGGGCAACGATCACCGGTCTGCTCGACGGTCTGGAGCGCGATGGTTTTCTGGCCCGACACGCCGACCTCACGGACCGCCGCAAACTCACGGTACGCCTGTCCGCCAAAGGCGAGACAGCCGGGCGTTCCCTGTTTCAGGAACATGCCGAATGGATCAGCTCCCTTCTTGGGGACCTCAGCGCAGACGAGCAGAACCTTCTGAGCGGTCTGCTGCGGCGGGTCTGGCAGAAAACCGGCGCCGGGGCTAAGGAAAACAATGCCAGCGGCGATACCGGTGCACGCATATGAGCGGCAAACGAACAGGAAATCGTGTCGAGGATATCGCTCCGGCTCGCCTCGCCTTGCTCAACAGCGGCGCGGCTGAGGCGACAACATTGACCGAATGCCTTGCCGTCGACTTCGCGGCCCTGATGCGTGCCACCCTGCCCGGCATCGGCGAAGACGCTGCAGTCATCATGGAGAGCGCACAGGGAACCGGCATTTCCAAACGCATGGTATTGGCGGCGGCACTGGTTTGCGACCCCCTCGGCAAAGGCGCCATTGAGCGGCTGCAGGTGCATCCTTCCGATACCGTGCGTGGATGGGCCTGCTTCGTGATCGGTGCAGCGCAGGACATGCCGCTGGCGGCCCGTCTTGAGGCCATCCGGCCGCTGGCGGACGATCATCGTTTTGGCGTGCGGGAATGGTCGTGGATGGCGGTCCGGCCGCATCTTGCCGCCGATCTGGACCAGGCCATCGTGCACCTCAGCAAATGGACGAAAGCCCCCTCCGAACGGCTCCGGCGTTTCGCCTGTGAAGCCATCCGGCCGCGCGGCGTGTGGTGCACCCATATCGGCGCGCTCAAACAGCACCCGGAAAAGGCGCTGCCGGTCCTGGAGCCGCTGCGGGCCGATGCCGTCCCCTATGTGCAGGATTCCGTTGGCAACTGGCTGAACGACGCGGCCAAGGACCAGCCCGGCTGGGTGCGGGCTCTCTGCGCCCGTTGGATAGCTGAAAACCCCGATCCTGCGACAGCGCGGATCTGCAAACGCGCCCTGCGGTCGATCGATTGCAAGAGCTGACAACACTGATGGCTGGCTCAGGATCACGCCGCCCGTCGGCTGCCCGGCACATCATGCGTATGGGATACGATCGCCGGAATGTCGGGGATTTCTCCGCGTCTGACCCGTCGCACACGTGCGTTCATCCAGTGGCGGATGACGTTCCGGTAGAGCAACCGCCGAAACCATCCCAGCCCTTGCCGATGTTTCGCATAGAAATCGTCTGGGCTGTCGAACAGCCCAAGGTCGGCATTGATCCCCGTTCGCTGGATATACGTATCCGCTCCAATCCAATAGATCGGGGGCGCGGACAGACAATCGGTTCCGACGCCAAAACCGCAGAAATCGCCGCCCTTTCCGGAAAATTTCGCCTGAAGGGCACTCAGAAAGGGACGATCCAGAATGAACCCTTCAAGATTCGTCCAGCGGCCATCGTGATAAATTTCAACCCAGCTGTGAAGCACGCTGTCGGGCACGAGACCGTAGACCAGCTCCGGCACGACCCCGCGCTGTAGCGCCTTGTGGATCGTAAAACCGTGGAGACGGCATGAAACCCCGAGTGCGCGAAGCAGGGCCATCAGCAGAGTGCCCTTGGTGTTGCACTGGCCATAACCATCGGCAAGAACGGCGGATGCCGGGACGTTGTCATCACGATTGTATCCGAACGCGATCCGGTCGCGGACGAAGGTATAGGCCTCACCAATTCTCTCAAACGCCGGTAGCTGAAACCATCCTTCCGCCTCTATCAAACGGCGGATGGGATCAGAGGCAAAGTCGAGAAGTGGCGTCTGCTGAAGGTGTTTTTCACGCATGGTTTTGTTCCCTCTCCCAAGAGTTGACTTGTAATTCCTCTAGTCACTAGAGGGTCAAGCGCTTCTTTATGAGAGGCGACTGCGTCATCCGAAACAAAGCGTTCAGGTCGAAAATCCCCGGAAAGCCGACCTTGGGTGCTGCCTTATCCGTGCTTGTTCTGGACACGCCGCGTCAAAACACCGATAGTAGGCACGAAAATCGAGTGTGCTGCCCTTTGGGCGCACAACATCCGCAACGGACCGGTGAGACGGCTCCGAAAAAAGATGAACTGATGCGTCCAGCCTACAAGAAATCCAAGCTTTTCCGCCGTTCCCGTGTTTTGTGGGGATCCTATGTCAGCTGGCGGCCAAGGCTGGTGTTCTGGGCAGGTGCGATTGCCATAGGGCTGATCAGTGTTGCCTTTGCCGAACTCGCCGATCTGGCACAGCTTGCCTTCCGCAGCATGACCGGCAGCGGGCGATGGGGCTATCTGCTGCCGCTGGTGCTGACGCCCTCGATCTTCGTGCTCTCCGCCTGGCTCGCCATCCGCTTCTTTCCCAATGCGCAAGGCAGCGGCATTCCGCAGGCGATTGCCGCCCGGCATATGCATGACGAAGAGGATCGCTCCCGGCTGTTGTCCCTGAAACTTGCTGGCGGCAAGATCCTCTTGACCGTGCTTGGTCTTTTCAGCGGTGCCTCGATTGGCCGCGAGGGACCGACAGTGCAGGTCGGCGCATCGATCATGATGCAGGCGGCTCGCTGGGGCGGCATGGCGCAGGCGCGCGGACTGATCCTCGCCGGTTCCGCAGCAGGAATTGCCGCTGCCTTCAACACGCCGCTTGCCGGCATCGTCTTTGCCATCGAGGAGATGAGCCGGACCTATGAGGCGCGGGCGAACGGGCTTGTGCTGACGGCGGTGATCCTCTCGGGCCTCGCAGCGTTGGCCCTTGCCGGCAACTACACCTATTTCGGCACCACTACGATCGTGGCCGGATCGCTGCGCGAATGGATGCTGGTGCCGATCTGCGGCATCGGCGGCGGCCTGCTCGGGGCCGGATTCAGCGCCTGCGCGCTGCGGCTGTCGCGGCGTATCCGCCACTGGGCGCAGCCTGCTCCGCTGAAACGCATGTTGTTGCTGGCGGCCGGTTGTGGCTGCGGCGTTGCGGTGCTCGGGATCCTCTCGGGCGGCGCCACGTTCGGCACCGGCTATGAACAGGCGCGCCATGCTATCGAAGGCCAGCCGCTGCCGCTGTTCTTCTTTCTGGAAAAACTGCTTGCCAGTTTCCTGTCAATGATATCAGGCATTCCCGGCGGCATTTTCGCCCCCTCGCTATCAATCGGTGCAGGCTTCGGCTCCAGTGTCGGCATCCTGCTCGGCACCAGCGCCGGTCTTGCCGCCATCCTTGGCATGGCCGGCTATTTTGCCGGCATCGTCCAGGCGCCGATGACCGCCTTTGTCATCATCATGGAAATGACCGGCAATCATGACGGCGTGATTGCACTGATGGCAACGGCGATGATCGGCTATATGACCTCACGGCTGGTGTCGCGCGAACCGCTCTACCACGGGCTTGCCCGCACCTTCATTGCCCAGGGACGCCTGATGCGCCGAACCCAGGCCAAAACGGCGACCGATGAGAGCGATAGCAATAAGCTATAAAAATCATAGATTTTATGCTTGAAATCGATGATTTTGGCACTATTCTGCGTTTTTTGCTGATCGGAGAGATATTTGCTCTGATCCGCCAACATTAGAAATCCGTTTTTCTGTCATTTGTCCTACACGGCTGCGATATTCCTGACCAACACAACAGGATATCCTCCCATGACATCCGCATCGCTTGAAAACCGCGCCACAGCGCTAAACAGCCAACTGGAAAGCCTCGATCTTTCCGGCCGGCTGGCGCTGATCGCGTCGCTCGAGGGCAAATCGGTCTTCACCACCAGCCTCGGCATCGAGGATCAGGTGATTACGGCTGCAATCGGCACCGGCAGGCACGGCATCGACGTTTCGACGCTGGAAACCGGCCGTCTTTTCAATGAAACCGTGGCGCTGATCGACGAGACCGAAGAAACCTATGGCATCCTGATCAAGCGGTTTTACCCCGAGCAGGACGACATCGACGCCTACGCCGCCAAATACGGCATGAACGGCTTTTACGACAGTGTCGAAGCCAGGCATGCCTGTTGTGGCACGCGCAAGGTGAAGCCTCTTGCGCGTGCACTCGAAGGGGCATCCTTCTGGATCACCGGCCTGCGTCGCGGCCAGTCCGGCAACCGTGCCGAAACGCCGTTTGCCGAGGCCGACCTCGACCGTGGCCTGATCAAGATCAACGTACTCGCCGACTGGGACATCGAAAAGATCCGCGCCCATGTCACGGCGGAAGCGATCCCGGTCAATCCGCTGCATGCCCGTGGTTATCCATCGATCGGCTGCGAGCCCTGCACCCGCGCCATCAAGCCGGGCGAGCCCGAGCGGGCCGGCCGCTGGTGGTGGGAAAACGACGAGACGCGCGAATGTGGTCTGCACGTCGCAGAAGCCGCAACCTCGGCGATCCCGCAAACATCCCTTTCAAGCAGCCCCCTTTCCAGCAGCATTGCGCGATAATCCGCGCAAGCTCGCTCCACAGACACTCCCGGAGACTTGAAATGCCCAGTACTCTTCCGGAAACGGAACTGCACAATCCGCAGACCACCAAGACACCGCTCGATCCGCATCTGAAGGCGCTCGAGAACGAAGCGATCCACATCTTTCGCGAGGTGGCTGCCGAGTTCGACAAGCCGGTCATGCTCTATTCGGTCGGCAAGGACTCGTCTGTCCTCTTGCATTTGGCGCGCAAGGCTTTCTATCCGGGCCGCGTCCCCTTCCCGCTTTTGCACGTAAACACCGGCTGGAAATTCGCCGAGATGATCGCGTTCCGCAACGATATCGTCAAGAAATATGACCTCGATTTCATCGAGCACATCAATCCGCGCGGCAAGGCTGAAAACGTCACGCCGTTCACCCATGGCTCGGCACTGTTTACCGACATCATGAAGACCGAGGGCCTGCGCCAGGCGCTGGACGCCGGCGGTTTTGATGCCGCATTCGGCGGTGCCCGCCGCGACGAGGAAGCCAGCCGCGCCAAGGAACGCATCTACTCGTTCCGCACGCCTGAGCATCGCTGGGATCCGCGTGCGCAGCGTCCGGAACTCTGGAATATCTATAACGGCATGATCCGCAAGGGCGAAAGCGTGCGCGCCTTCCCGCTGTCGAACTGGACCGAGGTTGATATCTGGCGCTACATCCAGGTGGAAGATATCCCGCTCGTGCCGCTCTATTACGCCAAGGAACGCCCCTACGTTGAGCGCGACGGCATGATGATCCTCGCCGAAGATCCGCGGCTGGAGCTGTTGCCCGGCGAAACCATCCAGCACGGCTCGATCCGTTTCCGCACCCTTGGCGACTTTCCGCTGACGGGTGCCATTCCCTCGCAGGCCACAAACCTTGAAGAGGTCATTGCCGAACTGGAAATCGCCACGGTTTCCGAACGGCAGGGCCGTGCCATCGATCGCGATCAGTCGGGCTCGATGGAAAAGAAGAAGCGTGAAGGATATTTTTGATGACCGGCTCCGCAATCGCACAGGCAGCAACTGACACAATGACCGGCAGCATCACCACCTTCCCGGCAGTCGACACCGCGCGCGTGGCGCGCGACGTTCGTCCGCTTCGCCTCATCACCTGCGGCAGCGTTGATGACGGAAAGTCGACGCTGATCGGCCGTCTGCTCTGGGATACCAAAGCCGTCAAGGAAGACCAGGCGGCGACGCTGCGCCGTGACAGTGGCAAGCAGAACGATCTCGGCCTGCCCGATTTTGCGCTTCTGCTCGACGGTCTTCAGGCCGAACGCGAACAGGGCATCACCATCGATGTCGCCTATCGCTATTTCGCCACCGACAAGCGCTCCTTCATCGTCGCTGACACCCCCGGCCATGAGCAGTATACCCGCAACATGGCAACCGGCGCCTCCACGGCCGATCTCGCCATCCTGCTGGTGGACGCCCGCACCGGCCTGCTCGAACAGACCCGCCGCCATGCCACCATCGCCTCGCTGATGGGCATCAAGCAGTTCGTTCTGGCCGTCAACAAGTTCGACCTCGTCGGTTATGACCGGGCGCGTTTCGACCAGATCACCCACGAATTCCGCGAGCTTGCTCTGTCGCTCGGCGTTCGCCAGATCACCGCCATTCCGATGTCGGCACTCAAGGGCGAAAACGTCGTCTATGACGGCAAGGCCTCGATGCCCTGGTATGACGGCCAGACACTGGTCGAGGTGCTGGAGCTGGCAACGGTCCGCTCGGCCCAGACGGTCGGCTTCCGCCTGCCGGTGCAGCGCGTCTCGCGCCCCGGCGAGAGTTTTCGCGGCTATCAGGGCACGGTTGCGGGTGGCTCGGTCAAGCCCGGCGACAGCGTCGTTATCCTGCCCTCCGGCATGGTTGCCAACGTCACCAAGATCATCACCTTCGATCTCGTGCGCAATGCCGCCGTTGCCGGTGATGCCATCACGCTGGTGCTCGACCGCCAAGTCGATGTTTCCCGCGGCGACATGATCGTCTCGATCGACAGCCAGCCGCAGGTTGGCCTCGATTTCGACGCCCAGCTCGTTGCCCTGCAGTCGGAAGGCATCCAGCCGGGCCGGCGTTACTGGCTGAAAAGCGGCTCGCGGCGCCAGCGCGTCACCGCAAACCCGTTCAGCCAGCTCGACCTGAAGACCGGCAGCTGGAACCAGCGGACGGGTCTGCTGCCGATGAACGGCATTGGCAAAGTCCATTTGTCCTTCGATGAGAATGCGGTTTTTGACGCCTATGAGCAGAACCGCAACACCGGCGCCTTCATCCTGATCGACCCGGACACCAACAATACGGTGGCCGGCGGCATGATCACGGCCAAGCGCTCGTCGCTCACAGGCCTTCGCTCCGACGAAGCCCGCGTCGTCCTCTCGCTGCCTGCTGATCTTGCTGACCAGCTGATGGCCACCGAGCTGTTCTCCCACCGCCGCGACGAAACCGACCTCCGCCGCATGACCGCCGGCGAGGCTTCGCAAATCTTCAAGGATGCCTCCGTCGACATCTGAAATGAGTTTGCCTCGCAAGCGCTGCCGACGGAAAGCCAGCGGCGCTTGCGGCATTTTCTCTCGACATGTGTGAAGTCTCGACGGCCTTTTTGCCTCTGAGGCGGTTGCACCGCTCCGGATCGGCTGCGATCAGGACCCAGCCCCGACAATGGCCTTCAGCTTCTCCAGATCGGCCGTCTTTAGCGCATCCAGTTCCATGTCGCGCAAGGGGCGAAACCACACGGCGGCCTCGCTCAACGGCTCAGCATAGGGCGCCGGATAGCCGCCGAGGCCCAGCACCCATTCGCGCACGGTTTCGCGCTCCATGCGGCCAGCCTTGTAGCGGTCGTGGATGCTGGTCACGGAAGCGATCAGGTCGTCAATTTTCTTCAAGTCATGTCCTCGAACGGCGTTATGCGCGAAAGCCATAGCACGCCATTGGCTTAGGCAAGAAAGATCTTGCTAGGCCAGCAGCAGCGCCGTGCCGTACATGCCGAGTGCAAAGACGGTGTGGGCGGCGAGGTTGAGAAACCGCACCTTGTTGGGGTTCGGAAGCTTGGAAGCGGCCCAACCGATACCCAGGCCCGGCTGCAACAGGAACCAGCCGGCGCCGACCGTGACGATGCCGACGATCCAGGCGGGCAGGAATGTCGGTGCAGCGAGCCATGCTGGCCCGGTGATGGCAACCAGCAGGACGCCATAGGCGATGCCGACGGCATAATGGCTGACCCAGCCGAGTGCCTGCTCGTGCGCGTAAGGGGCGGCCTTGCCGATATCGTCATGAAAGACTTTGCCGGTGCGCAGGTGCCAGAACCAGCGGCCGACCGGCGCCCAGTTCGGCTTGCCCTGCCCCGCCAGCAGCCACAACAGAACAGCCCAGAGATCCATCAGCACGGTGCCGCCCACGCCGATCGCCACGCTGCGCCAGAGAATATCGACCATGAGAAGACGTCCTGCTCGGTGGGCCGGCGGAACCGCCAGAAAACAGAGCGGGCGCGGGAAATGACGGGAATCTGCGAAACGGCAGATGCCAGCCGTTGTAATTCATCTTTTGTTTTTCGGTCAAGGAAGACAGCGGCGCGATACAGGCTGATCGGCACGGCGGCAAAACGGATGTGGCATCAAAAGGGAAAACAAAATCTCGGGATTTTTGCATCTTGATCGCTCTCGGCAAAATCAAGATTTTAAGCTGGTCGGAGTGAGAGGATTCGAACCTCCGACCCCGTCGTCCCGAACGACGTGCGCTACCAGGCTGCGCTACACTCCGTGACCAGCGGCGCCTCTATAGAACAGCATTTTCCTTTCGACAAGCATCAAATTGGAAAAATCGCCAAGCTGACTGAAAACAACGGGATACGGGACGAGATGCTGCCGGGACGCACCAACTGCGCCCGTTTTGCGCCGTCCGCTCCGGGGGAGCATGGCGCCGTCTCCCCTTGTGAAACAGCGGGTTCCGGGCCACCAGACCGGTCTTCTCTGGGACCTTTCGGCAACGCTTGTGAATTTATGCGCAAGACGGTGCATATAAGTCGTTCCGCCGATTTTCTTTCAATCGGTTTAGCGCTAGAGGCTGGGTTGACAAGCCTTGGCCACCAGCGTTTTGCGCGGCCGGGCGAGCGATATTTCAGAACGAAAGCCAAAGGGACGTGACCAGATGAATTTCCGCTTGATGACCGTGGCCGGCCTTGCGCTGGCGCTTGCCGGCTGCACCACCGTGGGCCCAGCCCGCAATGCCGTCGAAGCCCGCTGGAAGGGCCAGCCCGCCGGCGTGTTCTTCGCCGCCTTCGGCCCGCCGCAGTCGGACGTTTCAACCGGTGACATGACGGTCTATTCCTGGAAGGGCGGCTACAAGAAGCGGACGATCCCGGCACAATATGCCGAAGGCGAAAACGGCAAGAAGGGCAAGAAGACCGCCTCTGCCCGCACAGAGTTCCTCTCCTGCTCCGTCCAGCTCAACGTCTCCTCCGACTACGTCATCCGCTCGATCCAGGTGCTCGGCGACGTCAAGAAATCGTCCGGCCCAAGCTGGTGCGACGAATTCCTGGCAGGCGACCAGGCGAAGTAAGGTTTCTGGCGCTGAAAGTGCTGATGTGAATGGACCCGCCGGTGAAGATCGGCGGGTTTTTTCTAACTCTGCGAATCTTCTAGCATCGATGCATGGCAAAGAAGAAAAAACGGGGCAGTATCTCTACGGTCGAAGCCGTTGCACGCCTCGACACTATGATGCCTTTGATCAGACTCAATGTTGAGCAAGTGGGCCTATGCCCGCGTGCTACTCACGCCTGAAGAACGCGACCGGTTCTATATCGAGTTCGTCACCGACGATCTTCTCACGACCGACACCGCAGCCCGCGCAACCGCTTATGGCCAGTATCGCAGCATGGGCGTCATGACCGCGAACGAAGTCCGTTCCGGCTTGAACCTCGCCCCGCACGCAGACGGCGAAAGCCTGTCAAATCCTCACATTACCACGACACCGAACACCCGCCCGGAACAACTGGAAGCGCCGCAGGAGACCGCATGACCGAACTTAAGAAGGCAATGGGGGAGGTCTTTACTCTCGCCCGTCTGATTGAACATGACCCGGCATTTGAAGAAGGAGTCCGGGCAACCGCTGCAAAGATCGTCGCGCAGTTCGATGAAGTAATTGGTCGGATCGAAATGCTTGATCCCGAAAACGCGGAAGAAGCTGCCGACCTTGAGGTAGGCACCTAACCGACTACGACCAGCTTATGTTAGTGGGCGTCCGCCGGAAAAAAGCGCGCCATAGAGTGCAACCTAAGATTGATGCAATAATAGCATCGTGGCGGTGGTGCCCGGCCTGAAGCAGGAAGCCCGCCGATCATCTCGGCGGCCTTACACGTTTTTAAGAAATGACGACAAGGCGGCCGGAGCGCCCACGACGTAGGCGGCATAAAGCGCCAGCAGCAACGGAGGGATAACCTCAACACCCAATACAACGAATCTAGACAGCGTCTTACCGGTATCCTTTAAATCAGATATCAACTCTGCTACTCTTGTTTCGAAATATATTTTATTTTCTGAAACAGGCCCCTCGCTGGGTCTGCCTCTAAATTCCTTCATAAACAAGTCAATGTCCTGATGTATAACATCAAGTTTACTAGATAAATTTTTTTCGATCGCACGAACTATAAAAACGTAAATGAAATAAAGTAAAAACAAGCTTCCAAATCCATTTATAGTTGATTTGTTAATTTTTAAATTCAACCCTAAAATAGTTATGCTCTCCCCAACAATCTGCAAATGATTGATCAGAAGCAGAAACGCCGCCGTCGCTACGAGCGCCTTGCGGGTTTTTGCAAAATCGTCGTGATCTAATAACGGATACATGAGCGCTTTCTTTTAACAATCAGACATCAACCGATGATGTCCCTGCTCTGGAAATGAGGGATGAGGGACATACAAGGTGAATACCCATGTGCAGCATCCACAAAGCTGCAACACTTAGGTTTTTCTAATGTTAGCTAAGTTATTAAAAAATAACAATAAAACATGTGTGGCTGGGGCGCCTGGATTCGAACCAGGGGTGCCGGTACCAAAAACCAGTGCCTTACCACTTGGCTACGCCCCAACGTTTGGCGCGAACAAATTGCCCTGCCAAATCGAGAGCCGGTTTAGCAAAGCCGAACGCATGCGACAATGTCTAAGTTTGGGTTTTGCGCGGATTTTTCAAGTGATGACGTTGAGAAGGCTGCGTGGGCGGGCGCAGTATGGGTGCCGCCCCTCATCCGCCCTGCCGGGCACCTTCTCCCCGCAAGCGGGGCGAAGGAATATGCCGCGCGTTCTGTCGTCCCCCTCTCCCCGTTTGCGGGGAGAGGGTTAGGGTGAGGGGCAATCGCCCGGACGGAAGCCGCAGATAGTGGCCATGTCTCTGCCCTCACCCAGCAACACTTTGAAGCCACATGCGATCAAAACAGGAAAGTCGTTTCGGTCGATGTTGTTATCGGTTAGGGTCAAGCCCTCGAACCCGGAGACCCTTATGAGCATTTTCCGTGCCCGCCCGCCTGCCAAGCCAACTGTACTTCTCGATGACGATGTGGTGCGGATCACCCGATGGGATTTCGAGCCGGGGGCGGATACCGGGCATCATGTGCATGGCATGGGCTATGTGGTCATTCCGATGACCGATTGCCGGTTTCTGCTGGAGGAGCCCGGTGGCGAGCGGCGGGTGGATATTGCCAAGGGGCAGGCCTACCGGCGCGAGGCTGGCGTCGAGCACAATGTCGTCAATGCGGGCAAGGACTTCATGTCGTTCATCGAAGTCGAGTACAAGTGAAGAGACGGCGCATGGACGGCCCGGATTTCGACCTGGATTTCAAGCCCGCCCATGGCGAGGCAGTGACGGTTGCCGACGGTGTTCAGCGCATCACCGTCAACAATCCCGGCCCCTTCACGTTTCACGGCACCAACAGCTATATCGCCGGAAATCAATCCGTTGTGGTGATCGATCCGGGGCCGGAGGACGAGGCACATTTTCAGGCGCTGATGGCGGCGTTGAAGGGTCGCGAGGTCACCCATATTGCGGTGAGCCATACGCACCGCGACCACTCGCCGCTGGCAAGGCGATTGAAAGCCGAGACCGGCGCGCTCATCGTCGCGGAAGGACCACACCGGGCGGCACGGCCGCTGCATGCTGGCGAGGTCAATCCGTTCGCGGAAAGTTCGGACATGGATTTTACGCCCGATATCGCGCTTGCCGATGGCGACCGGGTAGAGGGCGACGGCTGGTCGCTGACAACGCTGCTGACGCCCGGCCACACTGCCAATCACGCGGCTTTCGCGCTCGGAAACCCCGCCGATACCGGCATCGTCTTTTCTGCCGATCACGTCATGGCCTGGGCGACCTCGATCGTCGCGCCGCCGGATGGATCGATGACCGATTACATGGCCTCGCTGGAAAAGCTGCTGGGCCGCGACGACAAGCTCTATCTGCCCGGCCATGGCGGCCCGGTGAAAGCGCCTGCCGCATTCCTGCGCGGCCTTCGCGCCCACCGCCGGATGCGCGAGCGCGCCGTGCTGGAACGGGTACGGGCTGGCGACATCTATATTCCGGATATGGTGAAGGTGATCTACGCGACCACCGATCCGCGGCTGCATGGCGCGGCGGCGCTCTCGGTTCTTGCGCATATCGAAGATCTCATCGAGCGTGGCCAGGTCGAGACCGACGGCCCACCATCGCTGACCGGCGCTTACCGCCTGGCGCCCGGCGGCGCCAGCTGATGCAAGCCCGCACTGCCTACAGCTACCGCAGCGATCCGGCAGTTCCGGCCTTTGCCGACGATCACCCGGTTATCGTCTTCGACGGCGAGTGTATCTTCTGCTCGGGCTGGGTGAATTTCGTCTTGCGCCATGACCGGCAAGGCCGCTACCGCTTCATTACGGCACAATCGCCGCTCGGCGAGGCGCTCTACCGCCACTATGGCCTCGACAGCCGCAATTACGAGACCAATATCCTGCTCGAAGACGGCATTGCCTATCTGAAATCGGAGGGGTCTTTGCGCATGGCGGCCGGTCTCGGCTTTCCATGGAAGCTTGCCGGCGTCTTCCGCGTCCTTCCCAGAAGCATCCGCGATCCACTCTACGAACTGGTGGCGCGCAATCGCTACCGGATTGCCGGGCGCCGAAATACCTGTTTCGTGCCGACGCCGGAACATCGCGCCCGGTTCCTTGCATGAGCGCAGAACGGCTGCGCGTCCTGATCCTCGGTGGCTACGGCACATTCGGCGGCAGGCTGGTGCGGCTTTTGGCCGACGAGCCGCGACTGACGCTGCTGATCGCCGGGCGCTCGCTCGACAAGGCGCAGGCCTTTGCCGGAAGCGTGGCTGCCAAAGCCGTGCTTGAGCCTGTTGCGATGGATCGCAACGGAGATGCGGATGCCGTGCTTTCCGCGTGGAAACCCGATCTCCTCGTCGATGCCTCCGGGCCGTTTCAGGACGCCGGTCCCGATCCCTACTATCTGGTCAAGACCTGCATCGCACACGGCATCTGCTATCTCGACCTTGCCGACGCGACAGCTTTCGTCGCTGGCATCTCCAGCCTCGACGGCATGGCAACGGACAATGGCGTCTTTGCCCTCTCCGGCTGCAGCAGCTTTCCCGCCCTGTCGTTTGCGGCGCTTAGCGTATTGAAACCGGGATTTGCCGATATCGCCACGGTGAGCTGCGGCATCGCTCCCTCGCCCAAAGTCCGCATCGGCCTCAATGTCATCAAGGCCGTCTTGAGCTATGCCGGCAAGCCGGTGGCGCTCATCCGCAACGGCCGGAAGACGACAGGCTACGGATTGATGGACGGCATCCGCTGCACGATCGCACCGCCGGGTAGTATTCCGATGAACAGCCGCCGGTTCGTTCTGGCCGATGCGCCGGACCTTGCTTTGTTGCCGGTCGCCCTGCCCGGCCTGCAATCCAGTTTTACCGGTGCAGGCACCGAGCCGCAGATATTGCAACGCCTGCTGGGTCTTGGTGCCTGGCTGGTTCGGCTACGGCTGCTGGCCTCCCTTTCGCCGTTCGCCTCACTGTTTCACCGGGCATCGCATCATCTGGCGTTCGGCGAACATCGCGGCGGCATGTTCGTTGCCCTCACCGGCCGGGCCGAAGATGGCAGGCCGCTTGCGAAATCGTGGCATCTGGTGGCCGAAGGCGATGATGGCCCGTTCATCCCGGCGATGGCAGCAGAAGTGATCATTCGCAGCTGGCTCTCGGGACGCAAACCGAAGCCGGGAGCGCGCACAGCGGCTGGTGAAGTGACGCTCGCGGATTTCGAGCCGGCGTTTTCGCGTTTTGCCATCCGCACCGGTATTCGCGACGACGGGCCACGTGAGGAAAGCACGCCGCTCTACCGGCATATGCTGGGCAGTGCATGGGAAAGCCTGCCGCCCAGCGTCGCTGCCCTGCACGACAGCGCCGTTTCCCGCACGGTCGAAGGCCGGGCCAAGGTCGAGCGCGGCACCGGCCTTCTGGCCCGATTGACGGCCGCCATCATCGGCTTTCCCCCTGAAAATCCTGATATTCCTGTCCGCGTCCGTTTCGAGTGCAAGGGAGGCCGCGAGACATGGACCCGTACGTTCGGGACAAAATCCTTCCGCAGCGTGCAATCGGCTGGAACCGGCCGGAATGCCGGGTTGCTGACCGAGGATTTCGGGCCGTTCCGGGTGCTGATCGCGCTCGTACCCGACCACGGCCGCCTGCGGCTGGTGATCCGCGGCTGGCGTTTTCTGGGCCTGCCGCTGCCATTGTTTCTGGCGCCCAGTGGCGAGACATTCGAGACGGAGCAAGACGGCGTCTTCCGCTTTCATGTCGAAATCACCAGTCCGCTGACCGGCCTGATCGTTCGTTATAGCGGCTGGCTTCGTCCCGCGGCCAATTGAACCGTTCGGCGCTGCCGTCGACAAGGTACGGCTTGCGGCCAACGTCATATTGCAAGGTCAAGAGCAGGATAACGTCCATCCAGAGTTTCAGGATCGCACGCATCGCATCGTCCTTTTCAAATTCGTTGATGGCTGAGTGTGATCCCGCTTGCCCATGGCTGACAAACGAGCTTATTGTCGCCTTCGGATGACTTGAGGTTATGCCAATGAAGCGCGGACGTTTGCCCCTGACCGCCCTGCGCAGCTTCGAGGCGGCCGGAAGGCTGGAGAGTTTTACGCTGGCAGCGGAAGAGCTGTTCGTCTCGCAGGCCGCCATCAGCCGCCAGGTGCGCGAGCTGGAGGCGCTACTCGGTACGGCGCTGTTCACGCGGCATCATCGGCAGGTGCGGCTCAGTGCCGAAGGGACACGGCTGCTTGAAACGCTGGCTGTCGCCTTCGACGCCATCGATACCAGGCTTGACGAACTGCGCGCCACCAAGCCCGTCACGCTGCTGGCGATCAACGCCGAGCCCTGTTTCGCAGGGTGCTGGCTGGTGCCGCATCTGGCCGATTTTCGCGCTTTGCATCCTCAGATCGACATCTCGGTCGAATCGGAATCGAGGCTGGTCGAGTTTCGCAGCGATACGGCGGAGCTCGCCGTCCGCTATAGCACGACAGTCAGTACCTGGCCCCGCGCGCAGGCCCGCCACCTCTGCGACATCACCATGGTGCCGGCGGTGTCGCCCGAGATCGCCGGTGACGGAACGGCTTTCAAAACGCCGGCAGATCTTCTGTCCTACACACTCCTGCATGAGGAAACCCGCGATGTCTGGGTGCGCTGGTTTGCGGCTGCCGGGCTGGCGCCGGGGGCCGAGGTGATGCGTGGACCGATTTTTGCCGATGGATCGCTGACGCTGCAAGCGGCATTGCGCGGCCACGGGGTGGCGCTTGTCGATACGGTACTGACCCGGGATGACCTCACCGCCGGACGCATCGTCCAACCGTTCGACCTGTCTATTCCCCATGGCGCCTATTTTCTGGTGGCGCGCGATTTCAATCAGCTGTCGCCAGAAGCCTCGGCTTTGGCCGCATGGATCACCGCCTGCTTCGCCGGGCCACCGGACTGATGAAATGGATCAGTCTCCCGCGATGCCCAGCAGTTCGGCATCGAGCGCATGCAGGAACTGATCGGCGAAGGCGGCGCCCAGGCCCAGATCATGGCCGCCGTAACGCGAGGCGACACGCATGTCGACGAAAGTGGTTTCCGCCTCTTCGCGCAGCCTGATCAGCACATCGAAACGCAGACCGATGATCAGGGTGCGCCATTCGCCCTGAAGCAGGATATCCGAAGAGCGCCGGCCCGGCGGCATCTCGCCGGTAACGACCTCGGGACGCGACAGCGGGATCGGCACATCATCGGGATCGCTATCGGCCGGAGCGGCGTCCGCTGGCTTGACGGCCATATCCTCAAGATCGGCCTCGGCATTTTCCACGCCTTCCTGCGCAACGATGGTGATGCCGGTCTGCTCCGCGACGGTCTTTACGCCTTGGAAAACGCGGTCGAGCGCACCGTCATAACGGCGTCCGGTCAGCCCCGGATAGGCAAGAACCTGCGCTTCCCGGTCCGCCAGCGTCACCTCGGCCGATCGTTTGAGCCAACCTTGCTGCGCATTGGGTAGTTTGATCCAGGGCGGCGGCGTGACCGTGTCGGTGCTGACATCGTAGATCGCCGGCTTGGAGAAATATTCGCTGAGCGCATAGCCAGCGGCGGCGATCGGAACGGCCGCGTAGACCAGAGCCACGAACGAGGCAACGCCGCCGACGGCAGCGACCTGCCAGAACCGGACGAAACCGATAATGGCAAGTATGACCGCCAGAACCGCCAAACCGGCCGACAGCACAATCAGCGCCACGAAATGCGGCGTGATCAGCGGGCCGAACCGATGCGCCAGCAAGGCCCCGATAAAGAGACCGAAGGCAAAGCGGGCGATCCGGCGCGCCCAGCGGGCGGCAACAGATGGTGGGCGCTCATACTTGATCATCATCTGGCAGAATCAATCCCTTGGCCTGACACGGCAACCATCACTCCTGTTTAGAGCATGATGACGAAAGCTGTGAAGCGGTTTTCACGGGGATCATAATCGAAGCGCGGATACGGCCGGACAGAACGGTGAACATTTGCGGTTGCTAACATGCCGCAATTTCGCCATTCTCCGTGATCATGTCTTAAAAATGGGGATCAGCCGTGTTTTCCCGGTTCATGCGGCGTTGGACCGGTTTGCACACACATCAGAATTTCCAGGTGCGAAGGAAGACCTCTCTTCCTGCGGCTTGAAAGGAGAGTGAGCATGCTATCATCCGAAATGAACATGCCAGCATCGGCCACACAAACATTGATGCCGGCGTCCGAAACCAGCCTGACCATGGAACTGCTCGAGCTGGAATTGTCGCTGGATGGCTTCACGACCGGCCCGGACGGCTTTGCCGCCCATGTCCGTGCAGCAGCAGCCGCAGTCGATGGCGCCCTGCTGTTCGAACTGCCCGCCTCCGGCCTCGTGCCCGATTGCGACCGCATTGCAGTGCTGCGAATTCCCACGGAGGGCAGCGCGGTGATGGCAACAATCTTTGCCTGCCTCGGAACCGGTGGCAACACGATCCGCATCGAAATGCCGGATGAGACGACGGCGGACCTGAAGAATTTTGCCGAAGCCTTTGTGGATGTCTTGCAACGTATCTGATAGACCGATTGAAATCTGCAATCGTTTCAAGGTCTCAGCATGTCTATCTGGAAGATCCTGCCGCTTGTCGCCCTTGGCGCAATCCTGGGCGGTTGCACCACGTTAACGCCGCAAGAGCGCCGTGCCGCTGATGAGAAGACCTGCCTGTCCTACGGTTTTCGCCGTGGTACCGATGCGCTCGCCACCTGCCTGCAACGCATCGATCTCGACCGCCGCGCCGAGTCGCGCGCTCTGAGATATGACAACGATCCCATGCTCTGGGGCTGGAACCGGCCGTACATCGTCCGGTAGCGGCTGACCGCTTTGCTCCAGCAAGAATTTTCCCGTTCGGCGCAAAAAAGCGCTGCCTTTTGCTTTGGCAAAGGAAATTGCCGCCTATGATGACGGCGATGTTGAACGGGAGATTTTTCATGAAAGCCTTGCTGCAAATCCTCTGCGCCTTCCTTCTTCTTTCCGTAGGCCCGGCGCTCGCCGCTGAACGCTGGCAGGACCTGCCCGCCCCCCAACCTTTGCCGAAAGCGGATAAGACCGGCACGGCCCCGGTCAACGGCATCGACATGTACTACGCCGTCTACGGTTCCGGACCGCCTGTGCTGCTCATCCATGGTGGCCTTGGCTATAGCGACGTCTGGGGTGCCCAGGTGGCCGATCTTGCCAAGGATCATACGGTCATCGTCGCCGACAGCCGCGGACACGGCCGCTCGACCCGCAACGCCGAGCCCTTCAGCTACGATTTGATGTCGTCGGATTATCTGGCGTTGCTCGATTACCTGAAGATCGACAAGACGGCGATCGTCGGCTGGAGCGACGGTGGCATCATCGGCCTCGACATCGCCATCCATCATCCCGAGCGGCTGACGAAACTCTTCGCCCAGGCCGCCAACTCCAAGGTCGATGGCGTGATCCCGACCGTGATGGACAACAAGACCTTCGCCACCTACATCGAAAAGGCTGGCGAGGTTTACAAGAAGATCTCCCCCACCCCGACCGAATATGACGCGTTCGTCACCCAGATCAGCGGCATGTGGGCAAGCCAGCCCAACTGGAGCGATGCCGACCTGAAAAAGATCACCACCCCGACAGCAATCGCACTCGGCGATCACGACGAGGCGATCACGCGTGAGCACACGGACTACCTGGCAAAGACGATCCCCGGCGCAAAGCTGGTCATCCTCGAAAATGCCAGCCATTTCGCCATGCTGCAGGACCCGGAAGGGTACAACAAGGCGGTGCGGGATTTCATTGATAAGTGACGACCGGTTCTCCGGCGCCTGGCGGCGCCGGAGACTGAAATCAGCTCTTAAGCCTTGCCGTTGATGGCCGCTTGTGCGGCGGCCAGCCGCGCGATCGGCACGCGGAAGGGCGAGCAGGAGACATAATCGAGGCCGGTTTCCTCGCAGAAGCGGATCGAGGCCGGATCGCCACCATGTTCGCCGCAGATGCCGAGCTTCAGGCCGTTCTTGGTGCGGCGGCCACGTTCGGCGGCGATCTGGATCAGTTCACCGACACCATCGAAATCAAGCGAAACGAACGGGTCCTTTTCGACGATGCCCTTCTGGATATAGGTGTTCAAAAACTGCGCGGCGTCGTCACGCGAAATGCCGAAGGTGGTCTGCGTCAGGTCGTTGGTGCCGAACGAGAAGAAATCGGCGCTTTCGGCGATCACATGGGCACGAAGCGCAGCACGCGGCAATTCGATCATCGTGCCGACAAGATATTCGATCTCGATACCGGATTCACCGATCACTTCCTTGGCGACAGCATCGATGCAGGCCTTGACGTAGTCCAGTTCCGATTTCAGGCCGACCAGCGGCACCATGATTTCCGGCACGACCGGCGCGCCGGTCTCGCGGGCGGCCTCGACGGCCGCCTCGAAAATGGCACGGGCCTGCATCTCGCAGATTTCCGGATAGGAAATCGCCAGCCGGCAGCCGCGATGCCCGAGCATCGGGTTGAACTCGTGCAGCGCATCGACGCGCTGGCGCAGGTCCGCCGGGTTCATGCCGAGGACGGCCGCAACATCCTCGATTTCCTCATCGGTCTTCGGCAGGAATTCATGCAGCGGTGGATCGAGCAGGCGGATGGTCACCGGCAGGCCGTGCATGATCGAAAACAATTCGGTGAAATCGGAGCGCTGCATCGGCAAAAGCTTGGCGAGTGAAACCCGCCGCCCGGCCTCGTCGGCAGCCAGGATCATCTCGCGCATGACATTGATACGCTCGCCTTCGAAGAACATGTGCTCAGTGCGGCAGAGGCCGATACCTTCGGCGCCAAAGGAGCGGGCAGCGCGGGCATCGGCAGGCGTCTCGGCATTGGTGCGCACCGTCATGCGGCGGCTGGCATCGGCCCAGGCCATGATCTTGCCGAAGTCGCCCGACAATTCCGGCTGCAGCATCGGGATTTCGCCCTTCAGCACCTGGCCGGATGAACCATCAATGGTGATCACGTCGCCCTTGGTCAGCGTCATGCCGGCGGCGATCAGCAGTTCGTTGCGGGCATCGACGCGCAGATTGCCGGCGCCGGACACGCAGGGGATGCCCATGCCGCGGGCGACCACCGCCGCATGGCTGGTCATACCGCCACGGCAGGTGAGAATGCCTTCGGCCGCGTGCATGCCGTGAATATCCTCGGGGCTGGTTTCGACACGAACCAGAATGACCTTGCGGCCTTCCTTTTCGGCCAGCACCGCCTCTTCGGACGTGAAGACGATTTCGCCGGTCGCAGCGCCCGGTGAGGCCGGCAGGCCGGAGCCGATAATGTCGCGGCGGGCGCGCGGGTCGATGGTCGGGTGCAGCAGTTGATCCAGCGAGGACGGATCGATGCGGGTAACGGCCTGATCTTTCGTGATCGTGCGGGCTTCGGCCATATCGACGGCGATCCGCAGTGCGGCCTTGGCGGTGCGCTTGCCGGATCGTGTCTGCAGCATCCAAAGCTTTCCGCGCTCGATGGTGAATTCGAGGTCCTGCATGTCGCGGTAATGGGTTTCCAACCGATTGCAGATCGCCTGGAACTCCTCGAAGGCTTCCGGCATCAGCTTTTCCAGCGAGGGCTTGTCGGAACCGGAGGCGATGCGGGCGGCCTCGGTGATGTTCTGCGGTGTGCGGATACCGGCAACGACATCCTCGCCCTGCGCGTTGACGAGGAATTCGCCGTAAAGCTCATTCTCGCCGGTCGAGGGATTGCGGGTGAAGGCGACGCCGGTGGCGGACGTATTGCCGAGATTACCGAAGACCATGGCCTGCACGTTGACGGCTGTGCCCCAGGCAGCAGGGATATTGTGCAGATGGCGATAAGTGATGGCGCGCGGGTTCATCCAGCTGGAAAAGACAGCGCCGATCGCCCCCCAGAGCTGGACTTCCGGATCCTGCGGAAAGGCTTCGCCAAGTTCCTCCTCGATCACCCGCTTGTACAGCGAGATGATATGCTGCCATTCGACGGCGGAAAGCTCGGTATCCTGCTCGTGGCCGAGACGGCCCTTTTCGTCTTCCAGGATTTCCTCGAACACCTCGTGATCGAGCCCCATGACCACGTCGGCATACATCTGGATGAAGCGGCGATAGCTGTCCCAGGCAAACCGGGCGTCGCCAGCATCGTGGCCAAGCGCCTGCACGGTGGCGTCGTTGAGACCGAGATTAAGCACGGTATCCATCATGCCCGGCATGGAAGCACGAGCGCCGGAGCGGACCGACAGCAGCAGAGGACGCTCGGTATCACCGAACACGCGGCCAGTGATCGCCTGCATCTTCTCGATGCCGGCCGAAACCTGCGCCTTCAACTCATCCGGAATGCTGCGGCCACCGGCATAATACTTGCCACAGGCCTCGGTGATGATTGTCAGGCCGGGCGGCACCGGCAGGCCGAGATTGCACATCTCCGCGAGATTGGCCCCCTTGCCCCCCAGCAGATCACGATCGCCCGCATTGCCCTCGGCTTCTCCCCCGCCGAAGGTATAAACCCACTTTGTCATGCCATTTCTCCACCCATACGGCTCCCACCGAAGGTTACAGTATCCTTTTCGGCTTTAAAATGCACCGGCAGCGGATTTTTGCTGCATTGCAGCAAAATCGCGACAAAACCTGTCACAAAAGATGGAACGGAAGGTTCAAGCAACGGTGCGGCTGCGGCGCCACGTGCTCTTGCCGGACGCCTTTGCCTGATAAAGCGCCGTGTCGGCGGCACTCATCAATTCGTCAGGATCAAAGCCATTCTCGGGCGCAACCGCGATGCCGATGCTGACGCTGATGCCGATCTGGCGGTCTGCGATACCAAAAGGTTTTCCCAGCACCAGGATACAACGGTCGGCGATATCGGCCACCTTGGCGGCGGAGGCGTGCTGCAGAATTGCGAACTCGTCGCCACCAAGTCTCGCAACCAGATCGCCGTTCAGCAGCACCGATTTCAGCCGCTCGGCAACCTGTTTCAGCAGCATGTCCCCGGCCGCATGACCAAAGGTGTCGTTGACCGGCTTGAAGCCATCAAGGTCAAGATAGTGCACCGCCAGCTCCTGCCCGTCCCGCGCCGCCGTCTCCAGTGCGGATTCGAGCTTCTGGCGAAACTGCATGCGGTTGGGCAGGCCGGTCAGCGGATCGTGATGGGCAAGATGGGTGGCATGCGCCTCGGCGCGGATGCGGTCGCTGACATCGGCGATCGTCAAGAGCAGCCGCCGTGATGGCCCCTCGTTGATGATGCGCACGTAGATCAGCACATGATGTTCCGTGCCATCAGCCGCCTTCTGGTGCCAGACGGTGCGCGCTTCGCAATCGCCTTCCAGCCCGCGCAGCATGGTGCCAAGCCGCCCGCCTTCGCCGCCGCCATGAAAATCGGTCACGCACTTCTGCCGCATCGCCTCGGCCGGGAAGCCGTAGAGCCGAACCGCCGCACTGTTGACTGCGAGGATATCGAGCGTCACGGCATCGCAGACCATCATCGGCATCGGATTGGCATCGAACAGCAGCCGGAACGATTCCTCCCGGCGCTTGAGATCGGTGATATCGATGCGCATGCCGATGGCGCCGCCATCCGGCGTGCGGCGATCGTCATGGCGCAGCCAGCGGCCGTCCCGTAGCATCTGCTCTTCCTGAGAGACCGGAAGCCTGTGCCGCTTCATCCGCTCCTCGATCCAGCTTTCCGGATCGGTGACCATTTCGGGCATATCGCCACTGGCCAGGCTGATCTCGAGGATCTCGCGAAACGGCATTCCGGGCCGCAGGTGATCGGCGATTTCCGGATAGAGCGCCGCATATTTCTCGTTCCAGAGAATGTAACGATCCTGGGCATCGAACACGCAAGCTGCCTGCGGCAGCATGTCGATGAAGAAGCCGAGGCGCCGGTGGGCTGCTCTGGCCTCCAACAGGGCCTCATCATTCTGCCGCTCAAGCTCGAGCCGCATCGATTCCATCGCCCGTTCATCGATCAGATCGCGGATCACGACACCCGTCAAAGCATCACTGAACCGCACGACCGAAAGCTCGACGGGTATGACGCTGCCATCGCTGCGCAAAAGCAGCGTTTCGCGGCGGAAGGATTTTGCGGAACCGTTGGAGACCGCATGCCATTCCGGCAGAAGGCGCGACACCGGCGTTCGGGCAAGAGCAGAGCCCGCGCCGGATATCGCCGTCACCGCGTCATTGGCGAAAACGATGATGCCGCCTGCATTCACGCACAGGGACGCGACGGGCACAGCCCCCAGCAGCATCAATGCATCTGCGCCCGTGAAATCCGTCAAGTTTCATACCCTCCGGCGGCCCGACGCCGCCTTTTCGAAAGGCCGCCGGCGGAAAGTGTGCGCCCAGATATGAAAGATTCTCTTACCAACCCACCATGCCGTCCTTGAAGCCTGGCCAGCCTCCTCTGCCGTCCTTGCACCATCTTTAGTCGGTGCTAATATGAATGGCCGGACGGGGACATAACGACACTGAGGCAAGCCCTGCAGAGGCTGGCGAATTTTTTCACATCAGCAAGCGTTCCAAGAGTGATAGCCTGGGGAGTGATCACGATGCGAATGTACCTGCTCTGCCTGTTTTGGCTGGCTGTCATGCTCGCCGTAGCGCCTGACGTTGCCGCGGAGGAAACGGGTAAACGGATCGCACTCGTCATCGGAAACGGACAATACGAAGCCGCCGGCACGCTGCCCAATGCGGTCAACGATGCGCGTCAATTCGGAGCGTTTCTGTCAGCCCGCGGGTTTGACGCGGATGTCGTGATCGATGCGGACCGCCGCCACCTGGCCGAGGCAATGTCTCGCTTTGTCGGCAAGATCAACACGAACGATGTGGCGCTTTTCTACTTCGCCGGTCATGGCATGCAGCTTCGCGGCGAGAACTATCTTGTAGGAACCGATGCACGGCTGGCGAGCGAATTCGATGTCGCCGCCGAAACGCTGGCGCTGACGGATGTCATCGCAGCCGTTGAGAAAAAGGCGAAGATCGCGCTGTTCTTTCTCGATGCATGCCGCAACAATCCGCTCGCCAACCGTCTCAACCAGGAAGTCGAAGGGGCGACCAGAAGCATCGCGACACGAGGACTGGCGCCGGTCGAAACAGAGAGTGCCGGCACCATGGTCGCATTCGCTGCTGCACCGGGACAAGTTGCGTCTGACGGAAGCGGCAAGAACTCTCCCTTTACAACGGCCCTGATCGGCCATCTCGCAAGCCCCGGCCTCGAAATAGGCACCGCGTTCAAACGGGTCATCCGGGACGTTCGAAAAGCGACGGATGGCAAGCAATCGCCGCAGATCCTGTCGTCGCTGGCATTGGAATTCTATTTCGACCCGTCTTTGCCGAAGGAGGAACAGATTCAGGAACGGGCGCCTTCCGCCACATCGGCGATCGATCTGAAAACGATGGAGATCGAGGCCGATTTTCGCAAGGCCTTGCGGGTCAATACACCGCGCTTCTGGGGACTTTTCCTGAAAAAACACCAGACGGGCGAACAGGCAATCCTTGCGCGGCAAATGCTGAATCAGCTGCAGCCGGCCCCGGCGAAACGCAGCGGCACCAACGCTGAAACGCGTGAAGCCGGGCTAGGATTAAGCAAGCCTCAACGGCACGATATCCAGGTGGCGCTGATCGGGCGGGGCTTTGCCATTGGCGAACCGGACGGCGCTTTCGGCCAGCAAACGCGGCGGGCGCTCGCGGACTATCAGGCATCCATTGGCATTCCCAAATCCGGCTATTTTGACGAGGAGACGGCCAAAAGCCTTGGAATGACCGTCCAGCCCTACTGGAACGGCCTGTACTCCTCGCCGCAGGCACGGGTCTACAATCCCAAGGATTTCGAGGGGATTGAAACCGATCCGCGCGTGCTGAAGGCCGTTGCCTGCAATCCCTATTTCGAAAGGACCTACGGTTCCTTCAACGGACATCTCTACGTCCTCATGCGCGCCGGCATCATCAACCGGCAATCGGCGGCGGCGATTTCAAAACGGTGCGGTGGCTATCTCGCAACCATCACCTCGGAGGCTGAAAACAGTTTCGTTGCGTCGCTTCTCAACAAGGACCCTCGCCTATTTTTGATGGGATACGACGCATTGGGCGGCGTTTCCTACAAGATGGGCGCATGGATCGGCCTTATCCAGGATCCGGCGGGCAAGGAACCCCGCGGCGGCTGGAAGTGGGAAAATGGCGAGCCGATGACCTATTCGAAATGGTTCAGGGACATGCCGAACGAAAACAAGCGCGGTGATGACTACGGCATGTATTACGCCCACAAACAGGGAAAGGCAGACACTGAAACGCAATATGTCGATACCTGGGACGACATGGGGCAGAGCGACGGCACCTATTCCTTTGTCATGGAATTGGAGTGAGGCCTACACCGCTTCGCGCAGCTGTTCCGCCGTCTGCAGGTCTACCGAGACGAGCTGCGAGACGCCCTGTTCGGCCATGGTGACGCCGAACAGGCGGTTCATGCGGGCCATGGTGATCGGGTTGTGGGTGATGATGACGAAACGGGTCTCGGTGGAGGCCGCCATTTCGTCCATCAGGTTGCAATAGCGCTCTACATTGTGATCGTCGAGCGGTGCATCGACTTCGTCGAGCACGCAGATCGGCGCCGGGTTGGTGAGGAACACCGCAAAGATCAGCGCCATTGCCGTCAGGGCCTGCTCGCCACCCGATAGCAGCGTCATCGTCTGCGGCTTCTTGCCCGGCGGGCGAGCGAGAATTTCGAGACCGGCGTCGAGCGGATCATCACTCTCGATCAGCTGCAGCTCAGCCGTGCCGCCACCGAACAGGTGGGTGAACAGCCGCTGGAACTGGACGTTGACGATGTCGAATGCAGCAAGCAGGCGTTCGCGGCCTTCGCGGTTGAGGTTCTGGATCGCCGAACGCAGTTTGCGGATCGCATCGATGACGTCCTCGCGCTCCTTCAGCATCGCGTCGAGCTTGTCGGTCAGTTCCTTCTGCTCTTCCTCGGCGCGCAGGTTGACGGCACCCAGCCGCTCGCGCTCGATCTTCAGCCGGTCAAGTTCACGCTCGATCTGGCGGACATCCGGCAATTCTGCATCGACGGCAAGGCCGGTCAACCGCATGACTTCATGCGGTGCACAGCTCAGAACTTCGCGGATACGGGCTTCACCTTCGAGCCGCTTTTCGCGGGCGGACACCAGCCGTTCCTCGGCGCGGCCACGCTTTTCGCGGGTCTCGGCCAGTTCCGACAGTGCGGTGACGGCGATGCGGTCGGCATCGCGCTGGCGGGTTTCGGCGATGGCCAGCACGTCCGCCGCTTGGCGGCGCGCCTCTTCGGCCTTCGACAGTTCGCTCATCAGCGCCCGGCGCTTCTCGTCGAATTCATCCGGGGCTTCGAGCAGCTCTTCAGCTTCCTCGCGCGCTTCGCTTTCGCGCTCGCGCAGGGTCTCGATATGCTCTTGTGCGCTCGCCGCCCTGGTGTTCCAGGTCTGCCGCTCGGCCGCGATGGCGCGGATGCGGCGTTCGCGGGCTTCGTTCTCACGGGCGAGGCCATCATTGATGGCGCGGGCCTCGGCGACCAGCGCACGGTCTGTCGCGACCGTGGTCATCTGGCTGTTCAGTTTCTGCTCCAGCCCGGCAACGTCGGGGGCATCCTCCAGCGCCTCGCGGGCGCCCTCCATCTGTTCGCCGATCTCCTCGACCTGAAGAGAAAGCTGGCTGCTGGTTTCGGCAAGCACGGCCCGGCGGCGAACAAGATCACCGGAGGCACGCTCGGCAGCGGCCAGCGCATCGCGGGCTTCGGCGAGCTTGCGCACCACCATGCGCTGCGTCTCGCGAGACAGGCGCAGACGCTCGTCCTCGGCGCGGATGCGGGCAGCAGCAGCGGAAAGCTCGGCTTCTCGCGCGGCCAGAAGATCGCGGGCATCAGTAAGCTCGCTTTCGAGTTCGGCAAGGCGGTTTTTCTGCGCCAGCCGAAGGGCAGCGGCGCTTGGTGCGTCGGCACCCGTGACGTGTCCATCCCAGCGCCAGACGGCACCGTCTCGGGTCACCAGTCTCTGGCCCGTTTTCAGCAGCGGCAGCAACCGCTCCGCCGCCGCGTCGCTATCAACGATGCCGATCTGGCGCAGACCACGGTCAAGGGTTTCGGGAGCGCGCACATGCTGCGTCAGCGGTGTTGCGCCTGCCGGCAATTGCGGATCGTTGGACCCGTCGCCCGGCGCGCGCCAATGGGCGGGCGCATCTGGATCGAGCGGTGATTCCAGATCTTCACCGAGTGCGGCGCCCAGCGCCGTCTCGAAACCACGATCAACCTTCATATCATCGACGACGGGCGGGGCAGCGCCCTGCACGGCCGATGCGTCCAGCATACGCCGGATTGTACGAGCCTCGGTCTCTATACCATTGACCTGCGAACGCGCCGCATCGACGGGCGGACGGGCAGCGACTTCGGCCTGACGAGCGGCGGCCAACGCCTCTTCGATGTCAGCAACGGCGTTTTCCGCCTGCTCAAGCGCAGATTCGGCCGCTTCGACGTCTTCCTGCTTTTCTGCAGGATCCGGCAGCGTTTTGATCTGCCGGTCAAGTTCGTCGAGATCGCGGGTCTGGTCGGACAGTTGTTTGGCGAGACGCGCCTGCCGCTCCGTGAGATCGCGAATGGTCTTTTCAAGCTGATTGCGCGACGCATGCGCCTCGGCGCGCTCTGCAGTCAGCAAGCCGAGCTGCCGTTCGCTGTCAGCCAGTTTCTCATTCGAATCGGCAAGCCGCTCGCGAGCCTCCTCGGCACGCTCGCCCGCTTCGGCCAGCATATCGGCGAGTTCGCTCTCTTCCTCATCCAGGCGGGCAAGGATACCGGCATTGTCGGCGATCAAGCGCTCTTCACGAACGATGTCCTCGCGCAGTTGCGACAGGCGGCGCTGCAGTTCGTCGCGGCGGCGAAGGATGCGGCCAGCGTCTTCTTCCAGCTGCGACTTGGCAATCTGCAGGCGCTGCAGGGCCGCCGCCGCCCGGGCTTCGGCTTCACGCAACTCCGGCAGCTTCAGGCTGGCGATCGCCTGGGCTTTTGCCGCTTCCATCTGGGCTTGCGCCTTTTCGGCAACCAAGGACGTCGCCTGGTTCAACTGGCTATCGGCCTCGCCCTCGGCTTCCTTGGCCTGTACCCAGCGGATATGCAAAAGCATCGCCTCGTGGCGGCGGATATCGGCCGACAGCATCTTGAAGCGATTGGCCTGGCGCGACTGGCGCTTCAGGCTTTCGATCTGGCTTTCGAGCTGCGAAGTCACATCCTCCAGCCGCTCGAGATTGGTCTCGGCGCCCCTCAGCCGCAGCTCCGCCTCGTGGCGGCGCGAATGCAGACCTGAAATGCCGGCGGCCTCTTCCAGCAACTGGCGCCGGGCCTGCGGTTTGGCAGAGATCAGCTCGCCGATCCGCCCCTGCCCGACCATCGACGGTGAGCGGGCACCGGTGGAGGCATCGGCAAACAGCAGCTGCACGTCCTTGGCGCGGGCTTCCTTGCCGTTGATCCGGTAGACTGAACCGTTTTCGCGCTCGATCCGGCGGGTGACCTGGATCTCATCGCTGTCGTTGAAGGCAGCAGGCGCGGTGCGGTCCGAATTGTCGAGATAGAGGCCGACTTCGGCGGTGTTGCGGGCGGGACGGTTGCCGGAACCGGAAAAGATCACGTCGTCCATGCCGGACGCACGCATGTTCTTGTAGGAATTCTCCCCCATCACCCAGCGCAGCGCTTCGACCAGATTGGACTTGCCGCACCCGTTCGGCCCGACAACACCGGTCAGCCCGCGCTCGATGACAAATTCGGATGGTTCGACGAAGGACTTGAAGCCGAGAAGACGGAGTTTGGTGAACCTCATGCCGCTTGCCCCGCATTCGAGGCTGCGTCCGTCATCGCCTTGCGCATGCGGCGGGCATTCTGGCGTGCATGTGTTGGAATATCAGCGTGAGGCATGATCACCCCATACGACAAGGGAAATATGCCAATAAAAAACGGGCGCACTGAGGCGCCCGCCGGTCGTTTTGTTAAAACGCTGGAGATCAGAGCATTGAGTCGATAAGGGCCGACATGGTGTCAACCGACATTTCTCCGGAATACTTCTTGCCATTGACGAAGAAGGTTGGGGTGGCCTTGACGCCAAAATCCTTGTCACCCTTCTGCATCGTTGCCTGCACATCATCCAGAAGTTTCTGGTTCGTCAAGCAGGCCTCGAAGCTCTCCTGTGTAAAACCAGCGAGTTTCGACATCTGCAGCAGCGCATCGCGGCCGTTTGGTGCGGCAGCCCACTGTTCCTGCTGCTTGAACAGCATCGAGATCATCGGGAAATACTGACCTTCAGGGGCGCAGCGCGCCAGCATGAAGGCGGCAGCCGCACGCGGATCGAACGGGAACTCGCGCAGCACGAAACGAACCTGGCCGCTATCGACATACTTGGTCTTGATGGCGTCGTAGGTTTCGTTGTGGAAGCGGGCGCAATGCGGGCAGGTCATCGACATGTATTCGACGATCGTCACCTTGGCGTCGGCCTTGCCGACCGACATTTCCGGCAGCGGGCCTGGAGCCATCAGCTTGGCAACATCGACTTCGCCTTCCGACTGCGGAACCTCAACCTTGGCTGCGGGCGCTGCGGCCTGGGCCATCTGTGTCTGGCCAGCCGCAGCCGTTGCCGGCGTTGCCGCCGAAGACGTGGTGGAGGACGTCGTCGTGCCATCCACCGGCTTTGCTGCCGCCATCATGGAATTGTCGGCAGGCTTCATGGTTGTGTTGGCGGCCATCATCGAACCACCCTCAGCAGGCTTCGCCGCCGTGGCGGACGACATCATCGAGCCGCCGTCAGCGGGCTTGACCTCGGTCTTGGCGGCCGTATCGGTGGTTTCCGTCGCAGGCGTTTTTGCGGCCGCGTCCTTCTTCTCGTCGCTGCAGGCGGCGAGCGTCACAGCGATGGCAGCCACGGCGACGCCGCTCAGAAGGCGCTTGAAAGGGCTCAGTTCAGAAAGGGACATGGTTTCACCTGTGTAAGGGGATAAACGAAATCGGTCGAAAATTCGATAACTTGCCTTGTTGAAGGCGACAAGGGGCTGTCGCTCACCAACGTTCAAACAATTGTGACCGGCTGATGGTCCCGCTCACTTTTTTCTCGGCGCAAGCACCGCAGTGCCAAGCCGCGTCAGCGCCGCCTTCAGCGCATCGTTCTCGATACCGTCGATCAGCGTTTCCAGATGCCGGGCGCGTTCGCCCGTCAAGGGTCTGGGTTTGCTATAGGGTTTCGGTGGCGCCGCAACTGGTTTCTGGACGATGCGCATCTGGTTGATCGCCGGAAAACCGAAAAAGCCATTGATCCGCTGAATCAATTCGCCCTGCGCATGGGTAAGGAACAGGGCACGGGCGCCCTCACAGGCAATGGTCAGCACACCCGGCTGATAGCCCCCTTCACCCGTCATTTCCGAGGCGCGGCGCGGCCAGGCGATCTTTTCCGGCCGGGTGCAATCGGCAAAGTCCTCGCCGGCGATTTCGTCCCAGGAACCGAGCAGCAGCGTGTTGATACCGGCCCGTTTGGCAAGCACGGGATCGAGCATGCCATTGGCGATCTCGCTGATCTGACGGCCGCTCTTGCGGGTATAAGGTTGTTTCAACAGATATCTTTCGGTTTCCGAATCCGCCTTGAAGGATGGCGAACACTTCGCCAAGTATAGGCCTCAACCAACTTTCCGGCAAATGATGCAGCAGACAATGAATTCGGCCGATGCGGCCACACAGCTTCTTTCCTGGTACGACCGGCATCATCGCGACCTGCCCTGGCGCATCTCGCCGCCGATGGCACGCGACGGCGTGGTCGCAGATCCCTACCACGTCTGGCTGTCGGAAGTGATGCTGCAGCAGACCACCGTGCAGGCAGTCAAACCCTATTTCCACAAGTTCCTGGCGCTTTGGCCAAAGGTCACCGACCTTGCCTCGGCCGACACCGAAGAGGTGATGAAGGCCTGGGCCGGTCTCGGCTATTATGCCCGCGCCCGTAACCTGAAGAAATGCGCCGAGGCTATCGCACGCGACCACAAGGGGATGTTTCCGGACACCGAGGACGGGCTGAAGGCGTTGCCGGGGATCGGCGACTATACCGCCGCCGCCGTTTCCGCCATTGCCTTCAACCGCCAGAGCGCTGTGTTGGACGGCAATGTCGAGCGGGTGATCTCGCGGCTGCACGCGATCGAAACGCCGTTGCCAGCCGCCAAGCCGCAAATGCGGGCACTGGTGGCCGAGATGACGCCAGCGGACCGGCCGGGCGATTTCGCGCAGGGGATGATGGATCTCGGCGCGACGATCTGCACGCCGAAACGGCCGGCCTGTGCGCTCTGTCCCCTGAACGGCGGCTGTCTCGCCTTGAAAAGGGCCGACGCGGAAACCTTTCCGCGCAAGGCGCCCAAAAAAGACAAGCCGCTGCGAGTGGGTGCCGCCTTTGTCGCCAGCGGCATCGATGGCGCTGTCTATCTGCAGAAGCGCGGCGAAACCGGCCTGCTCGGCGGCATGACGGAAGTGCCGGGCACGGCATGGACATCGCGCGTCGATGGCGACAACACGATTTCAGCCCAGCCCTTTGCAGCCCCTTGGGAACCCTGCGGCACGATCACACATATTTTTACGCATTTTGAGTTGCACTTGTCGATCTATCGGGCCAAGGTCGGCAATGAGAACAAAACAGGAAACGGCTGGTGGGAGCCGCTGGTGACTCTCGAGGCCCAGGCCCTGCCAACCGTCATGAAAAAAGCAATCGCCCAGGCTATACCGCACGCTTTCAAAAGCGGCCTGGACAGCCGGAAAAACTGAGGAATACCTGATGAGCAGCGTCGAAATCCGCCACATCGTCTTCGACATCGGCAGGGTGCTGATTCACTACGATCCACATATCCCCTACTCGCGAATCATTCCCGATGATGCCGAGCGCAAATGGTTCTTCGCCAATGTCTGCACCCATGACTGGAATATCGAGCAGGACCGCGGCCGCGACTGGCGGGAGGCCGAAGAGCTTTTGATCACTGAGTATCCTGATCATGCAGACAGCATCCGTGCCTTCCGCAAATACTGGCACGAGATGGTGCCGCACGCCTATGTCGAATGCGTCTCGATCATGGAAAGCCTGATTGCCAAGGGCTATGACGTGACCATGCTGACCAATTTTGCCTCCGACACGTTCAAGGAAGCGCAAAAGCTGTTTCCTTTCCTGACGCTGCCGCGCGGTGTCACCGTTTCGGGCGAAATCAAGCTGATCAAGCCGGATGTGGCGATCTATGAAACGCATGCCAAATCCTTCGGGCTCACCCCGGCGGAAACGCTGTTCATCGACGACAGCATGCCCAATGTCGAGGGCGCGCGCGCGGCCGGATGGCATGCCGTTCACTTTACCGATCCGCAGACGCTCCAGTCTGACCTTCTCGCCTATGGACTGACGGTATGAACATGAGCACTATTTCCTTCGACCCCGCTGCCGCCACCGAACGTTTTCATGCCGCAATCGATCAGCTTGATTTTGCCGTCATCGAAGATTTTTTTGCCGATGACGCGACCTATGCCTCCGGCAAGGTCGGTGGACTCAAAGGACGCCCCGATATCATGGCGGCGTTCCGGCGCTATTTTGTTGAGTACCCCGACCAGGTGGCCGAAAACAGCCTGATCGAAACCCTGTCGCCGCTCTCGGCTCGCGCCGTCTGGAGCCTCAGAGCCACAAGTTCCTCAACTGGCGAGCCGCTCATTCGCCGCGGCGAAGAAACCGTCACTTTCAACGATCAGGGCAAAATCGTCAGTGTCGATGTCACTGACTTCTGACAATAAAAGCCCTTTTTTGATGTTCCGGAAAGCAGCGTTTCCAAGGTGAAAATGATCTGCCCGCCCAATGACATGACGGCACCTGGATGAACGCCGGCGATGTCTTCTTTTAGCCGGTCGAGGTTCGGCCAACAGGACAAAACACAAACGCCCAGGATCATCGCTGATCCTGGGCGTTTCAGTCTTCGTCCGGGACTGAAGGTACTAAACCGGACGAAAACTATTTCTGGACCAGGCGGCTTTCGCCGCGCCGTCAAGCATTTTACGGGCTAACCCGCGCGCCTCGCATGGTTGATCACACGGTCGTCCTGCTTGAGGTGCAGACTACGGGCGAGATGGTTAAATTGTTCTAAAAGCCGCGCACCCACGGCCTGATTTCAAAGACTAAATTGCGCTGGAAAAACACGCTCCACCACCACCTGTGCGGGCCGGAAACGGAAGGACAAGGATCATCCATGGAGATTATCTTTGTGCCCGCAACGCGCCGTTCTTGCTTCCCGCAAACAAGCGGGGCACATAATGATTCAACGTCCTGCACGCGATGATTCTCGACCGACCAACCGTTGTCCGATCTGCGCCGATGCCCGAAAAAAATCTTCACATTCCGAAACTTGTCTTTTCAGGAACTCGTTCCCGCCCACAGACGGGAAAGGCAGACCATATGAACGAGAATACCGAAATTTCGAAAAAACCCGCAGACGCGCAACACAGCCCGGAGAATAATTCCGAAGGCCCCGCCCGCTGGGTCATTCACTGCATCTGCTGCGAAGAGCCCGTCGAGCCGTGGCAGACCACCGGCTATCAATTCGGCTATTGCGCCCACTGTTTCGACGTCCTGATGGAGCCTGCGGGCAAATCCTAGGCGGCGGCTTCAGCGCCCATATCCATCATTGAACACATGCAAACACCGCGCATACCCATCGGGAGCGCGGTGTTTTGCATTTATCGGTGGCAGCCAATCAGTTGATCTTGGCCATGCCGCTCCGGATGACGGCGCGCAGTTCGTCGATCGGCTTGAGCGACGTGCCGTCATCATAGTGCCAGAAGGTCCAGCCGTTGCAGGCGTCGAGGTTCTGGACCTTGGCGCCGAGGCGATGGATCGAGCCGGCGTCGCCACCACTTGCGACGGTGCCGTCGGCACGCACGATGGCGCTGTAACGGCGCTTGGCATCGGTCAGCACCGTGCCTGGCTTGATCATGCCGCTTTCGATCAGCGTGTTGAAGGCGACGCGCGGTTCGGCTTTCTTGCCGGTCATCACCGTCAGGGTCGCCTTTCCGAGTGGCTCGACGGCAGCAATCCGCTCGGATGCAGCATCGATATAGGCCTGCTCGCGTTCGATGCCGACGAAATTGCGGCCGAGACGCTTGGCAACGGCACCGGTGGTGCCGGAACCGAAGAACGGATCGAGCACGATATCGCCCGGCTTGGTCGACGCCATCAGGATACGGGCAAGCAAGGCTTCCGGCTTCTGGGTCGGATGCGCCTTCTTGCCGTCGTCGCCCTTCAGGCGCTCGCCGCCAGAGCAGATCGGAAACAGCCAGTCGGAGCGCATCTGCACGTCATCGTTCGACGCCTTCAGGGCGTCGTAGTTGAACGTGTAGCCCTTGCCCTTGGCACTGGGGCTTGCCCAGATCAGCGTCTCATGGGCGTTCTGGAACCGGCGGCCCTTGAAGTTCGGCATCGGATTGGTCTTGCGCCAGATGATGTCGTTGAGGATCCAGAAGTTCAGGTCCTGCAAGGTCGCGCCGACGCGGAAAATATTGTGGTAGGAACCGATGACCCAGAGCGTTCCGGTCGGCTTCAGGACGCGGCGGCAGGCAAGCAGCCAGGCACGGGTAAAGGCATCGTAGGCCTCGAAGGAGACAAACTGGTCCCACTCGTCATCGACGGCGTCGACCAGCGACTGATCGGGACGGTGCAGCGAGCCGCCGAGCTGGAGGTTGTACGGCGGGTCCGCAAAGACGACATCGACGGAGTTGTCGGGAAGTGCCTCAAGAGCGGCGACGCAATCGCCTTTGATGATGGAATTGAGCCAGCCGGCAGGGCTGACGCCACGGGAGATTTCGGCCAACGAAACAACTGATGACATGGACACTCGCACCTACGCTTACTCGGAACTGATTGGTCCTTATGGTTACCGAACTTGGTTACCAAATGCTGAAGGCGGTGGCGAAATTTGCGAAATGATACAGGAGGATGCTGTAAAATCGGCAATATGCGGCACTCCCGCCATGATTAACGGGAGCACTTTTTTAAGGCCGCCTATTGCACCTGTTCCCTTGCCGCGTGAAAGGCACGGCTGTCTGCAGGCGCCTCGTCGCGCTCGTACATGCCGTAGTCGCGGATGACGCTGGCGATGCGCAGGCGGTAATCGGCGAAGGTACCGTTGCGCCCGGCATGTTGGGCGGCCCGATGGTCCGGTCCGTTGCGCCAGGTGGCGATCGCCGCCTCGTCGCGCCAGAACGACAGGGAGAGGATCTTGCCCGGAACCTTCAGGCTTTCGAACCGCTCGATCGACAGAAACCCATCGATCTCGTTAAGGCGCATGTGCAATTGCGAGGCAAGATCGAGATAGGTGCTGCGCCGGTCGTCGGCCGGCATGACCTCGAAGATCACGGCGATCAAAACGAAACGACCTTGTTATGCGGCGCCGAAATGTTCTTGAGGAAAATCCGGTCCTCCTTGAGGATGAACCTTTCTTTTTTGGAGAACTGATAGTTTTCCATGCCGAGCGGATCGGCCGCAAGCCTTGCGCGGTAGGCCTCGTAGGCCGCCAGGCTCCCGATATTGTGGACACCGTAGGCGGTAGTGGCCGAGCCTTCGTGCGGACCGAAATAGCCGATCAGATCGGCGCCATTGCGCGGGATGGCCTGCCCCCAGGTCCGGGCATAGGCGGCAAATTCCTCGCGCTTGAACGGATCGATTTCGTAGCGGATGAAGCAGGTGATCATGGGTCTTTCCTTCGTTGGATGGTGTTGCGGATGACCCTTTGTGCCAGTTTGCAGCGATCGGATGCTTCGATGACGATCGAACTATAGAGCCTTGCCGAGACCCGCCGCCGCGGGTACCATCCCCGCATGAAAGAAGGTCCAGACATTGCTCTCATCGGCTCGCTGATCGGCGATCCCGCCCGCGCCAACATGCTGACAGCGCTGACAAGCGGCAAGGCGTTGACGGCGACGGAGCTTGCCGGAACGGCCGGGGTCACCCTGCAGACCGCGAGTTCGCATCTCTCGAAGCTTGAGGCCGGCGGCCTGATCAGCCAGCGCAAACAGGGCCGGCACCGCTATTTCACGCTCGCGGACGACGATGTCGGCCTGATGATCGAGGGCCTGATGGGCTTTGCCGCCTATCGCGGTTTTACCCGCCATCGCACTGGCCCCAAGGACCCGGCGCTGCGCAAGGCCAGGGTCTGCTACAATCACCTTGCGGGCGATTATGGCGTGCGCATGCTCGATAGTCTCGTGGCGGAAGAAGTCATCACCGGCATCGGCGACAGGCTGCAGCTGACGAAAACCGGCGAAGGAAAGATGACGGCGCTTGGTATTGATCTACCGGCACTGACACGGTTGCGGCGGCCGGTCTGCCGCGCCTGCCTTGACTGGAGCGAACGCCGCTCGCATCTTTCGGGGTCGCTCGGACAGGCGCTGCTGACCCTTTTCATGGACAAGGGTTGGGCCAAACGCGAGACCGACAGCCGCGCTGTGCGCTTCACCGGCACCGGCGAGACGGAATTCGCAAAACTCTTCCCCCTGCCCGCGCCGTCACCCGTCGAGCGCCGTCAAGAGCACACCGTCGAAGCCTGACGCAGCGATGCCCGTACAGAGTGGCGACCATTCGCAGCGTTGGCAGGCCTCGCGGATGCTGTCTTTGCCAAACGCCTCCCGCATCCGCCGCAGGAAATCCGCATCGGGGCGAATAGAAGCACCCGGACCGGCTGACGACCCGAGCAAAGTTTCGACCGCTTCGCTCGCCTTGAGATCGCGATCGGTCACACTCTCGTTCAGACAGTGCATGTCCGGCTCGGCAATCATCGGCGCACAGATATCGTCCGGCCCCTCGACCACCAGAATATCCTCGCCCGCAGAAAGACGCGCGGCGATTCGGATGTAGTTCTCGGTGAAAGCAGCCGTATATCCCTTGCCGACGAAGGTGAGCATGCAGAGCAGATGATGAGGGCGCAAGCGGACGGTCATGTGGGCCTTGCCGGGGTCAAAAACCGGTCTTACCCGGCAATGGCTCCAACGGCAACCGATGGCCCAAGCAGGCCACCAGCCCTCAACTCCGCCGTTCTTTAATCCTCTGGAAAAAGCATGGCGTATAGAATGAACTGCGGTGTTTAAGCGGCGCGGCGGCCGATCTCGTCCAGGTCCCTGAGCGCATCATCAGGCAGCACCAGCTCCGCTGCGGCAAGGTTCTCGCGCAGATGGCCGACGGACGAGGTACCGGGGATCAGCAGGATGTTTGGCGCACGGCGCAGCAGCCAGGCGAGAGCGACCTGCATGGGGGTTGCGTTCAGCCGTGCAGCGACGTCCGACAGCGTCGATGACTGCAGCGGGCTGAAGCCGCCGAGCGGGAAGAACGGCACATAGGCGACGCCGTCGCGGGCAAGATCGTCGATCAGGGCATCGTCGTCCCGATGGGCCAGATTATACTGGTTCTGGACGCAGACGATTTTGGCGATACCACGCCCCTCGGCAATCTGCGTCGCGGTGGCGTTGCTCAGCCCGATGTGACGGATCAAGCCTTGCCTTTGGAGATCGGCAAGGACGGTCAAAGGCGCCTCCAACGATCCCTCGGCGGGGCCGTGCACGGCAAACATCAGGCGAAGATTGACGAGATCGATGACATCCAGGCCCAGATTGCGCAGATTGTCGTGAATGGCCTTGGTCAGCTCCTCGCGGGAAAAGGCCGGGATCCACGACTTGTCATCGCCGCGCCGGGCACCGACCTTGGTGACGATGAGGAGATCGTCGCGATACGGGTGCAGCGCTTCGCGGATCAGTTGGTTGGTGACGTGCGGACCGTAGAAATCGCTGGTATCGATATGATCTACGCCGCTGGCAACGGCCTCTCGCAACACGGCAAGCGCCGCATCATGATCCTTCGGCGGGCCGAAAACGCCGGGACCTGCAAGTTGCATGGCACCGTAGCCGAGCCTTTTGACTGTGTGACCGCCAAGGGCGAACGTACCGGACTGATCGATAGTTGACATGATCTCATTCCTTTCAAGAACCGATACCAAGATAGGCGTTGTCGATGCGCGTGAAAATGGGGCATAATCCGCACACGTTGTGCGGGGTGGCGAACAGTGAAGACCGATCTGGGTGATCTGAATGCGTTTGTGGCGGTGGCCCGCGCCGGCGGCTTTCGCGAGGGCGCGCGCATCAGTGGCAGCAGCGCCTCTTTTCTCAGTGAAGCGGTGCGCCGCCTGGAGGCCCAGCTGGGCGTCAGGCTGCTGAACCGGACAACGCGCAGCGTGGTTCCGACCGAAGCGGGCAAGGGGTTGCTGGCACGGCTGGGTCCGGCACTGACCGAGGTGGAGGCGGCCCTCGACGTGGTCAACGGCTTTCGCGGCCGGCCCGCCGGCACGCTGCGCCTCAATGTGCCTGTCAGCGCGGCACGGCTGGTGCTGCCCACGATCATACCGCCGTTCCTGGCTGCCTATCCCGACATCCGGCTGGAGATTGTCGCCGACGACAGCTTTGTCGATGTGCTCGCCGCAGGCTGCGACGCCGGAATCCGCTATGACGAACGGCTGGAGCAGGACATGATCGCGGTTCCCATCGGGCCGCGCGTCCAGCGTTTTGCCACCGCAGCCTCCCCGGCCTATCTCGACCACCGGGGCAGGCCCCAGCATCCACGTGAATTGCTCGGCCATGCCTGCCTGCTCGGCCGTTTCTCCAGTGGCAAGACGACAGCACCCTGGGAGTTCGAGCTCGACGGCGACGTGGTGCGGATCGATCCGGCCGGGCCGCTGATCGTTAGTGTCGGCGGTTGCATCGATCTGGCCGTCGATGCAGCGATTGCCGGGACAGGGATCATTTCCCTGTTTGAGGACTGGCTTCGCCCGCATCTGGAGAGTGGCGCGCTGGAGCCCGTTCTTCAACCCTGGTGGCAGTCCTTTTCAGGCCCGTTCCTGTATTATCCCGGGCGCAGGCTGGTGCCAGCGCCACTCAGGGCATTCATCGACTTCGTCAAGGTGCCGGCGAACCAGACCTGACGCCTGTTGGCGATAGATGCCTCTGTCATTTGCGGCAAGATTTTGGTCCCGCAGCCTCCTCTGCATGGCAGGTTTTCGCTTGCCGCGGTTGAGCTTTCGGGCGTCATCGTGTACACGGCCAGCATCTCCCCAAAGGACACTTCCGACATGAACAGCATTGATCTCATCATCTTCGACTGCGACGGCGTTCTCGTTGATTCGGAAATCATCGCCAGCGAGGTCGAGGCCGAGCTTCTGACCGAGGCCGGCTATCCGATCAGCACCGAGGAAATGGCCGAGCGCTTTGCCGGCATGACATTTCACAACACGCTTCTCGCCATCGAGAAGGAAGCCGATATCCCGCTTTCCGCAGCGCTTCTCAGCAAGAACGAAGCGATCCTCGACAAGCGGCTCGCCAGCGATGTGCTGATCATCGAAGGCGTCCAGCCGATGCTGGCGCAGCTGAAGCTGCCGCATTGCATCTGCTCGAACTCGACCTCGGCGCGCCTTTCGATGATGCTCGCCAAAGTCGGCATCAAGGATCACTTCGGCAAGCATATCTATTCGGCCCGCGATCTTGGCGAAGACCGGGTCAAGCCGAAGCCGGACATCTTTCTGCACGGCGCCAAGCAGTTCGGGATCGACCCTTCCCGGGTACTGGTGATCGAGGATTCCGTCCATGGCATCCATGGCGCCGTCGCCGCCGGCATGCGCGTCGTCGGCTTCACCGGCGCATCGCACACCTATCCCTCGCATGCCGACAAGCTGACGGAAGCCGGCGCCGAGACGGTAATTTCGCGCATGAGCGCATTGCCGGGCGTCATTGCGGCTCTTGCGGCATGGTCGGAAACGCTGACGGCGTAACAACGGATTTAGTACCAACAAAAAAGCCGGTGCGATTATCGTCGCACCGGCTTTTTTCATTCAGCAGGAAATTCCCGCTTATTTCTTCTTCTTGTTCTTGCCTGCAGCCGGACCTTCGTCGAAGCCGACATAAATCTTGGCGAAGCCGCCGGCGCCGCCGGGCAGCGTGATGTTGGTCTTGGTGAAGATGAACTGGGCGGAACCGGCGCCGGTTGGCACTTCGACCGGATACTGCGTCAATTCCGAATAGAGCGTGTTCGAGCCGTCGGTCGCAGCGACCCGGATCGGCAGGTTGACCGTTCCGGCACCACCGGCCGGGCCTGCAACGACGCGGCCCTGGACGACCACGGTCATCACCAGCTGGCTCTCGTTCTGGACGCACTGACGGGTCGTGTCGGCCAGCGATGCCTGGTAGACGATCTTGGTCGGATCATCCTTGGCGCCCTTGGCATAGGTGCGGTAATTGGCGGTGCCATCGAGCAGGTAGACCTGCGGGCAAGACCCCTGAATGACGGCCGGTGTCGGCGCTGCCGCACTGCCGCCTGCGTCGATCGCGCCGCCCGTGTCCGTTTTGTTGCAGCCTGCGATGACCACGAGAAGTGAAATACCGAGAAGACGGCTGGAGATTTTACCAAACACCTGACTTGACCCTCTGCCTTGCACAATTGATGTCGCAGGCGTGACTGACCGTAAAATAAGGTATTTTTCGGTTTTCCGCCCCTGCAACTTGAGCCTTTCAAGACTCTTGGCGATGGTCTATAGCAGCGACGCATTGAAAAATCGATTGGAGTCTGAAGCCGGAACGCCAATTTTTCAGAACGCGCTGGAATGGCCGGCTAAAGGTGAAAATCCGATGTTTCCGTCGGCTTTGCCAAGGGTTGACGCAAAAAGAACCGTGGTTGCCACCCGGTTCGACTAGGGTGCCGTTCAATTCCCGCCGCATCCTCCGCGGCAGCAAACAGACGACGAAGGATGGTCACGGTGAAGTATATCTCGACGCGGGGCGAAGCCCCTTCGCTGGGTTTTTGCGATGCGCTTATGGCAGGTCTCGGTCGCGACGGCGGTCTTTACGTGCCGGCGGAATGGCCGAGTTTCACCAAGAAGGAAATCCGGGCGATGCGCGGAAAATCCTATCAGGAGATCGCGTTTACGGTCCTTTCCCCTTTCATCGACGGTGAGATCCCCGACGACAAGTTCAGGGAAATGATCGCGGAGGCCTACGCGACCTTCCGCCATCCGGCCATCGCACCGCTTGTCCAGACCGGCCCGAATGCTTTCATCATGGAGCTTTTCCACGGCTCGACGCTGGCGTTCAAGGACGTTGCCATGCAGTTGCTGGCACGGCTGATGGATTACGTGCTGACCGAGCGCAACGAACGCGCCACCATCGTCGGCGCAACGTCAGGCGACACCGGCGGCGCTGCGATCGATGCCTTTGCCGGACGCGACCGCACCGACATCTTCATCCTGTTTCCGCATGGCAAGGTTTCGCCGGTGCAGCAGCGCCAGATGACCACATCCGAGGCCAGCAATGTTTATGCGCTGGCAATCAACGGCAATTTCGACGACTGCCAGAGCCTCGTCAAAGAGATGTTCAACGACGTCGCCTTTCGCGACAGCGTTGCGCTGTCCGGCGTCAACTCGATCAACTGGGCCCGCATCATGGCCCAGATCGTCTACTATTTCACCACGGCGCTGGCGCTCGGCGGCCCGGACCGGATGGTTTCGTTCACGGTTCCGACCGGCAATTTCGGCGATATCTTCGCCGGTTATGTAGCGCGCCAAATGGGCCTGCCGATCGACAAGCTGGTGGTTGCCACCAATGAAAACGACATTCTTGCCCGCACGCTGGAGACCGGCCGCTACGAGATGCGCGACGTCAAGGCGACCACATCTCCGTCGATGGACATCCAGATCTCTTCCAATTTCGAGCGGCTGCTGTTCGAAGTTTATGGCCGCGACGCTTCCAAGGTGCGCGGCGCCATGGCCGGCCTGAAGCAGTCCGGCTCCTTCGAGATCGAGGAAGACGCGCTCAAAGCCATGCGCAAGGTGTTCCGCGCGGGCCGCGCCACCGAGAAGGATGTGGCGAAGACTATCGCCAAGACGCTGGAGACCACCGGCTATCTTCTCGACCCGCATACGGCCATCGGCGTCTTCATTGCCAACAAGCACGAAACCGTAAGCGTGCCGATGGTGACGCTGGCCACAGCGCACCCGGCGAAATTCCCGGCTGCAGTAAAATCGGCCAGTGGTATTGACCCGGCGCTTCCAACGTGGCTTGCTAATCTGATGGTCAGGGAGGAGCGTTTCGACGTTCTCGACGCCGAGCTAAAAGCTGTTGAAACCTTTATCAACGAGCGGGCCCGCATCCGGAAATAAGGACGCAGAAAGACGTATGATGAAAGTTGAGTGCACCCGGCTGCAATCCGGGTTGACGGTCGTCACCGAGAATATGCCGCATCTTGAAAGCGTCGCACTCGGGGTCTGGATCAAATCCGGTTCACGCGATGAAACCACGGACGAGCACGGCATTGCCCATCTGCTGGAACATATGGCGTTCAAAGGCACCGCACGGCGTACAGCCCGCGACATTGCCGAACAGATCGAAAATGTCGGCGGCGAAGTCAACGCCGCGACATCAACGGAAACCACCTCCTACTACGCCCGTATTCTTCAGGACGATGTTCCGCTCGCTGTCGATATCCTCGCCGACATTCTGACGGAATCCTCCTTCGATGAGGACGAGCTGCAGCGCGAAAAGCAGGTCATCCTGCAGGAAATCGGCGCAGCCAACGACACGCCCGACGATGTCGTCTTCGACAAATTCGCCGAAACCGCCTTTGCCAACCAGACGATCGGCCGCCCGATCCTCGGCACGCCGGATACGGTTTTATCCTTCACGCCCGAACAGATCCGCGCCTATCTCGACCGCAACTACACCACCGACCGGATGTTCGTCGTTGGTGCCGGTGCTGTCGATCATGATAGCTTTGTACGACAGGTTGAAGACCGGTTCTCCAGCCTGCCGCAAAAACCGGCCGCATCGCCGGTCGCCGATACCGCCCATTATACCGGCGGTGATGTGCGCGAAAGCCGTGACCTGATGGACGCGCAGGTGCTGCTCGGCTTTGAGGGCAAGGCCTACCATGCCCGCGATTTCTACTGTTCGCAGATCCTTGCCAACATTCTCGGCGGCGGCATGTCGTCCCGGCTGTTCCAGGAAGTGCGTGAGCATCGCGGCCTGTGCTATTCGGTCTATGCTTTCCATTGGGGCTTTTCCGATACCGGTATCTTCGGCGTTCACGCGGCAACCGGCGGCGAAAACCTGCCGGAACTGATGCCCGTCATCATCGATGAACTGCGCAAGTCGTCGATGAACATCGAGCAGCAGGAAATCGACCGCGCCCGCGCCCAGATCCGGGCCCAGCTTCTGATGGGACAGGAAAGCCCGGCAGCGCGTGCTGGCCAGATTGCCCGCCAGATGATGCTTTATGGCCGCCCGATCCCCAATGAAGAACTGATGGAGCGTCTGTCCGGCATTACCGTCGAACGCCTGACCGATCTTGCCGGCCGGCTGTTCTTCGATACCGTCCCTACCCTGTCGGCAATCGGCCCAGTCGAAAAACTGGCCCCGATGGACGATATTCTCGGTGCGCTTTCCAGCAAGGCTGTCCGGGCTCGGGCTGCCAACGGCTAACTTTTTTCTGATGAGCGATCTCCGGGCGTTCGTCGAGCGCCCGGCACTCTCGCATATGGTCTCAACCCGTTCGCTGCGGAGGCTTCTATGACACGATCGGTCTTTCGGTTTCTGTCACGGCAGCCGGGTCCGATCGAGATTGGCAACGCGGCGCATATGCTGCGCCTGCCGAAATCTACCGATTACCGCCAATGGTACCAGTTACGCAGCGAAAGCCGCGCCTTTCTCGAGCCCTGGGAGCCGACCTGGCGGGCCGATGAGATGACCGAAAGCGCCTTTCGCACCCGGGTCATCCGCAACGAACAGGAATTCGCCTCCGGTCAGGCGGTACCGTTGTTCATCGTTTCACGGACTGAAGACCAGCTGATCGGCGGCCTGACCATCGGCTACATCCGCAGGGGTGCCGCCCAATGCTGCATGATCGGCTACTGGATGGGCGAGAGATTTGCCGGCCAGGGGCATATGGCACAGGCGGTTAAACTGGCTATCCCCTACATCTTTTCGAGCCTTCAGTTGCACCGTATTGAAGCAGCCTGTATTCCCGAGAACCACAGAAGCATCCGGCTCCTTGAAAAGGCCGGGTTTCAGCGCGAAGGCTATTTGCGGGAATACCTGAAAATCAACGGGCAATGGCGGGACCATCTGATGTTCTCCCTGCTCTCGCAGGACAGCATGCAACAGAAGAATTCGAGTGATTGATGTTTTTGACCCGCCTGCCATTTCTCCCGTCAGCACGAAGGCTCTTGGCGCTTCTCTCCGCCATGATGGTCACGTTCTGCCTGATCGGTAGCGGCACGGCGCTGGCGACCGAGCCCGTCAAGATTTCGCGCGAGGACACGGCACTCGACCTGACGGCGACGACGGAAATCTACACCGGCCGCGGCGAAGCCTTTCAGGTTTCGACGGCGCCGGGCACCGACGGTATCGTGCGGCGCATCGAGGTGCGATCCAGTGCCGAAAACCACCAGGGCGACTGGGCTGTGTTTGCGCTTGCCAACGTCTCGGAAGAACAGCTGGAGCGCGTCATCGTCGCTCCGCATTTCCGTCTGGTGAATTCAAAACTGTTCTGGCCTGACCTTGGATCGCAGCGCATCCTGTCGATCACCCCGAGCGAAGGCTTCGCGCTCGACCGCCAACCCAGCGACGAAGCGGACGTGTTCCGCATCACGCTCAACCCCGGCTCGGTCATCACCTTCGTCGCGGAACTTGCCGGCCCCGACCTGCCGCAGATCTATCTGTGGGAACCCGACGCCTACAAGGATACGGTTAACGCTTTCACACTCTATCGCGGCATCGTGCTTGGCATTGCCGGCCTGCTTGCGGTGTTCCTGACCATCCTGTTCGTCGTCAAGGGCACCTCGATGCTGCCGGCGACGGCGGCGCTTGCCTGGGCTGTGCTGGCCTACATCTGCGTCGATTTCGGTTTCCTGTCGAAGCTGATCTCGATTACTGCCGGGGACGAGCGAATATGGCGCGCGGGCAGCGAGGTGTTTCTCGCCGCAGGCCTGGTGATCTTCCTGTTCACCTATCTCAACCTCAACCGTTGGCATCAGCACCTGAGCTACGCGACGCTTGCCTGGATCCTCGGTCTTGGCCTTTTGTTCGGCGTTGCCATCTACGATCCGGCCATCGCGTCGGGTATCGCCCGTCTTTCCTTTGCGCTGACCGGCACGGCCGGTATCGTGCTGATCGCCTATCTCGGTTTCAACCGCTACGACCGCGCCATCCTGCTCGTGCCCGCCTGGCTGCTGATCCTCGTCTGGCTGTTCGGCGCCTGGCTGACGGTCACCGGCCAGCTTGCCAATGACATCGTCCAGCCGGCGCTCGGTGGTGGCCTCGTGCTGATCGTGCTCTTGATCGGCTTTACGGTGATGCAGCACGCCTTTGCCGGCGGCGCCTATAGCCAGGGTCTGTTTTCCGATCTGGAGCGCCAGTCGCTGGCGCTAACCGGCTCCGGCGACACAGTCTGGGACTGGGACGTCGCGCGCGACCGCGTCGTGACTATCCCCGACATTTCTGCTCAGCTGGGCCTGTCGCCCGGCACCATGCATGGCGCCGCCCGCAACTGGCTGCCGCGCCTGCACCCTGATGACCGAGACCGGTTTCGCGCGACGCTGGACTTCCTTCTGGAACACCGCAAGGGGCGGCTGAACCACGAATTCCGTGTGCGCGCCGAAGACGGCCATTACCACTGGCTGTCGATCCGTGCCCGGCCGGTGCTGGGTGCTAATGGCGAAATCATCCGCTGCGTCGGCACCATCGTCGATATTACCGAACAGAAGAATTCCATCGACCGGCTGCTGCACAATGCGCTCAACGACAACCTGACCGGATTGCCGAACCGGCAGATCTTCCTTGACCGGCTGCAATCGCTTCTGTCGCTGGCGCCGGGTTCGAGTGCCGTGCGTCCAACCGTCATCACCATCGACATCGACCGCTACAAGCAGGTCAACGACATGCTGGGCATTGCTGCCGGCGACAATATCCTGATCGCCCTGACCCGCCGTCTGCGGCGGCTGGTGAAACCCCAGGACACGCTGGCGCGTCTTGGCGGCGACGAATTCGGCCTGATCCTGATGTCGGAGCGCGATACCGCTAAAGTCGCCGATTTCGCTGATGCAGTCTCCAAGGCGATCATGGTGCCACTCAATTTCGGCAATCGCGAAATCAACCTGACGGCCTCGATCGGCCTCGTCTCCTGGGTCGATCAACAGGAGAATGCTGCAGGTCTGCTCGACGATGCCGAACTGGCAATGTTCCGCGCCAAGAAAGCCGGTGGCAATCGTGTCGAGCCTTTCCGCCCGGCTTTCCGCGCCTCTGGCACCGATCGCCTGCAGCTCGAAACGGACCTGCGCCGCGCCATCGAGCGCAAGGAGCTAAGCCTCGTCTACCAGCCGATCGTGCGTCTGGTCGATGCAGAGATCGCCGGCTTCGAGGCCCTGATGCGTTGGGAGCATCCCAAGCGCGGCAGTATTTCACCGTCGGAATTCATCCCGATCGCGGAGAGCACCGATCTGATCAACGAATTGGGCATGTTCGCCTTCGAAAGAGCGACGAGCGACCTGACCGAATGGCAGATCCAGACCGGCGACCTGCCAATCTTCGTGTCCGTCAACCTGTCGAGCGCGCAGCTGCTCAACAACGATCTCTATGACGATATCCGTGCGGTTTTGAACAAGAACCATTGCGATCCGCGCAAGGTGAAGGTGGAACTGACCGAATCCGTCGTGATGGAAAACCCGGAACAGGCCCGCCTGGTTCTAGAAAAGCTGAAGGACGCAGGCCTCAGGCTGGCGCTCGACGATTTCGGCACCGGCCATTCATCATTGGCCTACCTCACCCGCTTTCCCTTTGACACGATCAAGATCGACAAGTCACTGGTCAGGGATCCCAGCGACAAGCGCTCGATCCTGTTGCGTTCGGTCATCACCATGGCCCGTGAACTGGAGATGCAGGTGGTTGCCGAAGGTATCGAATCCGAAGAAGACGCCATCCAGCTTTCGCAGATGGGCTGCGACTTCGGCCAAAGCTTCCTCTTCGGCCCGCCAATCGGCTCGGATTCGATCCAGCGACTGCTGAAGGAACGCTTTCCGCTGATGAAGCGGGCGTGAGAAGAGTAGAAGTTTTTATATCACGTATCTCAATCGACTGGCGTCTGGTACCGGCACATCGCGGATAATTTCCGGTGCCTCAACTTATGAGGACTGACATTTTCGTGCACTGATACCATTTGACTTTTGGACCGAGGCGAATGAGTAGCGAACATGGGTCTGTTGCGGGAAACGATTGATAACTCGGGGCTACGTCTGAAATGCACAGCGTGTCAGAGGTATTTCAGAAAGGACGTCCGCGCCCTCACAAGTAAAACAATAGCCACTCTCATGCTGCTTTTCGCTTGTCTGCGCCCGGCAGTGGGAATGCAACCTTGCCCCTACAATGAGAGCGAGCTCTTCGCGAATGCAAAAACTGTCGTTGAGGCTCGCGTAAGGTCACTGTCAATCGGCGATTTCGGCATTGTATCAGCTGAAGAAAAAACGTCGGCAAGCACGGTGAAAGTAGACTTGGAGATTAAGAGAGTGATCAAAGGTGACTTCACTGGAAAGGAAGCCACCATATACGGAATCGCCTATGATTTGGCGCTCGGACCGCTTAAATCGTTGGCCGTGATGGCGGCTGTCTATGGCTTAGATGAGGCTGTATCGTTCGAGGTGGAGTTATCTCGCCAAGAGCTCGACGATTCCGGGCTTGCCGCCTTTTCTTTGAGAAGCTGTGGCAGCTACTGGAAATTTCCCCATCTCCTGGAATAGCGGTCGTCCAACATTAGCTACGATTTCTACCCTGTATCCAATGGACGCCTCCGGAACAGGCCCGCCTGGTTCTGGAAAAGCTGAAGGACGCAGGCCTCAGGCTGGCGCTCGACGATTTCGGCACCGGCCATTCGTCGCTCGCCTATCTCACCCGCTTTCCGTTCGACACGATCAAGATCGACAAGTCACTGGTTAGAGACCCCAGCGACAAGCGCTCGATCCTTCTGCGTTCAGTCATCACCATGGCGCGCGAACTGGAGATGCAGGTGGTTGCCGAAGGGATCGAGTCCGAAGAAGACGCCATCCAGCTTTCGCAGATGGGCTGCGATTTCGGCCAAAGCTTCCTCTTCGGCCCCCCGATCGGCTCGGATTCGATCCAGCGGCTTCTGAAGGAACGCTTTCCGCTGATGAAGCGGGCGTGAGTGGGCCGGATTTTTATATCTTGTAGCTGATTCGATGGGCGTCTGCTTGCGGCCCGAAGCGGACATAAGCTGCCGAATTCGGGGGCAGCTTTGCGCCTTCATTTCGGATGTTCAAGGTTCATGATTGAACTCTGAAAGCGGAAATTCGCTGCAGCGGGACTAAATGACAGCTTTGCACTGAACTTGAAGATCTATTATTCGCCGATGAGATCTTCCGCGGTCCGCCTCCAATAGGGATCTTGAACGAACTCTTTGGCAAGAAATCCCATCAGTAGCGATATTCTGTGTACGCCCCGAAGGTCTGGATGGGTGAGCACCCAGAGCGTGTTCGCGGGTGCCGTGTGATAGGTGAAACACCGCTTCAGGTCTGAACGGCGCAAATCGTCCGGCAAGAGCGCAACACCGCAGCCCTCCGCTGCCAGACGCGCCATGGCGGTGAGATCATCGCATGCGATTGCCGTCACAGGCTGCTTTTCATTCAACACGTCACGAAAAGCCGGATGACGCAGCAATTGTCCTACCGGCATGGCCAATTTATGTTGTGAAAGGTCGGATGGGCCGTCCAGCCGCGCAGCGGTCTCGAGGTAGGAGGGGGCCGCGTAGACAGCCCAATCGATATCGAGAACACGCCGTCCCCAAAGATGGTCAGGTGGATTATGGGCGACTCGCAAGGCGACGTCCGCGCCCCGGTCGGACATGTTCATTTCCTGGTTCGAAACCAGAAGTTCCACCCGAACGTTGGGATGCGCCTCGCTGAAATTCATCAGATAACGCGGCAACACGGTGTCGGCAAAACTGCGCGGCGCGGTAAGGCGCACAATGCCCTCGGCATTTCCGTCCCTGCCGCTTACACGCCGGTCGATCGCCTCGAAAGAGCGGGCGATACCAAGACCTATCTCGCGCATTTCATTGCCCGCGTCCGTCAACACAAACCGGCCTTTGACACGATCGAACAAACGCGTGCCCGTCTGTTCTTCAAGCAGGGCAATGTGCCGGAAGACCGTCGCATGGCTCAGTCCGGTAAGCCTGGCGGCGCGAACCTGAGAGCCCGTTTCGCAAACCGCGAGAAACACTTTGACGAGGTTCCAGTCCAAATTCTGGCCAACTTCATTTCAAATTTGCAATATGAAATCTCAAAAATGCATATATCCATCTTTTCTGCAACAGAATATCCTCAGCTCATACCGACAACGGCAATGAAGGACATGGATATGATTGGATACACTTCGCTTGGCACGGCCAACCTGCCCCGCGCGGAAAGCTTCTATGACGCTTTATTGGCGGAGTTCGGCGCAAAACAGGTGATGCACATGGATGATTTCATCGTCTGGGCAGACGAAAATGGCGGCGCGGCCTTTTCAATTCATGTTCCTGAAAACGGAAAAGAACATTCGGTCGGCAACGGCGTAATGATTGCGCTCGCGGCATCCGGCCAGACACAGGTTAACCTGGTGCATGAGAAGGTTTTGAAATTGGGAGGCGTCGATGAAGGCAAGCCCGGATTTCGGGCCGACGGCTTTTACGCCGCCTATTTCCGCGATCTGGACGGCAACAAACTCAATGTCCACTGCATGGTCAGTTGAGCCATGCCGTTGGAACCCTACAAGATCGTAGGGCACAGATTGTGCCCTTATGTGCAAAGGGTCGTTATCGTCATGATCGAAAAAGGCATTGACTTTGAACGGATCGATATCGACCTCGACAATAAACCCGCCTGGCTCGGCGATATATCGCCGGGTCGTCAGGTGCCGGTATTTTGGGCTGGGCGCGACGAATGGCTATTCGAATCCGGTGTTATTGCCCGTTATCTGGATCAGGTGACAGAGGGAGGTCTGATGCCCAGCGATCCTTGGCCGCGCGCTTGTCATGAAGCCTGGATGGCCTATGCGGATGGCATGCTGAATATCGTCGCCCGCATTATCTACCGCGATGTCGACGAATCCGCTTTCGCAATCTCGTTGCGAGAGCTTGAGGAGCGACTGCGGATTGTCGATGACCGTTTTCAGCCGCAAAAATACTTCGCGGGTGATGCTTTCGGCCTTGTCGACGCGGTGTTTGCAACACTTTTCCGGTATTTTTCTGTTTTCGATAGAGTGTCGGAAACGAAACTGAATGACTCGCTTCCACAAAAACTCACAGAATGGTGGGCTCTTGTAGGCAGCCATAAATCGGTGAAAGACGCGGTACCGCCAACCTATGAGGCTGAACTTGTACAGTTCATCGCCCAAAAGGAAAGCCATGCCGCTCGGGTGCTAGGCACAGCAAGTGGATAGAACTGTTACTGCAACGACCCAACATCCTGGGTCACGCAACCACAGTATATTTCTTGAAGACGTGCAACTGACACGCGTAGTGCTCAAGCGCATGTGGGTGAGCGTTCATTTCCAGTTGTTCAGCATGCAGGCGATGGGGCCGACCGTAACAAGTCGATATGTAATTGATCGGCAGTGTTTGTTTGTTCGCAGCCTAGAAGCAGACATTCCGCTGACGGCCCCATTCCAGCCTCCAACCTCGAAGCAGTTCATGTCTCCATTGGCGCAAAGCAGCCGACAGCAATACCTTAAGTGCGGCCGGCCGCATCCGCGAAGTAAAATCGGAATCTTTCGGCCGCTGCTCAATGAAGCAGTGACCACGCCCTACTGCCCGTACACCGCCCCTGCCCGCCGGATCAGCCGGTTGATGAAATCGAGTTTCTGCACCACCGGTGGTGAAAGCACGAAGGGGTAACTGTCGGGTTGGCCCATGCTGCGCTGGATGCTGTTCAGCGCCACGCTGAGAGGCACCCAGGCATCAAGAAGCGTTTGTGCGTCCAGGGCCCGGTAGGGATCGAAATCGACTTCTGCGGCCATCTCTTCATGGCGGCGCGGTTCGGTCGTCAGGCCGAACGAGCGCGCGGTTTCCAGCGTGTCGACGATGTGGAAGAAATGCGCCCAGCATTCGGCAAAATCCTCGGACGGATGGCTGCTGGCATAGGTGCTGATGAAACGCGCCTGCCAGTCGGTTGGCGGTCCCTGTTCGTAGTTGCGCTCCAGTGCCTCGGCATAATCAGCCCGTTCGTCGCCGAACAACGCCCGCGCCTCGGCGAGCGTCTGGTCGTCGCGCACAAGCTGAACCCAGTAGAAATGGCCGATCTCATGGCGGAAATGGCCGAGCAATGTCCGGTAGGGCTCGTTCATCGACACCCGCACGCTTTCGCGCGTTGCGTCATTGGCTTCGGCTGCCCGCAGGCTGATCAGGCCATCCTCGTGACCGGTCATGGCCGCAACGATATTGCCGTTTGCATCGACCTCGTCGGCGAGGAAATCAAACACCAGTCCGCCGTCCGGATCCACATCGCGGCCGGGACGCGGCAGGTTCCAGCGCAGCAGCGAGTAGAACAGATGGCGTTGTGCCTGACCGATCTTCTGCCAGCGCAGACGGCCCTCCGGATTGCCGGTGACCGGCACGATGCGGTTGTAGCGGCAGGCTTGACAATAGACGTGCGTGTCGTTGGTGGAGATCAGCCAATTGCAGATGTCGTCTGCCGCATTGGCACAAAAGCGAACATCCGCCACTTGGCGCGAGGATGCCTGCCACAGATCGTCGCCGGCAGGCGTCAAAGCCTGCATCGCCATGGCCTCCGGCAGAAAACCAAGCTGCGATCCGCAATTGATGCAGACGCGATTGTCGAAGTGAACGGGATTACCGCAATTGCCGCATTCGTAAAGTCTCATGGCCCGCCCGCTAATCTCGACGTAAAGGATGCTGGCGCAGCTGATGCCGGCCATGACCTGGTCTCATTCACAGAGAAATGCCCGCCGGCACAAGGCACAGCGGGCATCGGCGCTGAAATCTTCCATCCAGTTGAACCCGTCAGGACAGTCGATTCGCGCACTTTGGAGCCGCCGGCACCTCTTCGAGATGACCGGCGGCGAACCGGATTACATACGATCAACGGTGCCCTTGACGGCATCCTTGGCCTTGCCGGTGGCCGTCTGGACCTTGCCCTTGATTTCCTGGCCCTTGCCTTCAGCCTGCAATTTCTCGCTGCCGGTTGCCTTGCCGGCAGCCTGCTTGACCTTGCCCGCTGCCTGATTGGCGGCGCCGGAAATCTTGTCGGAAGTGCTACCCATGATCAGTCTCCTTGAGAGGTTGAGGACATGAACGGATCGTCCTGCCCTTGCGACTGGAAAACGGGAAGCGGCTCGATTTGTTCCGGCGCAATATCAGAAAGACAGAAAATAGATTTGCTCAGGCATGACCGGCATCGACCGACAGCATCGCCGGGGCGACCCCCATCAATGCCAGCGCCCGGTCGTATTTATCGCCCAGATCGCGGTCGAAGATCAGTTCTTCGCTTGCCGGGCAATTCAGCCAGCCATTGTTGGCAATCTCATTTTCGAGCTGCCCGGCACCCCAGCCGGCATAACCGAGCATCATCATCGCCTTCTCAGGCCCCTCGCCGCGCGAGATCGCCCGGACGATATCGAGCGTCGCCGTCAGGCAGATGTCATCGTTGACGGGAATGCTGGATTCGCTGAGGTAATCGTCCGAGTGCAGAACGAAGCCGCGCCCGGTTTCAACCGGACCGCCGGTCTGAATCTGGAAGTCGCGGGTGACACCGGGCAGCCGGATTGCCTGCTGTTGATCGATGATACGCAGATGCAGAAGAACGTCCGGGAAGGTCAGTTGCTGCGGCCGGTTGAGCACGAAGCCCATGGCGCCGTCATCTGAATGGGCGCAGACGAAGATGACCGTGCGGGCAAAATTGCTGTCGAACATGCCAGGCATGGCGATCAGGAACTGACCGTCCAATATTCCGCGTTCGCGTTTTTTCTGGAACGTCGCCATCATGGTGTCAGCCTTCTGTGCCAATTAAAAGCGTTCCCACCCTCGTCAATTATTTTCAAGGCTGCTTTAAGCCCGGCCAAATCCCGTCTTCATCAAGAGAAAATGATCAAGAGGTGAAACCGGGCATCTTTCAAGCATGCGCCAAAACCGGTAAGCCTGAGCATCATGAAGCATCATCGTTCCCTACAGAATGCGACTCATTTGGCTGCGCTGGCAACCCTTTCAGCGTATTTTTTTATCGCCCCTGCCGCCAATGCCGCGCAGAGCCAATGGGTGCAATCGCAGGGCGGCGAGGTGCGCATCGTTGCCGACAGGCCAGAACCGGACGGCACGATCCCGGCCATTCTCGACATCCGGCTGAAGCCCGGCTGGAAGACCTATTGGGTTGAGCCTGGCGCCAGCGGCATCCCGCCACAGATCACTGTCGACCCAAAGGACGGCATCTCCTTTTCAGGACTGCGCTTTCCGGCGCCAAAAGCCTTTCACGACGGGATTGCCAGCTATACCGGTTACGATCGCTCTGTGGCGTTTCCGCTGTCGCTGAGGCGCGAGAAGACTGGTAGCCTCACCCTGAAAGCCTCGGTTTTCCTGGGTATCTGCAAGGATATCTGCATTCCGGTTCAGGCCGATCTCCACCTTTCCCTGCCGGAAGGACTTGCGCAAAACCCGCTCGACCGGGCCCGGATCGATGACGCCGTGGCCGCGCTGCCGATGCCGCCGTCCGACACGTTCAAAGTGACGGCCGCCTCTTTCGATGCCGCTGAAAACCGCCTGCATCTGTCGTTGGTGACACCGGCTGCCGCCATGCCTGCGGAACTGTTTCTTTCCGGCCCTCCCGGCTACAGTTTTGGCAAGCCGGAAAATGTCACGGCGGAAAACGGCAAGGTCACGGCGGAGATCGCCGTGCGCGTTCCAGCAAAGGGCGACGCACTGAAAAGCGGCTCTGTTCTGCTCGTTGCGCGCGCCGGAGAGCAGAGTATCGAAACCCCGCTTGCCTTTGACTGAACCGAATCTATATTCCCCTCCGACCCATGGAGCCAGCGCGCTCCAGCCTTTCCCAAAAGACCTCAAGGAGTGAGACCGTGACCATTTCCGTCGGAGACAAGCTGCCCGCCGCCACCTTCAAGGAAAAGACCGCCGATGGCCCGGTCGAAATCACCACCGAGCAGCTGTTTGCCGGCAAGAAGGTCGTTCTCTTCGCCGTGCCCGGCGCCTTCACGCCGACCTGCTCGCTCAACCACCTGCCGGGTTACCTGGAAAACCGTGATGCGATCCTAGCACGCGGCATCGACGATATCGCCGTCGTTGCGGTCAACGACCTGCACGTGATGGGCGCCTGGGCGACCGCATCGGGCGGCATGGGCAAAATCCACTTCCTGTCCGACTGGAACGCTGCCTTCACGAAGGCGCTCGGCATGGACATCGACCTCTCCGCCGGTACGCTCGGCCTGCGCTCGAAGCGCTATTCGATGCTGGTGGAAGACGGCGTGGTGAAGACGCTCAACGTCGAGGACAGCCCCGGCCAGGCGACGGTTTCAGCGGCCGCAGCAATGCTCGAACAGATCTGAGCGCTGCCATCAAGACCGGATGATAGTTGGCGAGCCCGCATGCTGGACGCGTATGCGGGCTTTTGCGTCTGTGACGATCGCCAATTATTGAACCCGCTGTTCAACCAGCCTTGCCAATTGGCCGATGACCGTGCCCCAGCCGTCGTAGAATCCCAGCTCGTCGTGCATGTTGCGGTCGGCATTGCTCTTGTGCATCACATGGGCACGGTAATCGGTGCCCTGCGGATGATCCTGCAGCGTGACGATTGCCGTCATGAACGGTTGCTCGGCTGGCCGCCAGCCGCCGCTCAGGGCATTGGTAAAGACGATCCTCTCGCCATCATCAATGGCAAGAAAACAGCCAGAAAGATGCGGCGTGAAATCACCGCCGTTTTCGCTCATCTGCGTGACAAACGCACCGCCGGGGCGAAGGTCCATCGCCATGACCTTGCATTTGGCCGGCGCCGGAATCCACCATTGCTCGAAGCTGGATGGATCGGTCCAAGCATTCCAGATGAGCGATCGAGGTGCCTTGATGACGCGCGAAATCGTCAGATCGAGTTCCGGATTGATGGAGCTGGTCATTGTGAACCTCCGTTTTTCTGAGCCTTGATGACGAATTGCTCGAGCCTGTCGGTGCGGCCTTCCCAGAGTGCCCGCTGCGCCGACAGCCACGCCTCGATAGCGGCAAACCGCTCCTTTTCGATGGCGCATGTCCTGACCCGGCCGGCTTTTTGCGTCCGGATGAGGCCGCTGCCTTCGAGAAAATGAATGTGCTTCATGAACGATGGCAGGGCCATGTCGAAGGGCTGCGCCAGATCGCTGATGCTTGCAGGACCTTTGCCAAGCTGCGCCAGGACCGCCCGGCGGGTGGGGTCGGCAAGCGCTTGAAAGATGCCGTTCAATTGGTGCGAATACTGTTCCATAAGGATAAGTATCACGATCAAACACTGAGCTCAACGGCTAAGTGTTTACGGAGTGCATCGCCATGATCGCCACTCGCCGAAGTGGAGGAATACCAAGCTGCAGCGCGGCTCTTGTCCTTGACTTGAACCGGCATCCTGTCACGCTACGGCTCCTCTGGATTCGAATGAGCGTTCGGGAGATCACGATGAAGACGTTTCTACGCTTGGCCGCCATTGCCGCTACCCTGACTGTTGCCGGACAGGCAGCGGCCAAAATTCCGCTTGTGAATGCCACCTGCCCCGGCAAGATCGAGGTTCATGCCGATGAGGGCGGGCCGATCTATATCAATGGCAAGGAAGGCAAACTGAAGGTCGTCAACCAGAACTATTACGAAGCCAAGGGCAGCGGCGTGACCATCTCGCTCAGCATCAACCCCGACGGCTCCCCGGCCGTCAGCTATACCGGCAAGGGCGGCGCCAATGGCATCTGCACCGTAAAATAACTGCGGCGATACCGTTGCCACCAGCATGAGGCCCCATGAAACAGAGCATTGCCCTGATTGCCCTCGTCGTTCGTGACTATGACGACGCTATTGATTTCTATGTCAACACGCTTGGCTTCGTGCTGGTCGAGGATAGCTACCAACCGGAACAGGACAAGCGCTGGGTGGTCGTGCGGCCACCTGGAGACGGCGGCACGTCGCTGCTTCTGGCGCGCGCATCCGCGGACCATCAGGAACCGTTCATCGGCAACCAAGCCGGCGGCCGCGTATTCCTGTTTCTGCAGACCGACGATTTCTGGCGGGATCATCCTAAAATGGTCGCAGCCGGAATACGGTTTACGCGCGAACCGAAGGTAGAACCCTACGGCATCGTCGCCGTTTTCACGGACCTCTATCGAAACCTGTGGGATCTCGTTGAGTTTACCGACGGACGATAGAGCCGCGTATGATCAATGAGGCTCTAACCAGGCTGCTGACAAATCCTGAAAACAGTTATCTGGCAAGATCGGCACCCGTTCTCCGTCATCACCGCCACAAGAGCGAGGATGACGAAGAGTTTGGCAAACGTCCAGCTTCCCAAATAACCTGCAAACTGCCGAGAAAATGACTTTTCAGCCGCCTAGCGAAGATCACCGCTTCTTCTTGAACGGCTCCATGCCCTTGCGGGCCAATTCGTCGGCGCGTTCGTTTTCCGGATGGCCGGCGTGGCCCTTCACCCAGTGCCAGGTGACCTTGTGGCTCTGGTTGGCGACATCAAGCGCCTGCCACAGCTCGCCGTTTTTCACCGGCTTCTTGTCGGCGGTCTTCCAGCCGTTCTTCTTCCAGCCATGGATCCACTTGCCGATGCCGTCCATGACGTATTTCGAATCGGTGTAGAGATCGACCTCACATTGCGTCTTCAGGCTGGTGAGCGCAGAAATCGCCGCCAGGAGCTCCATGCGGTTGTTGGTGGTTTCCGCTTCGCCGCCACACAGATCCTTCTCGGTCTCGCCATAGCGCAGCACTGCGCCCCAGCCGCCTGGACCCGGATTTCCGGAGCAGGCTCCATCGGTAAAAATATCGACATGTTTCATGCGGGCATTGTCTCGTCGGTCAGGCCATATTCGGCCGCAGTTTTGATGGAGCGGTGGAATTGCAGCTTCTTCAGATATTCGAGCGGGTCTTTTTTGACCACCAGGGCACCGGCCGGGGTCATCAGCCAGTCATAGAGCCGCGTCAGGAAGAACCGCAGGGCAGAGCCGCGGGCGAGCAACGGCAAGGCGTCGATCTCAGCCGGTGTCAGCGGCCGCACGCTCTGATAGCCTTCCAGCAGCGCCATACCTTTGGTGATGTTGAATGCACCGTCCTTTTCGAAGCACCAGGCATTCAGGCAGATGGAGACGTCATAGGCGAGCGGATCGTTGCAGGCGAAATAGAAGTCGATCAGGCCGGAGAGCTCATTGCCGAGAAAAAAGACGTTGTCCGGAAACAGGTCGGCATGGATCACGCCCTCTGGCAGGTCCTTCGGCCAATGGGCTTCGAGAAAATCCAGCTCCGCGGCGATCTCGCTCTGCAGGCCGGTCTGTACCTCGTCGGCCCGGTCGCGCGAATTGTTCCAGAGCGGCCGCCAGCCGCCGACCGACAGCGCATTCGGGCGGCGGATCGCAAACCCCTCGCCTGCCACATGCATGGCCGCCAAAGCCTTGCCGACTTCGCGGCAATGGTTTGCATCCGGCTTACGCAGCCACATGCCTTCGAGGAACGAGATCACGGCGGCCGGACGGCCTGAAAGGTGACCGAGTAATTCGCCATCGGCGCGTGGCAAGGGCAGCGGGCAGGACAGCCCCTGATCGGCGAGATGGTGCATCAACCCGAGGAAGAATGGCAGGTCGTTCTGATCAACCCGCTTTTCATAGAGCGTCAGGATGTAGGAGCCCTTGGTGGTGTGCAGCAGGAAATTGGTGTTTTCGACGCCTTCGGCAATGCCCTTGTAGGACGTCAGCGTGCCGACGTCATAGGCGGCCAGAAAACGGGCGAGATCGTCTTCCGTGATGTCGGTGTAAACTGCCACTGTCGTTTCACTCTCTTCGGGAGTTGTTATTCTACTGCACTCAGGAGAGCGCGGGGAAACTGGGAGGCCGCGCGTCTCAGTCGCCGTTGACGAAAGCCATGTCCTGAGCCGTCAGTGGCACGTGGCGAAGCTCGCGGTTGACGAGGAAGTTTTCGGTTTCCTCGACCGTATCGGCAAGCTCGAGCGCCGCCTCGTAACGCTGGCGAAAAGCCTCGATGATCTCGTTGACGATGACTTCCGGCGCCGACGCACCCGCCGACAGGCCGACCGTAGAGATATCGGCAAAGTCATCCCAGTCGATTTCCGACGCGCGCTGGACAAGGACCGATTTTTTCGCACCGGCTCTCAGCGCGACTTCGACGAGACGCTTGGAGTTCGACGAGTTCGGAGCGCCAACAATGATGAAATGGTCGCAACCGGGTGCTGCCTGTTTCACCGCTTCCTGGCGGTTTGTCGTCGCGTAGCAGATCGAATCGGCCGCAGGCGCCGTCAGGTTCGGGAAGCGCTCATGCAGCCGCTTGATAACGCCGGCGGTATCATCGACGGACAGTGTTGTCTGAGTGACGAAACCGAGATTTTCGGTATCCGGTGGCATATAGACTTCAGCGTCCTCGACCGTCTCAACCAGCGACACGGCACCTTCCGGCAGCTGGCCCATCGTGCCGATGACTTCCGGATGCCCGGCATGGCCGATCAGCACCACATGACGGCCAAGCTTCTGGTGGCGCATGGCCTGCTTGTGGACCTTGGAGACCAGCGGGCATGTGGCGTCGAGATAGAAAAGATTACGCTCCGTCGCATCGGCAGGCACCGACTTCGGCACGCCATGAGCGGAGAACACCACCGGCTGCTTGCGATGCTCCGGCGGGATCTCGTCCAGCTCTTCAACGAAGATCGCGCCCTTGGCCTCGAGCCCCTCGACGACATAGCGATTGTGAACGATCTCATGGCGGACATAGACCGGGGCGCCATATTCCTTCAATGCCAGAACAACGATCTGGATCGCCCGGTCGACACCGGCGCAGAAGCCGCGCGGGCCGCAGAGGCGCAGGGTAATCGGTGTCTTTGCAGGAAAGGAAGTCGCCATTTATCAGAATGCCAGTAGGGTGAACACAAGGGCGAGAATTGCCGGCCCGCCCTGCACCAGCAGGATGCGCGGCTTGACCGACCATGCGCCATATATAGCGGCAACAATCACGCACACAAGGAAGAACAGCTTCAACTGCACGGCAAATTCCGGCGGGGAAGCGATGAGTGACCAGAAAAGTCCGGCAGCGAGAAAGCCGTTATAGAGCCCCTGATTGGCCGCCAGAACCTTTGTGGCCTCGGCTTGCTCGACCGACATCCTGAAGACTTTTCGCCCCTGCGGCCCGGTCCAGAGAAACATCTCAAGCACAAGAAAACCGACATGCATCAGCGCCGTCACGGCGATCAGGATGTTTGCGAGAGTAGCCATTCATTTTCCTCCAGCGGTGGACGCCTGGACCTTATGGCTTCCGCTTGAAGATGAAAATGCCGCTGATGACGACCAGTGCCGCGGCCAGACCGTACCAGGTCATCGCATATTGCAGATGGCTGTTGGGAAAGTCGAACTGCGTCACGCCACCGATCGGCATGCCGCCCTCATGGGACGTCGCGTCGGCGTCCACGAAGAACGGCACGACCTTTGCTGGATCAAGCCCGACGCTCGATGCCATGACATCGAGATCCTTCCAGTAGAAAATGTTCTTGGCCACGTCATTGTCCGGCACAGCCCAGGATGGCTTCTCCAGCAGCTTGGCGCGGGACAGGCCGGTGACGGTCTGTTCGCCGGTCAGCTGGCCCTGCTTGCGCATTTCCGGCTCTTTGGCCTCGAAGGTAACGAAGCCGCGATTGACGAGAACGATCTGGCCGTCGGTGAGCTGCAGTGGCGTATAGATGTAATAGCCGATGCGGCCGCCGTACGTTGCGAAGAAGTGCCGTTCCTTGTTGTTGAGATAGCTGCCGGTGATACGCACCGTGCGGTAGTCGACATCCTCGCCGGCCCTATCCAACGCCTCGATCGCCGTCAGATCGGCAGGCGGTGCCGCGCGCCGTTCTGCAATCGACGCCAGGAGCCCCTCTTTCCAGGCCAGCCGCTCCATCTGCCACGTGCCGAGCGCAAGCAAGATCGCCAGTGCGACCAGAACCAGCACGATGCCAACGACGCGGCCGAGCAGCCCGCCGCGCTTCTTGTCCGATACGGTATCAGCCACGATCAATCTCGCCCGGGCGTGCATTGTTGCGAAATTGCACATTGATCAGAACGCCTTTGAGCATGCGCATGAGAACCAGACTGAAGACGATGGCGAGCGGGATCCACAACAGGAAATGCACCCAGAGCGGCGGATTGATATTGACCTCCATCCAGAGGGCGGCTCCCACAACGATGAAGCCAACGATCAGGATGACGAAGACCACCGGCCCGTCGCCGGCATCGGCAAAGCCGTAATCTAGCCCGCAGCTGGCGCAGGCCGGCTTCATGGTCAGGAAGCCATCAAACAGCTTGCCCTGGCCGCATCGCGGGCAATGCCCCCTGATCCCGGCCCTGACCGGATCGACCGGCGGGAAATGTGCGCTGTCTTCGTGCATGGCGATTTTTCCAACTGCTTGCGGCTTTGTGCGCGGCGTTCAGCAAACGTGGTAACGCGGGTCACCGCCTTCGTCCAATGCAAAGCCTGCGACATAGAGGCTTTTTCAGGACAGCTGGCCGCATATTGGGATCAAGCCCGGTCGGCAACGATCGTCATCTTCAGTCCCAGCGTATTGACGATCTTGTGAAGCGTTTCGAAACGGGCCTTCGATCCGCCCCGAAGAGATTTGTAGAGGCTTTCACGGCCTAGACCCGATGCCTTGGCAATCTCTGTCATTCCTCGCGCCTTGGCGACGTCTCCGAGGGCCGCAATGAAGACATCAGGATTATCATCCTCCATCGCAGCGGTCAGATATTCGGCGACGAGGTCATCATCGTCGAGAAACTCGGATGCGTCGAACTTTGAGATCGTCGTCATGATTGATCCTTCTGAAGAGACTTCGCCATCTTCAAGGCGGCGGCAATGTCTCGCTTCTGGCTGGACTTGTCGCCACCGGCCAGCAGGAGATAAACAACGTCGCCGGTGCGTTTGAAATACAGGCGATAGCCAGGCCCATAATGGATCCGCATTTCTGAGACACCCTCGCCGACAGGTGAACAGTCTCCCAGATTGCCGAACTCTGCGGAGCGTATCCGCGCAAGAATTCGGGCTTTCGCTTTCATATCCCGCAGCGAAAACAGCCAATCCTTGAACACGTCGGTTGTCTCAAATACGAGCATGCGAAACTGTATCCGAAAGGATACACTCCGTCAATCAAAGTCAATCTTCGGAAACAGAAACGGCCGCATCGCTGCGGCCGCCTGAAATTTCAACTCTGTCGACCGATCACATGTGAGCGATCGGGGCACCCCAGCCGCCCCAGATGTAGATGGAGAAGAACAGGAACAGCCAAACCACGTCGACGAAGTGCCAGTACCAGGCGGCAGCTTCGAAGCCGAAATGCTGCTTCGGGGTAAAGTCACCCTTCAGCGCGCGGATCAGGCAGATGGCCAGGAAGATCGTACCGACCAGAACGTGGAAACCATGGAAACCGGTCGCCATGAAGAAGGTCGCGCCGTAGATCGAATCCTTGAAGGCGAACGGAGCGTTCACATATTCGTAGACCTGTACGAAGGAGAACAGCATGCCGAGCAAAACGGTCAGCGTCAGGCCGTTGATCAGGCCCTTGCGGTCGCCGTGCAGCAGCGCGTGATGCGCCCAGGTCACCGTCGTGCCGGACAGCAGCAGGATGACGGTGTTGTAGAGCGGCAGGTGCCACGGGTCGAGAACCTCGATGCCCTTCGGCGGCCAGACACCGCCGGTGAACGCGGAGCGGGTTGCCTGGATGGCTTCGCCCGGGAAGAGGCTGGCATCGAAATAAGCCCAGAACCAGGCAACAAAGAACATCACTTCCGAAGCGATGAACATGATCATGCCATAACGCAGGTGCAGCGCCACAACGCGGGTGTGATGGCCCTCATGCGCTTCCTTGATCGTGTCCGACCACCAGCCGTACATCGTGTAGAGAACGACGGCGAGACCGATGAAGAAGAACCACGGATGCGCCCAGTCGACACCGAACAGGTGCAGCGTGCCGCCCGACAGGTATCGCATGTAGCCGACACCGCCGAAGGCCATGACGAAGGCGCCGATCGAGGCGATCAGTGGCCAAGGGCTCGGATCGATAATGTGGTAGTCGTGGTTTTTCTGGTGCGCATCGGCCATGTGGACTATCCCCGATAAGTCTTTCTCATGTCGTCATTTCCGGCTTAGCCGAAAACTGTGATCTGTCAAAGTTTGTTGTCAGTTTCGGCAGGCTTGACCGTCAGCGCCGCGACCGGCTTTGACGGTTCGCGGGCGTAGAACGTGTAGGACAGCGTCAACGTGTTGATCCCCTTGGTCTCAACCGCCTTGACGATTTCCGGATCAACGAAGAATACCACCGGCATCTTCATGTCTTCGCCCGGCTGCAGCGTCGTCTCGGTAAAGCAGAAGCACTCAACCTTGTTGAAATACGCCCCGGCCGCCATGGGTGTCACGTTGAAGACCGCCTGACCGGTCGTCGCCTTTTTCGCCATGTTGGTTGCTTCGAACTCGATCTGCACCGTTTCGCCGATCTTCAGTTCGATCTCGCGCTGCACCGGCTTGAAGACCCATGGCAGGTCGGATGCGATGTTCGCATCGAACGTGACCTTGATCTTCTTGTCGAGAATGACGTCAGACGCCTGCTCGACGCGCTTCGTCGTGCCGTTATAGCCGGTCACCCGGCAGAACATGTCGTAGAGCGGCACGGCTGCATAGGCCATGCCGGTCATGCCGAAGACGAAGGCGAGGCAGGACGCGACGATGACGCCGTTTGCCCGTTCCTTCTTCTGCTCTGGCGTTTTGATCGGTACCATGATCGTTCCTTACTGGACCATGCCATTGCTGAACTTGATCAGCGTCACGACATAGAAAATGGCAACGAGACCGAAGAGAACGGCGCCAAGCGCGATATTGCGACCGCGGCGCGACTTCTTCTGGGCGTCCGTGAGTGTCACGAGTTCCATCAGGCAACCTTTCCGGCAGTGAGCCACAGCGTGGCAATCAGGTGATCGACCATCAACGCGGAGAAGATCGCGAAAAGATAGAGGATCGAGAAGGCAAACAGCTTCTTGGCGGGGATCATCTTTTCGTCACCCTCCGGCATGCGATGCACGCCGATAGAGTACCAGATGAAACCCAGGCCGAGCGCTGCGGCAAAAGCGCCGTAATACATGCTCGAGAAACCGAGCATGGTCGGCACGACGCCGATGATCGCGGTCAGGACCGCATAGATAACGATCTGCGTCTTGGTGGTCGCCTCACCGCTGACATTCGGCAGCATCGGCACACCGACGGCGCCGTAGTCGCGCATCTTGAACAGAGCCAGCGCCCAGAAATGGGCCGGCGTCCAGAGGAAGGTGATGAGGAAAAGTACGATGCTCTCGACGGCGATGCCGTTGGTGACGCAGGCCCAGCCGATCATCGGAGGGAATGCACCGGCGGCGCCGCCAATGACGATGTTCTGCGGCGTCGAGCGCTTCAGCCACATCGTGTAAATGACGACGTAAAAGAAGATCGTGAAGGCGAGCAGCCCAGCTGACAGCCAGTTGACGACGATGCCGAGGATGCAGACGGAGAAAGCCGAAAGCGTCAGGCCAAAGGCGAGCGCTTCCTCAGCCGTGATCTTGCCTGCCGGGATCGGCCGCTTCGCCGTGCGGGTCATGATCGCATCGATATCCGCGTCGTACCACATGTTGAGGGCGCCGGAAGCTCCAGCACCCACGGCGATACAGAGGATCGCAATGAAACCGATGAAAGGATTGATGTGCCCGGGCGCCATCACCATGCCGGCGAGGCCCGTAAACACCACCAGCGACATGACGCGCGGCTTCAGCAATTCGAAGAAATCGCGCGCAGTGGCTTCAGAAAGACGAACGCCGCCTTCCGTGCCGATTGCTTCGTGATTGTCGATGACCTGCATGTCCAGTCCTTGGATTTGTCCGGCGCGTCCGTTGCGCCGTGGTGCCGGGACTTCCCGGCGTTGAACGAAGCCGCCGTTTCCGGCGGCTTCGGTTGAAGTACAGCGCTTACTTGATGCGCGGCAGCTGTTCCCACTGGTGGAACGGCGGCGGCGATGTCAGCTGCCATTCGAGCGTGGTTGCACCTTCGCCCCATGGGTTGTTACCGGCAAGACGCTTCTTGGAGAAGGCTTCGAAGACGCCGAACAGGAAGATCAGGACGGCGAAGGCCGAGATGTACGAACCGTAGGACGACACCGCGTTCCAGCCTGCATAGGCATCCGGATAGTCGATGTAACGGCGCGGCATGCCGGCGAGACCGAGGAAATGCTGCGGGAAGAACACCAGGTTGACGCCGATGAACATGACCCAGAAGTGCAGCTTGCCGATGAACTCGTTGTACATGTAGCCGGTCATCTTCGGGAACCAGTAGTACCAGCCGGCGAAGATCGCGAACACGGCGCCGAGCGACAGAACGTAGTGGAAGTGGGCAACCACGTAGTAGGTGTCATGCAGCGAGCGGTCGAGACCAGCGTTGGCGAGCTGAACGCCCGTGACGCCACCGACGGTGAACAGGAAGATGAAGCCGATCGCCCAGACCATCGGCGTGGTGAAGCGGATCGAACCGCCCCACATCGTCGCAATCCAGGAGAAGATCTTCACGCCGGTCGGAACCGCGATGACCATCGTCGCGAAGACGAAGTAACGCTGCGTGTCGAGCGACATGCCGACGGTGTACATGTGGTGAGCCCAGACGATGAAGCCAACGGCGCCGATGGCAACCATGGCATAGGCCATGCCGAGGTAACCGAAGATCGGCTTCTTCGAGAAGGTCGAGACGATGTGGCTGACGATGCCGAAACCGGGCAGGATCAGGATGTACACTTCCGGGTGACCGAAGAACCAGAACAGGTGCTGGAACAGGATCGGGTCGCCGCCGCCTTCAGGTGCGAAGAAGGAGGTTCCGAAGTTGCGGTCGGTGAGCAGCATGGTGATGCCGCCTGCCAGAACCGGCAGCGAGAGCAACAGCAGGAAGGCCGTGATCAGAACGGACCAGGCAAACAGCGGCATCTTGTGCAGCGTCATGCCCGGAGCGCGCATGTTGAGGATCGTGGTGATGAAGTTGATCGCACCGAGGATCGACGAGGCACCGGCAATGTGCAGGCCGAGGATCACAAGATCCATGGACGGTCCGGGCGTTCCCGCCGTCGATAGAGGCGGATAGATCGTCCAGCCCCCTCCGGAGCCATAACCACCGGCCGGGCCCTCGACGAACATCGACAGAAGCACGAGCAGGAAGGCCGGGATGATCAGCCAGAAGGAGATGTTGTTCATGCGCGGGAACGCCATGTCAGGCGCACCGATCATGATCGGCACCATCCAGTTGGCAAAGCCGCCGATCAGCGCCGGCATGACCATGAAGAAGATCATGATCAGCGCATGCGCCGTCGTGAAGACGTTGAACATCTGCTTGCCACCATCGATGGCAGCATCGCCTTCGAAGCCGTAAACCATGGAAGCCAGACCGTGGAAGATCTGGATACCCGGCTCCTGCAGCTCGGCGCGCATGAAGACCGACAGCGTGCCGCCGATGATGCCCGCGAAAATCGCGAAGATCAGGTACAGCGTGCCGATGTCCTTGTGGTTGGTCGAAAGAAACCAGCGCTGAAAGAATGTCAGCGGCTTGTGGGCGTGATCATGGTCGTGCCCGTGATCCTGGGCATGGTCATGAAGGTGATCGTGTTGAGCGGCTTTTCCGGCCATGGGTCGAGCTCCCCTTCGAATTCTGTAGGGCGAATTACTGTGCGGCGTTTTCAGCGACGTCTACGGTCTTAGCCGCGCCGTCGATGGAAGCCATGAGTGCCTTGTTCGCCTCACCAACATTGGTGGCGGCGGCAGCGAGCCAAGTGTTGTACTTGTCTTCGCTGACCACACGGATGGCGATCGGCATATAGGCATGGTCCTTGCCGCAGAGCTCGGAACACTGGCCGTAGTAGAGACCTTCGCGCTCAGCCTTGAACCAGGTTTCGTTGAGACGGCCAGGAACCGCGTCGATCTTCACGCCAAAGGCCGGCATGGCGAAAGCGTGAATAACGTCGGCTGCAGTCACCAGAACGCGAACGGTCTTGCCGACAGGAACGACGACTTCGTTGTCAACAGCGAGAAGACGCGGATATTCGTGCTTGTCTTCCTTGCCGAGCGACGCGCGGTCCTCTTCCTTCATCATCAGGCTGTCGAAAGAGAGCGGGCTTTCGCCGACTTCATATTCATACGACCAGTACCACTGGTTGCCGGTCGCCTTCAGCGTGATGTCCGGATTTTCCGGCGGCGTCAGCTGCGCGGTCAAAAGCTGGAAGGACGGGATTGCCAGGAAGAGCAGGATCACGACCGGGCCAAGCGTCCAGACGATCTCGATTGCCGTGTTGTGGCTGGTCTTGGATGCCACCGGGTTCTTGCTCTCGCGGAACCGGTAAACGATCCACAACAACAGCGCCAGGACAAAAAGCGTGATCGGAATGATGAACCAGAGCGTGTAATGCTCAAACCATGTAATTTCTTCCATGATTCCGGTTGCTGCTGTCTGAAAGTTGGTCTGCCATGCGACCGGCTTGTCAGCCAAAGCATTCGAAGCAAAGAGCAGACAGGCAGTCGATGCCAAAACTGCAAAAGCCTTGTTTTTCACTATAGTGTCTCCCTGGGCGCTTGATCAGGATCAAACCGTAACGCAGAATCCTTAGCCATACTGAAGCGCTTCAAACCACAGTTTGATGAACGCCGCAACATCTGTCCATTCAAGCCCATGCGGCATTTTGCGCAAAAGACGCTTTTCACACAAACTGTTAAAGCCATACGGGCCTATGGATACCGGCAGCGGCGAAAAGCAGCACTGACGGCATCGGGTACTTCACGCCAATCTCTCGGCCTCTATAGCATATATAAAGAGCAATCGGCACTCCACCGGCAGCGCCTTAAAGCCCCACTCAGGGCCGGCTTGGTGTTTTAAGCCCCTTCGAGAGCCCCATTTCCGCCACACCGGGCTGGAATGTACCGCCCGGGGCTTTTCATTTGCGGCTACGCGCTTCAAGAATAGCCAGACTGATTCTTAAGTTTGAGGTTTACATGGGCCTGTCCCTCCTTTCCCGGCTGCCGATCGCGGCGTTCGGTCTTGCTGCCACACTTCTTTCCTATACGGCAGCAGCCCAACAGCCCGGAGCACAACAGCCAGGCACGCCCGGCACCGTGAAATCCAACCACGGCGCGTGGTCGATCGTCTGCGACCAGCCAGCCGGCGCAACCGCCGAGCAGTGCGCGCTGATGCAGAACGTCATTGCCGAAGACCGGCCTGAAGTCGGCCTCTCGGTCGTCGTCCTGAAGACGGCGGACCGCAAGGCGAAGATTCTCCGCGTGCTGGCCCCGCTCGGTGTTCTCCTGCCGAACGGCCTTGGCCTCAATGTCGATGGCAAGGATATCGGCCGCGCCTATTTCGTCCGCTGCTTCTCCGACGGCTGCTATGCCGAAGTGGTTCTGGAAGACGAACTCCTGAAAACCTTCCGGTCCGGCGCACAGGCGACCTTCATCGTCTTCCAGTCTCCGGAAGAAGGCATCGGCATTCCGGTCGACCTGAAGGGCTTTGGCGAAGGCTACGATGCACTGCCGTAAGGCATTTACGCAAAGCCGAGGAAGACGGCGAGCAGGCGGTTTACGGAAACCATCGTTTCCGCGTTAAGTCGCCCAAACGGCGCTCCGACTTTGTCCCGGCGTATCGTCATGACCTTGTCCACCATGATCTGTGACGGTTTGCGCAAGCCGTTTTCCTCATCGGGTTCGATGGATATGCGTAAAAGCGGCGCATCCTGCAGCGTTCCCGAGATGAGCAGTACGGTCACTGTCGGGGCTTCATCGAAAAGGTCGGATTGAATGACCAGTGCGGGACGCGGCTTGCCGAAATCCCCCGGCAAAGCGATAGTCACAAGATCTCCCCGCTTCATTCATCGATCCCGCTGAGATCAGCAAAAGCGGCATCCATGAAGCCCGCTAGGTCGTCATCTGCGGCCTCGGCCTGCGCAATGACCAAGGATTGGCGGCGGCATTCGGCGGCGAAACCCGCCCTTCGGGAATCCGGCACCCAAATCTGCAGCGGACGAAGACCGGCCGCACGCATTGCGTCCCTGCGCTGCTGAACACGCTCACTCAAAGCCTTTGCCATCCGCGTCAGCTCCCATCCGTTACATGTAACATAATGCCTGGAATTGAGCTGTCAATAATAACGGCTGACCGCAAACTCAAAACTTGCGGCCATGGTGGTGCGTCTCTACATGAGAATAAACATAAACAGTCCGGAGCCTCGCCCATGAACACCGATCTCATCAAACTGTTCGACAGCGACGAGGCCGCCATCCGCGAAGTTCTGGCGCAGACATTGTCGGGTGCCGACGACGGTGAGCTGTTCATCGAGCACAGCCAGTCGGAATCGCTGTCCTTCGACAATGGCCGCCTGAAGGGTGGCAGCTTCAACACCGACCAGGGCTTTGGCCTGCGCGCCGTTGCCGGCGAAGCGGTCGGTTATGCGCATGCAGGCGATCTGTCGCTGACGGCCCTCAAGCGGGCTGCCGATGCGGTCGGCGCCGTTACGCGCGGCTATTCCGGCACCTATGCCGCAGCCCCGCAGCGCACCAACAAGAAGCTCTACGGTGACGAGAACCCGATCGGCGAGCCGAGCTTCGAGGCCAAGGTTTCGCTGCTGCAGGAGGTCGACGCCTATTTGCGTGCAAAAGACCCGAAAGTACGGCAGGTCACCGCCTCGATTGCCGCCAGCTGGCAAGTCATCGATATCCTGCGGGCCGACGGCGAACGCATGCAGGATATCCGGCCGATGACCCGCCTCAACATCTCAGTCGTCGTCGGCGAAGGCGACCGGCAGGAAGCCGGGTCCTACGGCGTCGGCGGCCGTCGCGGCTTTGGCGATTTCATCGCCACCGATAACTGGCAACGCGGTGCAGACGAAGCCCTGCGTCAGGCTTTGGTCAACCTTGACGCCATCGATGCACCGGCAGGAACCATGGATGTGGTGCTGTCATCCGGCTGGCCGGGCGTCATGCTGCATGAAGCCGTCGGCCACGGCCTCGAAGGCGATTTCAACCGCAAGAAGACCTCTGCCTTTGCCGGCTTGCTTGGCCAGCAGGTCGCGGCCAAGGGCGTGACCGTCGTCGATGACGGTACGATCGAGAACCGCCGCGGCTCGCTCACCATCGACGACGAAGGCACACCATCCGCCTATAACGTCCTGATCGATGACGGAAAGCTGGTCGGCTATATGCAAGACCGCCAGAACGCCCGGCTGATGGGCATGAAGGCGACCGGCAATGGACGGCGCGAATCCTACGCCCATGTGCCGATGCCGCGCATGACCAACACCTATATGCTCGGCGGCGACAAAAGCCCGGAAGAAATCATCGCCTCGGTCAAGAAGGGCATCTATGCCGTCTCCTTCGGTGGCGGCCAGGTCGATATCACTTCAGGGAAATTCGTGTTTGGCTGCACCGAGGCCTACCTGATCGACAACGGCAAGATCGGGGCGCCGGTCAAGGGCGCCATGCTGATCGGCAATGGTCCGGACGCGATGCAGCGGATCACCATGATCGGCAACGACATGAAGCTCGATACCGGCATGGGCAATTGCGGCAAAGGTGGCCAGTGGGTCCCCGTCGGCGTCGGTCAGCCGCATCTGCGCATGAACGACACGACCGTCGGCGGCACGCAGGCCTGATGGGCTTCTGCTGACCCCGGCGGCTGTGCCCGCCGGGGTCAGCAGGTAATCAACCCGCTTCAGCTACGCGACGGCAGCAGCATGCAGTCATAGGAGTGCCGCTGTAGCCTATCGCAGGCAGCGGCCGCAGCGTCCCGGCTGTCAAAGCCAACAAACCTGGCGCGATAGACAGCCTTTGCACCCTTGCCAACGGCCTCGGTATACGGGGAGGCAGATTGCAGCGCATTGCCTGCAACGGACTTCGCCTGCAGCAGCAACGCCCTTGCGGCCTTTTCCGTCGGTGCAGCCGAAATCTGGATCTGCCATGTGCCCGCTGGCGAAATATCCTTCGTGTCTTCCAGTTCACTCATGACGGACGGACGCTCGGCCGGGATTGTCGCGTGCGACGAAGTTGCGATCAGCGCGGCAATCGGATCGTGGCCCTGACGTTTGGGGGCGGTAAAGGGTAACGGTACGTCGGACGCTCCAAGGGCAGCGACTTCGACGGTACCGCGGGTCTTGGCGGCCGCCACCAGCGCGCGATTGCCTGTGCTCGACGCCTTGCCCAGATTACGGTCCAAAAGGGCAGCCATCTTGTCGTCGCGGCTGCGCGCGGTCCGGCCGCCGAGCACGACGCCAATCACCCGCCGGTTGCCGTCGCGGACAGCACTGACGAGGTTGAAGCCCGAGGCATTGGTATAACCGGTCTTGATCCCGTCCATACCGTCATAACGATACATCAGGTTGTTGTGGCCACGGACCTTGCGGCCACGGAAGACGAAGCTTTGGGTGGCGAACAACTTGTACTCGCGGGGGAAGTCGCGCATCAGCGCGATTGCGAGCGTCGACATATCGCGCGCTGTCGTCACCTGAGCGCTGGCCGGCAGACCGGAGGCGTTGATGAAGACAGTTCGGCTCATGCCAAGCTGCCGCGCCTTTCGCGTCATCGCCTCGGCGAATTTGGTTTCGGAGCCAGCGAGCTTTTCCGCCATGGCGGCAGCCGCATCGTTGCCCGAACGCACGATCATGCCCAGCACCGCCTCGCGCACGGTCAGCGTGGTGCCGGCCTTGAGCCCCAGCCGCATTGGCGGCTTGGCCGCCGCGGTCTTCGACACTTTGATCGTGCTGTCCCAACTGATCGTGCCGCGGCGAAGGGCCTCGAAGGTGAGGTAGAGCGACATCATCTTGGTCAGCGAGGCCGGATGGTTGAGCGTGTCGGGATTTTCCGACGACAGCACCTTCCCAGTGCGGGCGTCGATAATGATCGCAGCACTGCCTGCCCAGGCGACGGCCGGCCCGAGAGCGAAAGTGAGCATTGCCAAAAGCAGAAAGCGGAAGGTCGGCATGTCGGTCCCCCATTCGATGGCACCCGGCAGGGCGCGAACGTGCGTCGTTTTGCGACAGAACCGTGTCTTTGCTGCAACTTTGCGGCGGATTGAACTTATCCGCAGTGACTTTTACCGGGGTGGTAAACGAAGTTTTAACATTGGCGCGATCGGCAAGGCTGAAAGCAGCCGGACGAAGAGCACCGGGCGCCGGACAGCAATTCTCTTCCGATATTGCACCTAACCGCGACGCTCACACGTCACGGAACCAAACTCCCTTGTCCGCGTTTATCGGACAGCCCGCATAACTGTTTGAAAATGCGGATCGTTCAATGCAAGGGAGTTACATCATGGGTCGCGGAATTCTGCTTTGGCTGCTGGGGGTTCCGATCCCCATTATCATCCTTCTCGCCCTCTTCTTCCGATAGGTGGCGCGAATGGCAATCCCGATTTCAACGGTACCAGCCGGCACCACCATCGAATCATCGGATTCCGCCGTTAGCTGGGGCGCGATCATCGCTGGGGCCGTGGCTGCCTCTGCAATCACCGTCGTTCTCTCCCTGCTCGGATCCGGTATCGGCCTGAGCATGGCCTCTCCGTTTTCCGCGCAGGGCGCATCCCTAACCACCTTTGCCATTACGACGGCGATCTGGCTGATTGTCGTACAATGGGCGTCTGCCGCTTTCGGCGGGTATATTGCCGGCCGGCTGCGGACGAAATGGACCGGCGTCAACCGGGACGAAGTGTTCTTTCGCGACACGGCGCACGGTGTTCTCGCCTGGGCTCTGGCGACCCTGATCGTCGTCGGCGCACTCGGCTCGGCCGTATCAGCGACGGTAGGAGCCGGCGTGCAGGCAACGGCGACGGTGGCTGCCGGCGCAACAACGGCCGGTGCTGCGGCAGCGTCTTCCGATGCAGGCAGCAATGCGACGTCCTACTTTGTCGACAACCTGCTGCGACCAGCGACACCTTCTGCTGCCCCTTCAGGTACAGCAGCCGATGACACGGCAGGCCAGGTGTCGCGTATCCTGCTCAATAGTGCGACGAAGGGCGAGATGTCGGCTGAAGACCGCACCCATCTCGATCAGCTCATTGCATCGCGAACCGGCCTTTCGGAAGCCGATGCCAAGGCCCGTGTCGATGGCGTTCTGAAAAGCGTCGATGATGCCAAGGTCGCAGCAACACAAGCGGCTGAGACCGCACGCAAGACCAGCGCCTCCGTCGCCCTGTTTGGCGCCCTGTCGCTGCTGATCGGCGGCTTTGTCGCTGCTGTCGGCGCAGCGCTCGGTGGCCGCCAGCGTGATGAGGTTGATGGCGTGCTGCCTGCATAACAAAGCACGTACCAGAATAGACGAAGGCGGATCGTGAAAACGGTCCGCCTTTTTCATTTTCCACTATACCGGGCCATTGTCCTCTTCAGCCGGTGTTAACGCCGCCGCAGCTAATGTCGCGTTCGATATTGCGCCGGGGAACACTCTTGAAAAACATGCTGCGACAGGCCGTCAAACGCTCTGCTATTGCCGCTGGCCTCAGGGCCGCCGGGCTGTTGCATGCAGGTGGATTGATGCGCGCGGCGCGCGGGCGTGGGGCGATCTTCACCCTCCATCATGTGCGCCCGAAACAACCCCGCGCCTTTGATCCCAACGCACATCTGGAGATCACTCCGCAATTTCTGGATATTGCGATCACCACGTTGAAACGCGATGGCTACCGGTTCATCGCCCTGGATGCCTTGCCCGCCCATCTGGCCTCGGACGATCCGCAGCCGGTTGCCGTTTTCACGCTGGATGACGGTTATCGCAACAATCTCGACTATGCCGCCCCAGTGTTTTCCAGCCATGGCGTGCCCTTTACCGTGTTTGTTGCGGGCGGTTTTATCGACCGGACCCATACGCTTTGGTGGGAAACACTCGCGGATCTTCTGGAACAGCGATCAAGTCTGACCTTCGACTTCGGCGCAGGCGATGAACCCGTGACGCTCGACAGCCTCCAGCAGAAACAGGCCGTTTTCGATCGGTTTGCAACCCTGCTTCATTCGATCGACGAAGCAACAGCGATCGACCGGATGAACCAGACAGCGCAAGCATCGGGCGTCGATGCCATCGGGATCACTGCCGCATTGACGCTGGACGAGACGGGCCTCAAAACGCTGGTGGAAAATCCGCTCGCCAGCCTCGGTGCGCATACGATCAGCCATCGTTCAGTCACGCGGCTCAGCGACGAAACGGCGCAAGCTGAAATGGATCTTTCGGCCCGCAGGGTGGAGCAGATCACCGGTTACCGGCCAAAATCTCTTGCCTATCCCTATGGCTTCGCGACTGCCGTCTCCGCCCGAGATCATCGGCTGGCCAATGATCTCGGCTTCAGCACCGCCGTGACCACGCAGCCGGGAACGCTGTCCGATGCGGTCAACACGGCGGCCCTGCCCCGCATCTCGCTGAATGGTCACTTTCAAAAGGCCGGGTATGTCAGCGCGCTTGCCTCGGGCATTGCCTTCAAGCTGATGGGCGCGCGCTGAGCCGCTCGCCGGTCAGGGATACATCCGCACCTTCGACCAGTCGCCTTCCGCCTGATCGCGGCGGAATTCGATCCGGTCGTGCAGGCGGAAAGCGCCATCCTTCCAGAATTCGATCGAGGTTGGCCGGATCCGGAAACCCGACCAGTGATTGGGGCGCGGGATTTCGCCGATGGCATATTTCAGCGTGTATTCGGCAACGGCCTTTTCCAGTGCAAACCGGCTTTCGAGCGGGCGCGACTGCTTTGACGCCCAAGCGCCGATACGGCTGCCGCGAGCCCGGGTCTTGTAATATTCGTCAGCCTCTTCATTGCTGACGATCTCCACCGGACCGCGAACACGAACCTGGCGGCGCAGCGTTTTCCAGTGAAAGCACATGGCGGCCTTCATGCTGCCCAGGATTTCCTGTCCCTTCTGGCTCTCGAAATTGGTGTAGAAGACGAAACCACGCTCATCGAAGTCCTTCAACAACACCATGCGCACATCCGGCAGGCCATCGGCATCCACCGTCGCCAGTGCCAAGGCATTGGGATCGTTGATCTCTGCGGCCTGTGCCTCTTTCAGCCACGTGCCAAAAAGGGAAAAGGGCTCATTCTCTTGCGTGAAGTCACCAGTTGTTAACCCAGTCTCACTCATATTGCCATCCAATGCCGTAATGCGTGGCGCGGACGCAGTTCCCGCCCGCCGATGAATAAATGTCAGAGCTTGCATGTCGCGTCTCCGGACCTTGAAGCCGCTCTTTCCAGTCTGACAGGTATGCCGTTGCAAGACATAGCAAAGTGGATTGAGGACACCAAGGTTTTATCCCGATTGAGCGGGATTGCCGCAGTGTGCCTGACCACCACAACCCTTTCCGGATGCCTCGGCGGTCTTGATTTCTCCGGAACACCAGACGTCGACAGGACCGTCGCGACCAGTTCCGTTCCCTCCGCCCGCAGTGACGAAGACAATTCCGACGCCATGACCGTTGGAAACGCGGTATCATCCGCCGACGTGACCAGAATTGCCGGAAACCCCATTCCCTGGGCAAATTCAAGCTCCGGCAGTGCCGGTGTCATCAGCAGCATTTCCGAAGAACAGGTCAACGGCACCACCTGCCGCCGGTTCACCACCACCCGCCATTCCTATCAGGGCATCGCCAAGTTCGATGGCAATACCTGCCTGCTCGGCAATGGCGTATGGTATCTGACCAGTTTTGGCCCACGCAGCTGACATCGCCCCCCGCAGCGTCGGGATTGGCAGCCTTTGCTACCGCGCATTAACCACGCTGCAACAAAGACGCGGTGCGGAGCCATTTACACAACCAGCATACGCCCGCGGCTAACCGGAATTTAAGCAGCCTCTTCTCATCATCACCGGCAAGGGGAGGAGACCGCCAGAAAGCGGCTTCCCGATTGTTTCAACAGGCTGAAAGAACCGCTGAATGCGGCGTATCAGTCTTCAAGGGCGGTGACAGGCATGCGTGATCCCTATTCAGTGCTCGGCGTCAGACGCAATGCCGGACCGGACGAGATCAAGGCCGCCTGGCGGTCCGTGGCAAAAGCCGTGCATCCCGACCAGAACCAGGATGACCCTCTGGCCACCCAGCGCTTTGCCGAGGCCGGCCGCGCCTACGAGGTGCTGAAGGATCCGAAGCTGCGCAACCGCTACGACTATGCCCGCCGCGAGGCTGAACTGCGCCGCATGGAAGAAATGAAGCGCAAGGCGCGAGGGCAGGAAGAAGAAACCATCGATCCGGAAACGGCCGAGGACATGATCTCGCGCATCTTCGCTGCCGGCGACCGGGCGAAAGCACAGAATACCCGCGCGCAAGAGAAAAAACCGGCGGCAGCGGCACCACAGGCCAAAACGGAACCGAAACCGGAACCCAGGCCGGAATCAAAGGCCGAGACTGTAGCCGAGCCTGAAGTCACTCCGGAACAGAAGCCCGAGCCGGCGGACAAGACGCCGATGTTCGGTGGCTTTCCGCGGGCCGCCGCACCAGCGGCAGATCTGGTCTCCGCCATCGTGCGACGGATTCGCGGTGCCGCCAGCAAACCAGCGCCTGAAAAGGTGCCGGACATTTTCTGCGACGTCACAGTGTCGATCGAGGATATCTTCCGGCGTGAAAAGGCAACGGCAACGCTGCCCGACGGTCAGACATTGAAGGTCTCGTTGCCCGCCGGCACCACCGACGGCAGTATCGTGCGTCTTAAGGAGATGGGTTACCGGTTGAACGGCATGCAACGCGGCGATGTCGTCGTTGCCGTGCGCGTCCTTCAGGACGGCCGCTTCCGGACCGATGGAACAGACCTGCGCACCACCCTGCCCGTCAATATCCAGGACGCGATCCTGGGATGTGAAATGACCGTGGAAACACTGACCGGCCCGGTCAGCGTGATCGTTCCAGCCTGGTCCGGCTCCGACCACGTTATCCGGCTTGAAGGCCACGGCCTGCAGACCGCCGAGGGCAAACGCGGCGATCTTCTGGTGGAGCTGCGGCTGATGCTCTGGGAAAAGCCGGATGAAAAGGTCACCGATCTGATGCGCAGCCTGCGCAACGGCCTGTTTCTGTAAAGATTTTGCGACAAACACCGTGGATGGCTGCAAACGCTTTGGCTGCTGACCCATTATTACGGGGACTAACAGTTCCTGATCTCCCCCGCGCTTGAACCACCGGGATGGCTATGTCATAGCCAATGCTCGAAAAATTCAGAGCCGACGCGACCGCAAGGGGCGCGAAGGCTCCGGCAGGTTCAACATATGCGAATTCCAGTCGGCACATGCCTGACTGATGAAAGCATAGGCTTTATTGGGGGCATAACATCATGTCGCAAACATCCGGTCTGATGAAGGGCAAACGCGGCCTCATCATGGGCGTCGCAAACAACCGGTCGATCGCATGGGGCATTGCCAAGGCAATTCACGCGCAGGGCGGCGAACTGGCATTCACCTATCAGGGCGACGCCTTGAAGAAGCGGGTCGAACCGCTGGCCGAAGAACTCGGTGCGGTCATGGCCGGCCATTGCGACGTCAGCGATGAATCCACCATCGACGCGGTCTTCGAACATCTGGAGAAGACCTGGGGCAAGATCGACTTCCTCGTGCATGCCATCGGCTTTTCCGACAAGGACGAACTGACCGGCCGCTACGTCGATACGTCGGCAGCAAACTTCGCCCTGACAATGAACATCTCGGTCTATTCCTTCACCGCCGTCGCACGGCGCGCGGAAAAGCTGATGACCGATGGCGGCTCGATGCTGACCATGACCTATTACGGTGCCGAGAAGGTGATGCCGAACTACAACGTCATGGGCGTTGCTAAGGCTGCACTCGAGGCCAGCGTCAAGTATCTCGCCGTCGATCTCGGCCCGAAGAACATCCGCGTCAACGCGATCTCGGCCGGCCCGATCAAGACACTCGCAGCCTCCGGTATCGGCGACTTCCGCTATATCCTCAAGTGGAACGAGTACAACGCGCCGCTGCGCCGCACCGTCACCATTGAGGAAGTCGGCGATGTCGGCCTCTACATGTTGTCGGACCTGTCGCGCTCGGTGACCGGCGAAATCCACCATGCCGACAGCGGCTACCATGTCGTCGGCATGAAGGCCGTCGATGCGCCGGATATCGCCGTCGTCAAGGACTGACACGAAGACGAACGTACTCCGGGGCTTTCGTATAACGGACGCCCCGGCTCCTGCCTTGGGCTTCAAGCCCCCTGCCCCGGAGTTTCTCCGTGACCATCTACATGATCCGCCACGGCCAGACCGACTGGAATGCGCAAATCCGCATGCAGGGCCAGAAGGACATTCCGCTCAACGATACCGGACGGCGGCAGGCGAGCGGCAATGGCCGCGCACTTCTTGATCTTCTCGGACACGATGCGGAAAAATTCGATTTCGTCGCAAGTCCGCTTCACCGAACCCGCGAGACGATGGAGCTCATTCGCGAAGCGATGGGGCTCGCCCCCAACGGCTACCGGATGGACGACAGGCTCAAGGAGGTTTCCTTCGGCGATTGGGAAGGTTACACGATGGCCGAGCTCGAGCGGGAAATGCCCGAACGCGTGGCAGAGCGTGAACAGTCAAAATGGGATTTCATTCCGCCGGGCGCGAATGCGGAGAGCTACGAAATTCTCTCCTGGCGCATTGGTGCATGGCTTTCAAGCGTTTCCGGGCCAACGGTCTGTGTCAGCCATGGCGGCGTCATTCGCACGCTCTTCAAGATCTGCGGCGCGATGGACGCCGAGGAAGCAGCACTCGGGGCAATTCCACAGGATCGTATTCTGAAAATCGAGAATGGTACAATCGGCTGGCTCTAAGCCCGCGTTGTTCCGAAAGCCTGGAAAGCGGCCGATACTTCCAACAGTTCCGCCGCCAGCATGACGCGGCACTTAGCCAGTGCCGCGAGCGCAGTCTTACTGCACGATCTCAAGGTCATTGATGACGCGCTTGCCATCGACCTCGGTGTAGAAAACCAGAACCTTGACGCCCTCTTTCAGGCCATCGAAATTGAATTCTTCAGGAGCCTGGTAGTTCTTGCCGTCGTCCAGCGACAGGCTCAGCTTGTCTGTATCGACGCCGGTGATCACGGCTTCGACATCGGCACTTTCGGCGAACGCTGCAAGCGGCGAAAAGAAACCGGCTGCGGCCATCAATGCAGCAACGATGAAACGCATCTGTCTTGCCCTCTTCAGTGATTCATTCAATTTTGTTGTGCCCACTGTTTGACCTCTGATTGTGGCAAAAATCGCCCGCTGATGTGTCGATTAAAATTTTATCCGATTTGATACATGCCTGGAAACACCATGGTTAACCAAATCTTGATCGACGTATAGCACTCCCCTGCCGAAACGCGGTTTTCTTAACAGGAACAGCCTCTAAAGCCAATCTTAAGACTCCGCCTCTACCGTGGGTGACGGGGAATATGGGGTGCAGGGCCGTTGGCTAAAAGTGTTACAATCCGTCATCGCGCCTGGACGCTTGCCAGGCTGGCGAAACCGTCGCTTTTTCCCGCCTTCATCGCCCTTGCCGTCGTCTTCACCGGTGGCTATTTCTTCGAGCGGCAGAACCGCGAAAATTTCCGCAACGAGCTGAAGAGCAACGTTCAAAACGAGCTCAATCTTGTCTCCCTCCGCCTGCAGAGCGAGATCAACAACAACATCACCGCACTGCGCGGCTTTGCCAACCAGTTCTCCGTCGATCCGAATATAGACCAATCGCTTTTCGACCAACTGGCCACCAAGCTGTTGATACAGAATCCACAGATGGTGCGGGTCAGCGCAGCACCCAATGCCGTCATTCGCATGACATTCCCGCTCAAGGGGAACGAGCGGATGATCGGCACCGATTTCAAGAAATTCCGCTCCTCAAGGATCGCCATAGACCGCGCCGAATCCAAGGCCAAACCCATACTGGCTGGCCCGGTCAGGTTGCCGAGTGGCCGAACCGGCTTCAATCTGTTTTCGCCTGTCTTCACTAGAGTTGAGAGCAATCTGGTCTTTTGGGGCTTCATGGAAGCCGTCATCGACGAGCGGGACATTTACGCCAACGCGGGTCTCGTCGATGCAGGCAAGAACAACGACGAAGCCGAAGGCGGCCACCGGCATATCGATATCCAGCTGGCAATCCGCGATGTCTCGATCAAAAGCAGCATTCAGGATGCCTTCTTCGGTGATACCGATCTGTTCGAAAAATCGCCCGTTATCCGCCAGTTGCAACTGCCGGGCGGAACCTGGGAACTGGCCGCAATCCCGGCGGACGGCTGGGCACAAGAGCCCGCCAACAGCAGATGGCTCGACACCGCGATTCTCGTTGCCGCAACGATCATCATCATTCCAATCTTCCTCACAGGCGGGTTCGTCAACGAACGCCAGCGCAACATCGCCAAGCTTCGTTCGCGCGAGCGGGAACTCTTGACCGTCTCGCACCGGCTCAACCTCGCACTTGAATCCTCCAAGATCAGCATCTGGGAAATCGACCTCGATACGCAGGAACGCTCCTGGGACGAGCGCATGTATCATCTGCACGGCTTGCCGCAAGGCGGTGGAGTTCCGAGCTACGCGGAATGGCGCGGTACGGTGCATCACGACGATGTCGGTGCGGCGTCGTTGACACTGTTCAGGGCGCTGGACGAGGATCTGGAATACCGCTCGCTGTATCGTGTCGTCATGCCCGACGACAGTATCCGCCACGTCCGCAATGCCGGATCCACCCATGTAGGTGCTGATGGCAAGACCAAGATCACCGGCATCAGCTGGGACGTCACCGACGACGTGATGATGACGGAGCAATTGCGAACGGCAAAAGCCGTTGCCGACCAGAAGAACGCCGAGCTTGAAGACGCCCTCACCGGGCTTTCGGAACGGGAGCAGCAGCTGGAGGCGATCACCAGACGCCTCGATCTGGCGCTTGATTCCTACAAATGCGGCATGTGGGAGGCCGACCTTGTTGCCGGCGTCACCTATTGGGACGAACGCATGCATCAGCTCTATGGGCTGACCTATATCGATGGCATAACGACGTACAAAACCTGGATCAATACGATCCATCCGGATGATCGCGAAGAGACGCTTTCGAATGTTGGCCGCACCATTTCAGACGGCTCTCCTTACGTTCAGGCGTCCCGGATCGTGCTTCCGGACGGCACGATCCGCCATGTCCGCTCCGTCGGCAAGGTCCACGAGACGCCGGGTGGCAACCGAAAACTGGTCGGCATTGCCTTCGATATCAGTGATGACGTGCTTTTGACGGAACAGCTACGCACCGCAAAGGCGATGGCAGAGGCCAAGAACGACGAACTGGCCGACGCCAAGGACCGTATCGAACACAATGCCCTGCACGATCCTCTGACCGGCCTTGGCAATCGTCGGATGCTCGACAAGGAGCTTGAAACGCTCTCGAATGCCCGCAAGGACGGCCTGCAGAACATCGCCATCCTCCACATCGATCTCGACCGCTTCAAGCAGATCAACGACACGCTCGGCCATGCAGCTGGCGATGCGATGCTGGTCCATGCATCGAAGATCCTGCGCTCCAACGTGCGCGCCGGCGATATGGTGGCACGTATCGGCGGCGACGAGTTTGTCGTGCTGGTCGCCAACCCGCCGAGCAAGGTCTTCCTCTCCGGCCTCTCTGAGCGCATCATCGCCCAGATGCGCCAACCCGTCGATTACAACGGCTTTCCCTGCCGGTTCGGGGTCAGCATCGGTATTGCCTGTGCGGGTGATATGGCGATCGATGAACGCCAGCTGCTGGTCAATGCCGATATCGCGCTTTACCGGGCCAAGGAAAGCGGCCGCAACCGCCACGAATTCTTCACCGACGCGCTGCAAGCCGAGATCATCACGACGAAGCGCATTGCCGATGAAATTCTCGAAGGCATCGAACAGAACCAGTTCGTTGCCTGGTACCAGCCGCAATTCGACGCCAGCACGCTGCGCCTATCCGGTGTCGAGGCACTGGTCCGCTGGAACCATCCGCGCGAAGGCATTTTGACGCCTGACAAGTTCCTGCACATCGCCGAGGAACTGGACGTGGTGGCAACGATCGACCGTATCGTGCTCGACCGGTCGCTGATCGATGCGATGCGCTGGGCAGCGATGGGCATCGATGTGCCGAAGATTTCCGTCAACGTCTCGGCCAAGCGGCTTAGCGACGACCTGCTGCTCAACTCGCTGAAAGGCCTGTCATTCAAACCCGGCCAGCTGTCCTTCGAACTGGTGGAATCGATCTTCCTCGACGAGAGCGACGATATCGTCACCGCCAATATCGAGGGCATCAAAAAGCTTGGCATCGATATCGAGATCGACGATTTCGGCACCGGCCATACCTCGATCGTCAGCCTGTTGAAGATCAAACCGAAGCGGCTGAAGATCGACCGGCAGCTGGTCGCCCCCATTCTCAACTCCCGCAACGAACAGGCGCTGATCCGCTCGATCATCGAAATCGGCCGGTCGCTTGGTATCGAGACGGTGGCAGAAGGCGTGGAAACCATGGCGCATGCGGAAATGCTCGGGCTTCTCGGCTGTGACCTGCTGCAGGGCTATGCCTTCGCAAAACCTTTGAGCTTCGACAAATTCGTGACATTCGCCAGCAAGGAAGCGCTGCAGCTGGCGTCCTGATTGACCTTTTCGGCGAGACAGACTGTTCACGCTGCAATCGTCATATTTCGCCAGAAAGGTTTTCCCTTTCCGGCGTTTTCCACTATGAGTCTGCGCCTACTGAATGGCGCAGCGGCTCGCCCGGATGCGCTTGGCCTCATATCCGGTTGCCTGATCCATGTCGCATAATACTTTCGGTCATCTTTTCCGCGTTACCACCTGGGGCGAAAGCCACGGACCGGCGCTCGGCTGCGTCATCGACGGCTGCCCTCCCGGCATCCGTTTCACCCTGCCCGAACTGCAAGCCTGGCTCGACAAACGCAAGCCCGGCCAGTCGCGCTTCGTCACCCAGCGCCGTGAAGACGATCTGGTCAAGATCCTTTCCGGCGTCATGCTGGACGCTGACGGCGAGACGATGATCACCACCGGAACGCCGGTATCGATGATGATCGAAAACACCGACCAGCGCTCCAAGGATTATTCCGAGATCGCCAAGAGCTACCGGCCGGGTCACGCCGATTATACCTATGACGTCAAATACGGCATTCGCGACTATCGCGGCGGCGGACGCTCGTCGGCCCGCGAGACGGCAGCCCGTGTTGCCGCCGGCGGACTTGCCCGCAAGGTCGTGCCGGGGCTGCTGGTCCGCGGCGCGCTGGTGCAGATCGGCAAGCACAAGATCAATCGCGACAACTGGGACTGGAACGAGGTCGGCAACAACCCGTTCTTTGCGCCCGATCCAGCCATCGTGCCGGTCTGGGAAGAGTATCTCGACGGTATCCGCAAGTCCGGCTCCTCGGTCGGCGCTGTCGTCGAAGTCATTGCCGAAGGTGTTCCGGCCGGCATCGGTGCGCCGATCTATGCCAAGCTCGACCAGGACATTGCCTCCAACCTGATGTCGATCAACGCCGTCAAGGGCGTCGAGATCGGCAATGGTTTTGGCGCTGCCGAAATCACCGGCGAGGAAAATGCCGACGAGATGCGCATGGGCAATGACGGTAACCCGATCTTCCTGTCGAACCATGCCGGCGGCATTCTCGGCGGCATCTCGACCGGTCAGCCGGTGATCGCCCGCTTCGCCATCAAGCCGACCTCCTCGATCCTCACCGAGCGTCAATCCATCGACAGCGACGGCAACAATGTCGACGTTCGCACCAAGGGCCGCCATGACCCCTGCGTCGGCATCCGCGCCGTGCCGATCGGCGAGGCCATGCTTGCCTGCACCATTGCCGATCACTATCTGCGCGACCGTGGCCAGACCGGCCGGTTGAAGTAACATCCAAGGAAGAACCCCATGCCCTTTGACCAGAAGCGCGTTGCCGATGCCATCCGGGCCTTCGAGGCCGGCGAGATCGTTGTCGTTACCGATGATGACGGCCGCGAGAACGAAGGCGACCTGATCGTCGCAGCCGTGCATTGCACACCGGAAAAGATGGCTTTCATCGTTCGCCATACCTCCGGCATCGTCTGCACACCAATGCCGAAGGAAGAGGCCAAGCGCCTCAACCTCAACGCCATGGTGGCGGAAAACGATTCGGCCCACACGACGGCCTTTACAGTTACCGTCGATTTCAAGCACGGCACGACAACAGGCATTTCCGCCGAAGACCGGACGTTGACGGTTCGCAACCTTGCCAACCCGAATGTCGGCGCCGCCGACTTCACCCGTCCCGGCCATATCTTCCCGCTGGTGTCCCGCGAAGGCGGCGTGCTGATGCGGTCGGGCCATACGGAAGCTGCCGTCGATCTCTGCCGCCTCGCCAGCCTGCCGCCGATCGGCGTCATCTGCGAACTGGTCAATGATGACGGCACGGTCACCCGCGGGCCGCAGGTCACGGAATTTGCCGAAAAGCATGGCCTGAAGCAGGTCTCGGTTGCCGATCTCATCGCCTACCGGCAGCGCAAGGAAACGCTGATCAATCTGGCTGCGACCTTCGACGTCGAAACCGCCTATGGCAAGGCCAAGGCACATGCCTATTCCCTGCCCTGGGATCCGATGCAGCATCTCGCCGTCGTCTTCGGCGATATCAGAGACGGCGTCGATATCCCGGTGCGCCTGCACTTGGAGAACGTCGCCGCCGACGTCTTCGGCAAGGCGTGCCAACTCGACCCGATCATGAAGCGCATGTCCGAACAGGGCCGCGGCGTTATCGTCTATCTCAGAGAAGGCTCGGTCGGCGTTGGGGTCTCCACGACAGCGCGGACGGGCAAGCATGAGCGGGAAGATCACAGCGAGGCGCAGGCCCGCGAAAGCGAATGGCTGGAAATCGGCCTCGGCGCCCAGATCCTGAAAGACCTCGGCATCACCTCGATCCGCCTGCTCTCCTCCCGCGAACGTCACTATGTCGGCCTTGAAGGTTTTGGCATCGAGATCGCTGCGACCGAGATTATTTGAGGGCCGGACGCCTTCGTGAATATTCAAAGGCCACCGGTTCGAATGAACCGGTGGCCTTTTGCATTTTCTAACTCAAACCTCAGATCACACACGACTTTTCACGCGTCAGCAGTCACCGTGCCAGCAATGACAGATCGAGCTTATGGCGGAACTGGCGTTTTGAGCTCTAGTTGACGCGTCCGGAGGCTAATCAATTCGAATATATCTGGTCTGATTGAGAACGCCGAAATTCGGAACCATCCAATCCGCGTCGAAGTTCGTTGTGATCAGGGAGACCTGCGATGCAGGGATCTCCACAACAGACTTTCCTGTCTTTGAAAACATAAACAAAGATGTATCGGAGCGCAGAAGCAAGTATCCGTCGATCTGGCTTACTTCTCGATTCTGGAGATCGTTGAGCTGAATGGAAGTGGCGATCCCACCCCCGTAGCGAATTATTCTCAGCAGAGATCCATAGGTGTCAGATGCAAACAGAGAAACGGCCATTACGATCAATAAAGGTAATGTCAGATATCCTTGTAGCATCCACAACGGCAGCGCTTTCTTGGCATACCAAATCGCAAAACTTGCCACTGAGGCAGCGAGCCCGCCTAATACCCAATTGAAGACAATATCAGGGCGAATTCCGAATCGGCCTGACAATCCAAGAGAATGGAAAACAAAAGCGAACATCGAAATCGCAAACAAAAATACGGAAGCAGATAGAACAAACTTGTCGAAGCCGGTCACCTCAATTTCGACGCCTCCGACGTCGATTTTTCCGTTCGATCCAACTTTTACCTCGATCTCAAACCCCAGCCCGAACACGATGCTTATCCCGTTGCGAACATATATCAGAATGGCAACGGTAAGCGACACCGTGACGATGGAGAGCGCAAAACCTATGAAGGACCATAGCGCGATAGTAAAATTAACGTATGGGACGCCCTCAATCGGAACACGAATTCCCATTCTCGTCGCATATATAGCTGTTGCTGGGGTGGAAAGTAGCGCCAACAAAAATGAGACGGCAAGGGATTTTAGCAGCAGCACTGAGCCGAATTTCACTATGCCCGGCAAAAGACCAAACAGCCAACATAGATCAATCCATATCTGGCGCAGCCAACCCCAGAACCGAACTATCGCCGCGGATTGAGTGATGACATCTGATCTCTCGGTGGTCATTTCTTTCCTTCAAAATTGCTTGCAGCCAGCTAGAACCGAAGCCGCCTATTCACGCGGCAGCAGCACAACATTCTGAAATATTTCAAGAGAGATGAAAAGCCTTCCGGTGCAACCGCTGATCGTCAGCAAGCATCGCCTAACCGTCCCAGCCATCCAGAAACACCACACGCTCGACACCGGTGAATTTCGCCAGTCTTGCCAACTCGGCTTCCAGCCGTTCCATCCGGCCGGATGATGGGCGAACGCCCTTTTCCCACCAGAGCCGTTTGACGTCGAGCGTGCCAGCCTTGCGGTCGGCCTTCATATCGATGCGGCCGACAATCTTGTCGCCTTCGAGCAGTGGGAAGACGTAGTAGCCATATTCGCGTTTTGGCTCGGGAACGAAAACCTCGATGCGGTAATAGAAGCCGAACAGCCGCTCGGTGCGATTGCGGTTGCGGATCAGCGGATCGAAGGGGCTGAGCACGCGGATGCGGGCGGGCGCTTCTGCGAGATCACCGAGATTGCCGGGAAAGCCGGTGAAGGCATAGGACAGGCGCGGTTTTTCGCCGTCCGCCGGCTCGATCATCACCTCGGTCAGTTCGTCACGATTGGTTGCAACCCAGGCCTTGGCCTCTTCCGGCGAGATTAGGTCGAAGAATGCGGCAATCTCTCCGTGCGTGGCAAACCCGAGCCGCTCCAGTGCTGCACGGCAGGCCCAGTCGAGGAAGGCTTCACGGCTGACCTCCGGTTCGTAGTGATGACCGGGAATGACGCGTTCGGCGAGATCGTAGATCTTCTGGAAATTCTGGCGGCCAGCGATAGCGAGCTTACCGGTATGCCAGTAATATTCGAGCGCCGTCTTGTTGGGATGCCAGTTCCACCAGCCGCCCGATTTGTGATCAGAGACCTTGAGGTCGCGCGACAGTGCGGCGCCACCCTGGGCAATGCGCTGGAAGGTTTCTTCAAAGGTTTTGTCGAAGCCTTCGCCCTGCCATTTCAGCCAACGTTCCCTCAGAACCGGCTCGCGCCGGGCAAACCGGTGCTTCCAGTAACGGAAAAACTCCGACGGCAGGATAGAGGCGTCGTGCGTCCAGTGCTCGAACAGCGCGCCGTCCTTTTCCAGAAGCTCGGTCAGGTGCTCGCGCTTGTAAGTCTGGTTGCGCGAAAACAGGATTTGATGATGGGCACGCTCGACGGTCGAGATGCTGTCCACCTGGACGAAGCCGATCTCATGGATGAGATCGAGCAAGCCCTGTTTGCCAAGCGCCCGGTTGGGGGAGGCAGCCAGGCCTTGCTTGTTCAGGAAGATGCGCCGGGCATCGCTGTTTGAAACGAGAATCGCCATACAACAATCTAGGCAAATGTTCACACTTTGTTCAAGTCTAAACCGTCACCCTCTTTCCATCCGCGAATAAATCGTCCTATAGAGCCTCGACATTCGAACGCGGGGGACGCGGATTGGACATACGCTTTTCCAGCGTGTCCGTCAGTTTTGGCGGCCGCACGGTTCTTCAGCCGCTGACACTTTCGCTGACCGAACGGCGTATCGGCATTATCGGGCTGAACGGTTCCGGCAAGACCACGTTCGCGCGGCTGATCAACGGGCTGGTCAAGCCGGCCACCGGCCAGGTGACGGTCAACGGTCTCGATACAGTTAAGGATGCCAGCGCGACGCTGGCGGCAGCCGGTTTCATCTTCCAGAACCCGCAGCACCAGATCATCATGCCGATCGTGCACGAGGATATCGCCTTCGGCTTGAAGAACCGCGGACTGAAGGCCGACGAGATCGAGCGCAGAACGGCGGCTGTGCTGGAGCGGTTCGGTATCGCCCATCTGGCCAAGAGACGCGTGCATGAGCTATCGGGCGGCGAGACGCAGCTGGTCGCCATTGCCAGCGTGCTGGTGACCGGCCCCGGCATCCTCATTCTCGACGAACCGACCAACCAGCTGGACCTGAAAAACCGCCTGTTGGTGGAACGCACCATTGCCGGGCTCGATGAGCACACCATCGTCATCAGCCACGATCTGCCGCTGATCGAACGGTTCGACCGCGTGCTTGTGTTCCACGAAGGCAGGCTTGTCGCTGATGGCCCGGCAGAAGAGAGCATCCGCACCTATCACGAGGTGGCTGGATGTTGAACGGGCTGAATGTCGAGGGTACGACGCCACTGCACCGCATGTCCGTGCGGGCAAAGCTCGCCATTCTGCTGGTCTGCGGGCTGGCGCTCTATGCCGTTTCTTCCCTCTATATTCTGATCCCGGCCTTCATCATCGCCGCCATCATCTATTTCACCACGGGCCTTGCGTTTCGCGAGGCCGTGTCCCGCCTGAAACCCCTCCTGTTCACCATCCTGATCCTTCTGATCGCCACCGCCTATCTCACCTCTTTCCACGAAGCCGCCGAGAGTTTCTTTCGGCTGATGACGATCGTGCTGTTTGCCGGTGCGGTGACGGCGACGACGGCGACCGGCGCGTTCATCGACGAGATCACCCGGCTGCTGCAACCGCTTGACCGGCTCGGTCTGGTGCGGGCTGCCGATGTCGGGCTCGCCTTCGGGCTGGTGCTGCGCTTCGTGCCGGATATCTTCAACCACTACCAATCGATCCGCGAAGCGCACCGGGCGCGCGGGCTAAAGGTCCGGCCGTTGACGATCCTTGCGCCATTGATCATCCTGACGCTGAAGGACGCCGACACGATCGCCATGGCCATCGACGCACGCGGCTTCAGACGGCCACGCGAAAAGCTTTCCTGATGGTACAGACATTTTCCAGTCTCTGTCCCGTTCCGGCCGGGGCCGGATCAACGCACAAATACCGATCGACAAAGGACCTGCCATGACCACCAGAGATCTCGTTCTCATTGCCCTCTTCACCGCGATCATCGTGGTTCTCGGCCTCATCCCGCCGGTAACGCTCGGCTTCATTCCGGTGCCGATTACGGCGCAGTCGATGGGTGTGATGCTGGCGGGCTGCATCATCGGCGCCAAGCGCGGTGCGCTTGCCTATGTGCTGCTGGTGCTTTTGGTCGCCATCGGGCTTCCGGTTCTCTCCGGCGGACGTGGAGGACTAGCGATCATCCAGGGCCCGACCGGCGGCTTTGTGCTCGGCTGGATCGTTGCCACCTTTGTCACCGGTTTGATTGCCGAGCGGCTGGTCAAGGAAGGTCAGAGCGAGATCAAACAGTTTGCCGGCTTTTTCATCGCGTCCATCGTCGGCGGTATCGGGGTGCTCTACGCTATCGGCATGCCATGGGTAAGCGCAGTCACCGGCACGCCGTTGTCGGCTGTCGCAACGGGCTCGCTCGCCTTCATTCCGGGCGATATCCTCAAGGCCGTGATCGCAACGCTGGCGGCCCGCGCCGTTCTCGCCGGCTATCCGCTGCTGCACGCACGCGCCTGAGCCCTGTGGGGGAGCATCTCGCAGCCCTTGTGGCAGAATATGGCAGGCCGGAAGATGTGATCCGGCTTGCTAGCCTGCCACGCCCGGCGCTTGACCCGGGCATGGTCGAGATTGCCGTCGAACGGGCGGCGATCAATCCGTCGGACCTGATCCCGGTGACGGGCGCTTACAGCAATCGCACAGTTCTGCCTTTCGTTCCCGGTTTCGAGGGCGTCGGCACCGTCAGCCGCGTTGGTGCTGATGTCACGCACCTGAAACCGGGCGACCGCGTGCTCCCGCTGGGTGCAAGCGGCCTGTGGCAGACATATCTCCAGCGCCCGGCAGAATGGTGCTTCGCCGTCCCGGCCGATGTTTCGACCGAACAGGCTTCGACAGCCTATGTGAATCCGATGACGACCTTGCGGCTGATTGCGGCGTTGAAGGAGCATTTTGGCGGCTCCTGCGGAATAGTCGGCCGCAGGATTGGCGTCACGGCAGCCGGTTCTGCCATCGGCCGGATGCTGCTGATGAGGTTGTCGGCAGAGGGTGCAGAGGTAACGGCCATGGTGCGCAGTGAAGCAACGGCTGCCCGGCTACCGACATCGCCGGGTCTTCAAACGCATGTGACCGGGCATCAGCCCATCGGCAAGGACCTTGCTTTCGACGCGGTGGTCGATGCTGTTGGTGGCGACACCGGTGGCGACCTGCTCCGGCACAACCTCTCTCCCGGTGGTGTTTTGCTGCAATACGGCGCACTCAGCGGCATACCGATTGCGCAAGAGGCCATTTCCGCACGGCCTGATGTCCGCTTTTCCTTTCTCTGGCTGCGCTCCTTCGTCCATTCCGCCGGTAGAGAAGTGCTTACACGCGCACTTGCACAGTGCTTTGACGGCCTTCGCGACGGCGCATTTCTCAGCGACATCGCCGGCACCTATCCACTGTCCCATATCACCGAGGCGCTCGCCCATCAGGACAGCCCGGATCGCCGCGGCAAGGTGCTGATCGACCCGCGCTGTTGAAAACACAGCAAACGCCCTACCTAAAGCATGGACCTCGAACCCCCGAAGCCATAGGTTCCCGCCATGACCACGATCCTGTTCGAAAACCCTATCTTTCTGGAGCACAAGGTTCCCGAAGGCCATCCGGAACGGCCCGACCGGCTGAAGGCGCTGAACCTTGCGCTGGAGCACGAGCGGTTTTCGCCCCTGTCCCGGCAGCAGGCGCCGCAGGGCAACGAGGATCTGGTGTTGCTTGCCCATCCGGAGCAGCATTTGCGCACCGTCATGTCCGCCATTCCCGAAGAAGGCATCAATTCGCTGGAGGCCGACACCTATGCCAGCCCGGCCAGCCTGCAGGCCGCCCTGACCGGTATCGGCGGCGCGGTTGCGGCCGTCGATGCGGTGTTTTCCGGCAAGGCGGACAACGTCTTCGTCGCCTCTCGACCGCCCGGCCATCACGCCGAAAAGAACAAGGCGATGGGCTTCTGCTTCTTCAACAATATCGCCATTGCCGCCCGCCACGCCCAGCAGAAATATGGCGCCGAACGTGTCGCCATCGTCGACTGGGACGTGCATCACGGCAACGGCACGCAAGACATCTTCTGGGACGATCCGTCCGTGCTGTTCTGTTCGACGCACCAGATGCCGCTTTACCCCGGCACCGGCGCCAAGACAGAGACGGGTGCCTGCAATATCGTCAACGCGCCGCTCTCGCCCGACACCGGCAGCGAGCATTTTCGCGAAGCCTTCAAGTCGCGCATACTGACGGCGCTCGATAACTTCCGCCCGGACTTCATCCTGATCTCCGCCGGTTTCGACGCCCATCACCGCGATCCCTTAGCGCAGATCAATCTGGTCGCCGAGGATTTCGACTGGGCGACCGGGCGGCTGCTCGATGTCGCCGGCAAGACCGCAAACAACCGTATCGTCAGCCTGCTCGAAGGCGGCTACGATCTTGAAGGGCTGGCCGAATCGGCCGGAACCCACATCTACCGCCTGATGAGAGGATGACCATGACCACCAACCCGCAAGCGGGCACCCCGCAGCTCGACTTATCAGCCCTCTCCTTCGAAAAAGCCGTTGAGGAACTCGAAGCCATCGTTTCGGCGCTGGAGCGCGGTGACGTGGCGCTCGACAAGTCGATCGAGATCTACGAGCGCGGCGAAGCGCTGAAAAAACACTGCGAAGCGCTGCTGGGTGCTGCTGAAAACCGCATCGAGAAGATCAGGCTGGACCGCGCCGGAAAGCCGCAGGGCGTCGAACCGCTCGACGGGGAGTGAGCGGCTCACAATCTATAGAGCTATGGTCGTTCTGATTTCATCGTATCCCGCATGCAGGCCGGTGGCATCGTGTTCGATCAAGCCGGCCTTGGATAAAACCTCCACGTCCTCGTGAACACGCCGGTAGTCCCTGCCCAAGCTGCGTGCTAGGGCGGCAATGCTGGCCTGCGGGTGGCGGCGCAGATGCCGCAGCAACTCTAGCCGCTTTGTCGTCATCGTCTGCGACAGCGCATCCCAATTCACGAACGTCAGATGATCTTCGGAAACGTCCTCGCCCTTGTCCGCGCGATGCCACGCATTGGTGACCCTCTTTTCCAGATCGCCAAAAGAACCGCCAATATGAAGCTCTACATCCTTGCTCATATCCGCTCTCCTCTTACTTTTTCGACGTCCTGCCGAAAATCGGCCAACAGCTTTTCAATGGAGACAAACACATAGTTTTCTTCGCGGTCGCGATAATGGCGATGATCGCCCTTGCCGCGTTCATTGTCATATCCAACAATTCTCTCGCCTGGGCGGCCGTAAAACAGAGAATATTTGAGAAAGTGGGACGCTGGCGGAACGGATACCGGCACGCGCCAGACCTTCACCTCAAGGATCGCACCATCCTGAAAAATCAGACGATCACGAATGATCAAAGTCGCTTTCATTGCTGAAAATATGTCATGCACCGCCATATGGCGTCAAGCGCCATAGATCATAGGCCAAGACCACTGGTAGTTTTGCTTCGCCGGGCCTACCTTAGTGCCAACTTGAACCGACGAGGATCACCCCATGTCCTTCTTTCCCGGAAACGACCCCGAGGCCGGTGATGCGCCGGCGTGCGATGCGATCGAGCATCTGATCATTCCGCGCACCAGCGATATCGGCAACCTGCAGGTGCGCCGGGCGCTGCCTTCGGTCAAGCGCCGGCTGGTCGGGCCGTTCATCTTCTTCGACCGGATGGGACCTGCGCTTCTCAAGGCCGGACAGGCTCTGGACGTGCGGCCGCATCCGCATATCGGGCTGTCCACCGTCACCTACCTTTTCGACGGCGAGATCAAACATCGCGACAGCCTCGGCACCGAAATGGTCATCTCGCCGGGCGACCTCAACCTGATGACGGCCGGACGCGGCATCGTGCATTCGGAGAGGTCACCGGAAAACCTCCGCGGCAAGCCGCAGTCGATCTCCGGCCTGCAGACCTGGCTGGCGCTGCCCGACCAGTATGAGGAAATCGATCCAATCTTCGCCCATACCGAAAAGCGCGATCTGCCCTCCTTCAACGTGGACGGGCTGCAAGGCCGTGTCGTCATCGGCCAATTCGAAGGTATGCGATCGCCGGTCTCGGTCTTCTCTGACACGATCTATGTCGATCTCAGGATCGAGCCGGGCAAGAGCGCGCCGTTCGCAGCCGAGTGGGAAGAACGGGCGCTCTATATCCTTGAGGGCGAGGCGATCATTGCCGGCGATCATTTTGCCAACAATCAACTGCTGGTTTTCCGTGCCGGCGATTCGATCACGGTCACGGCCGGCCCGGCAGGCTGTCATATCATGCTGTTCGGCGGAGCTGCGCTCGGCTCTGCCCGGCATATCTGGTGGAATTTCGTGTCGTCATCAAAAGAACGGATCGATCAGGCCAAGGAGGAGTGGCGCACGGGCCGTTTCGACATCGTACCGGGGGACGAAGACGAGTTTATCCCTTTGCCGGAGCGGTAATCTTCGTTAAACTCCTTGTTTACGCCGCAAGAAAACCGGTTTTTGCAATCCATAACGAAACTGTTTAAAGACCCGGTTCCAGCGGACACCCACACTTGAAATCGCGGCTTTCCCGAGACGCGAGAACGAAGGCCTTCAGCGTGACACAACTGCCAGTCAACCCTATGCCGGCGACCCCTCTTCTTGATCAGGTGACTTATCCTGAGGATCTGAAGAAGATTGACGACAAGGATCTGCCGCAACTGGCAACCGAACTGCGCGCCGAAATGATCGATGCAGTGTCGCGGACCGGCGGGCATCTCGGTGCCGGTCTCGGCGTCGTCGAGCTGACCATTGCCATCCACAAGGTCTTCAATACCCCGCATGACCGGCTGATCTTCGATGTCGGCCATCAATGTTATCCGCACAAGATCCTGACCGGCCGCCGCGACCGTATCCGCACGCTGCGCCAGGAAGATGGCCTGTCCGGCTTTACCCGCCGCGCGGAGAGCGAATACGACCCCTTTGGTGCCGCCCATTCCTCCACGTCGATTTCCGCCGGTCTCGGCATGGCGGTCGCGGCCGATCTCTCCGGCGAACATCGCAATGTCATTTCGATCATCGGCGATGGCGCGATGTCGGCCGGCATGGCCTATGAGGCGTTGAACAATGCCGGCGCGCTCGATGCGCGGCTGATCGTCATTCTCAACGACAACGACATGTCGATCGCCCCGCCGACCGGCGCCATGAGCGCCTATCTGGCCCGCTTGGCTTCCGGCCGCACCTATATGGGCTTCCGTGACCTCGGCAAGAAACTGACAGCCTATCTCGGCAAGAAGATCGACCGGGCGATTACCCGCGCTGTCGAACATGCGCGCGGCTACGTGACTGGCGGCACGTTGTTCGAGGAGATGGGTTTTTACCATATCGGCCCGATCGATGGTCACTCCTTTGAGCATCTGTTGCCGGTCCTGCGCAATGTTCGCGACAATTCCAAGGGTCCGGTGTTGATCCATGTCGTCACGCAGAAGGGCAAAGGCTATCCGCCGGCGGAGGCCGCCGCCGACAAATATCACGGCGTCAACACCTTCGACGTCATCACCGGTGCGCAGGCGAAAGCCAAGCCGAATGCACCAGCTTACACGTCCGTCTTTGCCGAGGCGCTGACGCAGGAAGCGGGTTATGACGACAAGATCGTTGCCGTTACAGCCGCCATGCCGTCGGGCACTGGCCTCGACAAGTTTGCGCTGGCTCACCCGTCGCGCTGCTTCGATGTCGGCATTGCCGAACAGCATGCGGTGACCTTTGCGGCCGGTCTGGCGTCTGAAGGCTACAAGCCGTTCTGCGCCCTCTATTCGACCTTTCTGCAGCGCGGTTACGACCAGGTGGTGCACGACGTGGCGATCCAGGGCCTGCCTGTGCGCTTCCCGATCGACCGCGCAGGTTTCGTCGGTGCCGATGGTCCGACCCATGCGGGTTCGTTCGATACGACTTACCTTGCCACCCTGCCCGGCTTTGTCGTCATGGCGGCTGCTGATGAGGCTGAACTCAAGCATATGGTGCGCACCGCCGCGGCCTATGATCAGGGTCCGATCTCGTTCCGCTATCCGCGGGGCGAAGGCGTCGGCGTCGATATGCCGGAGCGCGGCCAGATTCTTGAGATCGGCAAGGGCCGGGTGATGAAACAGGGCTCGAAGGTGGCACTGCTGTCATTCGGCACACGTCTCGCCGATTGCCTGCTTGCTGCAGAAGACCTCGATGCTGCGGGGCTTTCGACCACCGTCGTCGATGCCCGCTTTGCCAAACCGCTCGATCACGACCTGATCCGCCAGCTGGCCAAGCACCACGAAGTGCTGATCACCATCGAGGAAGGCGCCGTCGGCGGTTTCGGCAGCCATGTGCTGCAGTTCCTCGCCCATGAAGGCCTGCTCGACAACGGCCTAAAGATCCGGCCGCTGGTTCTGCCGGATATCTGGATGGAACAGGCAAAACCCGAAGCCATGTATGCCAAGTCGGGCCTCGACCGCGCCGGCATCGTTTCGACCGTGTTCAAGACACTCGGCCAGAAGCAGCAGATCGGCTCAAGCGTCGCAGGCTGAGCTGCAGGTATAAACCATCAGCAGAGTTCCCGTCGTTGCCGGTCGAACCGGGCTGAACGATATTGACTGTGATCTCCCGAGGACCCAGATCGCGGGCCAGCGCCTTGGTCAGCCCAATCAGTACGAACTTGCTGGGCGAATAGAGACCGGGGAACGGTACCTGCTCGCCGAGATTGCTGCCGAATAGAGAGTGTCGGCCTTGATGGCCAGCGCTCTGCAGCCAGAGACGCAGCAGATTGCACGAGATAGCGGCGCAAGGTCCTCATCCATGGCCGCACTGGGTGCAGCCAGGCGTCGGGGCGGCAATTGGCGAGAGCAGAAGCGGTAGGCGCCGTAACCCTTCCTAGGCTGAAGCGTTGCCGTCCCACCGGAAGTCACCGACGAATTTTAGCGATCCATCACTGCAGCGTAATCACCGCGCAGCGCTCATTGGTCCGGCGTTCGCTGCAGGATCAGGATCTCCAGATCCTTCTCGGGGTAAAAATCCTCAGCCTTCATCTGGAAGGTCGTCGGTCCGGTTTTCGTCACGCCCGTGCCGCAAAAGCTGACCAGATTGCGCGCATCGCCCTTGTCGACCGTCAATGTGAAGGATTTGATCGGGCCGCCCCAATTGTTGCCAGTTGTCAGGATGTAGGAAATCCAAGCCTCGGTATAGAGCGTGCTGCCGTCGTCGCCGGATGGTGGCAGTTTCTGCGCTGCCTTGACGAAGCTGTCATCGATGCAATAGCGCGCCTTGTAGTCCTGAAATCTCTCGCCCTTCGGCTTGCCGTCCTCCAGCATCGTCACCGCCACGGTTCCGCCGACACTCGGCTTGTAGCGATGCGAGACATGGATATCGCGTCCGGGCGCAAAGGTCGCCTTCCACCAATAGGCTGATCGCAGGGTCCAAAGCGGCGTGCGGTGATCCTTCATGCCGCTGCCGTCGTCATAACTGTTGTTGAACAGCAGGCCCCGCTCCTTGAAATCCTCGGCAGTCTCTGCATCCAGCCTGGCCAACGCATCGGCCGTCGCGTCGGCAAACGGCAAGAGCGGAACACCCTGTTTCACCAGATCATCGGTGACATCGAGAGCGTTTGCGATCGCCCGCTGTTGCAACTCGATCTTGACCGGAACACCGTCCTGCGTCGCCGAAAATCCGAGGAAATTGTCGGCCTGCATGTCGTTCATGGCGATATTGCCCTCCGGGCTGCCGGTGATATCCGGCATCGGAAAGGCGACGATACCGGAGACCGGCTTGTCGGTGGTGTTGCGGAAAATATAATCGACCCGGACTTCCTCGCGCGAGATGAACAGGTCTTCCTTGACCATCTCGACATCAAGGGTCTGCACATAACTCAAGCCGCCTGTCTTGAGTTCAGCCATCGTATCATTGGCAAGAGCAGAACCCGGCAGCGCGAGTGCTGCAAAAAGGCATGACCGCAGAAACATCGATTTTCTCCCTATAGGATGTGCATGCTGGCATGGCAGGCAGGGCACAGCCAAGCCCGAACCTGTGATCAGGCCGAAAATGGACACGGCATTAAAAAACCCGGCGATCGATTGATCGCCGGGTTTTCCCCTATACCGGATACAGGGCGGCCTTAGGCGGCGCGGCGCATTCCGTACGATGCCGTCGCGAATGATCCCCGGCCGCTGTCGAGCTGGAACTGCGCAATCAGGTCGCGCAGGCGGCTTGCTTCGTTCGCGAGTGTCGCGCTCGCCGCGTTGGTTTCCTCGACCATCGCGGCATTCTGCTGGGTGACCTGGTCCATCTGGTTGACCGCCGTGTTGACTTCGGCAAGGCCGACCGATTGCTCGCGGGCCGAGGTGGCGATCGCGTCCATATGCTGGTTGATGGTCACAACATAGCTCTCGATGGTCTTCAGGGCATCGCCGGTTTCGCGAACCAGCTTGACGCCGCCCTCGACTTCGACGCTCGAATTGCGGATCAATTCCTTGATCTCCTTGGCAGCCCGTGCAGAGCGCTGTGCCAGTTCACGCACTTCCTGCGCAACGACGGCAAAGCCCTTGCCGGCATCACCGGCACGCGCCGCTTCCACGCCGGCATTCAACGCCAGCAGATTGGTCTGGAAGGCGATTTCGTCGATGACACCGATGATGTTGGAAATCTGCCCTGCCGATTCCTCGATCCTGCGCATGGCCTCGACTGCATTGGCAACAACGGCGCCCGATTGGGCGGCACTGGCATTGGCCTGCACCGCGACGGTGCGGGCTTCGTCGGCACGCTTGGAGGAGTTGGAGACGTTGACGGTGATCTCGTCGAGCGCTGCGGCGGTCTGCTCCAGCGAGGCTGCCTGCTGTTCGGTCCGGCGGGACAGATCGTCCGAGCTCTGGCTGATTTCGCGCGTGCCGTCATCGATTGCACCCGCGGACTGGGTAACGGCTGTCAGCGTATTGCCCAGCTGCTTGACCGCAGCGTTCAGATCGTGACGCAGAGCCTCGAAATCCGGGGCGAAGGCGTCGTTGAGCTGGAAGGACAGATCGCCAGCGGCAAGCCGGCGCAGGCCAGCGGCAAGACCCGATGTTGCCTGCTGCAGCCGCTCTTGCGCTGCAGCTTCTGCTTCCTCCGTCAGACGGATGCGGTCAGCTTCCGTCTGCGCCCTTGCGGCATCAGCGTCCTGCTGCAGACGGTGGTTTGCCATCGCAGCCTGACGGAACACCTCGACGGCACCGGCCATCTCGCCGATTTCATCTTTGCGGCCAACGAAGGGAATGGCGGTAGCGGTATCGCCGCCCGCGAGGCCGGTCATGGCGCGTGTGGTGGCGACGATCGGCTTGGAAATGCTGCGTCCGACGAAATAAACAGTGAGTGCAAGCATCAGGACGGCCGCAATGACCGCAGCAATCGCCAGGTTTTCCGCCCGCGCAATCATAAGAGCGTTGTCCGCTTCGGCAGATTTGCGCAGGCTGGCAAAATCCTGCGTCAAGCCCGCCAGGATCGGTTCGATATCCGAAAAGGCCTTGGAAACACTCTGCCGTGCATCGCTCTCGACCGTGGCTGTTACAGCGTAGGCATCGAACGTCGCCTGGTAAACTTCCAGCGCCTTCATGATGGAGTCATAAGCGTCTTCCGAGCCGAACCGCGATGGTGCGAAGGCCGCGAAGATCTTGGCTTCCGCCAAATGGCTCGCCACATATTTGGCGTCGCCGCGCATGATGAAATCCTTCTCATGCCGCCGCATCGTCAGCAGGCTGGCCTTCAGCTCGTAGTCCTGGGTATCGTTGAGCAAATTTTCGATGGAATGCACCGCCGCGCGCATCTCACCTTGGCGGCCTTTGGAGGCATCGAGACCCAGCTCGTTATTGGCCTCAACCAGCGCGTTGAATTCCGTGAGGTAGATGTTGAGCCCAACGGAAATTGCCTGCAGCTTCTGCTGAACTGAGGGATCTGCAACCGTCTGCTTCAGCACATCGAGCTGCTCGCGTGTTTCGACGGAAAACTCCTCGTGGTGCCGGACAGCTTCGTCGCTCTTCACCAACAGAAAATCCTTTTCAGCCCCCCGTTCTTCCACCATCTTGTTCTCGAGCACCAGAAGCGCCTTGTCCGATGCCTCGATGACGCGCTCCTTTTCCCTGAAGGTCCGTTCGATCGCTTTTTCAACGATGAAAATGGCGACGATCGACAGGATGCCGGCAACGGCGATCGGGACGAGCAGACCAATCTTGTGGGACAGTCTAAGGCGCATGGAGACTCCATATTGTTCGGCCAGGGCGGCCGATGTGCAAACAGCGTGAAAAGTGGGGAAATACGCCTGATCCCGGTGTGCGGGGTGGCACTCGGAACATGCCGCCGAAGCGAACTCTTCGAGCAAATTCACCGGTCGTACATGCCCGGTATCACACGTCCGAAAACGTGCGATGTAAGTCACGTCGGGATATGGCTTTCGCATTAAATATAGGTAAAAAGCCCCTGAAATTTTACTAGTAAATATCGGGCATCAGACTGACAGCGCCGTCTGGAACGCTTTACAGCGCGGCGAAGCACCCGCTTTCGGCACAATTTGAGCATGCCTGCCCGCATGGCCCTTGCCATACCGGCCTCGACACGCCATGAGAACCCATGTCAAACGAACCAAAAACCTCCGTCCGCCTCGACCAGCTGCTTTTGAACCTGGGGCTTGTCGCCAGCCGTTCGCGCGCACGCGATGCGATCCAGCGCGGCACCGTCACCGTCAACGACAAAGTCGTCACCAAGGCGAGCTCCACCTTTCCCGAGGATGTGACGATTGCCATCGACGATCCAGTCCAGCCCTATGTGTCGCGCGCGGCACTGAAGCTGAAGGCAGGTCTTGAGCATTTCAAGCTGTCACCCGAAGGACTGGACTGTCTGGACATTGGCGCTTCCACCGGCGGCTTTACCGAAGTCCTGTTGCACGCGGGTGCCGCCCACGTCATTTCGGTTGATGTCGGCCACGGTCAGTTTCATCCGCGCCTTGAGGCCGATCCGCGCGTCACCAATATCGAGGGCCTGAACGCCCGCGTGCTGGACGAGGACAATCTCGACGGCCGCGAGATTTCCTTCATCGTCTCCGATGTCTCGTTCATCTCGCTGAAACTGGCGCTGCCACCGGCGCTCGATCTCGCCGAGCCCGGCGCCCATTGCATCCTGCTCGTCAAGCCGCAGTTCGAAGCCGGCCGCGAGGCGATCAGCAAGGCGGGCCTGCTCAAGGACCCATCAAGCGCCCCAGCGGTCGCAGCCGAACTGGAACGCTGGCTTACCGAGGACATGGGCTGGACGAGCCTTGGGCTCATCCCCTCGCCGATCTCGGGCGGTGACGGCAACGAGGAATATCTGCTGGCCGGCCACAAGCCGCTGGACGACGACGACGCCTCGGATGACGAAGCCTCGCTGGACGAAGACGCATGAGCACCGAAACGCTGACCATCGAGAAAATCGGCCAATCCGGCGACGGCATTACCCGTGGTCCGTTCGGCCCGGTCTATGTGCCCTTCACCCTGCCCGGCGAAACCGTGGCATTGGCCGTCAACAAGGACAAGGGCACGGTCATGTCAATGACCGATGTCTCGCCCGAGCGGGTCGAGCCGAAATGCCGCCATTTCGGACCGGACGGCGAGAACGGCACCTGCGGCGGCTGCAGCCTGCAGCATGCCAGCGACAGCCTCTACCAGAGCTTCAAGCGGCAGCTGGTTCTTGATGCGTTGAAATCGAAGGCGCTGCAGGCTGAGGTAGGCCCCTTGGTGCTTGCCCATCCCGGCGAGCGCCGGCGCACGGTGTTTACGGCACGGCGCACCGAAAAAGAGCTGCTGCTCGGCTATAACCAGCCCGAAACCCATCATATCGTCTCGATATCGGAATGTCCCATCGCAAGCCCCGGCATCGTGTCGCGGCTTGCAACCATCCGGATCGTCGCCAACGCGATGGCAGTGAATGCCGAACCGTTCCGCATCACCGTGCTGGAAACACTGTCCGGTCTCGATCTCTCGTTCGAGGGCATCAAGGCGATGGACGACCGGCAGCGGCGGATGGCGGTCGAAACCGTTCTCGGCCAGAAAAGCGTTGCGCGTCTGAGCCTCAACGGCGAAATCCTCGTCGAGCCGATCAAACCAATGATCGATTTCGGTGGCGTCTCCGTTTCGCCACCGCCCGGCAGCTTCACGCAGGCAACAAAGCCGGGCGAAGAAGCGATGGCCGAACTGGTCATGGCACATATCGGCAAAGCCAAGCGTGTTATCGACCTCTTTGCGGGTTCCGGCACCTTCTCGCTGCGCATCGCCCGCAAGGCGCGGGTGCACGCCGTCGAGAGCGAAGACAAACCGCTGAAGGCACTGGATTTTGCCGCGCGCAATACGCAGGGCCTAAAGCCCGTGACCGTCGAGAAACGCGATCTCTTCCGCCGGCCGATGATGGCTTCGGAGCTGAAGATCTATGACGCCATCGTGTTTGACCCGCCGCGGGCAGGCGCCGAAGTCCAGACGAAGGAAATAGCCCGTTCCGGCGCCAAGAAGATCGTCGCCATCTCCTGCAATCCGGTCACATTGGTGCGCGACCTGCGCATCCTCGTTGACGCCGGCTACCGGATCACCTCCGTCACGCCGATCGACCAGTTCCTGTGGTCATCGCATGTGGAAGTCGTGGCAACGCTGGAAAAATGACTGTGCATCTGGCGATCCGGGGGCTTCAGGCCTTCGGATTGCGCCTGACGTCCAATACCTTGCGCAGGCTTTCGATCGCCGGCAGCGCTTCGATGATCCCCGGCATGGCGATTTCGCCGGCGATACCACGCAGCTCCGGGCCAAGCGCCTCGATTGCCGCATCGCGCGCTGCCCTGCCCTCCTGCGTCAGTGAAACCCGCTTCGAGCGGCCATCACGCGCATCCGGCACGACGGCGATGAAGCCTTTTCCTTCGAGATGACCGAGCGTATTGGTCATGGCGCCCTTGGTCACCTGCATCGCCTGAGCGATCGACAAAGGCGTGCGCCCATCCCCCAGCCGGACCAGATGATTGAGCACCACGAATTGCGGCAAGGTCATGCCCGCAGGCATGACCTTCTCGAACGCATGGGCTGACAATTGTGCGACGATACCGATTTCATTGAGGAACCGGAACAGCGTTTGCAGATCGCTCTCGTTGGCCGTCATGCGCTCCTGATCCGGGTATCCACGGGCCAGCGGGGTGCGCCCTCAATGGACGGACCGTAGCCGAGACGAACGAACATTTGAAGCGTTTCATTGTCTTCAACCGCAAGCGCCTGGCGCATGGCGAGAAAGTACGGGCGCATTTCGGCAAACTCCTGCAGCGCCTGGCTGAACGGGTGCATCGAGACGCCCGCTGCCGTCGCTGCCAGATTGAGGCGGACGTAATCACGCCCGGCAACAATCTGATCGGCGCGGCTGTTTCCGGCAGTCTTCAGCCAGAGGAAGGCCATCGCCGTATCGACCGGTTCCTTCAGGATCGGGATTTGCTGCTGGAAGGCCGCAGACGTCTGGTCGAGCATGTCTGCGCGTGACAACAGGCCGGTCATCGACAACCCTTCGATCAAAGGACCGGACAGATCGATACCGTCCGGATTGGCCTCGATCTCTGTGCGACCGATGCGAATGAGGTCGATGCTTTCCTTCAATGTCTGCGGCGTAGTGATTTCGGTGAAATAAGCTTGCCAAGCGAGCGCGCGCAAAGCCTCGACGCGCGCCGGATCGTTGGTACGAGCAATGACCGATTGGCGGACAACGGCGGCGATTTCGGCAAGCTTGTCCGAGGCGATCGGCCGGGTGAGATCGTAGGCCTCCTTGTTCGAGCGGCGCGACGGGACATACGCAAACAGCGGATCGCGGGTCATCATGGCATCTTGCACGAGCCGGATATGTGCCACTGGGCGGGCATCCAATCGTGGTTGCGGCTCGCCTTCCGGAAACAGCGTTACATCCGCCTGATACCCCTCCTCGGCTGCGGCCTGCGCCAGAAGTTCAAGAAAGCAGCCGAGGCCGATGGTGATCTGCCGGTCATAAGGATCGGTGTACGGCAGGCGGCGATCGCTCTGGCAATAGAGCACGATCTCGTTTTCTTTGGACAGGTCGGCAAGCCAGGGCTGCCGGTTATGCGGGTTGGGTGCCAGGATCGCGAAGGAGAGTATCCGGCGCCGAAGGTCGCTCTCGCTGCTGCCCGCGTCCTGCCAAGGGCGCCTTGCCGACACCGGATCACGCGTCGAAGCCCAAAGACCACCACTGGCCGCAGCCAGCACGATACCACCTCCCACGATACTCAAAAACACCCGCCTCGTCGCTGCCATGCCATCCTCCATTTGGTTTAACGTAGAACCATATAGTTCGATATTAAACTATATACAATGGCGTCACGAGGAAATGGCGACCAAACGAAGACACCCGCGCCGGAGGTCCGGCGCGGGTGTCTTTAAATGCGAACGCTCAGTTTATCACGCGGCGCGGCGGGCGTAGTTGGTGTGCCTGGCGGCCGGCGCCGACGACTGTGTGTCGCCGATGTTGAACTGGGCGAGCAGGTCGTTGAGCGATGCTGCTTCCGAGGCGAGGCCATGGCTGGCGGCGGTCTGTTCCTCGACCATGGCGGCGTTCTGCTGGGTGCCCTGGTCCATGGTGTTGACGGCCGTGTTGATCTCCTGCAACCCGGTCGACTGTTCGCGGGTGGAGGTGACGATGGCGCTGATATGCGTGTTGATCTCCTGAACCTCGGCGACGATCGCCTGCAGCGACTGGCCGGTTTCACCAACCAGTGTCACACCGGCGCGAACCTGATCGCCCGACGTGGTGATCAGTGCCTTGATTTCCTTGGCGGCATTGGCCGAGCGCTGGGCAAGTTCGCGCACTTCCTGGGCAACCACTGCAAAGCCCTTGCCGGCATCGCCAGCGCGGGCCGCCTCGACGCCAGCATTCAGCGCCAAAAGATTGGTCTGGAAGGCGATGTCATCGATGACGCCGATGATGTTGGAAATCTCGCCGGAGGATTTTTCGATGCCCTGCATAGCGTTGACAGCATTGCGGACCACTTCGCCGGACTTTTCGGCACCGGCGCGGGTGCGGGCAACCAGCTGGCCGACTTCTTCGGCGCGGCGTGCGCTGTCCTTGACCGTCGTGGTGATCTGCTCGAGAGCTGCGGCGGTTTCTTCCACCGAGGCTGCCTGCTGCTCGGTGCGGCGGGCAAGATCGTCGGCGGCGGTGCGGATTTCGGTCGCACCGGCATCGATGGCGCGGGCATTGGCGCCAACGGCCTGAAGCGTCTGATGCAGCTTGGTCACCGAATTGTTGAAGTCGGCGCGCAGGCGGTCCAGATGCATCACGAACGGAACCGAGATGCGGTAGCCGAGATCGCCGTCGGCAAGACGGCCAAGCCCGGTCGCCAGGGCCTCGACAGCCTGCTGGATATCGGCAGTTTCCTTGGCCTTCTGCGCTTCGCGATCGCGACGCTCCTGTTCGGACAGCGAACGGCCAGTCTCGGCTTCGCCTTCAAGACGTGCGCGCTCGATGGCATTGGTGCGGAACACGGCAACGGTTGCGGCCATCGCGCCGATCTGGTCGCTGCGATCCTGGCCGGGGATTTCGGCCTTGAGGTCACCAGCGGCGAGACGCTCCATCGCACCAGTCATATCGGTGACTGGACGGATGACGAGACGGCTGAGCAAGGTTGCGAGGAAGGCGATCATCACGCCGACCGCCAGAAGCGTGGCGATGGTGGCGGCAATCCGGAACTTGCCGATTGCGGAATAGGCGACATCGGCATCGACAGCGAAGCCGACATACCATTCAACCGTCGGCAGGCCTGCGACCGGCACGAAGCTGACCAGCATCGGCTTGCCGTCCAGTTCGGTCTGCATGATCGTTGAACCGATCGACGGCGTTTCGGCCGGGAAAGCATCGGCGAGCGTCTTGGTCACCAGCTTGGCATCCGGATGCACGAGGATCTGACCCGACTTGTTGACGAGGAAGGCAAAGCCCTCGCCGCCGACATCGATATCCTTGACCATCGACACCAGTGTCTTGAGCGAAAAGTCGCTGCCGGCAACGCCGGCCAGCTTGCCGTCCTTCATGACCGGCGCTGCAGCGCTGATTATCAGGTCACCGCTCGACGCATCGATATAGGGGTCGGTCAATACGCTGCCGCCGGCCTTGACCGCGTCCTGATACCAGGGACGCTTGCGCGGATCGTAGCCTTCCGGCATCGAATTGATCGGCCAGGTGGTGAATTTTCCGGCTTCGTCGCCGACATAGGTGCTGATGAATTCCTTGACGAGCACATCGTTGTTGAGCGTGGCTTCGAGCCCGGCCTGATTGGCTGCATTGCCTGCGGCATCGGCAACCATGGCCGTCAGCGTGACGCGGCCGTTCAGCCAGTTGGCAACGCTCTGGGCGGCCTGCTTGCCAGAGGAAGAAATGTTTTCCTCGACGGCGCGGGTCGTCGTGTCATGCTGGAGACTGTCAATATAAACGGAAAAACCGCCAAAGGCGGCAACGACGACAAGGGACGCGGCAACGAGAATGCGCGTCATGAGATTGGATCTTTTCAAGGCAGACTTCCCTAATGCAGACCGGCGGTAGCGCCGGACGGAGGCTCGAACGTATCCGCGCACGGAATCGGTGGCCGGCGCTCGCGCGCAAAACCGTTCCAGAATGCGGGTATGGGGATGACATGCCACGGGGGCGCAGACGATGCGCTTCATGCGCCCGACAAGGGCCGGTAGGCCGGACCTGTGATTGTCCGGACCATACGGGCGGCCACTTAAAGCAGGGTTAAGTTTCCATTACAGGAAAAGTGATGATTTTAAGGACAGTCCGCCTATCCGGCCGCCTGTTTCAGCGCAGAAAGAAGCGCCGGTTTCTTCAAGCCCCAGGCCGTTGCCAGGTGCATGGACGAAGAAATGCCGGCATCAAGCATGTAAGGGCCGGGTGTGTCAGCCTTGGCCCGGGAAACCGGCCTCGGCTTCAGCGGCGTGCCGTGGCCCATTCCGTCGATCAGATAGAGTTCGACGGCGATCCGGCCACCGGCATCCTTCCAGACGCGATGGAGATGGCCATCGACTTCGCTTTGCGCATAGGCATCGCTTTCAAGACCGTGCACATCCAGCCATTGCAGCAGCAGTGCGTCGGCGTTGTTCACCGAAACCGTATGGTCTTTCGTCCCATGCCAGATCGATACCGTGGGAAAATCGCGCTTCACTGGCGATGCGGCCCGCACGAGATCACCCCATTCCTGTCCTGCCCGCTCCGGCGCGGACTTCATGGCGGCCAGCGCCCGGTGGACGTCGCGCGCTGCGCCATAAGGCAAGCCGGCGATGATACCGCCGCCACGAAACACATCGGGATACGCGGCCAGCATCGCGGAGGCCATCGCGCCGCCAGCCGACAGGCCGGTGACGAAGACGCGCTTGCGGTCGATCGCATGACCCGTTGCCATCTTGGCGACCATCTGACGGATCGACATCACCTCGCCGCGGTCACGCGTGACGTTGCTGGGGCGGAACCAGTTGAAACAGAGATTGGGATTGTTGGAGCGCTTCTGCTCGGCATAGACGACGGCAAAACCGCGCTCCCGCGCTAAGGTCGACCAGCCGCTGCCCTTGTCATAGGCTTCGGCACTTTGGTGGCAGCCATGCAGGACAACAACGAGCGGCGACTTCTTCGGCAGGTCGGGCGGCACGTAACGAAACATGCGCAGATGACCGGGGTTGCTGCCGAATGCCTTAATCTCTTCCAGCCGTGTGGCCGAACGCGGCTTTGCGGTTGGCTTTGGAGCCGGCGGCTTGGTGGATGATGCGGAAACAAGCGCCTTGCGCGTTGCCTTCACGGCCTTGGTTAAGGTCTTTTCCCAGCGCCGGTGCTGCTTGAGCATGCTGGAAAGGGAGAACTTGAAAGGCGATCGCATGGACAGGTCCTTTTGTTTCCAGCCTCTCCCCAGACCGGCAGTCCTCCACGCACATGAGATTATATGGGACTCTGTTGCCATCCGGCAAGGTGGCGGGTGTATTGCTGCGATCGGCTTCTGCGGCAAGCTCTAAACGCGTTTTGTGAAGCCCGATCAACGCCGCATGAAAGCCTCGAAAGCCGCACGCGCTTCAGCACTTTTCAGCTGCGCGGCAAAATGCTTTGCCTCCTCGTCGATACGCGCCAAAACGTCGGAACGGTCGCCGCGGATAAGATCACGGGCGATGCGCAACGCTTCCGGCGGCTTCTTGGCGAGGCTTGCGGCAAGTGCCAGCACCTCTTCCTCGATGGCATCGGCACCGGCGATCTTCCAGATCAGCCCGGCTTCTTGCGCCTCTGCGGCCGTAAAAGGCTCGCCGGCGGCCAGAAGCGCAAAGGCGCGCTGATGACCGGCAATACGTGGCACGATCAGGCTGGAGGCTGCTTCTGGCACCAAAGCCAGATCGACGAAGGGCGTCTTGAAGGTCGAACGCGCCGAGGCAATCGTCAGATCGCAGTGCAGGTGGATGGTCGTGCCGATACCGATTGCCAGACCATCGACGCCGGAGACGATTGGCTTGGCGGCGCTGGCGAGTGCCTTCAGGAAATCGATGACCTCCTGCCCCATCGACCCGCCCATGGCAAAGGCCATGAAATCGGCCATGTCGTTGCCGGCCGAAAAGCAGCCTTCGGTGCCGAGAAAAGCGGTGACGCGAATGGCATCGTCGGTACCGGCGACTGTGAGGGCGTTGGCCATCTTGGCGTACATCGCCCGGGTGATGGCATTCTTCTTGGCCGGCCGGTTGAAACGGATGACCTGAACGCCGGGATAGGCTTCGGGCCGCTCGATCAGAACATCATCGGTCATGGTCATCTCCTTCGATCAGGCAAATCGTCAATCAAGCAAGTGCGATACGGGCGCTGGCAAGGCTTGCAGCACCGGTGATGATGCTGTTTTTCAGCGCTGCCGTTTCGGACAAAAGGTTTTCGGCGGCAAAACGGCACAGCGCGATGCGGATATCACGGCCACCATCACCAACCTCCGCCAGCCCGCCCTTGGCGAGATAGACGCCGGTCAGGGTCAGGCCAAACAGACGCTGATAAGCGGTGGCACCGGAAAGCGCCTCCGCAGACTTGCCTTCGGCGAGGCGCGCAAGCAGCCACTCGGTCGTCTGTTCCAGATCGGCGATCGCATCGTCGAGACGGCTGCCGGTTTCGCCGAAATCGGCGAGATTGGATGAGCCCACCTCTTCCGCCACCGTCTTCAATTCGGCGATGAAGCCGCGCACATGGCCGCCGTCCGAGAGAGGCAGCTTGCGGGTGACAAGATCGATCGCCTGGATGCCATTGGTGCCTTCATAGATCGGCGCGATCCGGGCATCGCGCAGATAGCGCGCGGCACCGGTTTCCTCGATGAAGCCCATGCCGCCATGCACCTGGATACCCATCGAGGCGGCATCGACACCAACGTCGGTGCCGAACGATTTGGCAATCGGGGTCAGGAGACTGGAACGCTCCTGCCAGTGGCGGGCCTCGTCGCCTTCAGACACGTGGGCCCGGTCGACGGCACGGGCGCAGGTCAGCGCAATAGCACGGGCACCCTGTGTCAGCGCTTTCATCGTCAAAAGTGTCCGGGCAATATCCGGGTGTTCGATGATCGGGCTCATGCCCGTGCCCCTCCAGCCCGGCGCCTTGCCCTGCGTCCGTTCGCGGGCATAGCTGAGCGCATGCTGGGTTGCAGCATCGGCCATCGCCACGCCCTGGATGCCGACGGCGAGCCGGGCATTGTTCATCATCGTGAACATGCAATTGAGGCCCTTGTTCTCTTCGCCGATGAGGTAACCAACAGCACCCTTCTCACCGCCGAACCGGCCATCACCATAGACCATGGTGCAGGTCGGCGAGGCATGGATGCCCAGCTTGTGTTCGAGCGAATGGCAGAACAGATCGTTGCGGGCGCCAAGCGAACCGTCTTCGTTGACAAGGAATTTCGGCACCAGGAACAGCGAGATGCCGCGCGTTCCCTCCGGCGCACCGGCGATCCGCGCCAGCACCAGATGAACGATATTGCCGGTGACCTCGTGGTCGCCCCAGGTGATGAAGATTTTCTGGCCGAAAATCCGATAGGTGTTGTCGTCGCGGCGCTCGGCTCGGGTCTTCAGGACGCCCAGATCGGAGCCGGCATGCGGTTCCGTCAGGTTCATCGTCCCGGTCCATTCACCGGAAATCATCTTGGCAAGGAAGGTCGATTTCAGCGCTGCGGATCCATGTTTTTCCAACGCATCGACAGCGCCCATGGTCAGCATCGGCGCCAGTGCAAAGGCCATCGAGCCGGCATTCCAGAATTCCATGGCAGCGATATGCAGCATGTGCGGCAGCGCCTGGCCACCGAATTCCTCTGGCGCCGTCAGGCTGTTCCAGCCACCGGCAGCCCAGTTGCGATAAAGGTCGGCCCATCCATCCGGAATCTGCACCTTGCCATCAACAAGCCTGGAGCCCTGCCGGTCGCCGATATCGGCCAGCGGTGCCACCTCTTCAGTGGCAAAGCGGCCGGCTTCACCGACGATCGCATCGACCAGATCCTCATCGAGGTCGCCGAAAATACCGGCAGCCAGATCCTCACTGAGCCCGGCCACGTGCTTCAGCGTGAACAGAATTTCCTCAACCGGTGCCTTGTACATCGTCGTCTCCTCCTGCAGTCACCTGACAACATTGCCGTGCGTCCGTCCAGCAATGGCTTGTTTGTAGACGCCGAAATTATTGATTTTTACGTAAACGTCAATATTCGATCTGGCATCGTTATCCCTGCTCGCGACCGGGCCTGTAACAAAACTGTCACGAAACCCGCATACAGCGAAGTCTGGCCGCCTCCCGGGACAATGCCGCATGAATCTGATCTCGTCTGAAATACCGGGGCTCGTCTGGGCCTATCGCTTCCTGCCCGGCGAAAGCCGCTGCGTGCGGATTGCGGCCGATTCATCCATCGATGCACTGATGGAGGGTGAAGGCTGGGTCTGGTTGCACTTGGCACTGAGCGATGCGCGCACCCCTGCCCTGATCGAACGAATCACGACATTACCGCAGAGCGCGCTGTCAACGCTCACCAGTCATGACACGCAGGCGGCGGTGACCATTTCCGACGATATCGTCTATGGCACCTTGGTCGATTTCGAGCGCACCTTCGATGCCGAGACGAAAACCATCGGCTGGCTGCATTTTGCCGTCACCGAAAAGATCATCATCACCACACGGCTGCACCCGCTGCGCAGCATCGACCGGGTGAAAGCCGCCGTCGAAAAGAACGCCCGCTGCGCCCGGCCGATCGATCTGTTTGAAATGATGGTCGTCGAATTCCAGCGCACGTTGATCAGCCTGGTGCTGGAACTGACCGAAGACCTCAACATCATCGAGGACGATGTCTATGGCGAGGCAGGACACAACCACCAGCCACGCTTGGCACCGCTCCGGCGGACCGCCGTTCGCCTGCACCGGCACCTGCGCACATTGCTGGCCCTGCTAAGGCGCGCAGGCACGTCGGAAGAAGACGAAGTGCCGGAAGGTTTTATCGACGCCGCCGAACGCTTGTCGGACAGGCTGGAAGCCGTCGATCGCGACGTCTTTGCGCTGCAGGAACGCGCCCGCCTGTTGCATGAGGAGATCGACAGCAAGCTCTCATCGGAGACCAATCGCCATCTCTACATTCTCTCGCTGATGACCGCATTTCTCTTGCCACCGACACTGGTCACCGGGTTCTTCGGCATGAACACCAGTGGCCTGCCTTTTGCCGAAGGTATTCACGGCACCCTGCTGGCAGGTTTCCTGATCATGATGTCGATGGGCGTGGCCTGGACGATCCTGAAGCGGATCGGGATTCTCTGACGAAAAAAGCCGGAGACAAAGTCCCCGGCCTAAAGTCTGTGCTGATCAGCTGGTCACATCAGTAGGGCGAATTGCACTGCCTGCGCATCAGTAGGGCGAATTGCACTGCCTGCGCGGGCCGTTGTTTGGCTGATAGGTATTGTCGTAAGCACGGTAGCTGCGATAGCGATTGGCGCACCATTCGACATGGCTGCCGCCGTAGCGGACGGGAGGCTGGGCGATCGCACCACCGATGACGGCACCGGCAGCAAAGGCACCGAGCGGGAACCAGAAGCCATTATACTCCCGGTAGCCGGGGCGATAATAGTTATAGCCGCGGTGTCCGTTGTAGTAATAGTTGTTACCCCGGCGATAATAACCATTCCTGCCGCCGTAATTGCCATGACGATTGTTGTAGCGCGGCCTGTTGTTGTAATGCCGGTTGCGATTGCCGTTATACTGAACGTTTTCCACATCGGTACGGTCAGCCTGGACCGGCACCGGGACTTGGGTGAAGGCGTGCGATGGTGCGAATGACGTCGCCAGCATCATCGCTGACAATGCAAGCGATGCCATCCTCATCTTGAATACACCCATTCGGGGTTCTCCCTTTCATGTGCTTTCGGACAATATTGTCTTGGCGATAGAACGATTTGCCGCAATTTTTGTTCCATCGCCAATACAACTAAACACGTCCGCAGAGTTCGCGCCAGACGTGTTAAGGCTCGGTTAACCATCTTTCAGCACCCTCATGCGATGGGAAAGCGCCAAAGCAGAGGATTGGGCAAGTTTTTCCGCTTCGCCGCGTGCCTCGGCGTCGCGCTGTTTTCCGGCGGCGGCCTGCTTCCAGAAACATCGGCCCGCGATCTGACGCCGTGGAAATCAACCGACCACGCGCTGGTCATCGATGCCTATGAACTCAACATCATCGACTGGGATGCAATGCTGAAGGACAAGCGCATTGCCGGTTTCATCTCCAAGGCATCCGACGGCCTTCCGGAGAGCTTTGACTGCATCGGTGATCACGCCGGCGATACGGTCGCCCACTGCAAGACGATGTGGCGCAAATACGCCGTCAGCCGCGAACTCTACCAGACACGCCGCCTGATCGCCCGGGCGAGCGGACTTCTCTGGGGTGCCTATCATCTCGCCCGCCCCGGAAACCCGGTGGACCAGGCCAATCATTTTCTCGACTATGCCACCCCACGCGACGACGAGTTGATGGTGATCGACATCGAGGGGATCGATCCTGAAAAATATATGTCGCTGGAGGATGCGGCCATTTTCGTAGGCCATATCAAGACCCGCACCGGCCGTTACCCGATGCTCTATACCAATCACACGACCGCCGAATATATCGCGGCCAACCGCGACCGTTACCCGATCCTGTCGCGCCTGCCGCTCTGGTATGCCCGCTACAAGCCGGGCATCCGCAACGTCTTTCCGATGGGCAACTGGGATGCCTACGCGCTCTGGCAGTTCTCCGCGGCTCCCAACTGCGGCAAGCAGCGCTGCCCCTACCGCGTCGCCGGAACGCTCCCGGATATCGATGTCAATATCGCGGCAATCAACACGACGGCGCTGAAGGCGGTCTGGGCGAGAGGCGAACTCCTGCCGGAAAAACCGCTCGACAGACCGCTCATGATCGCCTCTGGCAAAGCGGAATCTTTCTCTGGTTCCGGCATAGGCGTTGATATGACGGTCACCGGATCGATCACCAAAATGTCAATTCCGCTGGGTCTTCGATAAACATCGCCATAACGGTATTACAGCCGCGACTGCCGTTCCGGCACCGGCACAGCAACGGCATGATCTGGGTGGCGCTGAACAGCGCCTCTCGTGCTCACGTCCCGCCTCAGAGCTGTCCGGTTTCGGCTTTCGTCTTCGCGTCTGCAGGCGTTTCCGGCCAAAATACCAAAGCTGCAAACGTTCAGCCTCCTGTCAGCAGGCGAGCGCATGAGACGGGGAGGTCACATCCCTGCGTTGATTACCGGAGCCTGTTTTGAATTTTCGCTCTATCAAGCGGCCCACCATAGGCAGCATACCGCTCAGCCTGCTGGTGGCCCTCTTCATCCTGTGCCTCCAGAATCTGACGTTCTGGAACGAGGCCTTCTATGTGTTCGGTGGCTTCCACCTGGGCTTCTACACGTTTGCCGCCGCGATGACCCTGCTTGTCTTTGCGGGCATGGTGATGTTCTCGGTCAAATACCTGATCAAGCCGTTTCTGGTGCTCCTCCTGATCGCCGGGGCGATGTCTTCCTATTACACGGACTTCTTCGGTGTGGTGATCGACAAGGAAATGATCCGCAACGCCGTGGTGACAACGCCACAGGAAGCCGGTCCCCTGATCACCGCTGCGTTTGTCCTTCACATCCTTATTTACGGTGTCGTGCCATCGATGCTGGTCTGCATGGTTCGGATCAGGCATCGTCCCTTCATCAGCAAATTCTTTGTGAACCTTGCGGTCATTTCGCTTTGCCTGTCGTTGTGCATCGGGCTGATTGTCTCGAACTATTCAGGGATATCGTCCAACATCCGGGAACACCGCGACATGATGGCCAAGCTCACGCCGTTTGCGGCCATCACCTCGGCCATCGGCTTGGGCGTCAGCACCTATCGCGAGATCGGCATCGTCCGTGCTCCACTCGGCACGGACGCCAAACTCGGCCCGCTCTATGCGCAGGCAAAAAAACCCGTCGTCACTGTTATCGTCGCCGGCGAAACCGCCCGTGCCATGAACTTTTCCCTGAATGGCTACAACAGGGAGACCAATCCCGAACTGAAAACGCTTGGCGTGACGAACTTCACCAAGACAACCAGCTGCGGAACAGCAACGGCCGTTTCGTTGCCCTGCATGTTTTCGGTCTATGGCAGGCAGGATTATTCCGACCGCAAGGCGCGGTCCACCGACACATTGATGGACGTTTTGCGCCGCGCTGGCATTGACGGCTATTGGTGGGACAACAATACCGGCAGCAAGGGCATTGCCGACCTCGTCAACTTTGCCAGCCTGACCAAGCAGAAAAACAGCCCGCTCTGCAAGGACGGCGAATGCCTCGATGATATCTTCCTCAGCAAACTCGATGAGAAGCTTACCGGCATCACCAAGAACACCGTCATCGTGCTGCACCAACTAGGCAGTCACGGTCCGGCTTATTTTCTGCGGTACCCGGAAGAATTCCGCCGCTTCCAGCCCGATTGCCGTACCCCGCAGCTTTCCGATTGCTCACGCGAAGAGATCGTCAACGCCTATGACAACTCGATCCTCTATACCGATCACAATCTGGCGGAGGTGATCAAGCTTCTGAAAAAGCATCAGGACAGTGTCGATGGCGCGATGATCTACATGTCTGATCATGGCGAGTCGCTCGGCGAGAACGGATTGTTCCTGCATGGCGCGCCCTATATGTTCGCTCCCACGGAGCAGACCCACGTCCCCTTTATCGCCTGGTTCTCCGATCAGTATGCCCAATTGACGGGCCTGGACCGGAGCTGTCTTCAGACCTACGCCGACGCCCCGACCTCGCACGACAACCTGTTCCACACCGTGCTTGGGATGATGAATGTCATCACGAAGGTCTACAACCCGACCCTTGATGTGTTTGCAGCCTGCCGCTCGACAGCGATAGCAGCCCCGATCGCGCCGGAATCGTAGAGCAGAGGTTCGGTCACGCGGATAGGACGCTATGGCTCATCTGCTCTGCAGATCGGCGGCGCTGCTTGCCGGCCGGGGTATCTGAGGAATATGCGCCGGATGAGGGCGCTTGATATCCAGGGTCGAGGGCATGGACAATTCAGCTTCCAGAAGTGCCATCTCGATGAGGAACACAAGCATCCTTTTGTCGCTACGTTCGGCGCTCATCTTCGAGGCCTGGAGAAGTTCATAGGTCAGATCTTTGGTTCGCATATGTCACGTCCCGTATCGATTGCCCTCTGAAATTAACCAATGCAACTTACGCGAGGCTTTCCAGCTTCAAACACCCCTTGATGGTGATCAGTCTTGGCCCGGCTGCTGGGCGGTGGGCGGCCATGCCGGGCGGCTTATCAGCCGCTCGGCAGTTCCAGCACGTCACGCCTCGATTTGCACATCCCCGATCGGGCGCGAACAGCAGGCGAGGATATAGCCCTCATCGATTTCGTCGTCGAGGATGCCACCATTGTGGTTCATCTCGACCTCTCCTGAAATCTTCATCACCCGGCAGGTGCCGCATAACCCGCCCTCGCAGGCAGCGCCGATGCGGACGCCGGCCGAGCGTGCCGTCTGCAGGATGGTCTGGCCGGGCTGACACTTGGCGTCCTTGCCGGCCATGGTGAAGGTGATGGTGGAGACTGCTGCTGCGTCCACCTCCCCCGCTCCGGCGCGAATGGCAAGCTCTGCCGGATCCGGCGCGTTGGCCGGCTGAAAACTCTCTTCATGATAGCGGTTCATGTCGAAACCGACACTCTCGAGCATGGATTTGACGCCGCGCATGAACGGTTCCGGGCCGCAGCAGAACACGGTGCGTTCGCGGAAATCCGGCGCCAGCAGCGCCAGCTTGGACGTCTCGATGCGGCCACGCAGCCCGTGCCAGCTATGGCGCGGTGCATGGGTCTCGACGATGAAGCCGAGATTGAGGTTCGGCATGTTGCGCGAGATGTTTTCCAGTTCGTCGCGGAACAGCAGATCGTCCGGCTGGCGGGCGCAGGAGAGGAAGGAGACGTCAGTCTGCGGGGCGCAATCGGCCATCCAGCGGGTCATCGACATCATCGGCGTGATGCCGGACCCGGCGGAGATGAAGAGGTATTTTGCACCGGGATGGCGCACGAACGAGAAGTCGCCGAGCGGACCGAAGGCTTTGAGTTTCATGCCCGGTTTCAGGTTATCAAACATCCAGCGCGTGCCGATGCTCGACGCCTGGGCCTTAACGGTGACGGCCACGGAAAACGGCCGCGACGGCGTCGAGGACAATGTGTAGGTGCGCATCACCGGATCGTCTGGCGTCACCGGTAGCTCGAGTGTGACGAACTGGCCCGGCAGATATCGGAACCAGCTGTCCTTGTCGGCCTTGAAGCCGAATGTCATCACATCCGGCCCTTCGGCGGTGACGGAAATGCACTCCAGCAATTGCTGCCGGTCATTGAACGGCTGCAACTCGTCGAAGTGCCGGAAGGATGAGGCAATCGTCATGTCAGGCGACCCGAACCAGAGGAGTGGAGATCGAGCTGCCCTTCAGGCGATCCGCCAGGAAGTTTGTGTACCATTCGACGAACTGCATCACGCCACCCTCGTGTTCCGGCGAATAGGGGCCGGGCTGGTAGGCAGGCGAGCGGATGCCAAAGGCATTTTCCTCGACGATCTGGCGGTCCTGATCGTTGGTCTCGGTCCAGACGTGGGTCAGTTCCTCGAGGTTATAATCGACGCCTTCGACCGCGTCCTTGTGCACCAGCCATTTGGTGGTGACCTGGGTGAGTTCCGGGCCGAGCGGCAGGACGCGGAAGGTGATGGCGTGATCGGCCAGCACGTGGTTCCAGGTACTCGGATAATGGAACAGCAACAGCGTGCCGATATGGCTCTGGCTGACATCGTTGGAGAGTTGGCGCTTGACGGCGCGCTTTCCCGACATCGTGTAGCTTTCGGCACCCTCGATCAACGGCATGCGGGCAACACGGAACTGGCCGGATGGATCCATCTTGAACTCGCTCGGCAGGCCGGACGATTCGCAATGTTCCCAGTGAGCGGCGATGACCGGATCGTCCTTGGCGCCCTGCACGCCGGTTGCCGTCGGCGCTTCCGGGTAGGTGCGGCAGAGTTCCGGGTGATTTGCGGCGCAGTGATAGCACTCGCGGTTGTTTTCCCAGACGAGCTTCCAGTTGCCTTTCTCGATGATCGTGCTTTCAAACGCGACCTTGGTGTCCTTGAGATTGTGCGGCGTGACATAGGACGAGACCATGTCGCGCACCGGCTGGAAATCCATCGCCTCTTCGGCGAGGCAGATAAAGATGTAACCGCCGATGGTTTCGCAATGGATCGGTTTCAGGCCATGCTGGTTCTTGTCGAAATCCTCGCCCATCTGGCGGGCAAACAGCAGCTTGCCGTCGAGCTCATAGGTCCACTGGTGATAGGGACAGACAAGCTTGGCGGACGAACCCTTGGCGCCAGCACAGACACGCGAGCCACGATGGCGGCAGGAATTGTGCAAGGCGCGGACAGTGCCGGTGCGATCGCGGACGACCACGACCGGATATTCGCCAACCTGTACGGTGAAATAATTGCCGGACTTCGGGATTTCGCAGTCATGGCCGATGAACAGCCAGTCCTTGTACCAGATCTCAGTCATATCGAGCTTGTAGAGATCGGGATCGGTATAGAAAGCCTGCTCCAGGCTGTGCGTATCGCGCCGGTTTTTCAATTTGCGAAGGACTTCACTGCGGAGATCCATGGTCATTTCCTTGTGCTCGCCAACCTTTTTGAAGGGTGCTGCAGGCAGGAAAGGAACCACCGCCGCGCCGGGAGAGCGCGTGATTATCGTGGTTCTCCTTCCGGCTGCCCGCCGCAACCCAGATATCAATTTCGCTACAAGGCTGGTTTCCGGGCTCTGGAGCTGTCCTTGCGGACGATCCCGGCGCCTTCCCGGATTTCTCCAGTGGCCTTTTGCCGAGGTTTCGCTCCACCACCGTTGCGGGGGCAGCGCCGGATTTCGACCGGCTTCCCAATTCTCCACCCTCCCTATAAAGGCGGCACCTTGAGTGTCTTCATCTAATCCTCACTTCCGGTAATATAGCCGCCAATTAACGACATCCGATTCCAGAAAGACGACACGGAAAATATTGCGTGAAACAACGCTGGGGTCTGGCTATTTTATAAGCAGAAACAATGTCATCCGCCGAATATTCGGCAAATGGCGCCTTTTCGGCCAAACGCCGTTTCAATTGGCACAAACGGCCCCTCATTGCGACATTCAACGCCGCCAGCGGCGCCCCTGCCGACGTCGCGCGCAAGCCCCGTACCATGGCACGCGGGTAGCGTGACGAAAGACTGCGTTAACCCTGACAATGTAGCCTCTTCCGATCAAGCGTTTACGCCCCGGCAATGCCTTGTCCGCATTCCGTCGCATTCTGGTACAGGCCGATGTCAAACTTGAGATATTTCGATTCTGCCGTGGTCAAGAAACCGGCTCCCTTGCCGAAGGCGGCGATCTATACCGAATTCCTGCGGACAGGACGGATCAACCGGCACCAGCAGGAATGGAGCGCCGTTGAAAAACGCTATCTGACCCATCAGGAAGTTGCCACCCGCACCGGCAAGAAGCTCGAAGTCGCCGGGAGCGTGACGCATGACCGGATCAACAGTTTCCACCGTTCGATCCGTTTTCCCAAACTGCTTTTTCACCGCACGCTCGCCGATAGCCCGCATCTCGGCTATTGCCATGTGACGGCAGCGCGGACGAAATTCGCCAAATTCGAGGATGTCCGCTGGTCGTTCTACATTGCCAATTTCTTCTCTGATATCGGCGACGACCAGCATTTTTTCGAGAAGATCAAGATCGGTTACGCGCGGATGTATTTCGCTGTCGCCACGGAGATGGACGCCGAGGCCGGAAAACTGACCGTCAATCGTGCGGTGCACGACAACGGCCTGTTGTTTCGCACCCGCGATCCCAAGGAAGCGCTGAAAAACGTGCTTCTGCTCGGCGCCCGCAACTCAGAGCTTCGCAAGATCATCGGCAGCCTCTGATCACTGCTTGTAGATCAGCCAGTCGCGCCCGGGCGGCTGCTCGCTTTCGGCGCCGTGGACGACCGTCTGGTCTCCGCCCTTGCCCTGCGCCCTGGCGAGTGCCTTTTCCGCCGTGCCGACGAGATCGAAGGCGTTGCTGGCGTCATCCGACATGCATATGCCCACCGAAAGCGTCACGCAGCCAAGATCGCGCCCGGTCTTTGGGTGCTTGAAATGCGTGCCGCGCAAAGCCGAGCGCAAAAGTGCCAAGAGCCGCACCACTTCCCGCTCCTCGCCCGCGTTGATCAAGAAGCCAAAACGGGTGCCGTCGAAACGGGCGACCAGCTCGCTTGACGGAAAGGACTGCTGGATAATGCCGCCGATGTGCCGTGCCAACGGCTCGGCCAAGGCGGCGGCCTGTTCTCCCGACAGGCGCCGGCTGGTATCGGGTTCGGCAATGGCGATGCCGCAGGCACGCGGCAGATCGGGATCGGCATAGACCTTGGCCAAGGCCTTGTTGAAGGCGCGGCGATTGGCAAGCCCGGTGACCGCATCCGAAAACTTGCGTGCTTCGAAGTCGGCAAGGTCTTTCTGCACGCCAGCGATGACGGTGGACTGGGCAGTAACGCTCTGCTCCAGCTCGGCATTATGCGACACCTGCCGCTCGGTGGCCCGCTTCAGCGCCTGGATGGAATTCTGCAGTGCGGCCTGGCTCGCGTCGTCGGAAACCACCAAAGCTTTGGTCGCCTCGCTGATCAGCCGTCCATAGTCGTCGAGCGAGTCTTTCTCACGCGCCAACAGGTTCATGAAATTGCTCATCTCGTCGCGCACGATCGTCGTCGATCGCGCCAGCACGCTGGCTTCATGGTGATGCGGTAGGTATTTGCGGCCAAGCTCGTCAAGCGCCGATTGCGACTTGTATTTGCCAAGGGCGATGAAATCGCGAACCAGATCCGGATTGGCACCAGCATAGGCCTCATAGACGAGCTCGTAATTCCTGGGGATGGCATCGATGCCCATCTGATGCATGGCAGTGGCGATGCGCAGGGCAAGATCGTTCGGCATGGATTTCTTGTTGGCCATAAGGGCTCCGGCTGAGTGCAGAAGAGGACGGCTAGCATGTGCGGCTTTCCCCGCGGCTAATCGGAACTGTCGCATTTTAAGAAAGCTTAATTTCGGCTGTCGCGAAGCGGTACAATTGACGCCGGCCTTCAACGCGGCTGCGAATGCCCTTGGCAACGTCCGGCTTAGCCCTGTAAAGGAAACGCCGGAGCGCCTGCCGGTCTTTTCAAGAGGGCGCATTGACGTTTGGAAGCTTGATGGCCCTGATCATAGACACACGGACCGAGCCGGACCGAGCCCTGGCGATCGCCTGCGAGACGCTCGGCGAAGGCCTACCAGTCGCGATCCCGACGGAAACGGTCTACGGACTTGCGGCCGACGCCACCAACCCCGACGCCATCAGCCGCATCTATGAAATGAAGGGCCGCCCGCGCTTCAATCCGTTGATCTGCCATGTCGCCGATTTTGCCATGGCCGAGGCACATGTCACCTTCGATCCGCTGTCGCGACGGTTGGCCGAAGCCTTTTGGCCGGGTCCGTTGACGCTGATCCTGCCGATCAAGCCGGACAGCAGCGTGCATCCGCTCGCATCAGCCGGTCTCGACACGCTGGGCATCCGCATGCCGGAGGGATTTTCACAGCAAGTCATCAAGCGTTTCGGCAGGCCACTGGCAGCGCCCAGCGCCAATACATCGGGCAAGATCAGCCCGACCAGCGCCGCCCATGTCGAGGCCGATCTTGGCGGCAAGCTGAGACTGATCCTCGATGCCGGTTCAGCAGAAATCGGGCTGGAATCGACCATCATCAAAGTCGAGGGCGATGAAATTCGGCTTCTACGTCCGGGCGGCCTGGATGTCGCCGATATCGAGGCACTGACCGGGAAGACGGTTTTGCGGCCGGACACGGCAGGCGCTGCAATCGAAGCGCCGGGTATGCTGGCGTCGCATTATGCGCCGGGAGCTGCCGTGCGGTTGAACGCAACAGATGTGAAACCCGGTGAGGCGCTGATCCGTTTCGGCGGCACGCCGTTGCCTGGCGAAGAGAACGCCGCTGAAATCCTCGACCTCAGCCCATCTGCCAATCTGCGCGAGGCTGCCGCCAATCTGTTTGCCTTTATGAAACAGGCCGATGCCTCCGGAGCCCGGACCATCGCCTTCGGCATGATCCCGAACGAGGGACTTGGCGAGGCGATCCTCGACCGGATCGAACGCGCTGCTGCGCCACGGGAATGACCCTATGACCAACGCCCTGCCCTCCGCCGATCTGATCGCCCGCTTCGCTGCCATCGTCGGCGAAACGAATGCGCTGACAGATCAGGCCGACATTGCGCCTTATCTCATCGAATCCCGCGGCCTCTACCAAGGCAACGCACCGCTGGTGCTCAAACCCGGCAGCGTCGCGGAAGTGTCTCAGATCCTCAAGCTTGCCAGCGACACCGGCGTCGCGATCGTGCCGCAGGGTGGCAATACCGGCCATGTGGCAGGGCAAATCCCGCGCACCGGGGCTGATGATATCGTCCTGTCATTGGAGCGGCTTAATCGTATTCGCGATGTCGACCCGGTCGGCAATGTCATCGTCGCCGATGCCGGCTGCATTCTTGCGGATATTCAGAAAGCGGCGGAAGCGCATGGCCGGCTGTTTCCGCTGTCGCTCGGTTCGGAAGGCTCCTGCCGGATCGGCGGTAATCTGTCCACCAATGCCGGCGGCACCGCCGTGCTTGCCTATGGCAATATGCGGCAACTCTGCCTTGGCCTCGAAGTTGTGCTCCCGACCGGCGAAATCTGGGACGGATTGCGGCGGCTGAAGAAGGACAATACCGGTTACGACCTGCGCGACCTGTTCATCGGCGCCGAAGGCACCCTCGGCATCATCACCGGTGCGGTGCTCAAGCTGTTTCCGCAGCCGCGCGGCCATCAGGTTGCCTTTGCCGGCCTGAAAAGCGTTGAAGACGCGCTGGCCCTGTTCGACAAGGCCTCAAGCCTCTGCGGCCCGGCTCTGACCGGATTCGAGCTGATGCCGCGACTGGGTGTCGAGTTCACCGCCAAGCACATTCCGGGCGTGCGCGATCCGATGGAGACGGTTCATGCCTGGTACGCGCTGATCGACATCTCGACCTCGGATTCCGCCGAAAGCGCCGAGCGGATGATGCAGGCGCTGCTCGAAACTGAAATTTCCAGTGGCCTCGTCGAGAACGCCGTTGTTGCCACAAGCGAAGCACAGCGCAAGAGCCTCTGGCACATGCGCGAAAGCATGTCGCCGGTGCAGAAGCCGGAGGGTGGGTCGATCAAGCATGATGTCTCGGTGCCAGTTTCCAGCATTCCGGCGTTCATGGCGGAGGCAGATATTGCGGTGATGAAGGCCATTCCGGGGGCCCGCATCTGCTCGTTCGGGCACATGGGCGACGGCAACATTCATTATAATATTTCGCAGCCGATTGGGGCCGACAAGGATCAGTTCATCGGCCGCTGGCGCGAGATGAACGCCATCGTCCATGGCATCGTCCTGAAATACAATGGCTCAATCTCGGCCGAGCACGGCATCGGTCAGTTGAAGCGCGACGAACTGGCAGAGGTGCGCTCGCCGATCGAGATCGATCTGATGCAGCGTATCAAGCATGCCTTCGACCCCGCCGGGATCATGAACCCTGACAAAGTGCTGAAGGCCTGAAAAGCCAGGATTAGAAGCCGCCGAGACGCAGCTGTGACAGGCTGAACAAGGTATCGGCGCTGATGCCACCGCCACCGCCCGACAGGATCAGTTGGGCGCCGGAGACATCGACATTGTTTTCGACATCGTAAAGGGCGGTAAAGCGCAGTAGCAGCTTTTCCAGCTTTTCCGGATCCTGCAGATCCTTCACGTCGAGCACGCGGTTGATATAGGCATATTGTACATCGACATTGGCGCTCGACATCGCCTCCGGGATGCTGAACGCCGTCCGGACGACCTGCATCAGCGCACCGTCGGCCAGGAGATCGTAGGCGGTGTTAACGCCCGTCGCCTGACGCCGGAAATAGAGTGCGAGCCGCACACCGGCATTGTCCTCGCCCTTTTGTTGCTCAAGGCTCTGATTGAGGTAGAGGTCCTCGGTTTCCAGAAGCCCGCGCTTGGTCTGTATGCCGAGGTCCGGGCGGGCCAGATTGCCGCTGCTGTCAAAATTGTAGGAGGCGACGAGTTCCTTGTAGACCGTCGTGTTCGGCTCCTTATTGATGAAGCTGTTCGGATCGTTGAAGTCGGATTCGAACATCTTGCGGAGATAATCGGTCGTCACCGTTTTCGGATCAAGCTTGGCGGCGACAAGCACAAAATCGACCAGGCGGCGGTTGGACAGGAGATCGTCGAGCGATTTGATCTTTTCGACCTCGGCGCTGTAATATTTCGCCTCCGCAGTCGCCTTGGTCTTTTCATCGTCCGTAGCGAAACGGCTCTTTTCGATGACATAGGACTTGGCGGTGTTGAGGATTTCGGATTCCGCCTGCGCCAGCATCGGCACACCGGCCGACCCATCCGCATTGAAATTGAACGCCTTTGCCAACTGAAGATAGCGGTCGTCCTTCAGTGTATAGACATAGCTCTTCGGATCAGTGAGATCGCTGGTCAGCACCTTCTTGATCTTGCGCGCCGTGTCGCCCTCGTTTTCGAGACCGACGGCGGTGAGCGCCAATTTCATGATCTTGTTGTCTGAGAGCAGATCGTCGACATTCGAGACGATTTTCATCAGGCTTTTGAAGGAGTTGATCAAGGTTTGATCGGCAGCTTCATCGGCGTCATTGTAGCGCACCATGTAGTTGTCTGAGGTCGACTTGGTCTGCGCCGCCGTCTGCGGTTTATCACCGGCCGCCAGCGTGCCATCGGCCTTGAAATTGAACGCCGCCCTCAACTCCTTGTAGGCGGCGTTGTATTCTCCACCCTTGGTGTTCACGAAGCTGGTCGGGTCGTTCGGATCACTTTTCAGAATGCTTTCGAGCGTCGCGACCGTGGTGCTGGACGGCAGACCGAAAGCTGTCAGAATGTAGGAATAGAGTCGGCTGTCACCCTTGATTTGTCCAACCGTGGTGATGGTCCCGATCGTATCCTCATAATAGGACTTGTGCAGCAAGGCGACCGATATCGTCGCGCGCGGCGCCTTGTAGGCATAGACTTCCTTGGTTGCCTTGAGGCTGTCTGCGGCCTGCGCCGTTCCGCCGGCGGGTACCGACCCATCCGCTGCGAAATCGTACATCAAGGCCAGGTCCTGAAAGACACCGAGCCGCGCAACCGTAGCAGTGCTCTCCGTCTGCTTGGCCTCCAAATCGGCACCGTAGAAGTTCACGCCCTTCATGGTCTTGAGCGCGGTTTGACGCTGCTCGATCTGCGCCTGAAACCCAGCCCGCTCCGCCTCGGTGAGACCGGGCTGGGCCATCTGTGTCTTGAGCCCGGCGATTTCGGCCTCGACGCCGGCATAGGCGTCGATATTGCTGGTCATTTCCGGGAAAGCGGCATTGATCGTGGCAATGTTATTCTGCAGGGTGGTTTTTTCGGCCTGCAACTTCACCCTGTCTTCATCCGATGTCTCGGGCAGTGCCAGCAAGGCGTCGATCTTGGGGATGCGCGTCTGAGACTGTATACGGCTCGTCAGGGCGGATAGGGCTTGAGTGGATGAAGCCTTGGTCGCCACGGCGTCGGCCAGAGCCGGCGCGAAATTTATATTAAAATAGCTGTTCGGGTCCTTGAGATCGCTGACCAGCGCGCCGCGTACCTGGGCATAATTGAAGGTTTTCTCGTCAACACCGAACACCTGGAACGCATAGGATCGTAACCTGTCATTCTGCAGGAACTGATCGACGTTGGTGATCTTGCCCATCATTGTATCGTAGTAGCTCGTCTCCTCGGCCATCTTTGAATCGATGTTGGAGACTGTCCGATTATACAGACCGATCAGCGCGTCTTCCTGTGCATCACTTTGGACCACCTCGGTCGACACGGAGAAACTGAACGCCCTCGCGAAATTTTGGTAGCGATCATCCGTCAGTCTATTGGCGTAGCTGTCGTCGTCGCTGAGGTCACTCTCCAGGACCTTACGCATGAAGGCCTTAGCATAAGTCATGTCTTCCAGGCCATGCGCCTTCATGGCATAGGCATAGAGCCGGTAGTCACCGAGGAACTCGTCAATCGACGTAACGTTACCGATATTGTCTTTGTAATACTGCGTTTCGCGGGCGATCAGTGTCTGCTGCGACGTGCGCTGAAGGCTCGTCTTCATGTCGCGCGTGAGGAGGTTGTAGTCGATGTATGTTGAAACCATTGCCGCTCTGCCGATCGTCTGAAATTGCACGACGCTAAGGCGTCCGGATGGACGCAATGCCGCGCAGTGCGGCCATAATCGGCATCACAATCGCTGGTCTTGCTTGTGCGTGGCTTTTCCTCAACCCGGCGGTGCGGGACCAAGGGGTCGGAAAAATGCAGCCGATTTTCTTCAGATTTGAGAAACCCTGCTGCGTTGGCCTTTGCTAACCATCAGGAAATGCAAAGTTTTTTAACTGCGATTTTTAAGTGGTCTCAAACGCGCTCCGCCTATCCTTGGCTCACAGAGGACGAAAAGTCCCGACGAGAAGACCGGGAACCGGCTCTCAAGGAAAACAAGGGCGATTGAAATGCTGAAAACACTTTCACAACCGGCTTGGGTTGAAACCACACTGCGAATGGATCCGAAACGCTTTCCCCAGCAGGCAAGCTACACCTTGCACGGACAGTCCAGCAATGTCACCATAAGCCTGGACGAACGTGGAGCGGTACTGCGCAAGGTTTTGCCTTCCAGCGGCTTGCCACTGTCGATCGCGCTGCCGGCACGTGCCTTCAAGGGCGTCGCCGCCCGCGCCATAGACCATGGAGACGGAGAAGTGACCGTGACGCTTGAACTGCATCATGATGACCCGGATCTCTGCATCCCGCTTCTGGTCGCCCATGACCTTGCCGATATTGCCGCCGATTGGCGCACCTGGTCGGAGGCCTACCGAATCCCGATGCTGATGGTCGAAGCCGACGGCGTCGCCCGCCCGTTGGAAGATCATCTCGGCGAAGTCCGCACCCGCGATATCAAGCCGCGCCGCCGCCATTCACTGTTCAACGATCGCCGCCCGCGCTTCCTGATGCGCCGCGCAACCGGCAGTCTGGGTGTCAACATGAAGATCGACGGCCGCGAAATCATCGCCCGCAACTGACTTTCGACACATTTTCCGAGCCTTCCTCCAGTGCAAAAGACCGGCTGTCCCTGCGGCCGGTTTTTTGTTTGTATTTTCAGCCTCTTAACTGAGCCTTTGGAAAACCTTGGTAGCGCCTTTTTGATGCCACAGGCAGATAGCACATTGCCGGCACGAGAAGGAGACAGATCATGCGCACATTCATTCTTGCGGCCATCGCCGCCTTTTCCGCCCGCTTTGCCAGAACGAAGAAGAACCCCGACGAGGAATTGAGCTGGGCTTGAGTTGTTGACGCCCGGCGCCTTTGCGCTCAAAAGTGCTGCGCGGTAACGGTTTTACTGCGGTGGACCCTGCCCTCCGGCCATCCGGAGGGCTTTTTTATGCAATCCGGACCAGCAGCGCGGCACAAAGTCCAACGAAAAGGATCAGTCCGACAACGTTGTTGAACTTGAACAAAGCCAGACACTGAGCGGCATCGTGGATATCCAAAACCAGGATTTGATAAAACAGTAGAACCGCTGCAACCAACAGGCCGACATAGGCCAACAGCCCCGCCCCCGCGAGCGCAAACGAGACAAGCAGCAGCAGGATCGCCAGACCGTAGAGGCCGAATAGCCACGGGCGCGGACGATCGCCAAACCGCCGCGCGGTCGAGCGCACGCCGATCAACTCGTCATCCTCTTTATCCTGATAGGCATAGATCGTGTCGTAGCCGACCGTCCAGGCGATGGCAGCGGCATAAAGGAAGACAGATGCCAAGCCGATCGTTCCAAACTCCGCCGACCAGCCCATGATCGCGCCCCAGGAAAAGGCAAGGCCAAGGAAGAATTGCGGCCAGTCGGTAAACCGCTTGGCAAACGGATAGACAGCCACGAAAATCAGCGAGAAAACGCCGAGGAAAATGGAAAAGCCGTTGAACTGCAACAGCACGATCAGACCGGCGAGCGCCTGCAGCACCATGAAGACCTTGGCCTGCCGCCGCGTGACACGGCCAGACGGCAATGGCCGTGAGCGCGTGCGCGCCACTTCCATGTCGATATCGTGGTCGACAATATCATTATAGGTGCAACCGGCACCGCGCATGGCGACGGCACCGATGAAGAACAGCAGAAGATGAAAGACGAAGCGGCCGGACGAAAAGGTACCAAGCGAGGCCGCCGCATTGGCCGCCAGCGCCACCGACCAGAAGCACGGCCACATCAGCAATTGCCAGCCGATCGGACGATCCCAGCGGGCAAGCTGCGCATAGGGCCAGAGCGGCCTTGGCAGCACGCGGTAAACCCAGTTGTTGGACGGCGCATCGTGGACGCGCCCGGAATCGGCTGGACGTGTATTCATGCCGTTTGTTTGCAGCGCGGATGATCCCGGGTCAAGCCGACAGACCGCCGCACTGCAACGCCGGTGCCTATTCCAGCGTGAAATCGAAACGGTAGGTGGCGGAGAGGCCAACCAGGAACTGGTTGCGGCTGCCGCCTTCGTTGACGATACTCGAATCCGCCGCCGGACCCATCAGCCGCTTGTATTCGGCAAAAGCGCTGGTTTCGAGTTTTTCGGTTGCCTGCCAGGTGATCGCAGCGCCTGCTCCGATGGAGTTCAGGCCGCCGGACGGCGTATATTTCGAATAGCCGGACTTTGCAGATTCCGATGAACTGACACCGTAATAGGCATCGAAATAATCGCTGGTGGCGGCCGACAGGCGCGGACCGGCGGAGACGCGGACATTATCGCTGACATCGACGAACCCATCTGCCGCGACATCAGCGACAAGGCCGTGATGACTGCGGATACCCTGGCGCAACTCGGCGCGGATGCGCAGCCAGTCGGTCGGATAGACCTCGGCAAAGCCGCCGAGTTCGCCGCCGAAGCGCACGGGATCAAGGCCCTTGAGATCGAACGAGGTATCGTCATCGCGTTCAAAAATCAGCTTGCCAACGACACCAGCGCGAAAGGCACCCTTGTCGACGAAGGCGAAGGCGGGATTGTCGTTGCGTGACGAAAATCGCACTGTGCTGCCAGCCCGGCCGAGCGAAATCAGCGGCGCGGCAGAGAAAAGGCGGTCAGACGAGCCGTCATATTTCGGCCCTATAAAACCGGTGGCGCCGACCTTCAGGTACCAGTCTCCGGACCAGAAATGCTGGCGCTCCTGCGCTTGGGCAGAAACGGAAGCGGCGAAAAACAGCCCGAGGGAAAGGGCAGACAAGGATCGGCTGAACACGTCGGAACTCCAGACACAAAAAACGGTTCGTTCCGGGCCTTATAGGCTTCGCCTCACTACCATCTCGTTAACCAGTAGATTTCAGCCTTTATTTTCCATGCGGGACTGCTGCTTCAGTGTGAATTATTATAAATTACAACTATTTAGATAAAACCGGAGTCAAATTCGCCGGGAACCACCGGCATCAAACCCGTCAGCGATCAGGACATCCGCGATTTCAGATAGGTGCTGGGCGAACTCCCGAGCATCCGCCGAAACATAGTGGTAAACGCTGCGATGTTTTCATAGCCGGCATCGAGCGCGACATTGGTCACCGGTTCGCCTTCGGCCAGACGCGGCAACGAGGCGAATATGCAGGCCTGCTGGCGCCAGGTGACGAAACTGACGCCGGTTTCAGCGCGAAACAACCGGGTAAAGGAGCGGCGGCTCATGCCCAGACCGCTTGCCCATTCGTCAATGCCGGCATTGGCGTCCGGTGATTTCAGGAAATGCCGGCAGAGACGGCCAAGCCGCGCGTCAACCGGAAACGGCAGCCCAAGCGGCCGCTCTGGCAGCTGGCTGATTTCGTCCAGCAAAAGCTCGATGATCAGCCGTTTACGGCGCGGGCTCAGCGGCTTCTCGTCCGACATGACCAGTTCTTCCATCAGGCTGCTTGCGAGCGGCGTCACTTCCAGCACACGCGGCTGATCGGCGGAAATGACCGAGAGATCCGCGTAGATGGAGTGCATTTCGACATCGCTGATCATCTCGCTGAAATGCTCGAGACCGGCAGGAATAAGCAACCCGTGACCGGGCGGGATCATCCAGCGTCCGCCTGCGGTATTGACCAGCACCACACCCCGGCGGGCACACCAAAGCTGCGTCTTGGTATGGCTGTGCGGCAGTCCGCGGGAGCCGGCCGGATAATGCCGCCCGAGGGCGGTAATGGGATCTTCGTTCGAATCGATCCACAGCAGGTTCTCACGATGGGTATCATCGCTTCCAGGGTCTCCCGATTTCATGTCGTTTTTCTGCATTTGGCCCACTCGCGAAAGAATGCGACCAGAGCACGAAAGCAGGCCATACTCAAGCGATGTAGAGACAGCGAATATTCATTTTACACTATACGTCCGGCGAGGAAGACAGCATGGCGAGCATCACATCACCCACAGGCATCAGCCCGGAGAAGACTGCGGTCTCCGTCATCGTGGCCGTCAGCTTCTGCCATATGCTGAACGATATCATGCAGTCGCTGCTGACATCGCTCTATCCGCTGCTGAAGGAGAACTATGCGCTTGATTTCGTGCAGATTGGCCTTCTGACCTTCGCATTTCAGGTCACGGCGTCACTGCTGCAGCCCGCAGTCGGCGTCGTCACCGACCGTTGGCCGATGCCGTTTTCGCTGCCAGCGGCGATGCTGTCGACCTGCGCTGGCCTGATCACTCTGGCCAATGCCCACCATTTCTATGTGCTCGTCATCGGCGCATGCCTGATCGGCATCGGTTCGGCGATCTTCCATCCCGAAGCATCCCGCGTCGCGCGGCTTGCTTCCGGTGGACGCCATGGGCTTGCCCAGTCATTTTTCCAGGTCGGCGGCAATACCGGCACGGCAATCGGCCCATTGCTGGCGGCCTTCATCGTCATTCCGCAGGGACAGGGCAGCTTGAGCTGGTTCTCGGTCATAGCGCTGACCGGCTTCATGGTTCTGTCCTGGGTCAGTGTCTGGTACACCCGCCATCGCCGCAGCACGGCCGGCCGCAAGCCGGTCAGCCGCACATTGCCGCTGCCGCGCAACCAGGTCATCTGGACGCTGATCGTTCTCGTCATCCTGACAGCGACGAAAAACGCCTATCTCTCCAGCCTGTCGAGCTATTTCACCTTCTTCACCATCGAGAAATTCGGCGTCGGCGTTCAGGAAGCGCAGATGCTGCTGTTCCTGTTCCTCGGCGCATCGGCTGCCGGTGTGATCTTCGGCGGGCCGATTGGTGACCGGTTTGGCGCACGCTTCGTCATCTGGTTCTCGATCCTCGGCGTCATTCCCTTCGCGCTGCTGCTGCCCTATGCCAACCTGTTCTGGACGGCGGCACTGGTGATTATCATCGGCTTCATCTTCTCCTCGGCGTTCTCGGCCATCGTGGTCTTTGCCCAGGAACTGGTGCCGGGCCGCGTCGGCCTGATCGCCGGCATGTTCTTCGGCTTCGCCTTCGGTTTCGGCGGCATCGGCGCTGCGGTCCTCGGTATCTTTGCCGATCGCAACGGTATCGAGTTCGTCTATACGCTTTGCTCTTACATGCCATTGCTCGGCCTTTTGACGATCTTCCTGCCGAAGCTTCCGAGCCACCGCTAGGATCAGAACGGCTTGAGAACGACCAAAAAGACGATCCCGAATATGGCCGCGAGCGTGAAAAGTCCGGAATACTTCAAGTAACCGGCCGGCTCGCGGTCTGGATCGGCCTGCAAACGTCGAAAACTCGCCGACAGGTTTCCATGCAGTGCCGACAGGATGATGACCAGAGCCAGCTTGGCGTGCAGCCAGGGCTGGCTGAACCAGTCCCCCTCCACCGCAACGACAATCCCAAACACCCAGGCAAGCCCCATCGCCGGCGAAGTCACACGGCTGTCCCAACGCTTGAGCGCTGCGACGACCTCCGTTTCACGCTCGATGCGCGGCCGCTTGGCGGACGCGAGCCATAACATCGCGGCCGACGACAGGACCATGCCCCCCATCCAGATGATGACGGCAGCGATATGTAGAGATTTGAACAGCAGATAACTCATGGATATTCCTCCTCAACCGGATCCATGAATGGCATCAAATGCTCGGCATTTCGAGATGCGGCAGGCAGCTGTGGTGTCGCAGCAAAGCACCACACAAGCATCGCGCGATGCGCTGAAATATTTCAACCAAAATACAACCCAGTGCATTCTATTGTAAGTATTCATCAAGCATTGAACGCTAAGGTTTGCCCCGGGGACTATCGGGGTGAATTGATGCGCAACATGTTAATTGCCGCTTCCACTGCGCTCGGCGTATCGATCGCGTCAGCGCCTGTGCATGCGGAAACGCTGAACCTGTTGATCTGGGAGTCCTATATCGACCAGAAAATCCTCGACCGCTGGACCGAAAAGACCGGCGTTGGCGTGCACCAAGTCTATTATGACAGCGGCGATGCACGCGACGAGGTGCTTTCGGATCCCGGCAGCAATATCGACATTGCCGTTATCGGCGAAAACGGAGCCGATCTGTTTGGCAAGCGCGGTGTGCTGGAGCTGCTGTCGGACAAGAACGTCGGATCGATGAAAGACTACAAGCCCGAGTGGACGTCCCGTTGCGCCGGCTACGGCATGCCCTATCTCTGGGGCACCATGGGCATCGTCTTCCGGTCCGACATGGTGAAGACCACGCCCACCTCCTGGAACGACCTGATGTCGCCAGCGGCCGAGCTGAAAAAACATATCGCCATGTATGACGATCATAACGAGGCCTTCGTTGCGCCGCTGGCCATGCTGGGAAAATCCATCAATGCCAATGATAACGAGACGCTGAAAGCCGCCTTTGAGGTCATGAAGAAGCAGGCACCGTTCGTTCTCACCTACGATTATGTGATCACCTCGATCCAGAACCCCGAACACGGCAAGAATATCTATATGGCACTGGCCTATAGCGGCGATCAACACGTGCTCAACGACAAGGCCGGCACGCCCGGCGTCTGGCACTACGCAGTTCCGAAGGAAGGCACCCTTTCCTGGCTCGATTGCATGGCAGTTACCACCGCATCCCCGCGCAAGGCGCTCGCATTGCAACTGGTTGACTTCATCGGCTCACCGCAAAGTGCGGCTGATAACGCCGAGGCCTTGATGATGCCGACCGCGAGTGAAAGGGCACTCGAGCTGATCCCTGCAGAGATGCAGTCCAATCAGGAAATATATCCGCCCGCCGACATCCTGGCCAAGAGCCAGTATCAGAAGGAATTGACGATCCAGTCGATACAGACGCGCCGGCGCATCATCAGCTCGATGGCAAACTTCCAGTGACACTTGGCAAACGCGCGTTTTTCCTGATCTTTCCGGTCGTCCTGGCAGGCTACCTGCTGGCCGCGCTCTCGGTGTATTTTGTGCAGGGACATTCGGTTCTCGCTCTGGAGCGGACCCGGCTTTCGCAACAGCTCGACCATATGGCCGCGTTGTTTCGCAATGAGGTCAGCCAGAGCCGGAGCTTTCTCTACTCGATCCTGGAAGGCAACGCTGTCCGCCTGTTCGTGTCGGAACCGGATGAGGCCTATCGCAACAACGCGCTTGGCCTGCGGTTGCAGCAGAGCGTCCGCTCGCTGTCTGACGATCCGAAGAAATTCATCTCCTTCGCCATCTTCAATCCCGACCTGACACCGGGGTATTACTTTGAGAACAGCGATGATCCGTTCGCCGAGATCGGTGCACCGCAATTTGCGCTGGCAAGCCGGCTTGCAGGCGGCAGCCAGTTGCGGGACTGGAGTTTTCTGCACGATGCCGAAACACGCCAGCTGATCGTCTACTCGGAATTCATCGACCCCGTCACCTTCAGCCGCCCGCTGCCGAGCGCCAAGGCGGATGCGCTGCTGGTACAGGTGGCGATCGAGCCGACACAATTCTTGAGCATGCAGCGTACCCTGCAGCAGGAATATGAAACAGCCGTCAGTTTCGAGACCGCGCCGCAACCGCAGCAGCCCGACAGCCTTTCCGCATCCGTTCGAATGGCGCCTTCCTTGTTTGCAACGCTGACGGTCCCGCCGTCCCACGGATCCGGCAATATGGGACAGCTGAAATTACTGCTGATTTTTGGCGCACTGGTGATGAGCTTTATCTCCGTCGGCCTGATGATCGCGCTGATCCGCCGGTTCATCACCAACCCGATCTCGGCTCTCGACCGGCAGGTGACGGCGGTGATGAGTGGTGAAAACGACGACATCAGGCAAACCGGTGCGGAAGGCGAGATCGGCCGGTTGACCGGCAATATCAAGCAATTGCATGATCAATCGCAGCGCGCGTTGAACCTGGTTCAGCAGGCATCCTGGACCGATACGCTGACCGGCATCAGCAATCGCGCCCATTTCAACCTGCTTGCCGCTGAGGTCATCGACAAGGTCAAGACGGAGGGTGACCATTGCAGCCTTCTGTTCATCGACATCGACCACTTCAAGTTCGTCAACGACAAATATGGCCATGAGGTCGGCGACGACCTGTTGAAAACGCTGGCGCTACGGATCGAGGCCGCCATCAGCGTGATCGTTGCGCGACGGCAGATGGCGCCGGCTGTCTTTGCCCGCCTGTCCGGTGACGAGTTTGCAGTTCTCGCACAATCGACACCGCGTGACGGCACGATCCGGGAAATGTGCGCCGCGATCCTTGCCTTGTTTTCCAACGGTTTCGAGGTGCGCGGCAAGTATTATCCCGTAACGGCCAGCATCGGCGTCGCCATCTGCCCGACGGATGCGACCAATCTTGCCGAGCTGATCTCCAATGCTGATGCGGCGATGTACCAGGCAAAGACCAACGGCAAGAACCGCTCTTCGCGTTTCTCGCGGGAATTGCAGGACAAGCGCAACCGCATCCGCCACATTCAGGAGGAACTGCGGCTGGTCGATCCCGACGAGCAGTTTCACCTCGTCTACATGCCAATCGTCGATCCCGGCGGTAAGGTGACCGGTTGCGAGGCGCTGTTGCGCTGGTTCTCACCAACGCTGGGCAACGTCACGCCCGACGAATTCGTGCCGATCGCCGAAAGCACCGGCCTGTTCACCAAAATCGACTGGTGGGTGATCAACCGGGCAATGTCGGAACACCACCGGCTGAAGCAGCTGTTCGGAGAGGACACCGTGCTTGCGATCAACATCTCGTCGGCGGAACTGCACTCCAAATCGATCAGCGATTATTTCTCCGATTGCGCGAAGCTGCACGGGATCGATCCGTGGACCATCGAAATCGAACTGACGGAAACCTACGCCGTCAAGCTTGGCGATCAGGTGCACCGGAACATCGAGACCCTGCGCGAGCGGGGCTTCCGTATCTCCATCGACGATTTCGGCGCCGGTTATACCTCCGTGCAGCAGATCATCGAATACACCGCAGACACCATCAAGCTCGACCGCGCATTGGTGCAAAACCTTGCCAAAGAGGGATCCTTGCCAGCTCTGAAGGCGATGGTCGCTCTCTGCCACGCGCAGGACATGACAGTTGTTGGCGAAGGGGTCGATACTGACGAGAAACTCGCGATGCTGACCGCGGCCGGTTGCGACCATTTCCAGGGCTACCTCATCAGCAAGCCGCTAGTACTGCCTGAACTGACCATCTGGGCATTGAGGCAGACGGTGAAAATTGCCAACCCTGCAGACGACTATCTGTCTTTCAACGATCACAGCCGCCATTCCGGAGCATCAAGCGCCTCCTGAAACGCCGGTATCGCCGGTGTTGTGCCGATTTCGCCTTGACCTTGGGCCGCCCTCGCCTTAACCGCACCTCAACACTGCGGATTGCGGGAGTAGGCGATGAAAGTTCTGTTGATCGGTTCGGGCGGGCGCGAACATGCGCTGGCATGGAAACTGGCGCAATCGCCACGCCTGACGGCCCTTTATGCCGCCCCCGGCAATCCAGGTATCGCCGAAGAGGCGACCATTGTGGATGTCGATACGGCCGACAACGCTGCCGTTCTTGCCTTCTGCCGCAAGAAAGCGATCGATTTCGTCGTTGTCGGCCCGGAAGCGCCACTGGTCGCTGGTCTGGCCGACACGTTGCGCGACGACGGCATCACTGTTTTCGGACCGTCAGCCGCTGCCGCCCAGCTTGAAGGCTCCAAGGGTTTTACCAAGGACATCTGCGCCAAATACAATATTCCGACCGGCGCTTATCAGCGCTTCACCTCCGCCGAGCCGGCCAAGGCGTATGTTCGTCAACAGGGCGCGCCGATCGTCATCAAGGCCGATGGGCTTGCAGCAGGCAAGGGCGTGACCGTTGCCATGACACTCGACGAAGCGCTTGACGCCGTCGACAGCTGCTTTTCCGGCATCTTTGGTGCGGCTGGAGCCGAAGTGGTGGTCGAGGCCTATCTCGACGGCGAGGAAGCGAGTTTCTTCTGCCTTTGCGACGGCAAAACCGCTCTGGCGCTGGCCTCGGCGCAGGATCACAAGCGCGTCGGTGACGGCGACACAGGCCCGAACACCGGCGGCATGGGTGCCTATTCTCCTGCCCCGGTGATGACGCCAGACATGGTCGAGCGCACCATGCGCGAGATCATCGAGCCGACGATTGCCGGCATGGCCGATAGCGGTCATCCTTTTACCGGCGTCCTCTTCGCCGGCCTGATGATCACCGCCAAAGGTCCGGAATTGATCGAGTACAATGTCCGCTTCGGCGATCCGGAATGCCAGGTTCTGATGATGCGGCTGAAGAGCGATCTGCTGCCGCTGCTTTACGCGGCCGCCACCGGCACGCTTGCCTCTGTCAGCGCCGAGTGGCGCGACGATGCAGCACTCACGGTGGTGATGGCGTCCAAGGGCTATCCGGGCGCGTATGAAAAGAACACCCCGATCGCCAGCCTTCCAGAGGCCGGTCCTGAAGCCAAGGTGTTTCATGCCGGAACAGCGGTCAAGGACGGCCAACTGGTTGCCACCGGCGGCCGGGTGCTCAACGTCACCGCGATGGGCAGCACCGTGAGCGCGGCCAAGGACAGCGCCTATGCGGCAGTTGACCGGGTGGAATGGGACAATGGCTTTTGCCGCCGCGATATTGGCTGGCAGGCGGTCGAGCGCGAAAAGGCCTGACGGGCCATCGCCGGCCAATCGGAAAACTCATTCAATTTTTACCAAATCTCCTGACGGGAACGTAACGGAGAACGGATATTTTCCTCTGACGATTTCAGAGGAGAAAGCCGATGCGCGCCCTTTTGTTTACACTCACAAGCCTGGTTGCGGCCAGCACAGCCGGCGCGTCTTCGCTCGAAAACATCATTTCCGGCGAGAAGGTCAACAGCAGTATCTCGCAACTGTCCTGTGGCCAGTGCCCGCCCTTGGTCGTCAAGAAAAAATCCAGCTACATCGTCCCTGACATTGCACCCGGCACTGAACGGGTGGAACTGAAGGAAATCAACGGCGAGATGAAGCTGGTGCGCACCGAAGCCTGGCTCGGCGGCTCTCCGGTCGTCTTCGTCAACAAGGCTTCCGACGCGGACATCAAGGCCGCGCAGGCAACCATACCGGCGCCCGTGCATCTGGCAACAGCGACGACAGGCGATGCGTTTCCGGTCGAAGCTCAGGCGACCGCGACCGTGAACATCATCGATAATTCTGCAAAAACGGCCGCCGTCACCACGGCATCGATGGCCGATATCGCTTCGGTAACGCCGCAAGACAGCCAGTCACAAGAAGTTGATCTCGAAAATTTCCAACTTCGGCTAAATTAACACTGAACTTCCTGTCCCTGCCCTAACCAGCCACACATAAAAGGCTGACCGGGCATTCGCCCTCCAGGCGAAAGATTGCGCCCCTGAGAGAAGCAGGGGCGCAATTTTTTGTGGGGCATCCCCCAATCTGCCGCCCTTGACATCAGCAGGCGTAATCCAGTCTGCTGGCAAGGTGGGACGCGTCCGGAAACATGCGCCAGCGGGGATATCATGGACGTCTTCAACATCGCCAAATCCATCGAGAAGTTGATCTTCGAGCTTCTGATGTGGCTGATCTTTTATCCCTACACCCTGTTCCGCGTCATCTTCCAGCCGGGATACATGCTCGACTATGCACGGCAGGAGACCTTGAAGGATGAGGATATCTCCTTCGACAGCGGCATGAAACCGTCGATCTTCCTGTTCCTTTCGATCGCAATCGCCGCCTTCTTCGCACCGCTTGCGCCGGCTGATCTCGCAACGCTGAAAGGCAGCCAGACCGGACAATATGTTACCGAATCCTGGATCAATCTGCTGTTCTTCCGAATGGTGATCTTTTCGATCTTCCCGATCACCTTCGCCCTGATCTACGATCTGATCACCCCGGGATCGGTGACCCGCAGCAGCCTGAGAATACCGTTCAACCAGCAATGTTATGTCTGCGCGCCGTTCACGCTGGTCACATCGATGACCTTCATTCTCTACCCGCACACCGGAAACATTGCTTATCTGCTGGCGTTCATCGCGGCTCAGATCTGGCTGCTCGCGTCGAATTTCTTCTTTTTCAAAGGGCAGGTCGGGAAATCAAACTGGGCGTCGGCGGGGATAACGGTCATGGCCTTTGCCGTCGCCTGGACCGCATTCTTAACCTTCACCAATCTCGCCCTGACATTCAAGGACTGAGCAAGCCGACGGCTTTTTGTGTGGCTTTCAACTGCCGGCGGCTACCATCAATTCTTCAATCTGGCGGTCGGAAAACACCTGGATGCCATTGGCCTTCAGAAGGGCTGCCGTCACGCCCTCCCCCGATTGACGGCGCCCCGAAAAGCTACCGTCATAGACGAAACCGGAGCCGCAGGATGGGCTGCCATCGATCAGCAAGGCATAGGCACATCCGGTCTCGAGCGCCAATGCCAGCGCATTGCGCGCCGCCTGCACGAACGCATCCGTAACATCGCCGCCGCTACTTTCGCGCACGTGGCCGACGCCTAAGAGAATGTCCGTTGCCGATTTTCCCGGCTCGATCTCCGCCGGAAGACGCGGCACCGGCATGCCGGCCGACATTTCCGGACAGATCGTCACCAGCCGCCCCTCCTGCCGCCAGCGATCGAGCGCCGGATGCACAAGCGGCTTCGCCTGCCCGTCATACCGGACGGCATGGCCCATGAGACAGGCGCTGACGAGGATTTTGGCCCTCATCGGCTCCTCCTCTTAGCCCGAAATCTTCGAGAAATCCGCAACCGTTCCCGTTGCTGCGCGGATCAGACCGAGCAGGGCCAGACGGTTGGCGCGGATGGCTGGGTCTTCGTCGTTGACCAGAACGTCGACGAAGAACTGGTCGACCGGGCCGCGCAGCATCGACAAGGCTTCCATGGCCGAGCGGAAGTCTTCACCTGTGATCGCAGCACTGGCCTCGGTGGAAGCCTGCGTCACAGCGGCATAGAGCGCCTTTTCGGCATCGAGCGTCAGCAGCGCCGGATCGACGGTTGCTGCGACCTGTGTGCCCTTCTTCTCCTCGGCGGCCAGCAACTGCGTGGCGCGCTTGGTGCCGGCGAGCAGGTTGAGGCCCTCTTCCGAGGTGACAAAGGCCGTCAGCGCTTCGACGCGGCGGGCAACCATCAACAGATCGTCGGCATCCGGCGTCAAAACGGCGTCGATCAGGTCATGGCGGGCGCCGAGATCGCGCAGGTAGACTTTGAGGCGGTCCTGGAAGAAGGCGACGAGGTCGCTATCCTTCACAACTGCTGACAGAGGCAGGCGGACCTTTCGCTCCAGCAGAATCCGCACGACACCCAGTGCCGCGCGCCTTAGCGCATAGGGGTCCTTTGATCCCGTCGGCTTCTCGTCGATGGCCCAGAAGCCGATCAATGTGTCCAGCTTGTCGGCAAGAGCAACCGTCAGGCCGACAGCATCGGCAGGCAGGCGGTCAGATGGGCCTTGCGGCTTCCAGTGATCTTCGACCGCAGCCGCGACCGAGGCATCCTCACCCTGCAGAACCGCATATTTGCGGCCCATGATGCCCTGCAGTTCCGGGAATTCACCGACGGCTTCGGTCCGCAGGTCGGCCTTCGCAAGAACGACGGCACGGTCGACCAGTTTCAGGTCCGCACCGGTCACCTTGGCCAGTTCCGCGGCCAGCGTGCGGATGCGCTGGACGCGCTCGCCTTGGCTGCCGAGCTTGGCATGGAAGGTGACGTTCAGGGCGTCGAGCTTGGCCATGCGCTGGTCGAGCGGTTTTTTCAGATCAAGATCAAACTTTTTGGCCGAGGCTTCCAGTGTTTCGAGGTCTGGTAGATTTCCCTGATCGCGGGTCCAGAAGTGCTTGGCGTCAGAGAGACGCGCGCGAACAACCTTGCCGTTGCCGTGGATGATTTCCTTGCCGCCGTCCTTTGCCTCGATATTGGCAACGAGGATGAACTTGTTCGACAGGGTTTCCTCGCCCGGACGGCGGGTGACGAAACACTTCTGGTTGGTCTTGATGGTCAGGCGGATGATTTCCGACGGGATGGCCAGATACTCTTCCTCGAACGAGCCCATCAGCACCTGCGGCCATTCGACAAGGCCGCAAACCTCTTCCAGCAGGCCTTCGTCCTCGACCAATTCAAGGCCGCTGGCAAAAGCGATGTTGGCGGCGTCGGCAGCGATGATCTGCTTACGACGCTCGGCATCGAGGATGACCTTGGCCTTTTCCAGCTTCTCGATGTAATCGGCAAAGCGGCGCACGGTGATGGCTTCCGGCGCATGGAAGCGGTGGCCATAGGTGACGTTCGACGCGGTGATGTCACCGACCGTAAACGGCACGACTTGGGTTTCCTCATGCTCCGGGCCGAACAGGCAGACGATCGACTGCAGCGGCCGCACCCAGCGCAGCGCGCCCGGCTTGGCGGAGGCTGCGCCCGAGCGCATCGGATTGCCCCAGGGGAAATTGCGAATGATGCCGGGCATCACCTCGGCGATGATTTCTTCTGCCGGACGGCCGGGCTTGACGATATGGGCGACATAGAAATCGCCCTTCTTCGGATCGCTATGCACATGCGCCTGATCGATCGAGGTGAGACCTGCACCGCGCAAAAAGCCTTCGATCGCCTTTTCATTGGCATCGGTGCGTGGGCCTTTGCGGTCTTCGCGCACATCGGCGGAGCGGGTCTTCAAGCCACGAATGTCGAGCGTCAGCCGGCGCGGCGTCCAGTATTCCCGCGCGCCCTCATAGGTCAGCCCCGCCTCGACCAGCGCATCGGTCAGAAGCTTCTTCAGATCACCGGCAGCCTTGCGCTGCATACGGGCCGGGATTTCCTCGGAGCGGAGTTCAAGCAGAAGATCGGGCATGGAATGGATGCTTTTCTAAGGGATCGATTGACTGCGGGGGATTTAGCAAGCCCGGCGGCAAAAGTCATCCATTCAATGGCGGAAAAGTCGGCGCTTACGCGGCATCACGGACTGGAATGCGTTCAATCTCGGCGCGTTTACGCTCCGCTTCGAGCTTCAAGTCGTAACTCACCTGCAAATTCATCCAGAGTTCCGGCGTGGTATCGAAGAATCTCGCGAGACGCAGCGCGGTATCGGAGGTCACGCCGGTCTTGCCGGTGACGATGCGTTCGATGCGGGTCCTTGGGACGTTCAGCTTCTTGGCAAGTGTTCCTGCACTCATATCCAGCGGATCAAGATAAAGATCCTTCAGGATTTCGCCCGGATGGATGGCAGGCAGACCGATATCATTCATCTGACAATCCCTACTCTCAATGATAATCGACGATTTCCACATCATCGGCACCGCCGTTCGACCACGCAAAGCAGATGCGCCATTGCTGGTTGATACGGATCGAGTACTGGCCTTCCCGATCTCCCAACAACTTCTCCAGCCGATTGCCCGGCGGCGAGCGCAAATCCTTCACATCGGACGCCGCATTCAACAGGACCAACAGTTGCTGCGTACGGCGAACGAGATCGACCGGAAATCCCTTTTTCACGCTACCGTCGGCCACGGACGGAGACAGCTTGCCCTTGAAAGAACGGATCACCACTCATCTCCAGAACCGTATCATATAATGATACATCAGGATCACTCCGTCAAGTATCATGAAATGATACAATTTACCGAGCCGCGGAGGAGGTGGAAGAATTACCACCCGCCTCCACCACCTCCGCCGCCACCGCCACCGGAGAAGCCGCCGCCAGTGGAGAAGCCGGAGGATGAGGAGCTGGGTGGCGGGGGCAGCGATGCGCTCATGGTGCTGGCCATCGAACCGGCAAAGCCGCCCATGCGATCCCCGAAGGAGCCTGCTGCAAAAGCGTTGCCGTTGTACCAGACCGGCTGGTAAACGGCGGCACCGGCGGCGGCGGCCAGAAACCAGCGATCAAAGGTTTCCGACCAGGGCTTTTCGACGCCGAGCGCCACGGCATAGGGCAACAGCTTTTCGAAATGCTGCGGCGACATGTCCGGTGCTCCGGCCATGTTCATCCGTTCTTTTTCCGCCAGGGTCAGATATTGCCTGAGACCATCGATGCCATCCATCATCTTCGAACCGATCGGTGTTGGGGCACCCATCAGATGGAAGAACAGCATGTTGACGAGCACAATGCCGCCGACGCCGATCAGCAGCGGAACCTGATGCTCGGTCAGCGCCATGCTGATGACCACAGCCAGAACGCTGAGCCCTGCTGCGACGATAAAGAAGGTCAGAAAGGCGGCGACAATCAATGAGCCGATGCGCGCAAACAGGCTACCCCGCCTGTTGAACAGCCGGCCGATGGCGACCGCAAACAACGAGATGAACACCGAAGCAACCACTGGCAAAATCACCAGTGCAACGGTCGCGCCATCAAGCAGGCCGAACATGAAAATGGCCAGCAGAAATAGCACAGAGATCGCAATGCCGCCAACCACATAGGCGGTGTTGGCATGGTAGTACTTGTTGCGATGTTCCTTTTCCATGGCGTTGCGGAAATCCGCTCCAGCCTTCTGCACCGCCGGACCGTTGGCCCTGTCGATCGTCAGTTCGCCACCGTTGCGCCGCACCGCCGCCAGGACGGTCGCCTCACCGGTCGGCAGCGAGGGCGGCTTTGCCTTGTTGGTGCGGGTAATCACCAGCGAATTCTTGAAGTCCTTCAGGACGACATACCCGCCGACGGCGAGATTAAGAGCGGCAGCGGAAAGGGCCGTCCAGCCCTGACCGGAAAAGCCCTTGTTATCGATATAGTTGACCAATGCCGGGGAGATCCCGTCCGGCGCGTCCCAGCGCGGTACGATGACGCCGCGGGCCGGATCGCGGCCGACCTTCAGCCACATGCGGGAATAATAGAGCCCGGCGATGATGAAGCCGGTGATGGCCAGGATCGGCGGCAGGTGGTCGTGGAACCACCAAGCTCTTTCCTGCGATACCGAGGGCGGATCGATGCTGCCCTTCGGCATTTTGACGGCAATGGTCAGCCCCTCGTTCGCTTCAAGGGGCTGTGTCGTGGTGAAGACCAGCCGGTCGCCGTCTTCGAGCGCACGGGCATTCTTGCCGGTCGCGCCTTGGGTGCCGGTAAAGACATCCAGCGCCTCTGCCTTGACGCCCGCCGGCAAGGCAACCGTGGCAGACGCTTCGTCGATCGGAAACGCCCATTGGTTCCCTGTCACGTTCCAGTAGAGTTCATCATGATCGGCAAAGAAGCGGATCTGGCGGGCCGTCTCATAGGTGAATTGGAAGGTGTGTTCACCATCCGGCAGGAACACATCCTTGTCGCCGGTATAGATCCGGATGCCACCGCTGATGCTTTCGGTGCGATACGGTTCCTCGGCACCGTCCCGCTCGACGGAGATCAGCTTGAAATCCACCTTGCCGACACGGCCGTCTGCGTCGGTTACGGTCAATGGAAAATCGCGGTAGATGCCGCGCTTGATGCGGTCTCCCTCGACATTGGCCGTAATCGTTTCGGTGACGCTCAGCACGCCGCTCTTGGCGACGTCGATGGCGGAGCGGTAGGAGGTGAACACTTCCTCTGCCCGCGCAAGTCCGCTCGCGGCGATCAGGATGGTGACGAAAAGGGAGAGCCATCCCAGCCCCGTGAGAACACGTTTCATGCGATCGATCCCTCCCGGCCCTGCCGCCGTATCTTCGTCCTGTTAAGGCCGGTCGCCCTCAAGCCCAACGCCGAGCGAAGCAAGTTCGTCAAAATAGCGCGGATAGGTCTTGGCGACGCAGCCGGGGTCGAGAATGGTGATACCGTTGATCTTCAACCCCGCCAGCGCGAAGCTCATGGCAATGCGGTGATCGGCGAATGTATCGATCTCGGCCGGTAGCGTCTGGCCGGCAAGCGCCGGATCGGAGGCGACCAGCAGGTCGTCGCCTTCCTCCATGCCAAGACCGGTGCGAATATTGGAAAGGCCGGTCGAAAGGGCGCGAATACGGTCGCATTCCTTGACACGCAGGTTCTCGATCCCGACGAAACGCACCGGCGTCTCGTTGAAGGCAGCAAGCACGGCAAGCGTTGGAATGGCGTCCTGCATCTGAGAGCCGTCGATGACGGCGGGCATATGCGGGAAGCTGGCGATGACGTCATAGGCTTTCGCATCCGGCTGCGAGAACGAGCCTGCTGCGACGCCAAGGTCGATCCGGCCGCCGGTCAGCACTTCCGCCGCCCAGAGATAGGTTGCAGCGGAGGCATCGGGCTCGATCAGATAATCCGTCGCGTGGTAACCGGTCGGGGCTACCTGCCAGATCGATGGGCTGACCTCGGTTACCTCGGCACCGAAGGCACGCATCGCGGCGACCGTGAGATCGATATAGCCGCGTGCACCGATCTCTTCGCCAGCAAGCTCGATATTGATCGGACGGGAAGCGCCGGCAGCGGCCATCAGCAGGGCGGATACGTACTGGCTGGAAAGGCCGGCATCGATGGTGACATGGTCCCTGGCGAAATCGCCGGTGCCTACGACTGTTACTGGCGGGCATCCGGTTTCGGCTTCCACTGTGACGCCGAGCGAACGCAGCGCGGTGACCAAAGGCGCAATCGGCCGCTTGCGCATATGCTGGTCGCCATCGACGACCACGGTGCCATCGACAAGGGCGGCAGCGGCCGTCAGGAAGCGCGTTGCGGTACCCGCGTTGCCAAGAAAGAGTGGCTTTTCGGGCGGCGAAAGTTTGCCGGAGCCGGTGACAATGAATGTCGTGTCGTCCGGCTCGGAAATGTCCACGCCCATGGCGCGCAGGGCATCGGCCATATAGCGGGTGTCGTCGCTCTTCAAAGCGCCGGTCAGCTTGCTGGTGCCCTTGGCGAGACCGGCCAGAAGCAGCGCCCGGTTGGTGATCGATTTCGAACCGGGCGGATTGACGCGACCTTCAAGCGGATGGCCGGGCGGCAGGATGGTCAATTTCTGGTCTGCGGCGTTCATGCTCTTGTCTCTTCATGCCTTCAGCACCGCCTGTCCGGGGCCGTGCGTGCTCTCTCGATTGTGGATAGCCGTCTACGACGGAATGCCGTTTCGGGCTAGATCAAAACTTTACCACCGGGACAGTGCGGTCGGCCTCGTTGGTGATCTCGAAGAACGCCGCCTTGGTAAATCCAAACGGGCCGGCAATAAAATTCGACGGGAAGCTTTCGACCTTAACGTTCAGGTCGCGGGCAGCGCCGTTATAGTAGCGGCGAGCCATCTGCACTTCGCTTTCAATGCTTTCCAGCGACTGCTGCAGCTCGGAGAAATTCTGGTTGGCCTTGAGGTCGGGATAGGCTTCCGCCAGAGCAAACAGCTTACCGAGTGCCTGGCTGAGCATGCCTTCCGCCGCAGCCCGCCCAGCGACATCGCCGGCTGGCAGCGCCTGCGCCTTGTTGCGAAGAGCGACGACCTCTTCCAGCGTGCCCTTTTCATGGGCGGCATAACCTTTGACGGTCTCGATCAGGTTGGGAATGAGATCGGCGCGGCGCTTCAGTTGCACGTCGATGCCGGACCATGCTTCCTCTTTCACCTGCCGTGCCTTGACCAGGCCGTTATAGAGAAAAATCAGGTAGAGGATCACGGCTGCGGCAATAGCGAGACCAATCATGTGGGCTTCCTTCGCGAAACATATGTTTTCCGCAGCTTAGGCATCGTTCGCCGCCGTTGAAAGACAAATTTCAACCGCTCGCTTCACCCCGCCGCTTTTCCCGTTTCAGCCGCATCAACCTGTTCCACCGGGAACCGCGCGACGGCGGCGCCTGATCGATAGTGGGGCATCAGATCAACGCCGAACCTGCAAAGCACCACAGCCATGAAAACGCTCGCCGCCCTTATCAACGTCATCGCCTTTTCGGCCTTGTTTTTTGCCTATGCGAGCGTCGCCACTGTTGAAAAACCCGCAGGCGTTCGCCGGGCATTGCAGACCTATGCCGGCCAGGTACCAACCGGCGCATTTCCGACGCTGAAGCCTGTCTGGCAGGCTGGGGGCGAGGAGAGCGACCTGGTTTAAATTGGCGGCAGCAATCCGAGCGCGATGCCGGGATCACAAGCACACCGTTCAACTTTTACAAAAAAGAGGATGTGCTTCATCGGCGCCGCTGCGTCTCAAAGGCTGCCTTTCAAGACCGGCCGAATCTGCCCCATTCCACCGCGTCTTCCGGCGAAGGAACTGTCTCCAGGATTTGCCCGAAACAGACGACCGCGACGCGCTGTTCGCTCGCCTTGGCAATATACATGTATTCATCGGCCCTGCGGATGAAGGAGGCGACGGTATCGTCCGCGTGCAGGAACGTGACGCCGACGGCCGCGCCGGTATAGGTCACCTTTCCCTCGATCGCGATTGGCTTGAAAACGCGCTCCATCGCATCCTGGACGTTTTGCTGCACGTCTGCCGCCAGCTTCAAATCGACATCGAGCAGAACGACGAATTCGTCGCCACCAATTCTGGCAATGAAATCGGTGGCGCGAAAGCTTTCGCGCAAGCGGCTGGCGATGGTTCTCAGCACCTCATCGCCGGCGGCATGCCCCATCTTGTCGTTCACCGTCTTGAAACCGTTGAGGTCGATGAACGCCAGCGCCAGCTTGCGGTCATTCAACATGCTGCGCGCGACGGCCTCGATGACAATCTCGTCGAAACAGGCCCGGTTTGGCAGGCCAGACAGGGCGTCGGTCCGCGCCGATGCCCGCAAGGCGTTCTCGATTTCGCGCTGCTGCCGCACACGCGCCGACACGTCGACAATGACTTCGATATCGAAAGAGACACCATTGACAACGGTCCGTTGTGCCGAAATCAGCGTCGGAATGATCGTGCCGTCGGCATAAACGAGGTCGACTTCTTCCAACGCATAGGACCCCACTTCCGCAAGCAGGCGGTGGCGTCGATCACGGGCCGGGTTATCGATCGCGGCACCGTCCGACGTCAGTTTCTTGCCACGGATATTTTCCCATTTCAGGCCTGTCAGCTTCAGATAGGCATCGTTGACCTTGGCATAGCTCGACGTCTTCGTATCGCTGGTGGTAATGGCCATCGCTATTGGTGCGAACTCGAACATTCGCATCAACATCGAAGCCAAAACTTCCGGGGGGAGATTATCCTCGTCGTCCATCATGAGTCCTGAAACCTTATCACTTGGACAAAGCTTAGAGCAAACACCTTAAACGCTTGCTGAACAACGAAGTGGGCTCAAGTAATTGTTTCTGCGCCCTCAAGGAGAATTATAGCGAAATTCTCTCAATGGGTGCAATTTTGCGACAGATTCACAGACATAAGCTAAATGCCGGTCGTATAACCGGCTGCACAGGCCTCTGATCACGATATCATTTACTGGACGGTCCGATCGCTGACGCCGAAGCCCGGCGAACCGGCCGCGTCCGATCTCGACCGGTTTTACGCGGTGGATCGGACCGGCTTGTTATCCGGTTCAGGCAGCGTCTTTTGCCAGATTGATGCCACCGGCATCCGTCAGCAGAAAAGCCTCACCGCAGGCCGTCGCCAGTGTGCGAACACGCTGAATATAGCTCGCCCTTTCCGTCACGGAGATAACACCACGAGCATCCAGCAAGTTGAAGAGGTGGCTGGCCTTGATGCACTGGTCATAGGCCGGGAAGACGCATTTGTGCAGGACCGCATTGGCACCGCTATCGGGTGCGCCTGCCGCCAGAAGCGCCATGCATTCCTTCTCGGCGTCGACGAAATGCTGCTGAAGCATCGCCGTGTTGGCATATTCGAAATTGTGACGTGAATATTCCTGCTCTGCCTGCAGGAAGACGTCACCATAGCTGATCTTCTCGTCGCCCTCACGGCCGTTGAAGTTCAGGTCATAGACATTGTCGACGCCCTGTACATACATGGCCAGACGCTCCAGACCGTAGGTCAGTTCGCCCGAGACAGGCGAGCATTCGATGCCGCAAACCTGTTGGAAATAGGTGAACTGCGAGACTTCCATGCCGTCGCACCAGCATTCCCAGCCGAGACCCCAGGCACCCAGCGTCGGACTTGCCCAGTCATCCTCGACGAAACGGATATCGTGCAGCAGGGGATCAAGGCCGATAGCCGCCAGCGAACCGAGATAAAGCTCCTGCAGGTTCGGCGGGTTGGGCTTCAGGATGACCTGGTACTGGTAATAGTGCTGCAACCGGTTGGGGTTTTCACCATAACGGCCATCCGACGGGCGGCGCGAAGGCTGCACATAGGCTGCCCGCCAGGGCTTTGGGCCAAGAGCGCGCAATGTCGTCGCCGGATGAAATGTGCCGGCGCCGACTTCCATGTCATAGGGCTGCAGAACCGCACATCCCTTGTCCGCCCAGTAGGCGTGCAGCGTCAGGATCAGCGCCTGAAAGGAGCGCTTGGGGTTCATATGGTCCGGGAGAGCGGCGGTGGTCATGGCATCAGTCCAGGTTGAATGTATCTGGCTGTCTGGTGCCATGATGGACGGGAGGGGTCAAGGGGCGGAAGACGGCGGTGGCCTTGAGGAGTGCCATTGCAGAGATTATCCGCTCATCCCCTAAAAGGGTTGAGAACCGTCATCCGTCCGTCAATGACCAGCCCGTGCTGCATGTCTTCAGAGAAGCCGTGCTTTGAATCGGCTTGAAGGGCTACAGCAATCATTAAAGCATCGTAGAAAGAAAAATTGAACCGATCGACCAAATCGAGTGCCTGTAAATTGCATTCGCGATCAACGGGTTGAACGGCAACAGCAAGTGCACTTATATCCTCTATGGCGCTTCGGACCTCAGCCCAACTCATACCGAGTTTGCGTGCCGCGACATTGGCAAATTCATTCAGTGCTTGAACGCTCAAGATGAAGGGCTCGGAAAGAAGTTCCTGTGCCTGGGCAGCACGGTAATCATTGGTGAAAGCATAAACGAGAATATTGGTATCAAGCAGCGGCGCAGTCACCGCGCATTCGCCTCGTCGCGGTCGAATTTCCAATCAGCAGGCAAAGGCCGCGCAGACGCCTTGATGCGGGCAAGTGCCTTCTCCCGTGAGGTATCGCGTTCCAGTTCGAAGGTTCGTTCATCAGCGATGCGTACAGCAACCTCATCGCCTTCCTTCAACTGCAAAACCTCCACGACCGAGGACGGAATACGAATTGCCAGACTATTACCCCATTTCGAGACCTGCATCATTTACTCCATGATCTACAGCATTCCATGTATATCATGAGCAAAACGGACCATCAATAAATTGGCACCTCACTCCGGCTTTTTCAGCCGGTATTCCCCCGTCACCGGATCCTTGACCAGCGTGCCCTGTGTTCCGGTTTCCTGCTGATGGCGCGCTTCCTGTTGGCGGCGGCTCAGTTTTTCCGCGTCGGCCACGAATTTGCGGTAGCCGATCCAGGCGACCGCTGCGAATATCAACAGTAAAATCAATTGCGGCATGCGCCCTCCCCCGTTTTCGTCAGGCTATCAAAGCCCGAAGCGACCCCATAATGCCTTTTCCTCCGCCACCTCGGCAAGGCCGGAAACGGCGGAGACCGCAAAGCGCTCGGCGATTGCACCTGCCAGCGCAGCACCGGGCTGGCGGCGACCGAACAGGCCGCGCGAGGCGGAGACCAATTGCAGCTGGGTCTTTGCGCCAAACCGCTTCTTCATTTCGCCACGCATATCGCCGAGGCTATCGACCAGCCCCAGTTCCTGACCGCGCTTGCCGGTCCAGAACAGGCCGGAGAAGATATCCGGCGTATCGGCCAGCAGATGGCCGCGCCGTGCCTTGACCATGCCGATGAAGATGTCGTGGATTTCGAGCTGCAGACCCTTGAGGAACTCGATATCCCGCTCCTTTTCCGGTTGGAAAGGATCGAGCATCACCTTGTTGGATCCGGCCGTATAGACACGCCGCTCGACGCCGATCTTCTTCAACAGCTCCGGAAACCCGAAGCCGCCGGACACGACGCCGATGGAACCAACGATAGAGGTCGGGTCGGCAATGATCTCATCGCCGGCGAGCGCGATCATATAGCCGCCGGAGGCAGCGACATCCTCGACGAAGATGATGACGCGCTTCTTTTTTTCCTCCGCCAGATCGCGGATGCGCTGATAGATCATCCGTGACTGGACAGGAGAGCCGCCGGGAGAGTTGATCGAAATGGCGACGGCTGGCGCATCCTTCATCGAGAAAGCTTTTTCAAGCACTGGCGCAATCGTCGCCAGATTGAGCGCCGGTCGAAACTGGCTGCCGCCTGCCATGATCGCACCATGCAGCCGGACAACCGGGATCGTCACGCCTTCCTTGCGAAAACGCTTCGGCAACAGCTTCCTCAACAGTCCGGCCATCTGAACTCCCTGCATTCATTATAGGTATCGGCAATCATTATGCGTGTTGGCATGTATGCATTGGCGCGACAAACGCAATGGCAGCACGATGAAAATCATCGATTGCGATGGTAGGCGGTGCGGCCGTTGCTCATATCGTCGACAACGGCTGCGAACTTGTGTGTCTCCGCCTCATGCACGATCAGCGGCGCCCGCAGTGTCAGCCGCGCGCGGCTCTGCTTGATCGCCGTCACGAGGATCCGAACGGCATTTTCACCGGTGCGGGAGTGCAAGGGCGTGATCTCGATACCGCCGAAGCGGCGGCCGCAGGCGGAAATGATCTCGGCGATCGATTCCGGCCGGGCGATCAGCGACAGTTGTCCGCCAGGCCTTGCGATGGCGCCAGCCGTCCGGATCCAGATATCGAACAGGCCTTCGGTCATGGCATGCGCCTCGGCCTTCAGGGCATCCGGCGTCTTTCGATCGGAAGCATCGTTGAAGGGCGGGTTCATGATGACATGATCAAAACTGTCGTCCGCGAGGCCAGCTGCAACTCTAGCCCTTCCCGTCAGCGAGACGTCGGCTTCGAGAACTGATATCCGGCCGCCGAATCGGGCATTTTCAGCAAGCGCCAGACTTCGTCTGGCAAAATCCGCCATCATCGGTGACCGCTCGACCAGCAGCACGCCGGCATTATCCAGCCGAGAGGCAACGGCCATGCCGGCCGCACCGGCACCAGCGCCGAGATCAGCGATACGGCAGGGTTTTTCCGCGACAACCAGCGATGCAAGCAGCATCGCATCCATGCCGGACCGGTGCCCCTGCCCCAGCGGCTGGATCACCTGGAACCGGCCACGGTGGAAGCTGTCGATGGTTTCGGTGGCCGTCGTCGTCATACGTCGCGCAATTCCGCCTCAAGCCCGGCATCGATCAGAACTTGCCTTGCCTCGTCAGCATCATCCTCATCGACCAGGAAACGGCGGGGCAACAGGCCCAGCGAACCTTCCAGGATGCTCATGCCCTGATCGGCGATGAAGCAGCCGATGCCGGCATCCTTCATCAGACTTTCGGCGAACGAGAGCACGACGGCGTCGTTGGTACGGATCAATTCCTTCATTCCGGGTCGTTTTCCTGCCTTATTTGAGCAAGCGGGACAATTCGCCTCTTGCCGCCACAAGCCCCCCTTTCTATTGTCCGAACTGGAATTTGAACAGGAGTCCCTTGTGTTGGGCGTAGTGATACCGCTGGAAGACAGCAAAAACAAACAGGCATCGGTCAAGCCGCTCGTCGACCTGACGAAGGCGGACATGGAGCGCGTCAACCAGCTGATCCTGTCGAAGGCGGGATCCGACGTCCAGATGATTCCGGAGGTGGCCAATCACCTGATCTCGTCTGGCGGCAAACGCCTGCGCCCGATGCTGACGCTCGCCTCCGCTGCGATGTTCGGCTTTACCGGCGATGCGCATATCAAGCTTGCGACCGCGGTCGAGTTCATGCACACGGCCACCCTTTTGCATGACGACGTGGTCGACGAGAGCGATCTTCGCCGCGGCAAATCCACGGCACGGATGATCTGGGGCAACCAGGCCAGCGTCCTTGTCGGCGATTTCCTGCTCGGCCAGGCTTTCCGCATGATGGTCGATGTCGGCTCGCTCGATGCGCTCGATGTACTGTCAACGGCGGCATCGGTGATTGCCGAAGGCGAAGTGCTGCAGCTGTCCGTCGCCAAGAACATGGAGACGACGGAAGACGACTATCTTTCTGTCATCCGCGCCAAGACGGCAGCCCTGTTTGCAGCCGCGTCCGAAGTCGGTCCGATCGTCGCCAAGACCGACAAGGCCAGCCGCAACGCACTGAAATCCTACGGCATGAACCTCGGCCTCGCCTTCCAGCTGGTCGATGACGTGCTCGACTATGGTGGCAAGGCCGCCGATCTCGGCAAGAACACAGGCGACGACTTCCGCGAAGGCAAGATCACACTACCGGTCATTCTCTCCTATCGTCGCGGCACGGCCGAGGAGCGCAGCTTCTGGCGCGAGGCAATCGAGGGCGGCAAGAGTGACGACCAGAACCTGGAAAAGGCATTGGGCCTGATCACCCGTTACGGCGGCCTGACGGATACCATCGCGCGGGCCCAGCATTACGGCACGATTGCCCGCGATGCGCTTGCGCCGCTGCCGGAATCACCCTGGAAAGACGCGCTTCTCGAGGTCATCGATTTCTGCATCGAGCGGGTCAGCTGACCTGCCGTTGCAAGGCACAGGTGTAGGCATGAGGAATTTCTTGCCGCACTGCGCCAAAAAAGCCATTCTATCTGTTCATGCTCCGGCTGCCGTCGAGCGGCACTCACGATAGTGTGTGCGGAATTTGACGGCAGGATGTCGAATTGCGTTTCGCCTTGCACTCAAACCGGATTCCGGTTTGCCGGGTTATGCGTTATTGATTTGGGACTGATTCCACGCGAATCCCGCGACGGCGCCAAGGGGTGCCGCCCGTAACGAAAGGCTTGTCATGCGGCAAAAACATCTTCTTCGCCTGCTTAGCGGCGCTGCCTTCCTGGCCGTGGCGTCCTTGTCCGGCGTGACCCCGAGCTTTGCCGAGGAAGCAAAGCCTGCGGTGGAAGAAAGCAAGCCTTTCGATCTGAATTCGGTCAACAGCTTCTCGGGCGCGTTTCTCGCTGCCCGCACAGCCGATGTCGACCACGATCTCGACACGGCAACCAAGCTCTACCGTACAGCGCTCGAATTCGAGCCCGACAATGTCGACGTCAAGCAGCGCCTGATGATCACCTCGCTGATGAACGGCGACTTTGAAGCTGGCGCCAAGATCGCCGAAGAGCTGAAGACCGACAGTTCCGTCGAGCGCATCACCACGATCACCCGCGCCGTCGAGGCCATCCGCAAGCGGGAATATCGCCACGCGCAGAAAATCCTGAATTACGAAGGCCCGAACGATCTCGACCGGCTGATGAACGGCCTGCTGCTTGGTTGGGCAAAGGCCGGCGAAGGCAAGCCGAAGGACGCGATCGCCGAGATCGAAGCGATGGAAGGGCCGGAATGGTTCCGCATCTTCAAGTCCTACAATCAGGGCGCGATTGCACTGGCGGCCGGCGACAAGTCCACGGCCCGCTCGAAGCTGAACGACGCCGTTCTCGACCGCGAAGGCGGCAGCGCTGCCCCTGACACCTTCATGCGTGCCGTCGTAGCCCTTGCCAAGCTTGAAGCACGCGATGGCAACAAGCAGAAGGCGCTCGACGCTGTCTCCGTCGGCGAAGGCTTCATCAGCAATTATGCGCCGCTGAAGGCGCTGCGCACCAGCATCGAAGAGGGAAAGCCGCAGGAGCAGCAGGTCCGTAGCGCCACGCAGGGTGCTGCCTCCGTGCTGTTTTCGATCGGCGCGGCGCTCAACCGCGACGGCGCGGAAGACATCGTTTCGCTTTATCTGCAGACTGCCCGGGCGCTGGACCCGGAAAGCGCCGACATTCTGGTGATGCTCGGCGGTATCGCGGAAAACCTGAAGAAGCCCGAGCGGGCCATCGCGCTCTACAAGAGCGTGCCGGAAAATTCACCGATGCGGCGGCTATCGGAAATGCAGCTGGGTCTCAGCCTTGCCTCGATCGGTAAGGTCGATGAAGCCAAGCAGCATCTGAAGGAACTGATCGATCTCGACCCGAAGGATGTGCGCAGCTACCTCGCCTATGGCAGCGTGCTGTCGGATGCCAAGGACTACAAGGAAATGGGTCTGGTCTACGACCGCGCCGTCGCAGCGATCGGCCCCGTTCCGCAGCGCAGTGACTGGACGATCTTCTTCCAGCGTGGCATTGCCTATGAACGCCAGAAGATGTGGGACAAGGCCGAGCCGAGCTTCAAGAAGGCACTGGACCTCAACCCCGACCAGCCACAGGTTCTGAACTATCTCGGTTATTCCTGGGTCGATATGAACATCAATCTGGAAGAAGGCCTCGGCATGATCCGCAAGGCGGTCGATCTGAAGCCGGATGACGGCTATATCGTCGATTCGCTCGGCTGGGCCTATTTCCGGATGGGCCGCTTCGATGATGCGGCTGTCGAACTGGAGCGTGCCGTCGAGCTGATGGCTGGCGACTCGACCATCAACGATCATCTGGGCGATGCCTACTGGCGTGTCGGACGCAAGCTGGAAGCGGTCTTCCAGTGGAACCAGGCGCTGGCACTGAAGCCTGAAGAGACGGAAATCCCCAAGATCAAGCTGAAGATCGAAAACGGCCTGCCGCCTGTCGAAGCCAAGGTTCCGGCTGCCGCGGAGGCGGGGGACACCCAGCCGAAGAAGGTGACCCCGGACGTGACTGCCGGCAAGAAATCCTGATCCTGCCTTTCAATGGCACGCAAGGATGGCATTTCTGGATTTTCGCTGACGCGGATCGCGCCGGCGAAGATCAATCTGGCCCTGCATGTCGTCGGTCAACGGGCCGACGGCTACCATCTGCTTGAAAGCCTCGTGACCTTTGCCGATGCGGGAGACCGCATCGGCTTTTCCCTTTCTGATGAAGACCACTTCACCGTTTCCGGGCGCTTTTCAGTCGATCTGCCGCTTACGGGTGAAGCCGTGGCGGGCAATCTGGTGCTGAAGGCGCGTGACCTGTTGCGCACTCATCTGAGTGACAAAGGCACCAAGACCGGACCGGTCCATCTCCACCTCGAAAAGAACCTGCCCGTCGCCTCCGGCATCGGCGGCGGCTCGGCGGATGCGGCGGCGACCGTTCTTGGGCTGCTGGACCTGTGGAAGGCTTCTATCGATCACGACACCCTGCAGGGGATCGCGCTGAAACTCGGCGCTGATGTGCCGATGTGTCTTCATGGACGCCCGCTGATTGCGCGCGGCATCGGCGAAGACATCCAGACGATGGCGGGCTTCCCATCCTTTCCCATGTTGATCGTCAATCCGCTGAAAGCAGTCTCGACACCGGTGATTTTCAAACTGCTGAAGGACAAGACAAAGCCGCCGCTTCTGATGCCGCAGGATAAGCCATCGCGCGACGGCTGGATCGACGTCCTGAAAGGCCTGCGCAACGATCTGGAGCCGCCTGCCCGTGATCTGGAACCGGATATCGCAGCGGTCTCCGACGCGCTTGGCCTGACCGGTGCATCATTCGTAAGGATGTCCGGATCGGGCGCCTCCTGTTTTGGCCTCTATGCAAGCAGCGAAGCCCGTGACCGGGCAGCCGACGTTCTTTCCAGACAGAACCCCAACTGGTACGTTCTGGCTTGCAACAGTATCCATGGAGAGGACCATCACGATGACCGAGGCTAAGGCGGCAAGACCCTTCGTTCCGGTTGGTATCGCGGTTCTGACTGTTTCCGATACCCGCACACTCGCCGACGACCGTTCCGGCGATACGCTCGTTGCCCGAATTGCCGATGCGGGCCACAGGCTTGAGGCGCGCGCCATCGTACCGGATGACAAGCAGAGAATTGCGGCACAGGTAAAAGCCTGGACGCTGACGGAAACGATCGACGTGGTGATCACCACCGGTGGTACAGGCTTTACCGGGCGAGATGTGACGCCCGAGGCGCTGGAACCGCTGTTCGAAAAGCGCATGGACGGATTTTCGGAAGTCTTCCACCGGATATCCTATGACAAGATCGGCACATCAACGATCCAGTCGCGCGCCACCGGTGGTGTCGCCAACGCCACCTTCATCTTTGTGCTGCCGGGATCGCCCGGCGCCTGCAAGGATGCCTGGGACGGTATCCTGAAGCAGCAGCTCGACTACCGGCACATGCCCTGCAATTTCGTCGAGATCATGCCAAGGCTCGACGAGCACCTGAAGCGCGGCTGACCTCCTCTTTTTTGCCCATCCTCGATAATTCCTGTTCCATTGGTAACAGCGCTGCCTGTGTCAGCGTTGTAAGACTGTCCTTATCGGGAGAGGGAATGAGGGGAACGAAATGACACGCTCACCCAGCGGCGACACGTCAGGGTTCTCCATCCAGATCACGACAGACAGCATGAACGCATGCGGATTTCATGTTCTGAAAACCGCTCAACAAAGCGATACGACGCGTTGGCTGAGATTGCGCGGCAAACCATTTTAACGGTCTCTTTTTCAATGAAGACAGGGCAGGTTCGAAAGGGCCTGCTCTTTTTGCGGTGAGACGCCGCTAGCGGTTTTCCGCATCCGGACGATTGGCGATGGCCACCCACGCAGGCACCAGTTCGCTTCCAAGCTTGCGCGCTGCCCGGCCATTGGCAAAATCGGGTAGCAACATGGAGGATTTGGCGATTGCTGACGCCTGCTGCTTCGACAGCAACAGGCCGAGTTCCAACGCTGTTGGACGTGTGACGAAGCGCTTGAGGAACGGCAGGCGATATTGCCTGGAGGGCGAGAAGCGCGCCGGCATCTTGTTCAGCGACATATATTCCGCAACATCATCAATCCAGCGCCCCGTTGGTCTGGCGCCCGCTTCGAGCAACAGCAGCCAATCGCCGCGCGCAGACCGGACAATGTCGGTCATATCCCAGCTTGTGCAGAAGCGGGCTCCGGCGGCGTCTGCCACGCGGCTCGAGCCATCCTGCGAGCCATGGTCGAGAACGATGACATCGCTCACAAGCCCCTCCACGGCACCCGCCACCAGCACCGACAGCGTCTGCGCCAGTTCAGCCTCATTGTCGCGGGTCTCGGTGATGATCGTCAGCATCGCCGTCCATACCGCATTGCACACAGAATTTCCATAAGCCCTTCGTTTCCAGAGGATTAACTTTTCATTCATGATGAATGCGCGAGCGATTGAAGCACCAACTGACCCTTCGCAGGACGAGATCAAAATCCTGATCTACATTTTTGTTCTTGCATTGTTCTCATATTCGCGATAGGAAAATAATCAGAGGATATTGGAAAGTCCGCAAGGACAGTCCCCCGGAGAAACCCATGAACGAGCTGTCTCAGATCAGGCAGGGTGCTTTGGCGCCTGCCAACACGGCAGATATGGCCGAGGCGATGATTGCCAGCTCCGGGCTGCGCATCGAGATCGACCGGCGGCGTGGCCGGGGTGCTGCCATCAATGCGTCCGGCCGGTTCGAACCGGTCTCGCGGCAACTCGAAGATGACGGCTGGAACTCGCTGGAGGATCTGCCGGTCTTCAAGACCGAGGTCCAGATCGAAAAACCCCGCTCGATCATCAGCCGTAACGATTCGCCCGACATTCCATTCGACCGCTCCGTCAACCCTTATCGGGGATGTGAGCATGGCTGCATCTACTGTTTCGCCCGCCCAACCCATGCCTATATGGGCCTGTCTCCGGGGCTCGATTTCGAGGCCAAGCTGTTTGCCAAACCGGATGCCGCAAAGCTTCTGGAGCGGGAACTGGCCAAGCCCGGCTACAAGGTTCGCCCCATCGCGATCGGCACCAACACCGATCCTTATCAACCGATCGAGAAGGAATGGCGGATCATGCGCCAGATCCTCGAAGTGCTCAAAGCGGCCGATCATCCAGTGATGATCGTCACCAAATCCGCGATGGTCATGCGCGATATCGATATTCTGGCGCCAATGGCCGAGAAAGGCCTCGCCAAAGTCGGCCTTTCGGTGACCACCCTCGACCGCAAGCTCGCCCGGCTGATGGAACCGCGTGCGTCGACGCCATCCAAGCGGCTGGAAGCCATCAAGGCTTTGTCCGAAGCTGGCATTCCCTCAACGGTGATGGTGGCTCCGATCATTCCGGCCCTTAACGATCATGAAATTGAACGGGTGCTGGATGCCGGAAAAACGGCGGGGGCTGCGTATGCAAGCTATGTGCTGTTGCGCCTGCCGATCGAAGTCAGCCCGCTGTTTCGCGACTGGCTGCTGCGCCATTATCCGGATCGCTATCGCCATGTCATGTCGCTGGTCCGCTCGATGCGCGGTGGCAAGGATTACGATGCCGAGTTCGGCAAACGCATGAAGGGGGCCGGTCCCTATGCCTGGCAGATCGGCCGCCGTTTCGAGCTGGCGGCCAAGCGGCTGGAGCTGAATGTCGCCCGCCGGCCGCTGAACTGCGACCTCTTCGTCCCGCCGCTCGGGACCGGCGTCCAACTGTCGTTGCTCTGAAAAGCATTCAAAGTTTTCCGGGAGCGATCCCGGAAATCGAGATACCGATGCTGCTTCCTGCCCCGGTGCAGTTTCGGTCATCCTCCGGCAACCGCCTCATTGCCGAAGGACTTGCAGGGAATCGGGCTTGTGTGCGAGTTTCGCCGCATGTCACGACGCACACCGCCCGATTCCCCCTTTCTTTTCGATACGATAGAAGGCCCCGATTTCAGCTTCGAGCTGGCCGGACGCCGCGATGGGCTCTGGCCTGTCGCAGGCACCGACGAGGCCGGACGTGGCCCCTTGGCCGGTCCTGTCGTTGCGGCGGCCGTCATTCTCGATCCCGACAATATTCCAGACGGCCTGAACGACAGCAAACAACTGTCTATCGCGCGGCGCGAGGTGCTGTTTGATCTCATCCTGTCTTCTTCCATCGTCTCCATCGCGTCGTCTGCGGCCGGCAGGATCGATGACACAGATATCCGCAAAGCAAGCCTCGACGCGATGCGCCGCGCTGTCTTCGGTCTTTCGCTCGCTCCCGCTCTGGTGCTGGCCGACGGCCGCGACGTGCCGCCAGGCCTTATCTGCATGGGCAAGGCCGTCGTTAAGGGGGACGCCCGCTCGCTATCGATCGCTGCAGCCTCGATCATCGCCAAGGTGGCGCGCGACCGGATGATGACCCGGGCCGGCTTGGTTTTCCCGGCCTATGGTTTTGCGACCCATGCCGGCTATGCCACCCAGCGCCACCGCAACGCCATCATCGACCACGGCCCCTGCCCGCTGCACCGGATGAGCTTCCGGCCACTGCGGCAAGACGACGCTGAAGGCGCCTGAGGGGGAATTGCCAATCTCGAAACCGGCCCGCACTGTTTTGGAACAATGGCGGGTGCCCTGCGTTGAAGATTGAAATCGTCGACGTCAAAGACACAGCTGCGGTTTTTCTTGTGTGCGGCGTGTCCCGGGCAACAAACAACGAGACGGACGGGTTATAGAATCAAGAACAACATGCACCCGCGATTCCCGTGAAAGGCTCGAACCGTGTTTTTTGGTCTGATTTTCCTCGCTGCAACGGCAGCGACCAGCATTCCCGCTGCGCCAGAGCCGACCGCGGACGCACTGCAATCGGATTTGCAGACTGCCTTTAGCTGCAAGGATATCGACGGTCGTAAGGTCTGGAAGGGTGGGCTTGCCTATTACATCCAGTCGTTCATCTATGACGACGAAACGTCGGACGATGCGGCGAATATGGCAACTGACGCCGTTCTGCCTGCGGACAACAGCCGTGAGACCATGCAAGAATTCGAGCAGGCTTGCCTGACAATGGCACCGACTGCGAGCACGGATAACTGACATGTGATTTCGCTATCCGGCGTCGCTGATACGGGTTCAGCTATCCCGATGCACAAGATGGGCGAACCCCGTCTGTCCGTCACCGAGCAGGCGGCGCAGCGGCCTCGGCACCAACTGGAATTCGTCCAACCTGCTGATGGTTGGAAGCACCCAGCAAAACTCCAGTTCCACGTCTCCATCCCTCACCCGATGAACGATCCCGTCTTCCTTGAACGGTAGTGGCTTTAATAGCGTCGCATCGAAATAGAATCCGATCTCATGGGTGGCTCTCCCGCCCAGCTCGAAAAAATTCTCGATCACGAAGCGCAACTCGCCGATCGTCGCAGCGGAACCGATCTCCTCTTCGATCTCCCGCGCCAGCGTTTCGGCACTCGTTTCACGCATTTCGACGCGCCCACCCGGCAGACACCAGCCGCGGTCGCCAACAGCGCGGTGAATGAGAATGTGACCTTCGGTCCGGATCAGGGCACCAGCCCGGAACTGAAAGCGTGACGCGCCTGCATCCATCACGATCATGGTTCGCGTGGCTTCGTTCATCGGTAACCGTCCTTCCTTTCGGAATTGCGTAGCACCCTTTAGACAACAAAAAAGGCCGGCGCGAGCCAGCCTTTTCAAATCTTGATGGTCCAGCCGATCAGTTCAGGCGGGTCTTCACGTCGCTGATCGCGTTGGCGAACAGGGCTGCCTGCGTTGCCGCATCCGACTTTGCCGTGATGACGCTTTCGGCGGCAGCGATGGCGATGTCGACGGCGGTGGCGCGAACCGAATTGATGGCGTCGGTTTCGGCCTGCTTGATCTTCTGTTCCGACAGAGCCGTGCGACGAGCGACGAATTCGTCGGTCTTCTGCTTGGCTTCGGCAGTCAGCATTTCAGCTTCGCGTTCAGCAGCAGCAACGATGTTGGCGGCTTCGGATTCGGCTTCCTTGCGCTTGCGCTGGTATTCGACCAGCAGAGCCTGTGCTTCAGCGCGCAGGCGCTTGGCTTCGGCCAGTTCGTTGGTGATGCGGCCGGCGCGCTCGTCGAGCGACTTGGCGAGCATGCCGGGAACCTTGAGGTACACGATGAGAGCGAGGAAAAGCACCAAGCCGACTGTGGCCCAGAATGTGGCCAGTGAGGTCAAATCCATGATGCTCTCCTTACTTCGCCGATGCTTTGACCGCGGATGCGATCTCGGCCTTCGATACCTTGCCGCCGATCAACTGCTCGACAACAGCGGTCGCAGTGTCCTCAGCGATCGCACCAACGTCGGCCATGGCCTTCATCTTGATATCGGCGATACGGGCTTCGGCAGCGGAAATCTTGTTGTTCAGGCTCACTTCGATCGCGGTGCGATCGGCAGTTGCCTTTGTTTTTGCAGCTTCGCGCGCAGTCGATGCGATCGCGTTGCCCTTGGCCTTGGCAGCGGCCAGTTCCTGCTCGTAAGCAGCAATGGCAGCATCCGCCTCTGCCTTTGAGCGGGATGCATCATCGAGATCGCGTGCGATCGTGTCGTTACGCGTTTCGAGAATGCCACCGATGCGCGGCATGACGACCTTCGACATCAGAAGGTAGAAAAGACCGAAGGTAATCGCCAGCCAGAGAAGCTGCGATGCAAATGTCGAAGTATCGAAGGGCGGGAACACTCCCGAGCCATGTCCGCCTTCTTGGGCTACACCGGTTTCGGTGTGGACCTCGCCGGCAGCGGCGTCGTGGGTCACTGCGCCTTCGGTGGTGGTTGACTGGGCGTATGCCGCGGTCACAAACATGCTCACCTCCAGGTGCATTCAGAAAAGATGCGGGCCGCAACCAAAGCTGCGGCCCCGCCTTCAAGCCGGTATTAGACGGCGAAAAGGAGCAGAAGAGCTACGAGCAGCGAGAAGATGCCCAGAGCTTCCGTAACGGCGAAGCCGAATACGAGACGGCCGAACTGGCTGTCTGCTGCCGACGGGTTGCGCAGGGCGCCCGACAGGTAGCTACCGAAAATGTTGCCGAGGCCAAGAGCCGTGCCGGCCATACCGAGGCAAGCGAGACCTGCGCCGATGTACTTTGCTGCTTCTGCGTCCATGATTTTCTCCTTCGAAAGGGTTGTTGCGGCTAACTTTGGTGCCTTGGCCGGTCGAAACCGGCTAGGCCCACGACTTTATTCCTTAGTGTCCGCCCGGATGCACTGCATCGTTGAGGTACATGCAAGTCAGCACCGCAAAGACATAGGCCTGGAGGAAGGATACGAGGAATTCGAGACCCGTGAGGGCCACGGTCATGATGAGCGGAAGGATCGCACCACCAATGCCCAACGCGCCCATGGTTCCAAGCGAGGCGACGAAGCCTGCGAACACTTTCAGCGTGATATGACCGGCCAGCATGTTCGCAAAGAGACGAACGGAAAGGCTGATCGGACGGGACAGGAAGGAGATCACTTCGATTGCAATAACCAAAGGCAGAAGGATACCGGGTACGCCAGAGGGCACGAACACATTGAGGAAGCCAAGGCCGTGCTTATAGAAACCGTAGACCAACACAGTGCCGATGACGAAGAGCGCAAGCGCAAAGGTCACGACGATCTGGCTGGTGACGGTGAAAAAGTAGGGAACCATGCCGAGCATGTTTGCTGTCAGGATGAACATGAACAGCGAAAACACCATCGGGAAGAATTTCATGCCGTGTGAGCCGGCGCCTTCGCGCAGCATCGAGGCGATGAATTCGTAAGAAATCTCGGAGACGGACTGCATGCGGCCGGGAACCAGGCTGCGCGTCGACGTCGTGAAGTAGAGGAATGCAGTGGCAACGGCCAAGGTCGCAACCATGAACAGCGATGCATTGGTGAAAGAGAAGTCAATACCGCCAATTTCGATCGGAATGATCTTGTTGACCACAAACTGGTGTACCGGATCTACCTTATCGCCTGCCACAGCTGCTCTCTCTCGTTACTCACCGCCATGGGGCGGATATTTCAACCTGCGACAACAGCGCGATTACGCGTCGTCACTCTTGTTCTTGATGCCCTTGCCCAGCTGATCCGCGGGATGAGGCGCTGCCACCATGCCCGCCGAACGCAAGACGTTCAGCACACCGGCACAAAAACCGAGCAGGAGAAGTATGATCATCCCCCACGGCCCTGTACCCGCAAAATGGTCCAAAAGATAGCCCAGAAGTGTACCGACGATGATCGCCGCCACAAATTCGCTCGAAAGCTTAATCGCGACCTGATAGCCCTTGCGGTTCTGCGCAGCGCGCGCTTCATCCGCAGCGTATTTCGGATCGTCCTTGCGCTTTTCAGACAGCTCGGACCCGAGGCGTTTCAGCCGATCTTCCAGACCCTCTTTCCGGTTATCCGTCATGTGGCGTCGTCCCTTTTGCTGCCTGTCACGGTGATAAACCATGAGCTTGGTCACACAAAGGCCGGATTTGAAGCCACCCGCTCGGCCCGTTCTGAAGTCGGCCGCAACATAGTTTTAGGGGCCTGCATAGTCAAGGCACCTAAAGCCCTTGTTAGGGCACAATATTATTTAATAAAAACATTGCCTTACGGGACGGAAGCAAAGGCTTAGCCGGATTCGCGGGGAATCACTCAGGGCTTTGCCGGACCACCCCAGAAGTGAGTCCGGCCCGGCCGCTGCCAATTGGCAGGCTTTCAGCTCCAGCCGCCACCATAGGTCCGGTAGAAGATGTGCTTGCCGATCTTGGAGACCCGCTTCATCGTCGGACCCCAATCGGGCTTCACATAGGTCGCATGATAATGCGTCGCGGAACCGACTTCCGGGAACCAGATTTTGCCGGCGGTGACGGCAAGGGCAATTTCCTTGGCCGTCAGCCAGGCGGAGCGCGACCAGACGATGTCGGGAATGCGGTCGCAGGCGAACGAGAACTGGCAGCGATTGTACCAATCCTTGTTCTGATAAACGACACCGCAGACTGTTGATGGGTAAGCGGGATTGCGGACGCGGTTGAGAATGACCTGGGCAACGGCCGCCTGGCCTTTCAGCGTTTCGCCGCGCGATTCGAAATAGATGCCCGATGTCAGGCATTTCTGCTCAGCTTCGGAAAAGACGCCCGCAGGCAGCGGATTGGCGGCCCAGGCATGATCTTCCGGCGCGATATCGGGAATGAAGCGGCCGGCGGTCTTGTTTTCCCGCAAGATCGAATCAAACGGCGATTGGCGGGCGTAGTCCGGCTCGGCCGGCGCATAGGCCGTTGCAAGAACATCCGCCGACGGGTTGGTCACCAGGCTCGCCAGCATCGGCGACATGCCGGGATCGATCTTCGGTGCCTTCTTCTTATAGAAGGCCGTGGCGATCTTGATTTCCTTGCCCTTGATGTCGGACTTGGAAAAAACCATCCGTTCTTCCGTGTCGAAGACCGGTTCTGCCAGCGAACTCGTGCGCTGCAGGATCGAGCCAGCGGTAAAGTCCTTCGGCGGCGTTACCGGCGCCACGGCAATGATGCGGCCCTTCTTGTCCTTGCGGTTGACGCGGTCTTCGTCGGTGCGCGGATCGGGCTGCTTCTGCTCGGCGGTCAGGGAGACCTTGCCGCCACCGGGCATGTCGACCCCTGCCCCATCGCCGATCGCGCCAGTGATGACCGGATCATTGAAGACCATCTCCACCTCGTGCAGCGAGCCTGCCGGCGAGCGGGTCATATGCATGCGCCAGCGTTCGCCGCTGCGGTTGATACCGGAGAGGAAGGTTGCGAGATCGGAATGGGCAGATACCGAGGGAAACCCGACGAAGAGACCGATGCCGAGCATCAAGGGGGCAGTCCAGCGCGCGGATGGCAAACCGGACGGGAAACGCAACACTTTACTCTTCCGCACCAACCGTACTCCACGCACTGACAGACGCGGGTATCCATCCGGCAAAAACACCCGGACCGTCGTTCCCCGCGGAAGTGAATCGGACAAGCGGTGACGTCGCGCTCAATCGCGCGTTTACCGCTTCAACTGTCATGACAATGAAGCATTAACCTTGATGGTTGGTTAATGACACCGCCTGGAATGCCGGGCCTGCAACGCAAAACGCCTCCCGGCCGTCAGGCACAGGAGGCGTTTGAGGTTTCAGCCTACGGTCAGATGATGACGTGGGAGCCGAGTTCCACGACGCGGTTGGTCGGCAGGCGGAAATAGTCGGACGGGTCGATGGCGGCATTGGCAAGACCGATGAACAGCCTGTCCTGCCAGTGCGGCATGCCCGACTGCGCATCCGGCACCAGCTTGCGCCGCCCCAGATAGAACGAGGTCGACATGATATCGAACTTCAATCCGGTTTTGCGGAACAGGCCGAGTGCCTGCGACACGTTCTGGGTTTCCATATAGCCGAAGCGCATTTCGAGCAGGCTGAAGCGTTCCGACAGGCTGCTCGCCGTGACCCGCTGATCCTTGGGCACCACCGGCGTGTTCATTGTGCGGATCGTCAGGATGAAGTTCTGCGCGTGAAGCACGTGGTTGTGCTTGATGTTGTGCAATAGCGCTGCAGGCGTCGATTCCGGATCGCTGGTGAGGAAAATCGCCGTTCCGGGCACCGAGACCGGCGCATGTTCGCTCTTGCGTTCGATCGATTTCACGAAGGAGGCGAGCGGAATGTCGGTATGCCGTGTCTTGTCGTGCAGAATCTTGGTACCGCGCCGCCATGTCCACATGATGACGATGATTGCCGCGGCAATCAGCACCGGCACATAACCACCGTCGTGGATCTTCAGCATGTTGGCGCCGAAGAAGATCATTTCGAGCATGAGAAGTGGCAAGAGCGTGCCGATCGCCAGATAAAGCGGCCACTTCCAGCGCACCCGCACGAACTCGTAGGCAAGGAAGGTATCGACGACCATCGCGCCGGTGACGGAGATGCCGTAGGCGGTTGCCAGCGATTCGGACGAGCCGAAGACGAACACCAGCAGCATGACGCCGAACATCAGCAGCATGTTGACGTTGGGAAGATAGATCTGGCCGGTCTGGGTTTCGGACGTATGGAAGATCGCCATACGCGGCAGGAAGCCGAGATGGATCGCCTGGCGCGTCAGGGAGAACGCGCCGGTGATGACAGCCTGGGCAGCGATGATCGTGGCGCAGGTGGCGAGGATAACCACCGGCAGCAACGCCCATTCCGGGAACATCAGGTAGAACGGATCAGACATCGCCTCCGGGTTCTTGAGGACGAGCGCGCCCTGCCCCAGATAATTCAACGCCAGTGCCGGAAACACGAGACCGATCCACGCCCACTGGATGGGCTTGCGGCCGAAATGACCAAGGTCGGCGTAAAGCGCTTCGGCGCCGGTAACTGTCAGAAACACCGCACCGAGCACGACGATGCCGACATAACCGGCATGAAACAGGAAATGCACCGCATAATAGGGGTTGAACGCGGCCAGAATGCCGTAGTCATCGGTGATGTGGCTGACGCCGGCAACGGCCAGGACGATGAACCACACAGCCATGATCGGGCCGAAGAACTTCGACACGGCTTCCGTGCCGCGTGATTGCACGGCAAAAAGCAGGAGCAGGATGACCACCGAGATCGGCACCACATAGGGCGACAGCGTCGGGGTAACGAGCTTCAGGCCCTCGACCGCGGAGAGAACCGACAGTGCAGGCGCGATGATCGCATCGCCGATGAACAGCGCTGCGCCGGCAATGCCGAGGAAGAACAGCCGGTTTGCGCGCTTGCCGGAATATTTCATCAGCAGCGCCAGAAGCGACAGGGTGCCGCCTTCGCCATTGTTGTCGGCCCGCAGCAGGAACAGAACGTATTTCAGCGTGACGATGATCGTCAGCGTCCAGATCATCAGCGAGATCAACCCGATGATCTCCAGGCGCGTCACCCCGTCGGCCGCAACCGGGCGCAGGGCTTCGCGAAAGGCATAAAGCGGGCTGGTACCGATATCGCCATAGACAACGCCGATCGAACCAAGGGAAAGAGCTAAAAGCTTCTTTATTTCCTTGTCGCGCGTTTCGGGTTTAGCTGCAGAATGGGACATCTGAATATTTCGGGCTCTCAGAGCCAGCCTTTCCAGCGAAAGAAGTAGTAGGGGACGATGGCCGAAATCACCATGCCGATCACGGCCATGGGATAACCAAACGTCCATTTCAATTCAGGCATGATCTCGAAGTTCATGCCGTAGAGCGAGGCGACCAGTGTCGGCGGGAGAAAGACGACGGCCGCGATCGAAAAGATCTTGATGATGGCATTCTGCTCGACATTGATCAGCCCAAGCGAGGCATCCAAAAGGAACGTGATGTTTCCTGAAATGAACGAGGCATGCTCCGACAGCGACTGGATATCGCGCGAAATCGTCCTGCAGAGCTCCTTGGTCTCCCTGTTTTCCTGCACCGACGGGACGGTATAGAGAAACGTCAGGACGCGGGAGAGCGAGGCAAGGCTGTCACGGGCCTTAGCCACCAGCCGGTGATGCGACGCCACATCCATCAGCTTGGCTTCGAGATAATGCGGCGGCCGGCGCTTGCCGACGGGCCGATCGCCGAAAACCTGCAGCGACAGACCGTCGATCCGGGCAACGGCAATCTCGAGAATTTCCGCGGTGCGATCAACGATGGTTTCAAAAAGCCGCGTCGCCAGGACCGTTCCCGTCGCACAACCGCCAGGGATGCGGTGCATCGCGGCCGTGAACAGATCGAAAGCCTTAGGCTCGTCGTAACGGATGGTAATCAACAGGCCCTTGGTCAGAACGAAGGCGACATCGGCCAGTTCCGGGTGTCCACCTTCAGCCTTGCAGACCAGCGATGCCGTCATGAACACGGCATCCTTGGCGGTGTAGAGACGGCTTGATGGTTCGATGTCCTTCAAGTCGTCGCGCGTCGGCACGTCAATTCCGAGGAAACCTTCGACCAGATGGTCTTCTGCCTTGTCCGGACGCAGCATGTCGATCCAGACCACATCGGATGGCAGCGATTCGGGCGGCTGCGCCGCGCTGATCACCACGGCTTCGCCATTGTCACGATAGGCAGTGATCATGCTGCGGACCTTGTACAGTCACCACCGGCGCAAACGCGAACCATCACCGCATCGCAGTGGCGATGGGCGGCAACAGAAGCCTGACTATGGCGAACCGGAATCAACCGGCCGTATAACATCAAAGCTGCGCGCGGCAGATCCATATGGAAACTCTCGTCGTTTACGACAAACCCTCAAACGGTCATCACGGTCATGCGGAGCCCGACGGAGGGCAGCGCCGCTGGTGCATCCTTGCGAATGCGGGGAGGCATATGGAACAAGGCACACTTAAAATCAATGAGGAAAGTGGCGAAGCGCCACAATCTCGCCTAAAGACTTAACGACGCTCGCCGCCGGAATGTCAACAGCCGGGGTTTGCCGGTCCTGTTTTCTACAGCCGGCGCAGCAGACATCAGAGGGCGTTTGGCCTCTTTGGCGTCTTACTCGAACACGATGTTCGGCATCGTCCGGGCCTTGTCTCCCTGATGGGCACCGACCTGTTCCCAGACCTTCGTTGCGATCTCGCGATAGACGCGGGCGATCTCGCTGTCGGGTTCCGACGCGACGACGGGGGTGCCCGCATCGGATGTCTCGCGGATGCCCATGGTCAAAGGCACTTCACCGAGGAACGGCACGCCGATACGCTCGGCCTCCTTGCGGGCGCCGCCATGGCCAAAAATATCGTAGCGATTGCCGGTATCAGGCGCGATGAAATAGCTCATGTTCTCAACGATACCGAGCACCGGCACCTCGACCTTGCGGAACATCGCCAATCCCTTGCGGGCATCGATCAACGCCAGGTCCTGCGGCGTCGAGACGATGACGGCCCCGGCAAGCGGCACCTGCTGCGCCATGGTCAACTGTGCGTCACCCGTACCCGGTGGCATATCGACGACAAGCACGTCGAGATCACCCCAGGCGACTTCGCGCAACATCTGCAGAAGCGCCGACTGGATCATCGGGCCACGCCAGATCATCGCGACCTCCTCATCGACGAGGAAACCCATCGACATGACCTTCAGGCCATAATTTTCCATCGGCCGGATCATCCGGCCCTCGATCTGCTGCGGGCGCCCGGAAATCTTCAACAGACGCGGCATCGACGGGCCGTAGATATCGGCATCGAGAATGCCGACGCGCAGGCCGTTGGCCTTCAGCGCCAGGGCGAGATTGACCGATGTGGTCGATTTGCCGACACCGCCCTTGCCGGAGGCAACGGCAATGATCGAACCGACGCCCGGGATCCCAGCTTTTGCGGCGGCCGTCGGTGTCCGCGGTGCTGCGGCGGCCGGTGCGTGGCTGTGGCCTGCGTGGGAGTGGCCGGCATGCGAATGACCCGCTTGGGATGGTGCAGCGGCCGGACGTTGAACCGGCGCGGAGGATGACGCGCCCTTCTTGTCAGCCGTCAGGGCGACCATGGCGCCCTTGACGCCCGGGATATCCTTGACCACTCGCTCTGCCGCAGCCCGCAGGGGATCGAGTTCGCGGGCGCGTTCGGCCGGAACGGTGATGGAGAAATAAACCTTGGAATCGGAGATGAAGACATCCGAAACCAGACCCATATCGACGATATTGCCGTCCATATCTGGTCCGCGAACACCCCTGAGCTTATCGAGAACCTGTTCTTTGGTCACGTCGGTCATGTCATTCACTCCTGCCGCCAGCGCGGCTGGTTTGCCCTGCTGTCTCGTCTACGCGTAATTCGCTGGGTATTAGATAATTGAGCCGATGTGTTTCGCCAATGCGGCGGGCCAGAAAAACCGGCACAAAAGAAAAGACCGCCCTCTGCCTGATGGTGTCCGTACATCCGGGATCACCTTTGGCTGAAAGCGGCCTTGTCTGTCGCGACCTTCTTGGGCGCAGTTTTTATTACAGTCCCCTCTGGACATGCCTTTTACAAAGCAGGAACCGTGCCAGTTTGGGAAAGCCGTTGAAAATCGGCATTTGACGATCTGCGCAAGTGCGGCGCACCATCAGTTGCGGTTATTTATTGTGCACTTGCGTTGTCCGGGTTTTGACATTGCCGGATTTTGCGACAGGGCGCCGGCAAGCGGCGCCCTTGTTCTCACTCAGAATTCGTCCCAGCCGTCATTGGCTGGGGCAGCAGCGGCACCGCCATGCCCCTGAAACGCCCCGGCAAGCTTCTGGCCGAGCGACCGGGCGGGAGACTGCACGGCGGGTGTTGTGACCGAGGCCGGCCGGATGCCCGGCTTAGACAAAGACGAACTGCGGACGGGAGCGGCGGGTGCCCGGTGGTGCCCGGCATCAGCCGAAACACGGTGCATGCTCGCCTGCGAGACGTCCCCGAGCTGGAAATTCGACAGCAGCGTCGTCAGCGCCGAGGCTTCGGCGGCGAGCGTGTGGCTGGCAGCGGTTGATTCCTCGACCATCGCCGCATTCTGCTGCGTCCCCTGATCCATGACATTGACGGCACGGTTGATGTCATTAAGGCCGATCGACTGTTCGCGGGCCGCCTCGACGATCGAGGAAACGCGAAGATTGATTTCATCGACTTCGTGGACGATCACTTCCAGCGCCTTGCCGGCCTGACCGACCAGTTCGACACCGGTCTTGACCTGCTGGCCGGATTTCGAAATCAACGCCTTGATTTCTTTCGCTGCATTGGCCGAGCGCTGGGCGAGTTCACGCACTTCCTGGGCAACGACCGCAAAGCCCTTGCCCGCATCGCCGGCACGCGCGGCTTCAACACCGGCATTGAGCGCAAGCAGGTTGGTCTGGAAGGCAATTTCATCGATGACGCCGATGATGCTTGAGATCTCCTGCGACGACGTTTCGATCTGGCCGACGGCATCGATGGCGCTCTTGACGACGGCGCTTGATGTCTGCGCACCGGATTTTGCCCTGGCGACCAGCTGACCTGCCTCTTCGGCACGCACCGTCGAGTCCCGCACCGATGCGGTGATCTCGTCGAGCGCTGCGGCTGTTTCCTCGACGGAGGCTGCCTGCTGTTCAGTGCGCTTGGCCAGGTCGTCGGCCGAGGAGCGAATTTCTGCAGAACCGGCCTGAATGCCGAGTGCGTTGTTGCCGACCGATTGCAGGGTCTGCTGCAGGGTGCTCATCGAGCTGTTGAAGTCTTCGCGCAGCGCATCGAGCGAGCCGATGAACGGTGTCATCAGACGGAAGGTGACATCGCCGTCGGCCAACCGTTGCAGGCCTGTACCGAGCTCGGTGACGGCAAAGCGCATCTGACGTTCGTTTTCCTGGGTCTCCGCGGCACGGCGCTGACGCTCTTCTTCGCCAAGCGTGCGGGTTTCTGCGGCTTCGGTCTCAAGACGCTGTTTGGCGATCGTCGCATCACGCAGAATGGCGAGTGAGCGGGCCATGTCGCCGATCTCGTCCTTACGCTCGGCATCAGCAATAGTGACGCCGGTATTGCCCCGGGCGATTTCACCCGTCGCATTGACGATGGCCTCAAGGCGGCGGCGGAAACGGTTGGAGATCATCACGCCCAGCAACACGAGCAAAACGGAGGCTACGCCGATGATGATGACGGAAATCCAGGCCATATGTGTCAGATAGGCAAAAACAGTCGACTTCGGTACGGACACGATCGCGTACCAAGACGTGTCGGGAAGAAGCTGAACCGGAACGGCAACCGACAGGAAGTCCGTTCCGTCCACGCCGGCCGTTTCGACAGGCTTGCCGGGATTGTCGATCATCTGCTGCCAGGCGCTCGCTTCGACACTGCTGTCCTTGAAGCTCTTGCCGAGATTGGCGGCATCGACATGACTAAGGAAATTGCCGCCCTGGGATACGAGCGCGACATTGCCGTCGCCGAGCGGTTTCATTTCGGCCAGTTTCGAAGTCAGGCTGTCGAGCGCAATATCGATGCCGGTGACGCCGAGCGGCTTGCCATCGACAGTGACCGGACCAACCAGCGTGGTCATCATCACATCCTTGCCATCGACCACATATTTATAGGGCTCGATGACCACCATCTTCTGCGCCTTGAACGGCAGCTGGTAATAGTCGCCCGGACCTGGCTTGTCGTAGTCAACCAGCGGTGTCACATCGATCTTGCCGCCGGAGCGTACCCAATATGGCACGAAACGGCCTGTCGCATCATGCCCGGGCTTATTGACGTATTCGGCATCCTTGCCATCAAAGGCGTTCGCTTCCCAGCCGCTCCAGACGCCGAGGGCAAAGGGGCTATCCTCCAGCGCCTTCTTCATCATCGCATCGGCGGAGGTCCGGTTTGCAGCGCCGGATGTTTCGAGTGCTGAAAAAACGCTCTGGAAGGTGCTGACAAGCTGCAGACCTTGCGACATCTGCGCCTTCAGATCGGCGGCGGTCAGTGCAGCGGCAGCGTTCATTTCATCGACGCTGCGGCGTTTGACTTCGGAATAGGAGATCCAGAACAGTGTGCCCGCGGTCACCACCGTGGCAAAGAGCCCGGTCGCCACTACGGAGAATATATTACGGGAAGTCGCAGTCTTGAACAGCATCTCGTATCCTCGCAAGCGCGACGGCAACGGGCGAATGCCCCAAGTGTTGCTGCGTCACATGACTATCATTTTTGGAAAAAGGTGCGGAGGATAGCATTCATGCGGCAGTGCAATACGTCTTTCCAGACGAACGATGCCGGCAATGTAAAAAGCGTCTCACGATCCCTCCCCGATAATGATCGAAGACAGGAGTGTTTACGCACCCTCCCAGTGAAATCATTTCACCGGGAGTAAAGGTGCGCCGCAAATCTTAATGTTCATCTAAAATGCCAGCAATAATCGCAAAGGCTGCTTCATTCTTCACCGGCAGGCGAAGAACTGCACTTAGCTAATATAACCCTTCTTCATTGCCTTGACGACGGCCTGCGTGCGATTGACCGCATCCAGTTTCTTGCTGACATGATTGAGGTAATGATTGACCGTGTGCTCGGACAGGCCGAGGATGCCGGCAATCTCCGAACTCGTCTTGCCTGCGGCGGTCCAATTGAGACATTGGATTTCACGCTCCGACAGCGCAACAGGGGCGCCCTTCCAGAACGAGCCGATTTCGGTCAGGCGATTGTAGACATGGATGGCGATCATCTGCAGTTCCATCATCGCAGACATTGGCAGATCGGCGCGCCGTCCCATCCAGATAACAGTCGCCCGGCTACCGTCGGCGTCGTGAACCGGAAAGTAATTGGCCTGAAAAATCCCGTGCTCACGCAACATGGCGATATAGGTGTTTGTCTGCGGCAGACGGCCGCTCTCTTTTTCCCAATCGTCAAGCGTCAATTGGAACGGTGTGGTGGTTTCTCTCAGACGGCGAATGCCGGTCGAATGTTTCAAGAGCGAGATGCTGTCATAGGTATTGACCAGATCAGCCGGCATGTTGGACAGGATGGACGCACTGGACAGCTTTTCTGTATCGAAGGATGGGACCATGCAGACAAGAAAGGCCTTGAAGCCGAAGGCCAGGGTGATCTTCTTCATGTAACGGATTGCATCGAACTGGGTTTCCAGTGCTGCGATTTCCGTCGCGAAATCTCCGCCGCGCGACTGCTCTTTTTCGATCGGGTCTGCCATCAACGTATCGCGCATTCACAAACTCCACCGCACACTTGAGTGCGTTGCCGGCCAAGCGCTCCGAGGCTTCGCCGATATTTCACCCTACTCATCATGCCGGTTTCCTGCTTGCATTCATAAACATTTTTCAATTGATCAATCCGGCACGTATCGCTTTTGCCACGGTCTGCACGCGATTGACAGAATCCAGCTTGCGGGTGGCGCGGCTGAGGTAATGGTTGACGGTGTATTCCGACAGAGCGAGGATTTTCGCCATTTCCGTGGTCGTCTTGCCAGCGGCGGCCCAATGCAGGCATTCGACTTCACGCCGCGACAACACCGCAGGCATGGGCGAGCGGATCTCCCTGATTTCACTCAGCCGGCCAAACAGGTATCCTGCCTTGTAGGTCAACTCCTTCAGTTCAGCAGCGTTGACCACATCGCGATTGCCGCCGAAAGCGATAGCACCGCACGTGCCATGCACGTCATGAACTGGAATGTAGACACCGCGCCGCAGATTGACCCGTTCGAACAGACTGAGAACCTGGTTTGCCTTGCCATCAGAGCGCCGGGACGAATCAAGAGTGGTATCATAGGTGAAGGGAATGGTGCTTCGCCGCAAACGCGCGATGATCGGGCTGCCCGCCATCATGTTGGCTGCATCGTAGTTGATCAGGAAATCCGTGGGCCAGTTCGTCATGACGACTGTATCCGAAAGGCTGCAGCAGGTTTTCCCCGGCACGACCATCACCAGGAAACCGTGAAAGCCATAGAGGTGCGAGACTTTCTCCAAAGCCTGGCGGATATCGGCTTCCCGCGTCATCTCTTCAGTTTCCCGCTGCTCGGCGGCAACCGTTATCGGTGATAGATGTCCGCTGAAGTCCGCCATTGTCTACCTCATTCCAGGCTCGCACCCGATGGATTCGGCATCACGAAAACCTGCTCCACCACCACCCCAGGCTTTCTCACCGGTTCTATCCCGGCACACCTCGTCTTCAAGGCGTACGTTCGACCGTCGGCAAGGGCAGAATCTGATATATTAAAGCTACAGCTCCGATTTCTCCGCGTCCAGTCGGTTCACCTAATTAACCGTGAGGCATCACGAAAGTCTAACGGCCCGGACCGAGACGGATCTCGATGTCTTCGCTGATCGCCATCGCCACTTGACGAACCGGGCGCGCCCATTTTTTCAATTGCTCCATCGTCACCCGATATGCCGGCCCCGTCACGGAAATACCGGCGACGAGATCAAATCCGTTATCGTGGATCGGAGCGGCAACACAGCGGATTTCCGTTTCATGTTCCTCGCGATCAAAGGCATAGCCCTGCAAGCGGGCCTCGTCCAGATCGCGCGTCAAAGAGGCCACGGAAAGATGTGTATTGGCGGTAAAACGATGGAATATCAGCTTGCTGAGCGTATCGGCGAGCCGAACTGGCGGCAAGACTGACAGCGCCGCCTTTCCAAGACCTGTACAGTAAACGGGAGAGGCATTGCCGATCTGCGATTCCATCCGCACGGTCTGACGGCTTTCGACCTTGTCGACATAAATGATCTCCGTGCCGCGCAACACGCCCAGATGAACCGTCTCGCCGGTTTCTTCGTGCAGGCGGCGCAGATGGGGCGCCGCAACAGCGCGGAACTGATTCTTCGACCAGGAGCGGTAGGCAAATTTCAACAGACGCAGGCCAGGCTCGTAGCAGAGGTCGCGGCCCTGAGTGAGCAGCCCTTCCTCGACGAGATGGGAAAGTTGCCTGTGCAGGGTGCCGCGCGGCTGGCCGGACAAGGCCAGAATATCACTGAACCGGAGCGGCCGGTCGGATGTCACAACCGTCTCCAGCACAGAAAGAACCTTGCCCAGCGTGCCCGTCCCGCTATTGTGCGCAGAAGCGGATGAAGAAGTGCCCAGGTGATCCCGTTCCATCATGCCTGTCCAATTGCCGCACGCTCCGGCTTCGACCTTGACAAGCCAATGCCTCCAGCGCGATAATTCCAAATAATAAGAGTTCGTTCCAAATAATGGAACAGATACGATAAAAAAGCAAGCTGCCTTCGGATGGCTTGCATCCGGGAGAGCACACCATCATGGCTTTACCAGCCGCGCAATTTCACGACCTCAAGGGGCGTGGCGTCCTGATCACCGGCGGCGGATCAGGAATTGGAGCTGCTCTGGTCGAGGGCTTTGCCCGGCAGGGCGCGCATGTTGCCTTTTTGGACATAGCCGAAGCCGACAGCCAGGCACTGGTCGAACGGCTTGCACCCCTCGTCGATCATGCCCCGGTGTTCATTCGGGCCGATCTGCGCGACATCGCGGCTGTAAAGTCCGCCGTCGATCAGGCCGCAGATGTAGTGGGTTCTCTCAGCATCCTCATCAACAACGCCGCGCGCGACGACCGGCAGCAGCTTGAGGATGTGACCGAAGCGAGCTGGGACGAAAGCCAGGCCGTCAATCTTCGGCATGTGTTCTTTGCCTGCCAGGCAGCCGCCCCGCATCTGCGCCAGGCGGGCGGCGGCTCGATCATCAATTTCTCGTCGATTGCCTTCATGCTCAACATGGGCGAAATTCCAGCCTACGCGACCGCCAAGGCCGGCATTATCGGCATGACCAAGTCACTCGCCGGAAAGCTGGGACCGGACAATATCCGCGTCAATGCGGTGTTGCCGGGCATGGTCGTGACCGAGCGGCAGAAGAAGCTCTGGATCAGCGACGCCGCGATTGCCGGCATGATCGAAAAACAATGCCTGAAGCACATGCTCGTCGCAGACGACATGGTTGGCCCCTGCCTCTATCTCGCCTCCGACTGTTCGGCGCGGATGACGGCACAGGCCATGATTATCGACGGAGGAGTATTTTAATGACGGCGGCATCCTATGCGGCGGTGGACTGGGGAACCTCGAGTTTCCGGCTGTGGATCATCAGTGAGAGTGGCGCGGTTCTGGCCGAACGCCGCAGCGGCGAAGGCATGACGACAGCCGCCAAGACCGGCTTTTCCAGCATTCTGGAAGCCCATCTTGCCGCCGTTGCAGCACCACCGCATCTGCCGGTGATCATCTGCGGCATGGCGGGCGCGCGTCAGGGCTGGATCGAGGCAGGTTATCTCGATACGCCTGCCCCCCTCAGCGCCATCATCAAAGCGGCCGTGACCGTGCCCGACGCCAACCGGGATATCCGCATCCTGCCAGGCCTTGCCCAGCGCAGCGAAGAGGCGCCGGATGTGATCCGCGGCGAGGAAACCCAGCTGTTTGGTGCGATATCCCAGCTCGGCAACGGCAGCCATCTTGTCTGCATGCCCGGCACGCACAGCAAATGGGTGCGCGTCACCGGCGGCATCGTCGACGGCTTCTCGACCTTCATGACCGGCGAACTGTTCGACGTCATCGCCAAACATTCGATCCTCAGCCATGCCGTTGCCGATGCTGGTTCTTTTGCCAATGATAATCCGGCCTTTCTCAGCGCGGTTGTCAAAGCCGTCAAAACCCCCGCACTCGCCACCAATCTGGTCTTTACGGTGCGCAGCGGCCAGCTGTTGCATGGGCTCTCCGCCCAAGATGCCAAGGCCCGGCTGTCCGGCACACTTATCGGCCTGGAAATCGCTGGTGCGCTCGCCACCGCCAAACCCGGCAGCGGTGTCTGCCTGGTGGCATCCGGCGGGCTTGCAGCGCTCTATCAATCCGCCCTGTCGGCACTCGATCTCACCCCCGTTACAATTGATGCTGATGATGCCGTTCGCCATGGCCTTGCCGCCGCCGCCAACGCCATCTGGCCAGCCTGAAACCATCCCGCCGCTTCGAAGAAAGAACCGTCATGACCCGCATCCCTTTCCCGCCGATGAAATATCCGCTGATCGCCATCCTGCGCGGTCTGAAACCGGAGGAGACACAAGGCGTGGTCGGCGCGTTGATCGAAAACGGTTTTACCGCGATCGAGATTCCGCTCAACTCGCCTGATCCCTTCCGCTCGATCGAGATTGCCGTGAAGATGGCACCTGCCGGTTGCTTGATCGGCGCCGGTACGGTCTTGACCACCGAGCAGGTGGAAAAGCTCGATGGCGTCGGCGGCAAGCTGATGGTGAGCCCGAATGTCGAAACCGACGTGATCGCGCTTGCGGCCGCCCGGGGTATGGTGACCATGCCGGGCGTGCTCACCCCGACCGAAGCACTGGCCGCCGCCCATGCCGGCGCAACGGGTCTCAAATTCTTTCCCGCCAGCGTGCTTGGCCCGGCGGGCATCGCAGCCATCCGGACGATCCTGCCACCGGAACTGGAAATCGCGGCCGTTGGCGGCGTGTCCGACACCAATTTCGGCGACTACGCCAAGATCGGCATCAAGAGCTTCGGCCTCGGCTCCAGCCTGTACAAGGCCGGCATGGGCGCTGCCGAGGTCACCGAGCGGGCGAAGGTGACGATCAAAGCTTATGACGCGGTGTACGGGGCATGAGCGTGAACGAAACAACTCCCTTTTCCGGCAAAATTCTCAACGACCTGCCCCTCGAACTCGGCGAAGGCCCGACGTTCGATCCGGCCACCGGCACCGCCTGGTGGTTCAATATCAAGGGCAGAGAGCTGCATGAACTGCATCTGGAAAGCGGCCGGAAAACCTTGCATGTCCTGCCCTTCATGGGCAGCGTTTTGGCGGCGATCGATCCACTGCGGCAGCTGATCGCGTCGGACCGCGGCCTGTTCATCCGCAACACCAAGGACGGCGAACTCACAGCCTATGCGGCGCTTGAAAGCAACCCGGGCAACCGCTCCAACGACGGCCGCGTGCATCCGTCCGGCAGCCTGTGGGTCAGCACCATGGGCCGCAAGGCCGAAAAGCAAGCCGGTGCGATCTATCATGTGGCCAAGGGTGTGGTGACACGGCTCTATGGTGACATCAGCATTCCCAACAGCATCTGCTTTTCCCCCGATGGCAGCATCGGTTATTTCGTCGATTCCGCCATCAATCACATCATGCGGGTCGATCTCGATCCGGCCACCGGCTTGCCGATTGGCGAAGCAACCGTGTTCAGCGACCAGAGCGGCACTCCCGGCGATGTCGATGGTTCGATCTGCGACGCCGATGGCCTGATCTGGAACGCACGCTGGGGCCAGGGAGCTGTCGATGTCTACACCCCGGATGGCAAGCGGGTCGCCCGCCATGCCGTGCCCGCGACCCAGTCGAGCTGCCCTGCCTTCATCGGCGCCAAGGCTGACCGGCTGCTGGTGACATCTGCCTGGCAGGACATGGATGACACGGCTCGCAAGGCCGATCCGAATGCAGGCAAGACATTTGAACTTGGTCTTACCGTCAAGGGCCGTTTCGAGCCAGCTTATAAGCTCTGAAGGTTCGCGAGCCTGCGCGAAAGCGTCTGATCAGAATTGGCAAATGGAGAAGCCGGGTCAAGCCCGGCTTCTCCATTCTTGTTTGATCAGCTCTGGCAAGTTGGTGCGGCATCGACACCGTTACCATTCCCCGTCTGTTTTTGCCTGCGGCCAGCTTCCGTCTCTTGCTTATAAAACGAAAAGTTCCCTCTCCAATTGCATATTTTTTTACGGAACCACTCCCAAACTTCGACGTTGTGTCTGCATCACCGGTGCGGCGGCAAGGATTTGAACCCCGCACTTGATCGACAAAAAGAACGAAAAAGGTAGGTTTATCATGACCAAGAAACTCGTAGCTTCCGTCGCCGCAGGTGCACTTTTTGCAGGCGTAACCGTATTCGCACCGTTGAGCTTTGCGCAGGAGGCCACCCAGCCTGCTGCACAGCCGCAGACGATGGAAACGCCGATGACCGGCGAGCAGCCGGCTGACGCTATGAAGAAGCCGATGGATCAGGCAGCGACTGCTGCTCCGACATCTGGCTCCGGTTATCTGACGGAACAGGGCGCTGATCAGATTGCTGCCAGCACCTATATTGGCCAGTCCGTTTACAATTCTTCCGATGAGAGCATCGGCGAGATCAACGACGTGATCTTCACCAAGGACGGCTCGGTTGAAGCAGCCGTGATCGGCGTCGGCGGTTTCCTCGGGATCGGTGAAAAGAACGTCGCCGTTCCGCTTGATACGATCACCGTTGCCGATGTGCCGAATTCGGATGACCTGAAGCTGACCACGGCGGAAACCGCCGATACGCTGAAGGCTGCCCCGGAATTCAAGACCAAGTCGCAGCAGGTTGCCGAACAGAACGCCAATGCCCCTGTCGATACGACAACCACGTCGTCCACCGCCCCGGCTGCGGATCCCGCAATGAAGCCGGTTGAACAGCCTGCGACCAATCCATAACCGTTTCGACGGCTAGACCAGAACGGCGGTGCGTGAGCACCGCCGTTTTTGGTTAAAACAGCACCCCGTATCGCAGGGCATCATAGATCCCCGCGTGAATATTGCGGCTGGCGACGGCATCGCCGATGCGGAACAGGTCGAACTCGCCTTGCGGATTACGCATCCGGATCGGGTTTTCCTGGCGGATCAGTGCCTTGTAATCCACGGCGCCGAGATTGCGCGACAGGGGTTTGAGTTCCAGGTAGAGGTCCGCCATCGGCAGGGTTCCATGCTCGACCACCACCTGTGCAACACGGCGTTCGACCGAGGCTTTTTCCGAATAGTCCGAACCGAGCACCGCCACCAGCTGGTTGCCCTCGCGGCGTACAGATTTCAGCCTCGTGTTGATGGTGACGCGAACATTCTTTTCAGCAAAAGCCTTGGCATAGGGCACATGGTTCATGCCGCCGATTTCCGGCGCAAACATACGTTCCGGCGAGACAATCTCCAGTTCCGTGCCGGTTGCCGCGATGATTTCCGCCGCTGTCATGCCGGTATGGGCGCCATTGTCGTCGTAGAGCAGGACGGGACCTTCCGGCTTGATGGCACCGGCGATGATATCCCAGCTGGACACAACCAGTTCGTCACCTGCTTCAAGCACAGGGTTCTGCGCGATGCCGCCAGTGGCGATAACGACCAGATCAGGCTTGCGCTCCAGAATATCGCCTGCTTCGGCAAAGACATTGTAGTGGATGGGGACGCCCAGCCGCTCCAGTTCCGAGAGGCGCCATTCGACGATACCGATCATTTCCTTGCGGCGCGGATTGCGGGCTGCCAACAGGATCTGACCGCCTGCCGCGCCAGTCGCCTCCAGCACCTCGACGGAGTGACCGCGCTCGGCCAACACCCGGGCAGCTTCCAGCCCCGCCGGCCCGGCACCGACGACAACCGCCTTTCGCAGCGGTCCGGTTGTCTTTGAGATCACATGCGGAATGGTTGCCTCGCGGCCGGTTGCCGCGTTGTGAATACAGAGCGCACCGCCGCCTTCATAGATACGATCGAGACAGTAGGTGGCGCCGACACAGGGGCGGATCTGGTTTTCGCGGCCTTCAATGATCTTCTTGACGATATGCGGATCGGCGATATGGGCGCGGGTCATGCCGACCATGTCGAGCTTGCCCTCGGCGATCGCATGGCGGGCGGTGGCGACGTCGGCGATACGGGCGGCGTGGAAGACCGGGAATTTGGTGGCGGCGCGGACATCGCCGGCGAAATCCAGATGCGGCGATGCGGCCATGCCCTGGATTGGGATGACATTGGTCAGATGGGCGTCATGATCGATGTGACCGCGGATGATATTGAGGAAATCGACCTTGCCGGAACCGGCCAGCCGCTTGGCGATGGCAACACCTTCATCTCTGGACAGGCCGATATCCCACTGTTCATCGGCCACCATGCGGATGCCGACGATGAAATCAGGCCCAACGACCTTTCGCACGGCATCGAGCACCATGTCGGAAAACCGCATGCGGTTATCCAGTGAACCACCATATTCGTCATCGCGATGGTTGGTTGCCGGTGACCAGAAACCGTCCATCAGATGGCCATAGGCTTCGAACTCGATGCCATCCAGTCCCGCCGCCTGCATCCGTTGCGCAGCGCTCGCATAATCACCGACGATGCGCTCGATGTCCCAGTCCTCTATCTCCTTGGGAAAGGCACGGTGGGCGGCCTCGCGCACTGGCGAAGGCGACAGCACCGGCAGCCAGTCACCCTTGTTCCAGCCGGTGCGGCGGCCGAGATGAGTGAGCTGGATCATCACGGCAGCGCCGTGCTCATGACAGTCGTCGGCGATCTTCTTCAGCCACGGTACGATCTCGTCAGAATAGGCATAAAGATTACCGAAAGCAGGTGGTGAGTCCTCCGAGACGATCGCAGAACCGGCCGTCATGGTCAGAGCAATGCCACCCTTGGCCTTTTCGAGATGATACAGCCGGTAGCGATCCTTCGGCATGCCGTCTTCGGAATAGGCCGGCTCATGCGATGTCGACATGATCCGGTTTTTTAGCGTCAGATGTTTCAGCTGATAGGGCTGAAGCAGCGGATCTTTCGTCGATATCATTCTGTTTCCCTGGGAGGAGCGGTGCCGGATATCAATACCAGGCGTCGGCCATACTGTTCTTGCGTCGCGTCATATAGTCCGCCAGTGCCTCGTCGATTGCCACGTCCAAGGGCGGCGCTTCGTATTCGGCCAGCGTCTTTTTCCAGCGTTTGTTGGCGCGTGCTGCCATGTCGGTCGAGCCGCCCTCCTCGCTCCACTTCTCAAACGGTTCGTTGTCGGAAAGGCCTGAGTCCCAGAATGCCGTCTGGTAGTTGCGCATCGTATGGTCGCAGCCGAGAAAATGACTGCCAGGTCCGACCTGGAGGAAGGCATCCATGGCCAGCGTATTGTCATCGACAACCACACCGGCAAGATAGGAATGCAGCGCGCCGCAGAAATCGGTGTCCATCACGAATTTCTCGTAGGACATCGCCAGCAGTCCATCGAGGAATCCGGCGGAGTGCAGGATGAAATTGGCGCCACAATGCACGGCCGACAGCATCGACATCACACCTTCCTGCATCGCCTGCCCATCCGGCAGCTTCGAATTGGAGAAATTGCCGGCACAGCGCAGCGGCAGCTTCAGCCGCCGGGCGAGCTGGCCGATGACCATCGAGCCGATGGCCGGTTCCGGCGTGCCGAAGGTTGGCGAACCCGAACGCAGCGACATGGAGGAGAGGAAATTGCCGAAAATCACTGGAGCCCCCTTGCGCTCCAGCTGCGTCAGCGCACAGCCGGCCAGCGTCTCGGCGTAGGACTGGGCAATCGCCCCGGCATTGGTGACCGGCCCCATGGCGCCGCCAAGGATGAACGGCACGATGACCGCGGCCTGGTTGGCGCGGGCATAGGCGCGTAGCGATTTCGTCATGGTGCCGTCCCACACCAGCGGCGAGTTGACATTGACATTGCCGAGAATGACGCAATTCCGGTCGACGAAATCCCGGCCGAAGACGATCCGCGCCATATCGATCGAATCTTCTGCCCGGTCTTCGGCGGTGATCGAGCCCATGAAAGCCCGGTCGGAGTATTTGATATGGCTGTAGACCATGTCGAGATGGCGCTTGTTGACCGGCACATCCACCGGCTCGCAGATCGTGCCGCCGGAATGGTGCAGCCACGGGCTCGACTGGGCCAGCTTGATGAAGTTGCGGAAATCCTCCAGCGTGCCGTAGCGGCGGCCCTTGTCGAGGTCCATGACGAACGGCGAACCATAGGCCGGCGAGAAGACGACGTTCTTGCCGCCAATCTCGACGTTGTGGGCGGGATTGCGGGCATGCTGGGTAAACTGGGCGGGAGCGGTTGAGACGATCTCGTTGAGCATGCCCGGCTCGAACCGCACGAGCAGACCATCAACCTTGGCCCCTGCCCGCTTCCAATGGTCGATGGATGCCGGATCGTCGCGAAATTCGATGCCGACTTCGGACAGGATGCGGTCGGCGACGCGCTCGATCTTCTGAAGGTTTTCCTCGCTCAGAATATCGTAGGTCGGGATATTGCGGGCAATGTAGGGAACGCCGGTAATCCGGGCTGCGTTGTCGCGCCGTGCCGGGCGGGCTGACCGCGAGCGTCTTGCCGGTTCTGCGTCAGTAGCCACGAGCGTTTCCATATCTTTCCTCCCCTTATCTCAGTCGAGGCTAATCGCGAAAAAGCGCCCTGTAACGCTGGAAAAAATGGAGACATGATATAAGCTGTATTTATGGAAACTCTGCGCCGTCTGCTCCCCTCCGCATCCAGCCTGATCGTCTTCGAAGCGGCCGGGCGGCATCAGAATTTCACCCGCGCCGCCAATGAGCTGGCGATGACGCAGGCCGCCGTTTCCTATGCCATCCGTGGCCTTGAGGAGCAGCTCGGCGTACCGCTGTTTCACCGGGTCCACCGCGCCGTGCAATTGACGGAAGCGGGCGAAAAATTCCATGCCGACGTCTCGCTCGGCCTGTCGCGCATCCAGAAATCGGCTGAGGAAATCCGGGCCAAACGGCGCGAGACCAATGTGACGCTCGCGGCCTCGACCGCCTTTGCCTCTATGTGGATGCTGCCGCGCCTGACGAAACTGCGCGAGGACCTGCCCGAAATCGACCTGCGCATCCAGACCAGCGTGCGTGATCTCGACCTGGAGGAAGAGCCGATCCCGCTTGCCATTCGCGGTGGTGGCGATCCGGTCAACTGGCCGCGCTATCATACGGCACTTTTAGCCCCGGAGGTGATCTGCGCCGTTGCATCGCCAGCCTTCGTCGAGGCCAACGGCATGCCGCAACGGCCCGCCGACCTGCTCAAGCATCCGTTGATCCATCTGGAGGAGCCGGTCAGGCAGGCCTATAGCTGGCAGGAATGGTTTGCCAGCGCCAGCGTTTCCTATCCCGCCAAGGCGCGGAGGCTGACATTGAATGATTATGTCCTAGTCATCCAGGCAGTGCTTGCCGGCGAAGGGATTGCGCTCGGATGGAACCATCTGATTGAGCGGCAGGTGCGCTCGGGCGCGCTCGTTCCGGTTGGCAATCATGTGCTGAAGACGGATCTGGCCTTCTACGTCGTCTGGCCGCGGTCACGTGAACTCAACCAGCAGGCACGCCGGGTGCGCGATTGGCTGCTGGAGGAAGGGCGCCGGATGCGCGAAAACGAACAGTAGAATGGCGGGCAGTGTTAGACTGCGAGCGACAATGTCGGCGTCTGTTCCTGATATTTTTCAGCAAGATAGCGTAGCGTTGTGACGGAATCGGCCGGTTTTCCGTAGAAATAGCCCTGCCCCATGCCGCAGCCGAGGCCTTTCAGCTTCATTGCCTCGGAAAAATCCTCGATCCCTTCGGCAACGACCTCAAGATTGAGCCCATCGCACATGGCGATGATCGCCTTGACGATATGCTCGGATGCCCGGTCGGCAGAAATGCGCGAGACGAAGGCACGATCGACCTTGACCTTGTCGAAGGAAAAATCCCGCAGACGGCCAAGGCTCGATTGTCCAGTCCCGAAATCGTCGAGCGAAATGCGCACGCCCGCCGCCCGAAGCTCGGTGACGATCCGCTGGGCCACATCCGCGTCGGTCATGACTGCGGTCTCGGTAATTTCGAGTTCCAGCCGGCGCGGATCGAGCCCGGCACGCTGGATGATCGACAGAACATTGGTTGACGTCATCGGGTCCATCAGCTGCGCCGATGACAGATTGAAGGATAAAAACAGTTCCTTCGGCCAGAGCAAAGCAGTCTCGGCCGCCTTGCGCAGCAGCGTCTCGGAGAGACTATCGATAAAGCCGCGTTCTTCGGCGAGCGGCACGAAAACGGCAGGCGAGACATAGCCGAGATCCGGATCGCACCAGCGAGCGAGCGCTTCGAACCCAACCACCATTTCCGTCTTCAGATCGACGATCGGCTGAAAATGGACGTCCACTTCGTCGGCAATGATGGCGTTGCGCAGCGCCTGCTCAAGCTGCGTTGCGCGTTTCATTTCCTGGGCAATTTCCTGGGAATAGACGGTGATCTGGCCACGCCCCCGGCGCTTGGAGCGATAGAGTGCGGTGTCCGCGCTCTTTAGAAGCTCCTCGAATTCCTCGCCGGCGAAGGGATAAACGGCAAACCCGAAGGATGCGGACAAGCGAACATTGCGCTCGCCGAGATCGAAGGGAGCCGAGAGCACCTCTTTCAGCATTTGGCCGATCTTTTCAGCGGCCTTGCGTTCGAACACCAGCGGCAAAACGAAGGCGAACTCGTCGCCACCAGCCCGGATGACAGTCGCGCCATCCGGCACGCAGGCCAGCAGGCGGCGTGCTACCTGGCAGAGGATTTCATCGCCGGCGTTGGGGCCGAAGAGATCGTTGATCGGCTTGAACCCGTCGAGATTGGCAAGGCCGATCGTGAACGGCGCGGGATCGCTGGCGCGTTCGGCGGCGATTTCACGCACCTTGTCACGCAATCGGTAGGAGTTGCCCAGCCCGGTCAGCGGATCGGTATAGGCCATGGCATGCAAATCATTCCGGCTGATGTGCTGAGACGGTGTTTCAGCAGAATTCATAAACGCATTCCCAGGATTGGATTCAAGCAGTGTCAGGAACAGACGATGGGCAAGGAGAGTTAAGATTTCGAAAGCGCCTCTTCCGCTCTTTCCGCATCCGTCTCCCTAATTCTAGGGAGTTGACATCGATATGGTTTAAACCCGTGCTTTTGCTTGCCTTTCCCGCGATATTTTAGCTTATTCGAACACATCGAACCATTAGCCGGCCATGCGTTCGGCTTTCGTGTTGACAAACTTGCGGTAGACGGCCTCGATCATGTCCGGACTGATCGGCTTGGTGATGTAATCGTCCATGCCTGCGAGCTTGCTGTGCTCAATATCGATATCGAGCGCCTGCGCCGTGACGGCGATGATGGGCGTCTGGAAGGCTGCACTTTTCTCGAGAGCGCGGATGGCGCGCGTCGCATCAAATCCGTTCATCACCGGCATCGAAACATCCATCAGCACGAGGTTCGGCCGATGTTGCTGCCACAGCTTCACGGCTTCCTCGCCATTGGCGGCGATGCGATAGGATATGCCGAGCCCTTCGAGAATCTGGGCAAAGACGAATTGATTGATTTCATTGTCTTCGGCGACCACGACTTCGACTTCCGGCATGGGCCGGCCGGTCAGGCAGGTTTCGGGCACAATGATATCCCAATCGGCAGGACCCTCAGCCTCCACTGAAGGCAAGGCGCCGATGCCGTTTTCGCAAAGAGCCAGAATGCTGGCGCGCAATTCGACGGCTTTCCAATCCTTGGCGATCACCAGGGACGGCGACATCGTCCAGCTCGAAACCGTGGCCAATGCGTCTGTCATCATGCCATCGATCAGAAGTGTCTCGATCGTGATACCGCGCGCCAAACATGCTTCTTTGAACGCTTCAAGCTCTGTGGCGTTTCTGACCGCGCAGGCATCAAAACCCCAGCGGCGCAACTGCGGCACCAGATTGATTTCAAGTGCAGGGGCGGTCGTCATCAAAAGGATTTTCTGCTTACCCTTCATGTCGGGGTCTATGATGGCGCCAGCTTCGACCAGATGCTGCATATCGATCGAGCGGAAGGGATCATAACAATTCTGCGCTGGAACAAAGGCGCTGTAATCCTTGACATCCAACGGCGACCGGCCGGACGTGATGTCATCCAGCCCGCTATAGCCGACGACCAGATCAGTCACGTCGTTCATGCAGGTAACCAGCAGATATTTACCGGGGTCTCCAACGCGGAACTTGCGGGTGACAACCCAGAGATCCTCGCCATCCGCCTGAACGATCTGCTCCGGCTGGCAATGCACATCGCCACTCTCCAGCGTTGCACGGTCGGAGCGCTCGAACTTTTCAGCCAGATCCGGCTCGAGGAGATCCCAGACAGACCGCCCGAGAATGGCGTCCGCCGTCATGCCGTGGATGGCACAGAATGCCTTGTTGACGGCGATATAGCTGAGGTTTCGATCCTTCACGCAGATCGGGTTGGGCAGGCAATCGAGGATACCCTCTGTCAGCTCGACGCGCTCCATGTCGAGCTGCATCTGTTCTTCGCGCTTCTTCTGCTCGGAGACGTCACTGATCGCCACGATACCGAGGCCGCTTGACAGGCGCCGCTTGCGCACATTGATCCAGCGGTGGCGGCCGATACGCTCGACGACGTCGAAACGCTCGCGCCAGTGGTGCGACAGATGTTCGGAAATCCATTCATCGCGGTTGGCATGGCGGCGGCTAGTCTCAGGCGCAGTGCCGCTACGAACGCCGGAATCGAAGATCGCGCCGAGAAAATCCTTCAGCCGTGTTCCCGCCTCCAGAAAATGCGCCGGAATGGGGTAGAACTGGAGAATGGGGCGACTGGCAAAAACAATCTCATCATTCTTGTCACAGACAAGAATGGCCAAGCCGAGCGCGTCTGATGTCGCCTCAAGCACGGTTTTCTGGATGTTCGCGCCGAAAGACGCTACATCATTCATTGCATAGCCCTCTTATAACCTTGGCGGCTTCTTTTTCCGGGGACATGCTGACAAACGCGCCTATCAGGCCGTATCTGGAGTTCCGTTCCCGGGCGGACAGCTGCGCCACAGGCTCCAAATGACAAAACCTGTGCTCATTCAGGTTGTCGCAGACCGTCGCATCTTTGTATTAAGGCCAGATTAAACCCGGCCGAATTTGTCACAGACCCACACCTCGACACAGCCGGGGATAGATCCTCCAGCGCACTTTTCATGTGCAGCCGAATCCCGGACAATAGACCATGGCCATCAAGCAGCTCTCAGAAACCCTTATCAACCAGATCGCCGCCGGTGAGGTCATCGAACGCCCCGCCAGCGCCGCCAAGGAACTGATCGAAAATGCGCTCGATGCCGGTGCTACCCGCATCGAGATCGCCACGGCAGGCGGCGGCAAGACGCTGCTGCGGGTGACCGACAACGGTTCCGGCATGGGACCGGACGATCTCGAATTGGCGGTGCGGCGCCATTGCACCTCCAAGCTCGACGATAATCTTCTGGATATCCGCACGCTCGGGTTTCGCGGCGAGGCCCTGCCCTCGATCGGCTCGGTGGCGCGCCTGACGATCACCAGCAGGCCTGCCGGAGCCAGCCATGGCGCCGAGATCGGCGTTTTCGGCGGCAAGCTGCAACCGGTGAAGCCGGCCGCCGTCAACCAGGGCACCGTGGTTGAGGTACGCGACCTGTTCTTTGCCACGCCGGCGCGGCTCAATTTCATGAAGACGGAACGCGCGGAAGCCTCAGCCATCTCCGATGTCGTCCGCCGCATGGCGATCGCCTTTCCGGGCGTGCGTTTCGTGCTGTCCGGTTCGGACCGAACGACACTGGAATTCGCCTCCACCGGCGACGACCGGCTGGCCCGCATCGCCCAGGTCCTCGGCCGGGATTTCCGCGACAATGCGATCGAGATCGACGCCGAACGAGAGGGCGCGCGGCTGACCGGTTTTGCAGGAGTTCCCACCTTCAATCGCGGCAACTCGCTGCAGCAATATGCCTTCGTCAACGGACGTCCGGTGCAGGACAAGCTGATCTGGTCGGCACTGCGCGCCGCCTATGCCGAGACCATTCCACAGGGCCGCTATCCGGTGGCCGTTCTATCGCTGACGGTCGACCCCGATGTGGTCGACGTCAACGTTCATCCGGCAAAATCCGACGTGCGCTTCCGCGATCCCGGCATGGTCCGCGGCCTGATCATCGGCGCGATCCGCCAAGCGTTGACGCAGGATGGCGACCGCGCTTCGACGACCGGTGCAAGCGGCCTGATGCGGGCCTTCCGGCCGGAGCAGCAGCGCCCGAACGCGAACTGGACGGCTGCCGCCTCCCCCTACCGGCCGATGGATTTCGGCTCGGCTTCCAATGGTTTCAGCGAACGGCCGCAGGCAGCTTTTGCCGAAATGACCATGCCGTCGGCCCGCGCTCCGATGAGCGAACCCGAACTTGGCTCCGCACCGCAGCCGGACAAGGCCCACCCGCTTGGCGCGGCCCGGGCGCAGCTGCACGAAAACTATATCGTTGCCCAGACCGAGGATGGCCTGGTCATCGTCGATCAGCACGCGGCCCATGAGCGGCTGGTGTTTGAGGAGTTGCGCAAGGGCCTGAATTCGCGGGCGATCCCGGCGCAGGCTTTGCTCATTCCGGAGATCGTCGATCTGCCGGAAGACGATTGCGACCGGTTGATCAGCCATTCCGCCGAATTCTCGCGGCTGGGGCTCGGCATCGAGCGCTTCGGTCCCGGGGCGATCGCCATTCGCGAGACACCCTCCATGCTTGGCGAGATGGATGCGGTGGGATTGGTCAGGCAACTGGCCGACGAGCTGGCTGAATGGGACACGGCCAATGGCCTTGCCAGCCGCCTCGACTATCTCGCTGCCACCATGGCCTGCCATGGTTCGGTGCGCTCCGGCCGGCGGCTACGGCCAGAGGAAATGAATGCACTGCTGCGGCAGATGGAGGCAACGCCCGGATCCGGTCAGTGCAATCACGGCCGGCCGACCTATATCGAGCTGAAGCTTTCCGATATCGAGCGACTGTTCGGGCGCAGTTAAGCAACCGGCTTGTCAATTGCGCTGGAAATCCGGACGGTGTCGCGCTAGAGCATGGACACAACAGATGGCGCTTGGATGCACGTCGCCTGATCGCGTCCGTTCCGGATGCGTATCGAGACGGTGCTTCCAAAGAGCGGGCGAGAAATCATGCGGGGTCGCAGGACGATGAACAGATTTGAGGGCAACGGCAACCGGGAAGCCAAGATCCGCTATCTCGATGGCGACTTCCAGATCGTGCTGCCCGGATCGCATGTCATCTGTGCGATGACCGGCGCCATCATCCCCGTCGATGAACTGCGCTACTGGAGCGTCGCGCGGCAGGAACCCTATGCCGACGCCGAAGCCTCCTATGAGGCCGACAAGCGCGCCGGCATTCTGCCAAACCAGACGTAAACCTCGATCATTCCAACGGGATCGCTTGCAGCGGCACCGTCCCTCAGCAGCACTGGGCTTACGACTTGCGGAGGTTGCGGGTCCGCGCCGCCTTGACCGCCGCGTCGATGATCTTGCCCGGTGAACCGGGATCGTCGAAGCGGACCTCCACCTCGATCACCCTGCTCTTTTCCATCAGCTCCCCGGCACGGCCATGCCCGGGCTCCAGCCGCACCATGTCCTTGGCAGTGGTCACCAGCTGGTAGCCATGAGCGGCGGCATGGTCGAGCAGATCGGCGATCTCATCCTCGGAAAAGTGGTGATGGTCCGGAAAGCTGCGGGTTTCGGCGATCACAGCACCCGTCTCGCGCACCGTGCGGAAGAACTTCTCCGGATCGGCAATCCCGGCCCAGGCCAAAACCTGCACATCCTTCAGCCAGCCATCGTCGAGATGTTCGACATTGGCGGCATAAATCTGCTTGCCGGCGCGCGCGGAGCGGCGGATCAGGGCATCGGCTCGATCGCCATTGCCGATCTTCAGAAGCGCAGAGGCGTGACGGATCTGCTGGCGGATCGGTGCCCGCACCGGACCGGCCGGGATCAGGAAGCCATTGCCGATACCGCGGCGGCTATCGATCACCAGCAGGGAAAAATCGAATGTCAGCCGGGCGCTCTGGAAACCGTCGTCCATGATGATGATATCGGCGCCTTCAGCGACCAACCGGTGGGCGCCCTCGACACGCTTGCGGCAAACCACGGCCAGGCCCTCGCGGGCGAGAAGCAGCGGTTCGTCACCGACGTCGCGGGCACGGTGATGGGCGGGATCGACGACTGTGGTGACATCGAGCGAACCGCCATAGCCGCGGCTGAGAAAGCCGGGCTTCAGCCCGCGCCGGCGGGCAGCACGCGCAAGCGCGATCGCGGTCGGCGTCTTGCCCGCTCCACCCACGGTGAAATTACCGACGCAGATGATCGGCACCGGCACGGACGCGCGCCGCGCATGGTCCATACGCGAGCCGGAAATGCGTCCATAGATCCAGGAGAAAGGCCAGAGGCCGTAAGCGCGCCAATCCGCTTTTGTCCACCAGAATGGCGGTGCATCAGAAACCATCAGTCCTTCCAGGCCTCCCCGCGCCGGCCGGTTTCTCCCGGCTTTCGCAATGCCGTGCGCGGCAAAATTCTTGTCCCATCGAAAACATTTTTTCAGCACAGAAAATGATCTCGATCCGCGATACAAAACGTCAGATTGCCGGCAATTGCAAGCCGCGCGCGCATCGGCAGGCATGATCAGCCATTCACACGTTAGCGTCAAACACCTCCGAGAAGCCCGCAGCAACCCCGGCGATATACCGAGTATTAACCAGTCTGGGGCACTCTGGGTTAACCAGATTTGGTGCCTTTCCGTTTTCCTGTTTTTTGTAGCGGACCTAAAAATGAACATGAGTTTCAACGCGGCGGCCACCGCCGCTTTGGCGATTCTGCGCCATAATGACAGCACCCATGCCAAGATGCAGGATGTCATCACCACCGGTATGCGGATATCAGAAGCCGCGGACAATGCCGCCTATTGGTCGATCGCAACCGATATGCGCAACACCACCAAGGCCACCAGCACCGTGATCGACGCGCTGGAACTGGGCGCTGCGCTGGTTGATGTGTCCTATCAGGGGATGGAAGACCTCATCGCCATCACATCCGAAATCAAGACCAAAATCATGGCGATGAAGGAGCCGGGCGTGGACCGCTACAAGGTCAGTTCGGAAATCTACGAGTTGGAAAAACAGTTTCTCTCGACCACCCAATCCTCGTCGTTCAACGGCCGCAACCTTCTGGCGCCGGGCCAGCTGCACTACACCGAGAAAAGCTATGTCGACGGCAACGGCAAGACGCTGAACTATATCGAGATGAGTCCCCCGGACACCAACGTCGCCTTTGGCGGCATCGTTGCCAGCTACACCAAGGGCACGGTCGGCATCATCAACATCTATGGCGACAGCAACCTCAATGTCTTCGGCCCGGCCACCTACAAGAACGATGACGGCAGCACCTCAGCGCAGAACGGGCTGGTCGATACCCCGCAGGCCGACGGCATGACCGGCGGCGTACCGCACCCGGACCCCGCCAAGGGCACGGCATGGCTACCGGCCTTTAACGGCCGCACCCAGATCGGCCTTGGCACCGACGACATGTTCAGCGCCTCGCATATGGGCGAGGTGCCTGCCAACCTCGTTGAAACCGCAACCGATCTCCTGCTGAAGCGGTATGACGACATCCATTCCACACTGATCGACCGGGCGGCAACGCTTGGATCGCTCAGCATGCGCATCGACATGCAGACAGACTTCAACAAGACGCTGACAGCGACAATCCAGAAGGGTATCGGCCGGCTAGTTGATGCCGATATGAACGATGCTTCGACCAAGCTCAAAGCCGTGCAGGCACAAGTTCAGCTGACCGTTCAAGCACTCAACATCGCCAACAACGCACCGTCGCTGCTGATGCAGCTGTTCCGTTAGGATAGGCAGACAGCCACCACCGCCTAAGCCAACACCGTCTCGAGTTCAGTGATATCGTTGAGGCAATGATCCGATGCCGCCGCGAGCGATTGCGGCGAGCCGGTGCCGGTCAAGACGGCGACCGTCAGGCCGACCCCGGCATTACGCCCCATATGCAGGTCGTGATTGTTGTCGCCGACGACGGCGATCTGGTGAGGCTCAAGCCCGGTCGCGGCGCAAAACCCATGCACCATGCCGGGCTGCGGCTTGGTGCCGAAGCCACTGTCATACCCTGCGACATAATCGAGGTAACCGTCGAAGCCAAAGCGCTTGGCGGTTTCGCGGATCGAGCGTTCATTATCACTTGAAGCGACGCCGAGGCGGTAGCCTTTGGCATGCAGGCCCGCAAAGAACGTGGCGAGGTCGGTGACAGGCACTGCATACTCGGCGGAATTGGCAAACAGCCCGTCGAGCTTCACCGTCAGCGCCTCGACTGTGTAGGGTGCACCTGCCGCGACCATGCCGGTGGCGATCTCGACGGTGTTGCCCGCAGCCAGAAGACTGTCTGGCAGCACATGGCCGGTGTCGGGATCCATGCCACCGGCAACCAGCAGGCGCCTGGCCAGCGCGTCATCGCCATTGGCGGCGATGCTGGCAACTTCATAGTTCACCGGAACCCAGCTCTTCACATAATCGAGCAGCGTCCCGTCCTTGTCGAAGAGGATACCGGAAATAGTCTTGTCGGTCGTCATGAGCATCCCACCGGAAGAAAGTGTCAGTTGTCGCTGCGTGGCTGCAGCCGTGCCTTCACCGTCAGCGGGTTGATATAGGGTTCAAGACCCCGGATCGTTGCCGACAATGCTCCGCGCATTTCATGCACGGTTTCGAGCCCCGCATCGATCATCTTGCGACGAACCTCGTCGTTGACGAGAAGATAGTTCACGCCCTTGGCCAGCATCTCGACATCGCGGATGATCTTGGCACTGCCGTTCTTGGCGAGCATCTGGTAGGTGTCGCGAAAATTCTGGACATTGCCGCCGGACAGGATGGCGCAGCCGAGCATGGCGGGCTCCAGCGGGTTTTGCCCGCCTTCGCCAAACAGCGAGCGGCCGACAAAGGCCACCTCGGTCAAACGCAAATAAAGCCCCATCTCGCCGATCGTATCTCCCAGGAAAATATCGGTTTCCGGCGTGATCGGATCGTTGCGGGTGCGACGCGCGACCGTCAATCCTTTGGAGGTCAGCATCGCCTCGATCGCATCGCAGCGCTCCGGATGGCGGGGCACGACGATGGTCAGGAGGCCGGTGCGCTCCTTCAGGGCGCGGTGGACCATGCCGGCGGCATTTTCCTCACCCTCGAAGGTCGAGATGGCAGCCCAGGTCTTGCGATCGCGAATCTGCTGGCGGTAGTGCTTGAGCGCCTGATTGTCATGCGGCGGCGCATCGGTATCAACCTTGAGATTGCCGGACACCATCACCGGCAGCGCACCAAGGGTGCGGAAGCGCTCCGCATCGGTCTCGGATTGGGCAATGACCAGCGCCAGGTTTTCAAACAGCGCATCGGCAAGCCAGAGACGTTTCTTCCAGCGGCCGAAGGTGCGGTCCGACAATCGGCCGTTGACCAGCACCTGCGGAATATGGCGCCGCCCGAGCTCCATCATCGTCATCGGCCAGATCTCCGATTCCGCGATGATCGCCAGATCCGGCTCCCAGTAATCGAGGAAACGGCTGACGGCCGGCTTGAAATCGAGCGGCACATATTGGTGGATGACACGCGATCCGAGCCGATCGGCGACAATGCGGGCCGATGTCTTCGTGCCGGTGGTCAACACGACCGAGATACCACGGCGGGAGACTTCATTGATCAGCGGGATGATGGCAGTGGTTTCGCCGACGCTAGCAGCGTGAAACCAGACCAGTGGTCCTTGCGGGCGCGGCGCGCTGGCATGACCGTAGCGCTCCTGACGGCGCGCACTGTCTTCCTTGCCCTTGGCGGCGCGGGCGGCAAGATAGCCCCAGACCAGTGGATAGGCCGCCGTGCCGATCCAGCGATAACTGGACAAGGCCAGCCGGGCGAGCATGCGGGTCATAGGGACAAGCCCCCCGCGCTACGGCCAGCCCGAAAGCTGTCCGCTTTGGCGGCGGCGGCCTGTTCAGCCGCACGGCTTGCCTGTCCGAAACGCCCTGGCATCAAGCCTGTTCCGGATCCAGCAACCGGTGCATGTGCACGATGAAATAGCGCATATGGGCATTATCGACGGTCAGCTGGGCCTTGGATTTCCAGGCCGTCAGGGCGCTGTCGTAATCCGGGAAGATGCCGACGACATCGAGTTTTTCCAGGTCGCGGAACTGGACACCGGTCAGCGTTGTCAATTCACCGCCGAATACCAGATGCAGCCGCTGTTTTACTTCCGAATTCTGAGCCATCAGACCTTCCAATTTTCTTGCTGTATTTTGCCTGTGGTTTGCGGCATTCAGCCGGAAAGGTCAATGGCCTTCCAGACCCTGCGACGCCGCAATCAATGCCGGTAATGCGGGCTTTGCGGCCGCGCACAGGACCGTATGGCGAACATTGGGGCGATTGTAGGAAAGCGGCTGCGCATCGAGGTTGGAAAGCGCGCCACCGGCCCGTTCCAGGATCAGATCGGCCGCTGCCAGATCCCAATCATGCGAATTCTTCTTGACGACGGTGCCATCGATCCGGCCATCGGCAATCATCGCAATCCGGTAGGCAAGCGATGGCACATGCGGGATACGCGACACGCTGGCCCGGTAGCCGGGCTCCAGCAATCCGACCGTTTCTTCGGCCAGTGCGATCCGGAGAACCGCCCCGCCCTCCGGTTTGACGTTGATCGGCTCGCCGTTCTTCAACGCCTCGCCCGTTGCTGTCGCCTGAAACAGTTCGCCAAGTGCCGGAGCAAAAAGGACGCCAGCGACAGGACGGCCAAGATGCACGACGGCGACGCTGACGCACCAGACGTCCTTGCCGGCGATAAAGGCACGGGTACCGTCGATCGGGTCGACCACGAAGACCGTGTCACAGCCAAGCCTTGCTTCATCATCATCGGTCTCCTCCGACAGCCAGCCATAGTTTGGCCGGGCCGCAAGAAGTTTTTCCTTGAGGATATCATTGGCGGCAAAATCCGCTTCGCTAACCGGCGAACGGCCACCGTTCTTCCACTGAACGTCCGGATCCTTGCGGAAATAGGTGAGTGCCTTTTCGCCCGCAGCCTTCGCCGCCGTCGTGATCAAGTCCAGATCGCTGGTCCACGGCTCCGGCGAAGGGCGGGCGGCATTCATCTCGGTCTTTCCATTTCCCGCGGCATCGGCCGCGTTAAAGATGCGTAGACGGGCACTTATTTGCCCGCAAGCGTCATGCCTTCAATGGCAAGCGTCGGGGCTGCGACGCCGAACTTGCGGTCGATATCGTCGGCAAGCGTGATGGCAAAGAACATCTGCTTGAGATTGGAGGCAATCGTGACTTCCGAAACCGGGAAGGTCAATTCGCCGTTCTCGATCCAGAAGCCGGAAGCACCGCGGCTGTATTCGCCGGTCAGCATGTTGACGCCCTGGCCGATCAGTTCGGTCACGTAGAAACCCGTTCCGATGCTGCGGATCAGATCTTCACGCGAGACGTTGCCGGGTTCCAGCGCGAAATTCGTCGCCGAGGGAGAAACGGCCGTACCGCCACGTGCGCCGCGCCCGTTGGTCTCCAGACCCAGCTCACGGCCGGTCGAGGTGGACAGAAACCACTGCTGCAGCACACCATCCTCGATCATCGACAGTTTCTGCCCGGTGACGCCTTCGCCATCAAAAGGGCGCGAGGAAGAGCCGCGCACCACCAGCGGATCGTCGGTGACGGTGATACCGGCCTTCATCACCGGTTTTCCCATCATGTCGCGCAGGAACGAGGTCTTGCGGGCAACCGAGGCACCGTTGATCGCACCGGCGATATGCCCGGCAAAACCGCGCGACATGCGCGGATCGAAAACAACGGTGACATTCTTCTGGGTCGGCACCTGGCGCGGACCGATACGGGCCACAGCCTTTTCGCCGGCAGTCCGGCCGATCTCGGCAGAGGATTTCAGATCAGCGAAATAGAGACGGCTGTCGAAATCATAGTCACGCTCCATCTTGGTGCCATCGCCGGCGATGGCGCTGACGGAGCGGCCAAAACGGGTGCCCATATAGGCGCCGGAAAACCCGTGCGACGTGACCAGCACCATGCCGCCCATGCCGGCAGAGGCACCAGCACCACTCGAATTGGTAACACCGCTAACGGCAAGTGCTGCCTCTTCGGCCTCAAGCGCTGCGGCGGTCAGGGTCTCCGTCGAGACTTCCGTCGGGTCGTAAAGTTCAAGATCCGGATAGGACCGTGCCAGGCGCTCGCTGTCTGCAAGGCTTGCATACGGGTCTTCGGGAGAGGCCTTGGCCATCGCCACGGCGCGCTCGGCCAGCACCTTCAGATCAAAACCCGGATTGGCCGAAACGCTGGCGACACGGCGGCCGACAAACACTCGCAGCGAAAAATCATCGCTTTCCGAGGCGTCGGTACCCTCGACCTTGCCGAGACGCACGGAGACGGAACGGGAGCGGCCCCGGACCACCACGGCATCGGCCTGATCGGCGCCAGCTTTCAGCGCCAAATCGATGAGCGCGGCCGCCCTTGTCTGCAGAACACCGGAATCGATAATATCGGACATGATTTAGCCTTTCATTCCCGCTCCATTTATTGTGCAGTAGGACCGGCATCAAGGGCATATCCTGATTCTTGATCACCGCCCCCGACCAAATGCCGATTTTCGGGCAAACTTCTGCCCAACCAGACACGCCAGAGCTGCAACACGCGGCTGCGCGCCAGGAAAGAATACCTATGTCGACGACACCCGCGCTTACCTCACAGGCTCTGCTCTTGCTCGGCGGTGCCGTCGTGGCAGCACCGATCTTCAAAAAGCTCGGGCTCGGCACCGTTCTCGGTTATCTGGCAGCCGGCATCATCATCGGCCCTCTGCTGCACCAGATCATCGACGGCGAGCAGATCCTCGGCTTTGGCGAACTCGGCGTCGTGTTCCTGCTCTTCGTCATTGGACTGGAGCTAAAACCGTCGAGGCTGTGGCAGATGCGGCGCGATATCTTCGGGCTTGGCACGGCGCAGGTGATGGTGACCGGCGCCGTGGTTTCGGCAATCGTTTTCTGGGCCGGCCTGCTCGACTTGAGCGGCAGTGTCATCACCGGCTTCGGACTGGCGCTCTCGTCGACGGCCTTTGCGCTGCAGATCCTCGACGAGAATGGCGACACCAACACGCGCTATGGCCAGCGGGCCTTTTCGGTGCTGCTGCTGCAGGACCTGGCGATCGTACCGCTTTTGGCATTGATCCCGCTGCTCGCGCTGCAGGCACCTGAAGATACGACGCCGCCGCTCGAAGATTTCAGCATCGCTGTTGGCGCGATCCTGATTATGGTCATTTCCGGCCGCTATCTGCTCAATCCGCTGTTCCAGGTCATCGCCCGCACAGGGGCACGCGAGATCATGATCGCGGCAGCGCTGTTCATCGTGCTCGGAGCCGCCACCCTCATGCAGCTCGCTGGGCTTTCCATGGCGATGGGGGCGTTCCTCGCCGGCGTGCTTCTGGCGGAATCATCCTACCGCCACGAACTGGAGGCCGATATCGAGCCTTTCCGCGGCTTGCTGCTCGCCTTGTTCTTCATGGCGGTCGGACTGTCGCTGGACCTTCGTGTCATCGTCGAGAACTATATGCTGATCCTGATCGCCGTGCCCGTGCTGATGCTGGTCAAGGCTGTGGTTCTCTACACGGTCTGCCGGTTCACCGGTTCGCCGCACAATGACGCCGTGCGGATCAGCCTGCTGCTGCCGCAGGGCGGGGAATTCGGGTTCGTCCTGTTCACCGCAGCGGCCACTGCCGGGGTATTTACCGACAGCTGGGCGTCCCTGCTGATCGTCATCGTCACCCTGTCGATGGCGCTGACGCCTGCTGCATCCGCCTTGGCCGGGCTTATGATGCAGGACCAGGAAGAGGCAACCGAAGAGCTGGAAGAGGATTTCAACGGCGCCGGCGCCGATGTGCTGATGATCGGGTTTTCCCGCTTCGGGCAGATTGCTTCGCAGATCCTGCTTGCAGGTGGCCGCGAAGTGACGATCATCGATCACTCTGCAGCCCGCGTGCGGCAGGCGGCGACGTTCGGGTTCCGCATCTATTTCGGCGATGGGACACGGCTGGACGTGCTGCGCGCCGCGGGCATCGAGCGTGCCAAGATCGTTGCCATCTGCACGCAGAAACAGGAGATCACCGACCGGATCGTCGACATGGTGCAGGCGGAATATCCCAATGCCCGGATTTATGCCCGCGCCTATGACCGGCTGCACACCCTGTCGCTGAGGGCCCGTGGCGTGGATTACGAGCTGCGCGAGACGTTCGAGTCCGGCCTGGTGTTCGGCCGCAAGGCGCTGGAAGGATTGGGGATCGCCGACAATGAGGCAGAGGAAATCATGAACGATATCCGCCGCCGCGACGAAGCCCGGCTGGTGGTTCAGGAGGCCGAAGGCATCAGCGCCGGCCGCGACATGCTGCATTTCGAACCGGTTAAGCCGGAGCCGCTGATCAAGCCCCGCCGCGAGACGGCACCATCGCTGGCGGCCGACGACGATATTTTGCCGGACTCGGCGCCGGTGAAACCGAAGCCAGCCGAGGATGTCCTTGCCAACGCGGATCGATAAGGTCGCGTCTCACTCCGGCAACCGCAAATGCGCGCGCAACAGCGCTTCATTCATGATGATGACGTCATCAATGATGGCGTCATAGACGGTATCATCCCGCATCAGTGCAATTGTGAAACAGATATTGCCGGTTTCCAGCACCAGCATGCCCAAACGCGAAGCGATGTCCGCAGGCAACTGCGGATCGGCGTTGCGAAACCATGCCGCGTGGGTCTCGATAATCCCGCGGTCATGGTCCTTGGCGATCCGGCGAAGCTCCGGATGGGACTGCATCGCCTCCAGCGTCGGCAGCAATGCACGGTTCTGCGCATAAACGGACGCGATCTCTCTGGTGAACGCGCAAAAATCGCGACTAAATCCAGTCCAATTCTCAGGCCGTGGCTTGGCAGCATAGAAAGCCGATACCGGCCGGAAGGCCGCCAGCCAGCGCTGAACCAGTTCAAGCAGGATCGCTTCCTTGTTTGGGAAATACTGATAGAGCGATCCCACCGACAGGCCAGCCTTCTGCGCGATGGCGTTGGTCGTCAACCCCTTGAATTCCTGCTCGTTGAGCATATCGCGCGCTGCCGTGACGATGCGCTCGACCATCTCCTGCGATCGCTGCTGGCGCGGTTTTTTCCTAGCTTCGATCATGCGGTAAACGGCTCCGAAATACAGGGGCGTGCCTGCCACAATAAAACGCTTTAGCGGGCAAACTCCATCGCTATCAGAGCACCGACAATTCGGCAAACCTCGGTAATTGACAAATGCGAGTTAATACTCGTATTTCTGTCGCTACTATTCAAACTATGGGAGGAGATCCAATGCGCATGGAAAAAAGAGAGCGTTTTCAAACCAGAAGACTGTTGAAAGCGGCAGTGTTGTCACTCAGCATCCTCGCCGGTGCCGCAACTGTCAGGGCAGACGACCCGCCACCGTTTCCGGAGACCGTCGCGCAAGCAGTTGAAGCCGAGAAGAGTAATGCGCTGCCGCTGACGGATTTCTACAACCAAGCCTTCACGCTTAGCACCAGCCGCGCCGGAGCCCTTCTTGCCAAGGAAAACATCGATTACACGCTGCCCGCCGGTATAGGCGCGACGCGTATTCTTTATCACTCCATCCAGAGCGGGAAGGACGCGGTGACCTCCGGGGTCGTTCTTACGCCCGCTGGCACGCCGCCTGCGGAGGGCTGGCCAGTCATTGCCTGGGCTCACGGCACCAGCGGCGTTGCGCGGCAATGCGCACCCTCGGCGATGAAGGACGTCTATTACGGCGGAGAAGGTCTCACCGACATGCTCGCCGCCGGGTTTGCCGTTGTTGCCACCGACTACCATGGGCTCGGCGCTCCTGGCGCCCATCCCTACATGAACAAGACCGATCAGGCGCAGGACATCATCAACGCGATCCCGGCAGCCCAAGCTGCCGTTCCCGAACTTGGTAAGAAATGGGTCGTTTCCGGCCATTCGCAGGGCGGCCTCGCCGCCTGGGGCGTCGCTGAGCATCAGAAAGCCAAACCGGACGAAAACTATCTCGGTGCCGTGTCTGTAGCAGGTGCTACGCATCTTGGCTGGTTCCTCGATCATCCGGAGGCTACCAAGGGCGCAGGGTTCTATCTCGCCTGGCACGCTTATGCCGTTGCGCAGCGCTATCCGGGTTTCAAGCCTTCCGACATGCTCTCCGATATCGGCCAGGCCCATTACAAGGATGTCACCGAAAACGGTTGCTGGCTCTATGGCTTCCTGACCTATTCAGGTATCGAGGCGCCGCAGATGGTCAAGCCGGAATGGCGCGACAATACGTGGGTGCGGAAATTCTATCTGGAGAACTCTGCGGGAGCTACGCCGATTGCCGGGCCGATGCTGGTGATTGCCGGCGAAGGCGACAATGCCGTGCCAGTCGAGGCCATCCGCGATACGGTCGAGAAAGCCTGCGCCCTGAAGCCCACGCTGGAATATCGCAGCTATCCCGGTCTCGACCACGACCCTGTGATGAGCGAGTCCACCGGCTTCCAACTCGACTGGATCAAGGACAGGTTCGCTGGCAAGGCGGCCCCCAGCAACTGCGACAGCTGATCGAAGCTGCCGTCTCTTTGCTTCCGGTCGCCGGGTGCGGCGGCCGGTTCTGCAAAATTAAGCCTTAATCCGGGATTCGATTGCTTCGCCAAGTGCTGTCTTCAGCTGATCCTTGACCGCGGCGGTAGCGGTCAGCACTTCCTGGGCTCTGAGGAAATCCATCACCTTGAAGCGGTTGACCTCGGGGCGCAGCAGGATATCCGGCGGGTTCGCCTTCATTTTCATGGCGATGATCGACTGCATCATCAACTGGCTGGCGCCGAACAGGCTGTCGATCCGGCTCGGCATGGTTTCGCCATCTCCATCCGGCCCGCCAACGACATCGACCGCGATGACGATATCGGCCAGGCCGGTCAGATGGTCGAACGGTACGGGATTGTAGATGCCGCCGTCGATCATCACGCGGCCATCGATACGGACCGGCATGAAGACGGCCGGAAGGGCTGCAGAGGCAGCTAGCGCCTGATGCAGATCACCGTGCTCACAAACCCGCTCGGTCTGCCCATAATAGTCCGTCGTCATCACTTTCAACGGAATATGCAGATCGGCGAAATTCTTCGGAATGGCATCCGGCAGGAAAGCGGGAAGGATACGTTCGATATTGAACTGGCCGACACGAAAACCGCCGGTCACGGCCTTGGCGAAGCTCGCCGGCCGCAGGCTCCAAAGCCGGCTGGCGATCTCTTTGCGCTGGCCGACCGTTGCCAGCGTATGCTCGCGGATTTCGGCACCGCTCAGGCCCGCCGCCATGCCTGCACCCATGATCGCACCGATGGACGAACCGGCGATGGCAACCGGGCGAATGCCGAGTTCGTTCAACGTTTCGATGACATGAATATGAGCAAGACCGCGCGCACCGCCGCCGCCGAGAGCAAGGGCGACGGTCGGTTCGGCTGATGTTTTCGATGCGTAAAGGCCTTGCGTCATGCTCAGCGTCTTTCCGGTGTCACGCGGCGCGGTAACGGTAGAAATGCATCCTGGTTTCGCCAAACAGACGGTCGTCGATGAAGTCGAAGCCATCCTGCAGCACAGGATGCACATCGGCCCGCTCTTCGAGCACGGCCAGTGCGCCCGGCACCAGCCAGCCGCCATTGGCAGCCGACGCCAGCGCCTTCTCCCCCAGGCCCTTGCCATAGGGTGGATCAGCAAAGAGGAAATGGAACGGCTCAACGGTACCGGCGAGACCGAGATCGGTCGCATCACGGCGGAAGACACGCGCCCGGCCGGTCAGGCCGAACGCTTCGATATTGGTGCGCAGCAGCCCCCTGCCCTCAGTCCCCATTTCAACGAACAGGGCTTGACGGCAGCCGCGCGACAGAGCCTCAAGCCCCACCGCGCCGGTACCGGCGAACAGATCCAAAACCCGGGCGCCCTCAAGCGCCTCCGGGTAGGAATGGCTGAGGATATTGAACAGGCTTTCGCGCGTCCGGTCCGTGGTCGGCCGGATGTCGTTGGAATTGGGCGTTGCGAGCCCGCGTCCGCGAAACTCGCCACCGACGATCCGCACCGGCGTTTAGTTCCCGCGTCCGCGTGGTTTGCCGCCACCTGCGGGCGCAGGACGTCCGCCGGAAGGCTTTCCACCACCACCGCCCGGCTTGCGCGGACCACCGGTCTTTGCGCCGAACGGTTTTGCACCACCCGGCTTGCCGCCGAAGGATTTTCCGCCGGCTGGCCGGTCGCCCGAAGGCTTGCCACCGAACGGACGGTCACCGTCGCGGCGTGGCGGACGGTCGCCCTGGGGACGATCACCACGCGGCGGACGATCACCGAAATCCCGCGGCTTGCGGTCGCCATCCTCACGCGAGAACGACTTTTCGCCAAACGGCTTGCGGGGGCGGTCGCCTTGCGGACGGTCACCGGCAGGCCGGTCACTTCTCGGCCGGTCGGAGAACGAGCGCGCACCTTCGGCACGCGGCTTGCGGTCACCGAATGGCTTGTCACCATCGCGGCGCGGCGGGCGGTCACCCTGGGGACGGTCACCCTGCGGACGATCGCCACGTGGAGCGCGGTCACCGAAGCTGCGGCCACCGCGATCGTCGCCGCCGGAACGCTTGCGGTCGCCACCACGCCCTTCGTCACGGCTTGGCTCTTCCGTTGCACGGATCCAGTCATTGTCATCTGCGTCACGCGTAACGATCACGCGCGGGCCGCGATCGGGACGATCGTAGACCGACGCCTTCTTGCGGTCCGGATCGAACTTCCGGTTAGACTTGGTCGCCAGACCATCCCTGGACTTGCCGTAACGCTTGACGTCCGGCGCGCCTTCCGGGCGCTCGCGGCGCACGGGCTTTTCTGCAGCCTCGGCGCCTTGGGCATCCTTCGGCTTCTTTTCGGCCAAGGGCCGGGCACCCGGTGCCATCCAGACATTGGCCTTGCGGGCGCGGAAACCCGGTTCGCGCTTCGGCTCATCAAATTTCGCCGCCGGCGCATCGCGTCCGCCACGATCGTTGCGGTCAGGACGGCCGCCGCTGCGGTCGTCACGCTTTGTCGTATCCAGCCGCGACAGAGCACGCTCGCGCTTGTCGCCGGCCTTTTCCTTGAACCCGCCGCGTTCACGGGCTTCCGGCTTTCCAGCCGCCCATTCGTTCTTCTGCGGCTTCTCTTCTTCGGCAACACCGGCATCGAAGATCGGCGCATCGAAATTCGCCTTGGCATCCTCGATCAGGCGCGGACCGAGCTGATCGCGCAACGTGCGGCCGCGGATTTCCTGGGCCTGGCCTTCCGGCAGTTCGCCGAGCTGGAACGGACCGTAGGAAATTCGGATCAGCCGGTTCACGTCGAGACCGAGCGCGCCCATGACGTTCTTGATTTCGCGGTTCTTGCCTTCGCGCAGACCCATGGTGATCCAGACGTTGGAGCCCTGAACCTTGTCGAGCGTCGCATCGATGGCGCCGTAGAGCACGCCGTCGACGGCGATACCGTCCTTCAGCTTGTCGAGGGCTGCCTGATCAATGGTGCCGTGGGCGCGGACGCGGTAGCGGCGCAGCCAACCGGTGGCGGGCAACTCGAGAACACGAGCCAGTCCGCCGTCATTGGTCAGCAGCAGCAGGCCTTCGGTGTTGATGTCGAGGCGACCGATGGACAGAACGCGCGGCAGCTCTTCCGGCAGATTGTCGAAAACCGTGGCACGGCCTTCCGGATCGGAGTTGGTGGTCACCAGGCCGGATGGCTTGTGATAGAGCCAGAGGCGGGTGCGCTCGATGCCGCGGATCGGCTGACCGTCCACTTCGATGTGATCGGCGAGTGTCGCATTGACGACCGGGCTGTCGAGCAGCTTACCGTTCAGCGACACGCGGCCTTCCATGATCATTCGCTCGATATCGCGGCGCGAGGCCACGCCTGCGCGCGCCATGATCTTGGAAATGCGCTGCGGCACCTCGGCACTGACGGTTTCCGTTGCAGTCGGACGCGGCTTGCGCGGCTTTTCCGTTTCGGTGCTGTCAGCCGCCGAAAAATCGGCAGCGGTGTTGCGCGCGCCGGTATAGGGCTTCTTGTCGGACCGTGCGGGTTTGCCGCCAGGCCGCTGGGGCTTGTCTTTGAATGTCATTTGTGTTGCCTGCCTTTTGGGCTGTCCTATCAGGTCACAGCCCTTGGGTTAAGAGAAATTATTACGGGTCTCAACGATGGCTGAAACGAACCGCTTTATGGATTTGGCCTTGGAAGAAGCCAGAATGGCGGCTGCGCGTGGCGAAGTTCCCGTTGGCGCAGTCCTGGTCGTCAATGGCGCGATCGCCGCCAGCGGCGGAAACCGGACGCGCGAGCTCAACGATGTGACCGCGCATGCCGAAATCGAAGTGATCCGCGCCGCAGCAAGCGCCATCGGAGCTGAGCGGCTGAACGGCGCCGATCTCTACGTCACGCTCGAGCCTTGCACCATGTGCGCGGCAGCCATCTCGTTTGCCCGTCTGCGCCGGCTTTACTACGGCGCCGAAGATCCGAAGGGCGGCGGCGTCGACAATGGCGTGCGTTTTTTCAGCCAGCCGACCTGCCATCATGCACCCGACGTCTATTCCGGTCTTTCCGGTCAGAGCGCGGCAGACATCCTCAAGGAATTCTTTGCCGGGAGACGCTGAGCGCGCAAGCCGAAAATCTTAACCTGCGGCAAAGCTTTCAAGTGCTGCACCGGAGAGACGATAGCGCGTCCATTCCGACAGGGGCTCGGCGCCGATCGCCTCATAGGCCTTGATGGCCGGCTCATTCCAGTCGAGCACGCTCCACTCGAAGCGGCCACATCCCTTCTCGACTGCAATTCGCGCCAGATAGCGCAACATCGAACGCCCGGCACCCGATCCACGTTGATCCGGCGTGATATAGAGATCTTCGAGATAGAGACCATTGCGCGCCAGCCATGTGGAATAGCTGAAGAACCAGACGGCGAAACCCACGGGCACGCCATCGCGCTCGCATATAGCCGCATCGGAAACGGAATTTTCGCCAAAAAGCGAAGAGGTAACCGACTGAACGGTCGCCTCAACTTCGTGACCGGCTTTTTCGTAAACAGCCAGTTCGGTGATGAAGCGCAGGATGGTCTCTGCGTCCTTGGGGGTCGCTTTGCGAATCTCAAACATCGTGCATCAGTAGATCTGGTACCATTTCTTGCCGCTGCCCTTGATCGCAGCTTCCTTCTTGCGGCGGCGCTCCTTGACCTGCTCCGGCTCACCCAGATCCGCCGTCGCCTCTTCCGGCAGCTTGCGGTATTCGAGCGGCGGGTCGCTGAGGAACCGGCGCTTGTCGGCATAGGCGCCCATCTGGATCTTGCGGGCATCGCGATAGGCCTGCGTCTGCTCGGCCGTCGTCAGCTTGCGGCCATTGGCGCTCGATTTGGCCAGCGGCGAAACGTAGCTCGGATTGTCGGCATTGGCGTCGGCTTCTTCGCGCAGACGCTGGCGCGCGTCTTCCGGCGATTCGACCCACTGTGGATTGTCCTTGGTCGCCATATTCTGCTGCGGCTGAACCAATTGAGCGGTTTCGCCTGATGGTGGCAACACCAAACCGGGACGCGGCTGATACTTGACGTTGTTAGGCTTGGTTGCCCCAAGGCTGACGGAACTGCCGAGATCGTCAATCAGATGTTCGCCGGCTGTCTTGTCCGTCCCGTAGGTCGGGCCGCCGATGCAGCCGCTCAGGGCGAAGCTGCCGGTTACAATACCGAACAGGCCAGCATACAGTCGAAACTCTCGCGTCATTCCCATGAAAACCCTTCCAGCGGTGCCGGCACGATCGATATTTGAGCGGCATTGCAGCGCCCATGACGGATAAATCCGCCGATTTTCAGGCAGGTTTACCGGATGAACCGCAATTACGCAATTCACCCGGTAAACAATCCCTTAAGAAGCGTAACCGAGCTCACGCAGCGCCAATGCGTCACGCGCCGATACGTCAGGGAACGCTGCATCGGAGCCGACATCAGCGGTAATGCGCCAGGACCGGGCGCATTTGACGCCTTCGGCAAGTGTCGGCTCGACGCTGACCGAGGCAACATCATCAAGCCGGAAGGCCTCTGCCGGACCGGCATCGGCAACGATCGTCACCGCCGAGGTGATGCAGATTTCCGCCAAGTCCTCGCCATCGATTGCAGCCAACAGATCGGCGTCGCCGACATGGACGACGGGGGCCGCCTCAAGCGAAGAACCGATCCGCTTGTCGCGGCGCTCGACTTCGAGTGCCCCGGTGACGACCTTGCGCACCGTGCGAATCTTCTTCCACTTTTCAGCCAGTGCCTCGTCGCGCCATTCGGTCGGCACGGACGGGAACTGTTCCAGATGCACCGAGACAGCCGACGGATCACGCGACAGCCACGCTTCTTCCGTGGTGAACGGCAGAACCGGGGCGAGCCAGGTGACGAGGCAATCGAACAGCTTGCGGATAACCGCAAGGCTTGCACGGCGGCGCGGGCTCGACGGCGCGTCGCAATAGAGCGCGTCCTTGCGGATGTCGAAATAGAAGGCCGACAGCTCAATGTTCGAGAAGTCGATCAGCGCGCGGGCGATGCGCTTGAAATCGAAGGCGTCGTAACCTTCGCGCACCAGTTGGTCGAGTTCCGACAGGCGGTGCAGCATCAGGCGTTCGAGTTCGGGCATATCGACAAAGGCGATGTCTTCACCCTTGTCATGCGCCAGCGTGCCGAGCATCCAGCGGATGGTGTTGCGCAGCTTGCGATAGCTGTCGATGTTGGTCTGGATGATCGCCTTGCCGAGACGCTGGTCTTCCCAGTAATCGGTGGTGGCGACCCAGAGGCGCAGGATATCGGCGCCCGATTCCTTCATCACGTCCTGCGGGGCAACGACGTTACCCTTGGACTTCGACTGCTTCTCGCCCTTTTCGTCCATCGTGAACCCGTGGGTGACGACGGCATTGTAAGGCGCACGGCCGCGCGTCGCGCAGCTTTCGAGCAGCGACGAATGGAACCAGCCGCGGTGCTGGTCGGAGCCTTCGAGATAGACGTCGGCCGGCCATTTCAGGTCCGGACGGTCTTCCAGCGTGAAGGTGTGCGTGCAGCCTGAGTCAAACCAGACATCAAGGATGTCCATGACCTGCATCCACTTGGCATGATCATGATCATTGCCGAGGAAACGGTCCTTGGCACCCTCTGCGAACCATGCATCCGCACCTTCGGCCTCGAAGGCCTCGATGATGCGGGCGTTGACAGCTTCATCGATCAGCACTTCGCCCTGCTCGTCGGCGAAGACGGCGATCGGGACGCCCCAGGCGCGTTGGCGCGACAGCACCCAGTCCGGACGGTTCTCGATCATGGCACGCAGGCGGTTCTGGCCGGCTGCCGGCACGAAGCGGGTGTTGTCGATGGCCGATAGGGCGCGCGAGCGCAGCGTCGTACCGTCGGCAAGATCCTTGTCCATATAGACGAACCATTGCGGCGTATTGCGGAAGATGATCGGCTTCTTCGAGCGCCACGAATGCGGATAGCTGTGCTTCACGCGACCGCGGGCAAAGAGGGTCTTCGCCTCGATCAGCGCCTTCATGACGAGCTCGTTGGCATTACCCTTCTTGCCGTTGTCATCCATGACCCGGCCAGCACCGCCTTCGCGATCCGGGCCGAAAGCCGGGACATCGGTCGTATAGAAGCCGGCATCATCGACAGTGAACGGGATCTTCGACGAGATACCACGCGCTTCGAGAGCCCGGGCATTGTCCATCCAGGCTTCAAAGTCATCGGCACCATGGCCGGGCGCCGTGTGGACGAAACCGGTACCCGCCTCGTCGGTGACGTGATCACCATTCAGAAGCGGGACCTTGAAGTCGTAGCCGAGGGCAGCAAGCGGATGGGCACAGGTGATCGCGCCCAACTCTTCCGCCGTAACATCGCGGACCAGCTTGAGCGTTACTTTCGCCTTTGCAGCGCATTCATCAGCAAGGCGCTTTGCAAAGATCAACTGTTCGCCCGGCTGAGGCCCAAAATCGTTCTCTGCGCTTTCGACCTCAAACAGACCATAGGGATAGCGTGACGAATAGGCGATCGCGCGGTTGCCCGGGATAGTCCAGGGGGTCGTGGTCCAGATGACGACGAAGGCGGCCTTCAGGCTTTCTGGCCCTTCGAGAACAGGGAACTTCACCCAGATCGTGTCGCTCTCGATATCGGCATACTCGACCTCGGCTTCCGCCAACGCGGTGCGCTCGACCACCGACCACATGATCGGCTTGGAGCCGCGATAGAGCTGGCCGCTCTTGGCGATCTTCAGGAGTTCGCCAGCGATACGGGCTTCGGCATGGAAGGCCATGGTCGTGTAGGGATTGTCGAAGTCGCCCTCGATGCCCAGACGCTTGAACTCGGCCGACTGGATCTTGATCCAGTTGGCGGCAAAGTCGCGGCATTCCTGGCGGAACTCGTTGACCGGAACCTCGTCCTTGTTCTTGCCCTTGGCGCGGTAGGCTTCCTCGATCTTCCATTCGATCGGCAGGCCGTGGCAATCCCAGCCCGGAACATAGTTGGCATCAAAACCGCGCATCTGGAACGAGCGGGTGATGGTGTCCTTGAGGATCTTGTTCAGCGCATGGCCGATGTGGATGTTGCCGTTGGCATAGGGCGGGCCGTCATGCAGCACGAACTTTTCGCGGCCGGCGGCAGAGGCGCGGAGCTTCTTGTAGAGGCCCATCTCCTGCCAGCGGGCAACCGTTTCCGGCTCCTTCTGCGGCAGACCGGCGCGCATCGGGAATTCGGTTTCCGGCAAATAGAGTGTCTTGGAATAATCAAGCTTGTCAGCGGTATCGGTCATGGTTTCAGCAATCATATCTGGGCGCGTGTCGCCGCGCATGCGAACGGGATATCATAAGGGAAACGGTGGCGCTCATGTCGAACGCCGAAAACCCGGACCTTCCGGCGGCTATCAAAGCGCTGGGAAGGCCGGGCCAATAATTCGCTGATCACGTATCAATCGACGATATCGGGTCATGGTGGCGGTTGTTTAAGCGGTTTTCGCGCGAAAAGGAAGAGGCTAGCGGCGCACAGGGCAGGATTGTGCATCGGCACGGCCGTATCTTGTGATCGCGCCGCAAAACCGCAAACTCAGTCCTTGGGGTTTGCCAGCATCACGGCGCGCAGCGCGTCGTTGATACGATCCTGCCAGCCCGGACCGTCGTCCTGGAAATAGTGCAGGATGGCGCTGTCGAGCTTGATCGACACGAGTTCCTTGGTTTCCGGCAGAGCACGCTTTTCGACGGGCGCCGCCGGTGCCTTCTTGACCGGCTTGAACAAAGCTTCGGCGGCATCCATGGCGCTGACGGGCCGGCGGGGCGTGGTGGCCATCGGGATCATCCTTTACGAGTGTGCATCCAGACCGAATGCGATTTTACTGTCGATCATACTGAGCGGCTTGACGCCGGAGAGCAAGGCGCGGGCTTCGGCGTCGTCCTGCTTCATCTGCACCACCAGCGGATCGAGGCCTTCGAATTTCAGCTCGTCGCGCAGATGGCCGAAGAAAGAGACGGAACAGATTTCGCCGTAGAGATCGCCGGAAAAATCGAAGACGAAGGTTTCGAGCAGCGCAACACCGTCGCTATCGACCGTCGGGCGTTTGCCGAAGCTGGCGACGCCGTCGTGGATACTGCCATCAGCACGGCGGAAGCGCACGGCGTAAATGCCATTCCTGAGTTCGACTTCCGGCGGGAGCTGCATGTTGGCGGTGGGGTAGCCGAGCGTCCGGCCGAGCTTCTTGCCGTCAATGACTTCGGATTCCACCGTATAGCGATAACCGAGCAAACCGGCCGCGTGGGAAACGTCGCCCTCACCCAGCAGTCCGCGGATATGGCTGGAGGAAATCACCGAGGCATTCTCGTCGCGAAAAGCGTCAACCAGCGTCACGCCAAAACCGTTTTCGCCACCGGCGGCCATCAGGAAGGCAGGGCCACCTTCCCTGCCCTTGCCGAAATGGAAATCGAAGCCGGTGACCACATGGCCGGCATGCAGCCAGTCCATCAGGATCGAGCGGATGAAGTCGGATGCGGACAGCTGCGAGAAGGTGCGGTCGAACGGATATTCAATGACAGCGGCAAAGCCCATGCCTTCGAGGATACGCGCCTTCAACGGCGCCGGTGTGAGGCGGAAAACCGGCTGGTCCGGCCGAAAGACGCTGCGCGGATGCGGTTCGAACGTCAGCACAAGGGCCGGAACACCGCGCGCCCGCGCTTCTTCCAGTGCCCTGTCGAGCACCGATTGATGGCCGCGATGTACGCCGTCGAAATTGCCGATGGCAATGACCCCGCCGCGCAGCGCTTCTGGAAGAGGTTCGCGGGTCTCGTTACGATGAAAAACCGTCATGTCTGTTAGCCAGTCATCTCTCAGTGCAGGTCAATCACGCTCAATGCGTCACGCCAGTCTCGGCATCCACCATTTTGGCGTGGCACCCTCGTTCTTCAGGAATGCCGTCAGCTTGGTCTCGTCGGTCTTTTCAGCAGTCATGTATTCAGCCGCATGGATACCGGCGCTGATATAGAGAACATCGAGACCGAAATCCTGTGCGCCCTTGACGTCCGTCGGCATGCCATCGCCGACCGCGATCACCCGTGACAGGTCGAGCCCGCCGCGCACGGCCTTGGCTTCCGTCAGGGACGCGCGATAAATCGGCACATAGGGCTTGCCGGAAATCCGGGTTTCGCCGCCAAGCTCCTCATAGACCTTGGCGATGGCGCCAGCACAGGGAATGAGCTTGTGGCCACGCTCGACGACCAGATCCGGATTGGCGCAGATGAACGGCACCTTACGCTTGGCAAGGTTTGAGAGCGTGGCGCGATAGTCCTCGGCAGTCTCGGTTTCGTCATCAAAAAAGCCGGCGCAGACGATGATCTCCGCCTCCTCGGAAGAAACCATGCTGACGCCGAGGCCCTCGAGCAACGGCAGATCCTTTTCCGCACCGATGAAATAGACTTTCTTCGGACCGGCTGAGATCAGCGCGCGGGTGACATCGCCGGATGTGACGATGCGGTCATAGGCACTATCCGGCACGCCAAGGCCACGGATCTGGACGATAACGCCGGGATGCGGGCGGGGCGAATTGGTGATCAGAACAACCGTCAGACCCTTGGCGCGCGCTTCGGTCAGCGCTTCGCAAGCGCCCTTGAACGCCTCGACACCATTGTGCAGCACGCCCCAGACATCGCAGAGCACGACATCATAACGGCTGGCAATGTCGCGAAAACTGTTGATCCGAACGGCCATGCTGGCTTCCCGCAGAAAAGAAATGGTCGGGCTGACATCGCAGGCAGGCGTTGAAAACACAAGTCTCCATCCGGAAAATGGCGGCTGAATTCCAAGGTTTCCGGCGTGGACCGAGCTGTAACCGCTAAAATCCCCGGATCATCCAACCGGCAACCGCACAGATGGCCAGCGTCGTCACGACGCCGCGCTTGAAGAAAAACAGCAGTACGGCTGCCAAAAACGCCAAGCCGAAAGCTGGCAACTGGAATGTCTGCCAAGCGGGAAGCGGCATGGAAACAGGCCCTGCCACAAAGCGATCCACACTGGAAAAAACAACGTGCAGACCGAACCAGACGGCCAGATTGAGGATGACGCCGGTGACCGCCGCCGAGATCGCCGCAAGCGCGCCGGACAGGGCCCGGTTGTTGCGCAGAGCCTCAACATAGGGCGCACCGAGAAAGATCCAGAGAAAACACGGCACAAAGGTCACCCATGTGGCAAGCGTGGCGCCGAGCAAGCCGGACACAAGCGGATCAAGACCGAGCGGTGCGCGAAAGGCCGCCATGAAGCCAACAAAGGACAGAACCAGTACCAGCGGACCGGGGGTGGTTTCCGCCAGTGCCAATCCATCCAGCATTTCGCCGGGTTTCAGCCAATGATAGGTCTCGACAGCCTGCTGGGCGACATAGGCCAGAACAGCATAGGCACCGCCAAAGGTCACCACGGCCATCTTGGAGAAGAACAGGCCGATGGCGGTGTAGACGGTCCCGAACCCGAGCATCGCTCCGATAATGACAAACGGCGTGATCCAGAGGATGAGCCAGAGAACAAGAACCTGAATCGTGCGCTTCCAGCTTGAAGCAACATCGGGAAAGCTGCTGTCTATGACCGAAGGCCTGTCGGCTGCAGCTTGTTTCGCTGCAGCGGCAATCGCTTTTTCACCTGTTGCCGGCTGCAGGCGCGTGGCGACGTATCCGGCGATGCCGGCTGCCAGCACGACGAGCGGGAAAGGCAGATCAAAAAAGAACAGGAAGGCGAAGGCGAGCGCCGCGACGATGAGCGCAAAGCGGGTTTTCAGCGCCCGGCGGCCAACACGGATGACGGCCTCTATGACGATTGCCAGCACCGCTGCCTTCAGGCCGAAGAACAGGCCGGTCAACCAGCCGCTCTCGTGAAAGACCGCATAGGCCGACGACAGGCCAAGGATGACAATAAAACCCGGCAGGATGAACAGCAGCCCCGCAACGATGCCGCCGCGCGTGCCGTGCAGCAGCCAGCCGATATAAGTGGCGAGCTGTTGTGCCTCGGGCCCTGGCAAGAGCATGCAGAAATTCAAAGCGTGCAGGAACCGGCTTTCCGAGATCCAGCGGCGCTCCTCCACCAGTTCCCGGTGCATCAGCGCAATCTGCCCTGCCGGACCGCCGAAACTCAGCAATCCGATCCTTGCCCAGACTTTTGCGGTCTCAGTGAAGGAAGGATGGACGGGTGTCACATTCAGGTCGTGTTGTTGGGTCAAGAACATGCCAGTCAGATAACCATGATCGATGAAATATTTTCGACAGCCCGTTCTTGACTCACCTCGCGGCCATCCTTATCTGCAAGTCGCTAGCACTCAAGCAATAGGAGTGCTAACATCCATCCATCGGGCCGCAAAGACGACCCGTGAAGTCATTTGATCGAGGGATTAGACAATGACAAGCACCAATTTCCGCCCGCTGCATGACCGCGTTGTCGTGCGCCGTATCGAGGCTGAAGCCAAGACCAAGGGCGGCATCATCATTCCGGATACCGCCAAGGAAAAGCCGCAGGAAGGCGAAATCGTCGCTGTCGGCACCGGCACCCGTGACGACAAGGGCGCTCTCATCGCGCTCGACGTCAAGGCTGGCGACCGTATCCTGTTCGGCAAGTGGTCCGGCACAGAAGTCAAGCTCAACGGCGAAGACCTTCTGATCATGAAGGAAGCCGACATCATGGGCGTTATCGGCTGATTTAGCCGATTGCCACCTTTCCACTTTCCATAAAACCAATTGGGCATCAGCCCGGGAGTTTTTAACATGGCAGCCAAAGAAATTAAGTTCGGCCGCATCGCGCGCGAAAAGATGCTGCGCGGCGTCGACATCCTCGCAGACGCAGTCAAGGTAACGCTCGGTCCTAAGGGCCGCAACGTCATCATCGACAAGTCCTTCGGCGCACCGCGCATCACCAAGGACGGCGTTTCCGTCGCCAAGGAAATCGAACTCGAAGACAAGTTCGAGAACATGGGCGCCCAGATGGTCCGCGAAGTTGCTTCGAAGACCAACGACATCGCCGGTGACGGCACGACGACTGCTACCGTTCTCGCCCAGGCCATCGTTCGCGAAGGCGGCAAGGCTGTTGCAGCCGGCATGAACCCGATGGACCTGAAGCGCGGTATTGACCTGGCTGTTGCAGCCGTCGTCAAGGACCTCGTTGCCAAGGCAAAGAAGATCAACACTTCGGAAGAAGTGGCCCAGGTCGGCACGATCTCCGCCAATGGCGAAAAGGAAATCGGCCAGTACATCGCTGAAGCGATGCAGAAGGTCGGCAATGAAGGCGTCATCACGGTTGAAGAAGCCAAGACCGCCGAAACCGAGCTTGAAGTCGTCGAAGGCATGCAGTTCGACCGCGGCTACCTCTCCCCTTACTTCGTAACCAACCCTGAAAAGATGGTTGCAGAACTGGAAGACGCTTACATCCTTCTCCATGAGAAGAAGCTCTCCAACCTGCAGGCAATGCTTCCGGTTCTGGAAGCCGTCGTTCAGACCGGCAAGCCGCTCCTCATCATCTCGGAAGACGTTGAAGGCGAAGCTCTTGCTACGCTGGTCGTCAACAAGCTGCGTGGCGGCCTGAAGATTGCTGCTGTCAAGGCTCCAGGCTTCGGCGATCGCCGCAAGGCCATGCTCGAAGACATCGCGATCCTGACCGGTGGCCAGGTTATCTCCGAAGACATCGGCATCAAGCTGGAAAACGTTACGCTCGAAATGCTCGGCCGTGCGAAGAAGGTTTCGATCTCCAAGGAAAACACCACCATCGTTGATGGCGCTGGCAAGAAGGCCGAAATCGAAGGCCGCGTTGCTCAGATCAAGGGCCAGATCGAAGAAACCACTTCCGATTACGACCGCGAAAAGCTGCAGGAACGTCTTGCCAAGCTCGCTGGCGGCGTTGCCGTTATCCGCGTCGGCGGTGCGACTGAAATCGAAGTCAAGGAAAAGAAGGACCGTATCGACGACGCGCTGAACGCAACGCGCGCTGCCGTTCAGGAAGGTATCGTTCCTGGTGGTGGTACTGCCCTGCTTCGCGCTTCCGTCGTCCTCGACATCAAGGGTGCAAACGACGATCAGAACGCCGGTATCAGCATCATTCGCAAGTCGCTTCAGTCGCTGGTTCGCCAGATCGCTGAAAACGCAGGCGACGAAGGTTCGATCATCGTCGGCAAGATCCTCGAAAGCGACACCGACAACTTCGGCTACAATGCCCAGACCGGCGAATATGGCGACATGATCGCCATGGGTATCGTCGATCCGGTCAAGGTCGTTCGTACAGCTCTGCAGAACGCGGCTTCGGTTGCTTCGCTGCTGATCACGACTGAAGCCATGATTGCCGAAGCTCCGAAGAAGGATTCCGCCGGCGGCGGTATGCCTGACATGGGCGGCATGGGTGGCATGGGCGGCATGATGTAATAAGGCGTTTGCCTTAGTACGAATGACGACCATAAAGCTTTCCGGGTTTCCGGATTGGAGAGGGGCAGGCCGCAAGGTCTGCCCTTTTTTCGTTCTTGCTTGGTGGGTTGACAAGCTATTCCACGCAAAAGCGGCAGGCTCAGCGCCCACACGCCCGGATCATGTTCTGATTGTATTTTGGCTAAATCGGTGCAATCGGGACTATTTATCTCGGATCACAAAATATTTCTCGAAACACCATTGAAGCGCGAGAAAAAGCAATTATAAAAGCGCACCAAGTGAACCACAGATTCACAGGGATCAAGAATTCGGACGATTTAACAATAAGACAGTTCAATTTTTCCGTATTAACCGTCTGCCCAACATCCTTTTGATTCCAGACCACAAAGCTTATAGATTTTCCTCGCATACAATTTATTTCGTCTTGCCGATAAACGTGCCCAAGACCTGAAAATTGAGCTTTCTATCTTCTGCAGCAAACGACGCCTCGTCATATATTTTCGCGCCGTACAGTTCTGTTGAGAAGATGGAAATTGTTTCTTGTGAACACTTACGGGAACAGACGAATGAATTTCGGATTTTGTGAATATACCGGGGTCCGCCTTGTTTAAAATTGCAAGAACAGGCCTTTTACAGCCGCCCGGCGCGGATTCATTTGCCCGTGGTGAAAGCGGGCTGGAGATGCTCGGCCAATTCTGCTTTTCCGAGGGATGGTCAGGCGACCTGTCGAACGGCCTGTTCCGTCTTGGCGAAAGTGCAGCTGCCATGCACGGCCTCAATCAGGCCGAATGCGGCTTGCTCAATCTGGTCCGCTGCTACGACAGCGCCGACCGCAATCATGTACTGGCGCTTTTCGAGCAGGCGGCAACCACCTCCTCGTCTTTTTGCTTCTCGACCACGATCATCCTGTCCTCCGGTCAGAAACAACCGGTTTTCTGCATCGGCGAATCCACAGGGTTGGAACAGCGCTATTCGGGCTCTATCCTCGGCGTGTTCTTCTTCCCCCACTTCCAGCTGGAAGCGCGCAGACACGTTTTCACCCATCATCAATAAGCGGGGAAGGAACCGCTTGGCCGTTACGGCAGAAGCGTCTTCAGGTCAATCTGCGGGTCCTCCAGGGCCATGCGGTCAGGCGTCAGGCCAAGATCGAGCAGCTTCTTGCCGGTGACATAAGCCTTGGCATCGTTGAGCGCATCGACGGCGATCAACTTGCCGTCCATGAAATACCAGACAGAGATGCTGCCTTCGCGCTGCCCTTTGCGCACCACCGTCTCATCATGACCGTGGCCAAAGCCGGCGATCTGCAGCTTGACATCATATTGATCCGACCAGAACCACGGCTTTGGCTCATAGGGCGCTTCGCCGCCAGCCAAGAGCGCCGCCACGGCTTCGGCCTGGTCGACGGCGTTCTGGACCGATTCCAGCCGGATGCGCATGTCATTCCAAGGCAGCACGGCGCAATCGCCCATCGCATGAATGGCGGGATCCGAGGTCCGGCCGAAACAATCGACAACAATGCCATTGGCAACCTCCAGATCGGCGGCATGCGCCAGCGCGTCATTGGCGGTCACGCCGATGCCGACGATGACCAGATCGACCGGGATGGTGCTACCGTCGGTCAACTCAGCGGATGTCACCCGGCCATCGGTGCCGACCAGCCGGACAAGGCCAGTGCCTTCGCGGATATCGACGCCGCGCGATGTATGGATGTCCTTGACGAGATAGGACGTTGCAACCGACGCGACCCGCTGCAGGATACGGTCGGCCATTTCAATGACGGTCACGTCAAGCCCACTCGATCGCGCAACGGCTGCCGCCTCAAGGCCGATATAGCCGCCACCGACGATCAAGGCATGTTTGCCGGGCTTCATTTCATCGGCAAGACGGTCGGCATCGGTGAAATCGCGCACCACGAAGACACCATCGAGATCACCGCCGACACTCGCCGGCAGTTTGCGCGGGGTCGAGCCGGTGGCGAGCGCCAGCACATCGTATTCAAGCGTCGCGCCGTCGCTGAGGGTGACTGTCTTTGAAGACCGGTCGATGGCCGTGACCGACGTGGAAAGGCGGATATCGATATTGTGCTCGCCGTACCAGCTTTCCGGCCGGTACAGCAGCCGGTCGAGATCCATTTCGCGCAGCAGATATTTCTTCGAGAGAGGTGGCCGCTGGTAAGGGTGGCTTGCTTCCGACGCAACGATCGTGATCGGCCGCTCGTCCTTCAAGGCCCGCAATTTGGCCACCAACGCAAAAGCGGCCTGACCGCCGCCCACAACAACAAGTCTGCCTGTCACGTTTGTTCACCCGTCGAGAATGCTTCTTTTCCTCAGACGTAGCCTGTCCGCCCGAGTGTCGTCAACTCGGACGGACGGCACGATCTGGCGCGATCAATCGCGCTTGGGGATTTCCATGCCCTTCTGGGCTGCAGGACGGGCAAGGCCGCGATCGACCCAGGCCATGACATTCGGGAAGCTTGCATACTCCAGCACATCGGCACCGCCGTAGAATTTTCGAGCGCCCTCGATCCACGGATAGGTGGCGATATCGGCGATGGTATATTGGTCGCCCATCAGCCACTGACGGCCTTCGAGACGCGCTTCCAGCACGCCCAGAAGCCGCTTGGCCTCGTCGCGATAACGCTCCATCGGATAGGAATTGTTGGCGACCTTGTCAGCGGCAAATTTGAAGAAATGCCCGAACTGGCCAAACATCGGCCCGACGCCGCCCATCTGGAACATCACCCATGCGAGCGTCTCGTAGCGTCCGGCGGCATCGGCCGGAATAAGCTTGCCGGTCTTTTCGGCGAGATAGACGAGGATCGCGCCGGATTCGAACAGGCCGATCGGCTTTCCATCCGGGCCATTGGGGTCGATGAGCGCGGGAATACGGCCATTGGGATTGAGGGAGAGGAATTCCGGCGTCTTCTGGTCGTTGGTACCGAAGGAAATCAGATGCGGCTCATACGGCAGACCGAGCTCCTCGAGCGCGATGGAGACCTTCACACCGTTCGGCGTCGGCAGCGAATAAAGCTGAATGATATCGGGATTTTGAGCGGGCCAGCGGGTGGTGATCGGAAAAGCACTGAGGTCGGCCATAAGGAACTCCTTGAGGTTGGAATTCGAATGTAGGACGGTCGCGTCCAAATTGTCAGGGCGGAGCGCCCGCTTTTTCAACACGCTTTGGTGACTTTTTTCGGACAGCCGCACCGCCGATGACCAATTGCGAACGGTAGCATTTTATCCTACTCTTTAGTGGACGAACTCTGGAGCTATCTCATGGTTGAAAAATTGAGCATTACGCTTCCGTCTGAAATGGTCGACGCTATTAAAAGCCGTGTTGAGGCTGGATCACACGCTTCAACCAGTGAGGTGATACGCGAAGCGATGCGGACATGGCTTCGTCAGGAACAAGAGCATGAAGAGCGCATCGCGGGACTTCGCGCTCGTGTGCAGCATTCTCTCGAAGATCCTCGACCAAACCTATCCGGCGCGGATGTGCGCGCGCGGCTCAATACGCTGTACTCAAAACACAACAGTTGAGGGAGATGCAGCGCTTTCCGGTCGAATACCGCGCTGATGCCGTGGATGATATCGAGCAGCTCTTCAGCTATGTCCTCGAGACCAGTTTCGATGCCGTAACTGCAGCTCGCTTTACCGATCGTATTTTTGAACGCTGCGAGAAAATTGGCAACGCTCCTTTTGCTGGCATTTCGAGAAACGATCTCGGTCCTGGCATCAGGATTGTTCCTTTCGAAAGAAAGGCCGTTATCCTCTACATCGTTCGTGACCAGACCGTCTGGATCACTAATATTTTCTCGGGTCGCCGAGATTATGCGGCGCTTATGCGTCAAGCCCCGAAGAATGAATGAGAGCGTCCGACATAGCCGCTTCCAACAGGCGGAACCGCCCGCCTCACCCTTCGGATAGAAAGCTAAGCGAGCGCCCGGTTCACCGCCTCGACAATCTTCGCCACGACCGGATCGCCCGCATGCTCGGCCTTGCGTGCCCGCACCAGGCAGGCCTGTGACCGCAGCATCACGCCATCCGACAGGATCTTCAGGTGGTTGGCCTTCAGCGTCGAGCCGGTCGAGGTGATATCGACGATGATATCGGCGGAACCGGAGGCCGGCGCACCCTCAGTTGCGCCGAGGCTTTCGACGATACGGTAGAGCTGGATGCCGTGCTGGGCGGAGAAGAACTGCTGGGTCAGGCGCCAGTATTTGGTGGCGATCGCCAGCCTGCGTCCATGCCGGGCGCGGAAATCGGCGGCGACATCGCCGAGGTCGGCCATGGTATCGACGTCGAGCCAGATTTCCGGAACGGCGACGACGACATCGGCATGGCCAAATCCGAGCCGGGCGCAGAATTCGACGCGGGCATCGGCTTCCGACAAGCCCTCGCGGATCAGGTCTTCGCCGGTGACGCCAAAATCGATCGAGCCGCTGCCGATCTCGCGCGAAATTTCAGACGCTGACAGGAAGGCGATCTCGACATCGTCCAGACCTTCGATCCGGCCGCGATAGGAGCGTTCGTTGCCAACGGCGACGATCTTCAGGCCCGCTTTTTCGAAAATGGCAGAGGCATCGTCCTTCATCCGGCCCTTGGAGGGCAGCGCGATGGTGATGGTCATTGAACGGCCTCCCCTTGCGGCTTGGCCAGCGCCTGTTCCATCCGGTCAAGCCAGAGCGCAAAGCCGACGGCCGGAATACGTTCCTGAGCGCCCAGCAGCGTCATCAAGCGGTCGAAGCGGCCGCCACCGGCGAGAACCGCCGACGAGCCTTCGATGACGATCTCGAAGACCATGCCGGTATAATAATCGAGCGGGCGGCCGAAGGCGGCGCGGTAGGTGAGCGCATTGGCATCAACACCGGCATTGCCGAGCGCTGCGACACGCGCATCAAAACGCGACAGCGCACCATCGAGCGTCAGGCCGGATTTTTCCGCAAACAGGAAAAGCGCTGCAGGCGCGTCGGCAAGCGGCATGTTCAACGACAGGAACTCCCGCAGGACGGCAAGCGTGCGGCCGTCAAGTGCTGTCTTTTCCAGCGCCCGCTTTTCCTTCAGCCGATCAGCGATTTCCTTCGGGCTGCGGCTGGCATTGGTGGAATAACCGGTCGCCTCCATTGTCTCGTCAAGATGGGCGATCAGCGTGGCATCGTCACCGGAGGACAGCAGCGCTTCGATCTCGGCACTCAGCCCCGTGACCGGCTGCGGGCTCGACAGCCGCGTCAACAATGCTTCGATCTGCGCGGGATTGCCAAAGGCGTGGATCAGGCGCTTCTGCCAGCCCGCGGGCAAGCCGCAGGCGGCGACCACGGCCTCGAAAACCGATTGATCACCGAGTGTCACGTCCAGCTTTTTGCCGGGCAGGCGCGCGGTCAGGATCGCGATGGCATCGCTGATGGCGCGGGCGTCGGCGCTCGCCACATCCGTCTCGCCAAGATCCTCGATACCGGCCTGATAGAATTCGTTCGCCCCTTCCCGCCGCTGCCGAAAAATTTCGCCGAGATAGGAATAGCGCTGCGGCGTGCCGGTGGCGGTCTCGATATGGCGCAGGCAGACGGGAATAGTGAATTCCGGGCGCAGGCAAAGGCTCTTGCCCGTCTCGCTCTCGGTCATGAAGATACGGCGGCGCAGATCTTCACCGGCCATATCGAGGAACGGTTCGGCCGGCTGGATCACTGGCGTATCGACGCGCAGCGTTCCCAAGCGCTCGAAATCGGCCAGCAGATCAGCGGCAAAGACTGGAAGGTTGATCAAGGGCATGAACCGGCAACTATCCTTCAAGGAACCAAAGGTTGGATCAGCTCGATGCGATTGCCGAACGGATCATGGACATAGACCCGCTCATATCCTTCAAGCGGCTCATCTTCAACAACCCAGCAACCAGAAGCCTTGAGGTTTTTCGCCAAGGCGGCGACATCATCGACCAGAAAGGCCGGATGGGCCTTAAGAGCCGGGCGAAAATCTGCCTCGACACCGAGATGCACCTTCACCGCACCGGCCCCGAACCAGCAGCCGCCACGTTTGGTCAGATTGGCAGGCTTCTCCCGTTCGAGAAGGCCGAGCAAACCGGAATAGAAAGCACGGGCCTGATCTTCGCCGCCCGCTGGCATGGCGAGCTGGACATGATCGAGACCCAGCAGCGCCATCTCTCAGCCGTGGTTTGCGGTGCGCAGACGATCTTCCGCCTGCTCCGCCAACATCTCACGTACCTTGGCCACTAAATCTGCTTCCGGCACCGAGACTTGCGCGACGCGGGCTTCGCGCCATGCCGTGTTGTCCTCGATCTCGCCGGACAGGCGCTTGCCTTCGATCAAATCCTTGATCTGGACGATGCCCTCAGCGCGTTCGTCGCCACCCTGAATGATCGCGAGCGGCGAGCCGCGGCGGTCGGCATACTTTAGCTGGTCGCCAAAGTTCTTCTTGTTGCCCTGGTACATTTCCGCGCGGATGCCGGCATGGCGCAGAGACTGGGTGAACTGCTGGTACTTACCGAGACTTTCCGTGTCGCGGTCCATGACGCAGACAACGACCGGGGCAATGACCTCTTCCATGCCGAGCTTGCCGAGGTTCTTCAGCGCCGTCATCAGGCGCGAGACACCGATGGAGAAACCCGTCGCCGGTACCGGCTGGCCCATGAACCGGGAGACGAGGCCATCATAACGGCCACCACCGCCGACCGAACCGAAAACGACCTTCTCGCCCTTTTCATTGGTGACGGCGAACTGGAGTTCGGCTTCAAAGACCGGGCCGGTATAGTATTCGAGACCACGGACGACGGACGGGTCGATCTTGATGCGGCCGGAATCATAACCAGCGCTTGTCACCAGACTGCCGATCAGGTTCAGTTCTTCGACGCCCTCGGCGCCCTTCGACGTTCCGGCGACGAGCGCTGCCAGATCGGCAGCGCTGGCCGCATAGTCTGTGATGCCGATGAAGAAGATCACCTTGGCAATCTGGTCATCGTTCAGCGCTGCACCCTTGGTGAAATCGCCGCTGTCGTCCTTACGGCCGGGACCAAGCAGCAGCTTGACGCCTTCCGGGCCGAACTTGTCGAGCTTGTCGATCGCACGCAAGACGTTGAGCCGACGTCCGGCATTCTCGTCACCGCCGAGACCGATCGCCTCCAGCACGCCGTCCAGAACCCTGCGGTTGTTGACACGGATGACATAGTCGCCGCGGGCAATGCCCAGTGCTTCCATCGTATCGGCCATCATCATGCACATTTCGGCATCAGCCTGGACACCGGCGGCACCGACCGTATCGGCGTCGAACTGCATGAACTGGCGGAAACGGCCCGGACCTGGCTTTTCGTTGCGGAAAACGTAGCCGGCACGGTAGGTGCGGTAGGGCAGCTGGATATCGTTGAAATTTTCGGCCACATGGCGGGCGAGCGGCGCCGTCAGGTCGTAGCGGGCGCTCATCCACTGCTCGTCGTCATCCTGCAGCGAGAAGACGCCTTCATTCGGGCGGTCGCTGTCGGGCAGGAACTTTCCCAGCGCATCGGTATATTCGAACAGCGGCGTTTCGACCGGATCGAACCCATAGCGCTCGTAGACTTCCCTAATCTTTCCCGTCATCTCGTCGACGGCGCGGATATCGGCAGCGGAGCGATCGACGAAACCGCGCGGCAGGCGGGCTTTCAGCTTCTGTGGCTTCTTCTTTTTGTCGTTCATGGCAGCGGCACTTTCAGCGTCGATCGGTCATGCCCGATCCGTCATGGGAATTGGCGCTTTCCCTATCCGATCAGGGCCAATGCGGCAAGTCTTTGCGCTTCAGGCGCGGGTCTAAAGCGGCCGCGACAGCGTATCCCAGGTGTGAACGATCGACCCCTCGCTCATCGGAGCTTCGGTCTCAGGAATGAGGATCGAATGGGTATCGCCGCGGATGACGCCTCTGACTTCCGACTGGAAGCTCATCCGCTTGAACTGCACGAACCCATCGGGGATGCTCGTCACCGACATGGCCGCGCCGCCGTAGAAATCGATGCTGGCCAGTTCGCCAGATTTCAGGCTCGAAACGGTTGCCTGATCCTCGATGAAATCGTGATAGAGCCCGGTCATGTAGCGGCGGATACTCTTGCCGACCACCGTCCGCATCAGCGGCGTGTCCATGAATTCCTGCCGCGACCCAGCGAGATAGCGGATGTCCTCTCCTTCCCAGAGATTACGGCTGTCCTTGGCCGACAGGATCGACCGCAGCAGGGCCTTTTCCGTATGTGCGTCAGCACGCCGCAGAAAATCGACGATGGCACCGATGGCGCGCAGGTCCGGCGTGCAGATGCCCCGCTCCCAGCGGGAGACGGTTGGTAGGGAAAAGCCCAGTTTCCAGGCAATATCCCCCTGTGTCAGCCCGGCCTTCAGCCGGAAAGTCAGCAATTGCCGGATTAATTCGCCTCGAATGAGGTTCATAGGAGAGGGCTTTTCATAAAATCAGGAGTTGTGCCTGATAATTTCAATGCGCTAAAGGGAGAGTCAATGATCAATTGCCGCCGTTTCGGCGAAAGCTTTTGTCGACTATTTTTTGAAACCATGAAGACCAATTTCTGCTGACTGCAACGTGGTGGCGCATCATGATGATCAGCGCTTTTCCGGCCCCCGGTAAAGTGCTTTTTGATAAGGGCGCCGAACAGGTTGCAGAAAGTGTCTCAGACTTGAAAAAAGCCGCGCGCAAGCGGCCATTAAAAATGGAATAGCATGCTCAGATTCGTGAAACCGGGCTTCGGTACGATCCTTCCCGAGGATGCGCGCGCCCATGAAGAATGGATCGCCGAACTCACAGCGCATGACTATGTCATCGAGGGCTGGCACTGCGATCTTTCCACCGGCATCTTCTCCGTCGGCGAGATGGCGCAGCATATTCATGTGATTGAGCAGAGCCTTTGCGGGCTGCTGGATATTATCCGCGGATACGCGGAAAACCATCGCAAGATCGTGCTCAGCATTCTGGAAGAGGCAACGGCGGCGGCCTCGTCCTTCTGTTATTGCACCGACACGTCCGCTGGCCCACTCTTCTGCATCGGGACATCGACGCTTGACGCAACGCCGGCGGCTGGCCGCATGCAAGGGGTCTTTGCGTTTTCAAACATGGAGCGCTGACCGGGCCGCCACTTTAAAAAGGTCCGCGCCACCAGCCTTTTCTTCGACATCAACAGTACCTATGTGTGCCTCATGCGTATCGCCATCCTCACCCTTGCCGTCTTTTGCGCCTTGATCAGCGGCTGGACGGCGGCGCTTGCGCAAGTGCAGGATCTTGGTGGCAATGCCATGGGTCATCATGAAAAGATCACGACCCATCACGCAGTTTCGGCCAATGCAGGCGATCATATCTGCGTCGCCGCAAAATCCTGCTCCCATCAGCAAAAGATGGTTCATCCGATCTCATGTTCAGCCTGTTTTGCCGTCGTTCTCGAAACGCATGGCATCGACCGGATAGAACTTCCCGCAGGCGCTCTCCTCCCCGCATTGCAAAAACCGATGCTGGCGACGATCCTGAAGCCGCGTTTCCCGCCTCCCAAGACCTTTCTCTCGTTTTCCTGAACGCGGGCCAAAAGCCCGCAAATTGCGACTATAGAAACGAAAGAGAGCACACGATGTCTCTGAGAGCGATCACGGCTGCGACACTGCTGGCCATTGCCTTCACCACTCCTCTCGCCGCCCCCCTGGCTGCCCAGGAGACGGATCACAGCAAGATGGGCCACGGCACCATGACCATGGACAGCATGGCCCAGCCGAAGGGAGATACAGGCCCTTCCAGCAAGGCCTTCGCCGAGGCCAATGCCAAGATGCATGGCGGCATGGACATTGCTTTTACCGGCAATGCCGATGTCGACTTCGTGCGCGGCATGATCGCCCATCACCAGGGTGCGATCGACATGGCGAAGATCGAACTTGAATACGGCAAGGATGCCGGGCTTCGCGCATTGGCCGAAGGCATCATTTCCGCCCAGGAAGCGGAGATCAAGACGATGACGGACTGGCTCGCCAAGAACGGCGGCTGATTGCTTTGAGCTTGTGAAAGGCGGCGCCGGGGTTCATTCCCGGCGCAGCGCGCCCGTTCTATCGACGGATGTTGACCGAAAGCGCCCTTCGGCACATAATTTCTCCCAATGTGTGGGAGGACGTCATGAAGGTATTCAAGAATATCGCAGGCATCGTCATCATCTTGCTGGGAGGCCTGTGGATGCTGCAAGGCGCCAATATCATTCCCGGCATGGCCATGTCCGGCAATAGGGAGTGGTTGGTGATCGGCGCCATGCTGGTGATCTTCGCCATAGGGCTGCTCTACCAGAACAACCGGCCGACGCACCGGCTGCACGGCATGCCGGGCGAAGATCTGTTCTAGGCTCGTTCGGTCCTGATCAGGTACGACGCGTTCTAGGGCCGCACGAATGCCTGACGCAGGTTTTCGATCCTGCCCCGGCAATAGCAGCCTTCGATGTGATCGTTGACCAGGCCCATTGCCTGCATGAACGCATAGACCGTGGTCGGGCCGACAAAGGTCCAGCCGCGCTTTTTCAAGTCTTTTGATATCAGTGTCGAGGTCGGCGTCGTCGGGTTGGCCGCGATCGCCTCCCGGGTGACGACCTTCGGCCGCTCATTGCCGCCCGGCTCATGGCTCCAGAAATAGCGCGCCAGCGAACCGAACTCGGCCTTCAGCGCCTGTGCCCGTTTGGCATTGTTAATGGTCGAAACGATCTTGCCGCGATGGCGCACGATACCGGCATCGCCAAGGCAGCGCGCAATATCATCATCGCCAAACGTTGCCACCACATCGAAATCGAAACCGGAAAAGGCGGCGCGAAAAGCCTCGCGCTTGCGCAGGATGGTCAGCCACGAGAGGCCGGACTGGAACCCCTCCAGGCAGATCTTCTCGAACAGCCGGATATCATCGGCCATCGGCTTGCCCCATTCTTCATCGTGATAAACCAGGTAATCCGGCAGATTGCCATGCCAGGCACAACGGTCTTTTCCGTCTTCTCCAGTCACGATGCCGTTTGCCGTCACACGCTTCTCCCTCAGATTCTCTGTCGCATCACTCCTTAAACCGGGATCGATTTAGGGAGAAATGATGCGGCCAATTTAAAGTCCTACAGCCACCTTTGCGCCTCATGAACGCGCGGCGCTGCAGTTTACCAATTGCCAACCATAGTCCTAAAGCCGGCGATAACCCTACCCAAAGCTTTATCAGGACCAAGGGCTTTTAATGAACCGGCATTTACCATTCGGTTGCTGCCGGGTGCCACGATCTCTCCATTCCGCCAATGTTTTTATTGGCGTCCGTAACGCTCTCCATCCGCCCCACCGGCGGACGGCGAAGCTATGAGATATCCGGCGAAAGGTAGTGAGTCCGTCCGATGATGAAGAAAACCCTGATCCTTGCCACATCCCTGTTCGTAGCGATTTCCAGTCTTGCGGAAGCGCAGGACCGGTACCAGAACCGTCCGCCGGTCGTCATCAGCCCTGATCTCACCGCCCCTTGGGTCACCCAGCTTGGCGGTGCTCCCGAGCGCGTCGTCTATCGCCAGCAGCGGCCTATCGCAGTCGAGCCGCAGGCCGCCACCCGAAAACAGTATCTGTTCCAGAAGCGTGTCCAGCGCTCCGGCGCCGGTGTCGCGCAGCCGGTGGCCATGACCCGCGCCCAAAGGCCCGTCAAACAATTGGACCCGCAATTCCTACCGCAGACCGTCGCCTATGCCAGCAAGGAAAAGGCCGGTACGATCATCATCGATACCAATAACCGCTTCCTCTATCTGGTTGGCAGCAACGGTGAGGCCCGGCGCTACGGCGTCGGCGTCGGCAAGCCGGGCTTCGAATGGGCCGGTGCCCACAAGGTGACCCGCAAGGCGGAATGGCCGAACTGGACACCACCCGCCGAAATGCGGGCCCGCGAGGCAGCCAAGGGGCATTATCTTCCCGCCAGCATGGGCGGCGGTCCGGAAAATCCGCTCGGTGCGCGCGCCATGTATCTCGGCTCGACGCTCTACCGCATCCACGGCACCAATGCGCCGTGGACGATTGGTTATGCCGTTTCGTCAGGCTGCATCCGCATGCGCAACGAGGACGTCACCGATCTCTACGAACGCGTGAAGGTCGGCACCAAAGTCGTGGTGATCTAAGCTGCCACTTACCCGCCGGAGGGCCACAACGTGGCCTTTCGGCAACAGCCGCGCCCTGGGTTACAACCTGATCGATCACATTTGCCCTAACCAGAACCCGTGAGGCTTGCGTACAGCGCGATATTCAATAGCGTTTCGCGGGTTGGGACTGGATGAGGGAAATTGCCTATGAAATATGCCTTGCAGACATTGGCCGCGATCGGATTTGCGGCTGCGGTTACTTTTGGTGCCTCGAGTGCATCGGCTTTCATGCCGGGTGAACCGGCAGGCGCAAAAGCGAACTCCGACGTCACGCTGGTGGCAATGGAGAAGAAGCCGGCCCAAAAATTCTGGCGGACGAAGGTGCGGCTGAGCACCGATGAAGCGCCGGGCACCATCATCGTCGATACCAACAACAAGTATCTCTATTATATCGAAGGTCCGAACCGGGCGACCCGCTACGGCATTGGCGTCGGCCGCGAAGGCTTTGGCTGGTCGGGCGTGGTCAAGGTTCAGCGCAAGGCCGAGTGGCCGGGCTGGACACCGCCGAAGGAAATGATCGCCCGCGAGCGCAAGAAGGGCCATATCCTTCCGGCCTTCCAGGAAGGCGGTATCGACAATCCGCTCGGCGCCCGCGCCCTCTATCTCTACAAGGGCAGCAACGATTCCGGCTTCCGCATCCACGGCACCAACCAGCCCTGGACAATCGGCCTCAACATGTCGTCCGGCTGCATCCGCATGATGAACAAGGATGTCGAGCATCTTTATGAGCGCGCCTCGATCGGCACCAAGGTCATCGTCGTCGGCCCCGGCAACAAGCAGGGCGATGTGTCCTATGACGACCGCGGCGTCGATATCCTGCGCACGATCTTCGGCGGCTGAGCCTGCTTGAAGCCGAGTTGAAAAGCGCCCGCGAATCGAAAGAGACGCGGGCGGTTTGTTTCAGGGCATGTCTCATCGCTGCCGCAGCTCTTCGTTTGCAACGCACCGTCGATTGATGGGAAAGGACTTAACCCGCTCCCCATTCGCTGATCGGTATCCGCGTTGATATCGCTACGAAAAACCGAGTGGGCCTAGAGGCCGCTGGTTGTCCTGCTGCAATTTCATGACATTTCCGCGACGAAGCTTTATTAGGAATCGATGCAAAAAAGGTACAGATCGTGACAGCCGACGTCTGTAATATCCGGCGCAGCAGAAGACACGCGCGGGTTTCCTAACGATGCACAAACTCATTCCGCTTTCCCTGGCCGCCACCTTTATGGCTGCAGGCCTCATTGTTCTTTCACCAGCTTCAGCAGCCGACATGGCTCCCGCCACAGCGGCATCCGCCGCTCCTGTGGATACGAGTGGTTTCGAATTCTCCGTCTATGGCGGATACCAAACGGCGCCGCACAGCACGGTCGAAGTCTCTGACCAACCGGACTTCACCGCCGGCTGGGAGGGAAGGTCCTTTAAAATGCCGCCATATTTCGGTGTTCGCGGAGCCTACTGGTTCGATGGCGGCGCTTTGGCGAACTGGGGGATCTCGCTGGATTATACCCACGCCAAGGTTTACTCGGACGATGAGACAAGGGCCAAAGCCGGCTGGGACCATTTCGAATTCACCGATGGCCTCAACCTTCTGACAGTCAATGCACTCTACAAATTCCCGATCGAGGCTTCGAAGTTCGTGCCTTATGTGGGCGCAGGCGCCGGTGTCAATATTCCACACGTCGAAGTGACACGTCCGTCCGGAAAGACATTTGAATATGAATTTGGCGGTCCGACTGTTCAAGTACAAGCCGGCATACGCTACGACTTTACGGAAAACTGGTCCGCCTTCACCGAATACAAGGGCAACTATTCCTGGGTGAACGTAGATATCGACAGCGGCGCGTCGCTAAAAACCAACATCCTGACAAACGCCATCAATTTTGGCGTATCGTACAAGTTCTAAGCCCGGATTGTTTTCGCGAAACCGGCCTTTTCGGCCGGCTTCTCGCCTACACTGGGGCCGGCAATTCCGAGGGTCTTTCGCCGCCATAGGCCCAGTCCAGCAATTCGACCGTGTGCAAGATCGGCATGGCCGTACCGGTGGCGATCTGGGTGATGCAGCCGATATTGCCGGTAGCGATGATATCGGCTTTGGTTGCCTCGATATTCTTCACCTTGCGGGCCTTCAGCGTCGCCGAAATCTCCGGCTGCAAAATGTTATAGGTGCCTGCCGACCCGCAACAGAGATGACCCTCGGCTGGATCGCGGACGGTAAAGCCCGCATTTTTCAACAGAAGCTTCGGCGCCATGGTGATCTTCTGGCCGTGCTGCATCGAGCAGGCCGAATGATAGGCGACAGTGACGTTTTTCGGCTCCTGACGCGGCAAGTCGAGCGTCGCCAGATATTCGGTAATGTCCTTAGCCAGAGCCGAGACACGTGCGGCCTTTTCCGCATAGGCCGGATCGAGCCTGAGCATATGGCCATAATCCTTGATGGTGGTGCCGCAGCCCGACGCGGTGATGATGATGGCATCTAGCCCGCCGGCGTCAGCAGCCTTTACCCAGACATCGACATTGCGGTGCGCAGCGGCAAGCGCCTGTTCCTCCCGGCCCATGTGATGCACCAGCGCCCCGCAACAGCCCTCGCCTTGCGGCACCACGACCTCGACGCCGAGCCGCGTGAGCAACCGGATCGTCGCCTCGTTGATCCCGGGCTTCAGCACCGGCTGGGCGCAACCGGTGAGAATAGCGACCCGGCCGCGTTTTTCCGTTTGCGCTATCCTGGTGCCCGGCACCGACGCGGCGGATTTCGAGGCAATATCGGATGGCGCCAGATCGAGCATGACGCCGAAGGTCTTCAGGAACGGCACACTTTTCAGCACCCCCGCCAATGGCCGGCCGAGCTGCGCCGCCTTCATCGCCAGCCGGAACCGGCCAGGATACGGCAGAACCGCCGCCAGCACGCTGCGCACCAGACGGTCTTTCAGCGGCCGCTTGTAGGTCTGCTCGATATGAATGCGGGCATGATCGACCAGGTGCATGTAGTTGACGCCGGACGGACAGGTGGTCATGCAGGCAAGGCATGACAGACAGCGGTCGATATGGGTGACCACTTCCTCATCGGCAGGACGGCCGTTTTCCAGCATGTCCTTGATCAGATAAATCCGGCCGCGCGGGCTATCGAGTTCGTTGCCGAGCGTCACATAGGTCGGACAGGTGGCGGTGCAGAAGCCGCAATGCACGCATTTGCGCAGGATCCCCTCGGATTCGGCGACATGCGGGTCTTCCAGCTGGGCGGGAGTGAAGGTGGTCTGCATCAGGCGTTGTGCTCCGAGTGGGCGGAAGCATACCCCCCTCTGTCCCTCCGGGACATCTCCCCCGCAAGGGGGGAGATTGGCCGCAAGCCCTTTGCTCGAATTACGAAAATGCTGACGGGGGAAAAGAACAATCTCCCCCCTTGCGGGGGAGATGTCACGCAGTGACAGAGGGGGGTAACGCCCGGCATACTCTTCATCTTAATCTCCCTCACCCCATCTTCCCCGGATTAAAAATTCCCCTGGGGTCGAACTTCTCTTTCAGCCGCGCCGACAGCGCTGCAACGGGAGCAGGCTCCGGCTCGAAGGCCGCAGTGCCATCGCGAACCGCATCCGAGGCGCGCACCAGCGTCGCATGGCCACCACCAAGGCCCTTGATGAAGCGGCGCAACATCTCCGCTTCAACATCGGCTTCCATGCGCAGCCAGACGAGACCGCCCTGCCAGTCATAAAAGGTGTCAACGCCGGTTTGCAGTCGCAAGGCGGCCACCAGCTGGTGGCCGGCGGTTGGCGCAACGGAGACCCGCCAGAGCGGTTTTTGCGTGCCATCGGCATAAGGTCTGACATCGCGGATGTCCCGCCAGAGCCTTTCCGTCGCTTCCTGGTCTAGTACCGTCGCGGGTGCGACCTGGGCAAAGGCAGCTTTGAGTTTTTCGGCCCGGACAGCAACCGAGGCTGGCAGTCCTTCGAGACGGAGCACCGTCGCTGCACCCTCCGGATAGCTGCTGCCGATGAAGCGGTAGCGCACGCTCTCCGTCAGATGCGCGGCACCGGAGACTTCGACCGGCATTGCCATCGCGTGCGCCATGGCGGCTGCGGCCTGGGCATCGTCGAGGCCGAAAGCCACGATCGTCGCAGCGGCAGGCGGCAAAGGCAGGACCTTGAACGTAACCTCCGTCAGAAGTCCCAATGTACCATGCGAGCCGCACAGAAGCTTGACCAGATCAAGCCCGGTGACGTTTTTCATCACCCGGCCGCCGGATTTGATCACCTCGCCCGATCCGTTGATAAAGCGGATGCCGAGCAGATGATCACGCGCTGCTCCCGCCGTGATGCGGCGCGGGCCGGAAACATTGGCGGCAAACACGCCGCCAATGGTCGGCTGGCCGCTGGTGCCCATGACGCCGCGATGATCCATCGGCTCGAAGGCGAGCATCTGGCGATTTCCGGTCAGAGCCGCCTCTATCTCGGCCATCGGCGTTCCCGCCCTGGCGCTCATCGTCATCTCGGCCGGATTGTAGCTGACGATGCCAGAGAGTTTTCGCGTCGACAGCACCTGCTCTGCCCGCACTCGGCTTCCAAAACCCGAACGCGTGCTACCACCGGTTATCGCAAGCGGCATTCCCTCTGAAGAGGCCAGCCTGATGATATCGACGGCTTCCGTTTCTGATGTCGGTTCGAATTTCATGCTCATGCCGCCGGGCGTCCTTCCAGCGGAAAGACCTTTGAGGGGTTCATGATCCATTGAGGATCGAAAGCGGCGCGCGCCGCCATCTGCTGGTTCAGATCAATCTGGGTGAACTGATGCAGCATCAGGTCGCGCTTCTCGATGCCAACGCCGTGCTCGCCGGTCAGGCAGCCGCCCGCATCGACACAGAGCCGCAGAATATCGTTGCCTGCCGCTTCGGCCCGCGCGGCGTCTTCCGGATCGTTGATGTTGTAGAGGATCAGCGGATGCATGTTGCCATCGCCGGCATGGAAGACGTTGGCGACCCGCAGGCCGTAACTGTCGATGATCTCAGCGGTCCTCTTCAGCACGTAGGACAACTGGCTGAGCGGCACCGTGCCGTCCATGCAGATATAATCGGCGATGCGGCCAGTGGCGCCAAAGGCGGATTTACGGCCTTTCCAGATCAAGGCCGCTTCCGTCGCCGACTGGCTTTCCTTAATCGTGGCAACCCCGTGGCGTCGGGCGATCTCGATGATGCTCGCCAGCATCGCCTCCATCTCGGCTTCCGATCCCTCGACTTCGACGATCAAAAGCGCCTCGACATCCATCGGATATCCGGCTTGCGCGAACGCCTCACAGATACTGATGGCAGGCTTGTCCATGAATTCTATGGCAACCGGGATAATGCCGGAGCCGATGACTTCGGCAACGCAAGACCCTGCCTCTTCCGACGACATGAAGCCGAACAGAACCGGCCGCGATCCTTCGGGTTTGGCAAGCAGCCGCACGGTTGCCTCGGTGACGATGCCGAGCTGGCCTTCCGAACCGCAGACGAGGCCGAGAAGGTCATAGCCCGGTGCATCCAGCGCCTTGCCGCCCAGCTCGATCACCGCGCCGTCAAACAGCACCATCTTGACGCCCAGCAGGTTGTTGGTGGTCACGCCGTATTTCAGGCAATGGGCGCCACCGGAATTCATGCCGATATTGCCGCCGATGGTACAGGCAAGCTGCGAGCTCGGGTCCGGCGCATAGAAGAAGCCGTCGGCAGAGACTGCTTCGGAAATATTGATATTGGTGACACCCGCCTGAACTGTCGCGGTCCGGTTGGCAAAATCGATATCGAGAATGCGCGACATCTTCGAAAGGCCAATGACCACGGCATCGGACTGCGGGATGGCACCACCCGACAGCGAGGTACCCGCCCCGCGCGGCACAACGGGGATGCCGTAACGGCTGCAATATTTCAGAATGGCTGCCACCTGCGCCGTGGTTTCCGGCAGCGCGACGGCCAACGGCACCTGGCGGTAGGCGATGAAGGCATCGGTCTCGAATGGCACCAGTCCGCGTTTTTCACTGATCAGGCAGCCCGACGGCAGGATATCGGCCAAATCCTCGACGATCTGATGGCGCCGCGCCAGTACGGATGGTTTCGGCTCCAGAAAGGCAATCGTCTCCGGCATATCGGCCTCCCGGCATAGTCGTCTTGCGGCATGATTGGTATTTTTTCTTTACCACTTTCACCATGACGCAGCAAATGCTAATCAGTTTTTCTGTTTTCGAAACAATGGTCAAGATTGATGACAAATCTGGGCGATCTTGAGGTGTTCACGCGTGTCGTATCGACCGGCAGTATGTCGGCGGCGGGGCGGGCACTGGGGTTTTCCCCAGCTGTTATTTCCAAACGCATCAAGCGGCTGGAAGACCGGCTCGGCACGCGGCTGTTCCAGCGGACCACACGGCAGATATCGCTGACGGAAGCGGGACAAGGGTTTCACGACCGCGTGCTCGGGATCATGGCCGGCATCGAGGAGGCCGAGGCTTTTGCCTCCGGCCGTTCCGGCCAGCCGCAGGGCACGTTGCGCATCACTGCCCCGACCTCCTTCGGCCGCATGCATGTGGCGCCGCACCTCGCCCGCTTCATCGAGGCGCACCCCGATCTCATCCTCAACATCGTGCTGTCAGACGAATTCACCGACATCGTCGCCGAAAGCTTCGATCTCGCCATCCGCATCGGTGAACTCAGCGATTCGACGCTGGTGGCGCGAAAACTGGTGCCGGTGCGGCGTATCCTCTGCGCTGCGCCAGCCTATATCGCGCGTTATGGCAGACCGGACACCATCGACGATCTCGGCGACCATATCTGCCTGCGCCAGCACAATCATGATATCTGGAAGCTGGAAAGCGAGGCGGGCTCGATGAGTTACAAGCCGCAGGGGCGGCTGATCACCAACTCCTCGGAAGTGGTGCGCGAAGCCGTGCTGTCCGGCGCCGGCATCGCGCTGCGCTCCACCTGGGATGTCGGCAGCGACCTGAGATCGGGAAAACTTGTGCAGGTCCTGCCCGCCTGGGAAGGCTCCAGCAACCTGTTCGTCTCGGCGCTCTATCCCAGCCGCCAGTTCCTGCCGGCCAAGGTGAGGCTGTTCATCGATTATCTGGCGGGGCTTTACGGGCCTGATCCCTACTGGGAACGGTAGGTTTCCGGCGGAATGCGATCCCAAAAACCGTGGCGGCGGATATGATGCCTGCGCAAATCCGCGACATAATCAGCATGCGGCATCAAACCGTCATTGCCGCCGGGGCGTTTCGCCAGTGCCGAAAGCCTTGATAAATAATCGGCACCGTATCCGTAGGCCTCGGACAGGCCACGCCCGATGATGCGGTCGAGCAAGGCGCGGTAGAGCGCGGTCGCCGCCGCCGGATAATCGGCTTCGAAGGCCTCGGCTGCGGGCAGAAGAAACTCGTAGAATTCTCCCTCCCAGACACCCCATCGGGCAACGACATAGCGCGCCGCCAGATCAAGCCTTGCCCAGGCGAGATAGAAGCGTAGCGCAGCATGCGGTTCGCGGTGATGCTCGACAAAGGCAAAGGCCTTGTCCAGCGCCTCGAATTCCTCGAAATCGCCGGCCTTGGCGATATATTCGCGCAGCATCTCGGGGTCGAGGCCCTGCTCGAAAATCTTCCAGCGCACGGCCTGCGATGCAGAGCGATCTTTGAGGCCGTCGAGAATGGCAGCCTCGAGCCGGTCCTTGTCTGGCAATGGCTTTATCTCGCCGCTGAGAATATCGGCGCGGCGGGCAAAGCCGACCCGCGACTTGCGCGGCTTGCGCACCCAGATCAAGGCTTCCGCATGACGGCCGATGGCAAACAGCCGCTCGGCGATCACGACGGGTTCGCGCAGCGGCTCCGGCAGACTTTCCTCGATCGAAATATAAGCATCGAGATCACCACGGGCATCGGCAATGGCCCGGCGTACATAGACAATGGCTGGCAAAAGCGTTGTGCCTGCCGGTATCTTCATGGCCGCAGCCAGTGTTTCGTCCCAGACTTTCAGCACATCCGGCGACAGAGCGGCGGCGATCCGGACCGCAAGCAATGTCCTGACGCCGTGATAGTCCATGCCCCGAAGACCCGGCGTCAGCAGCGCCGGGATATGCGATTGCTGGTCGACCGGCACGAGTGGCGCCAGCCGGGTCGCAGCCTCGCAGGCCTGAACGTAGATGCCGGCGATGCGGCCGCTGGAATCGTTGACGCGCTCGGCAATGCCCTCGTAGCCGAAAACGAAACGGATCAGCCTCTCCAGCGCCATGCCAGGATCAACGGCGCCAAATTCCTTGATGATGCTGGCAGAAATGCTGTCGAGATCGTTGCCAAAGGCTCGTTCCTTCTGCCAGCGGATGCGCGTACCCGATTTTTCGAGAGCCGTCAGCCGGCTGTCGATCAGCTTGGCGACGCCGGCGGCACCGCTGATCCCGGCGAGCGCAGCATTCAGGCGCTTCTTGAAGGACGTGTTGAGGGCGGCCTCATCCAGCGCGATCTCGATCAGCCGCTCCAGACCAAGAGCGGTCAGGCCGTCCCGGTCGAGCTTTGCCTTCTTCGCCGCTTTTGCAACTTTTGCCATGATCTTGCACTGGTCGATTCGTTTCGAATATCCGGCAAGACTTAAAGGCTTTCGCGGTCCTCGTCTGCATGATGCTTGCGGATGCGCCGCACCACGTACCACATGGACAGGACGGCAACCGGCACGAAGAGCCCGGTCAACACACTCGACTTGATTGGAACGCCCTCACTTTCCAGCGCCTTGGCAAGATAGCCGAACAGCCCGACGACATAATAGGAGATCGCCGCAACGGAGAGACCTTCGACCGTCTGCTGCAGTCGCAACTGCAGTTTGGCGCGGCGATCCATCGAATTCAGCAATACGCTGTTTTGCCGCTCGAGTTCGACATCGACCCAGCTTCGAAGCAGCGCGGTCGCACGGGTCAGTTTGCGTGACAGGTTGGCCTGACGCTCTTCCACCGACTGGCAAGTGCGCATGGCGGGCGCCAAGCGCCGCTCCAGGAAGGTGCCGAGCGTTTCATAGCCCGGCACGCCGGTTTCGATCAGCGAGCGGATGCGCTCCTGGACGATGCCGTAATAGGCGCGGCTGGCGCCGAAACGGTAGAGGCTGAGTGCAGCCCCCGCTTCGAGTTCGGCGGCCAGAAGCGTGATCTCGGCCAGCATCTCGTCGGCCTTTTCGCGGGCGCTGGTACGCATCCGCTGGGTGACGCCGGTCAGCCCATCCTCGATCCGGCGGATATCCGGCGACAGCGATTGTGCAAGCGGCAGGCCAAGCATTGCCAGTGTGCGATAGGTTTCGATATCGAGCAGCCGCTGGACGAGCGCACCTGTTCCCGCCTCCGTCATGCCGCGGTCGATGACAAGGATCTGTGTCAGCCCGTCGCCGTTCTGACGGAAATCGGTGAGCACCACCGACTGGCCGTTCTTGATGTCGCTGTAACAGAGACTGGTCGGATCGAATGCGCTCATCGCCGCGCGGGTTTCTTCCGTATCCGGCCGGATTTCCAACCGGATACCGGAAATCAGCGTTCCCGGCGGCGAAAAGCCGTCGCCGAAAGGATGGGTGGTCACCTCGCCGCCAAACTGTTCGGGAATGACGCCATCCCAGAAATAGGTCGAAAATTCGGTGTGTCTTTCCCAGCGTAGCGTGCCCTGCCCCCAGGACAGCGCGTGATGACTGGCCTCGCGGCTGGGCGGCGACACGCCCCGGGCACGCGACAATTCCGAGAGAACGGCATGATCGACGGCAGCCCCGCCATCGGTCATGAAGGCGAGCTGGAAAATCACGCGCGGCGATGTCACCAGCGCATATGGACGCGCGTGGATTTCGCCCAGCGCCTGCGCGCGGGCCGGAGCCGATGGAAATGCAAAACTGCGTTTGGCCATGAAGCGTTTTCCCCTCTCACGCATCAATCAGAACTGTCTTATCAACAGGTCGAGCAAAAGGGAAAGGACGCTTTGACGCAGGCCGGGTTTTGTTTTGGCAAGACACTGCATCGCTTGGCTTTGAAAAGTGGCTAAAGAAATTGACCACTTTCGACGGGCTGACTAAGTTGGCGTCAAGGAGAGCCGCCGTGACAGATGACACCATTGATGCCTTTGCCCGCATCCCGCATAGCCGGACCTCCGGCGAGATCATCCAGCAGATCGAACTCCTCATCCTCGAAGGCGTGCTGCGCGACAGCGAGCGACTGCCAAGCGAACGGGACCTGTCGCGCCGCCTCGACGTTTCGCGGCCGATCCTGCGCGAGGCGCTGAAGGAACTGGAGGCACGCGGCTTGCTTGTCAGCCACCACGGCGGCGGCACGTTCGTGGCGGATGTGATCGGCCAGGTGTTTTCCAAGCCGGTGATCGACCTGATCTCGCGCCACCAGAAGGCGACACAGGATTATCTCGAATATCGCCGCGAGTTGGAGGGCATGACAGCGGAGTTTGCCGCACGCCGCGCGACACGCTTCGACCGGGACATGCTGACCCGGATCATGGACGAGATGCGGGCCGCCCATCTGTCCGGCTCAGCCGAAGGCGGGCTGAAGACCGATGTCGAACTGCACAGTGCCATCGGCGAATGTGCCCACAACATCATCCTCCTGCACACATTGCGCGCCTGTTACCGGCTTTTGAGCGGCGGCATCTTCTTCAGCCGTGAAATGCTGTTCGCGGCACCAGGCGCTGGCGATATGCTGCTTGCCCAGCATGAGGCGATTTACGACGCGATCATGGCCGGCAACCCGGCGCAGGCGCGCGAGGCGGCGCAAGCCCATATCGACTTCATCATCACCGCCACACGGGATGCCGAGCGTTCCGGCGAATGGGCCCGCATTTCGCAATTGAGAATGCAGCAGCGCGACCGGCAGACAGGCCCCTGAACTATATATCAGCAACACAAAAGACACGCGCCAGGCAAATTTCTGTGCGTGTCTCGCCAATGCCGCAAACATGCTCTATAACGCCGCTATCGGCACATTTTGCTGGCGCAATCACATTAAATTGCCCGTCTTTCGCGTTGCCGCGCCCTTCATACGGAGCGCCGCGATAACTATATGTGTCTCACCAAATCTGCGCGTTTACAGGCTGCTTAAAGGGAGCATATTGAAACGATATTGCAGTTAAAAATGATTCGTTTTTGAAAGGATGCCCCGACGTTGAACATTCTGAATCGCATTGTCACTGATGTCCGCCTGATGTTCCGCCGCCCGGTGCGAATGCAGTGTGCTGCTCTGTGCTACCGGTTCAAGAAGAAAAGCGCGGCACCCGAAATGCTTCTGATCACCAGCCGCGACACCGGCCGTTGGGTCATTCCCAAGGGATGGCCGATGGAAGGCAAGATGTGTCATCAGGCTGCCGAACGCGAAGCCTATGAAGAAGCAGGCGTCAAGGGTGAAACCGGCGCCGACCGGATCGGCTTCTACATGTATGACAAAGGCATGGATCAGGGACTGAAGGTTCAGTGCATGGTCCAGGTCTATCCGCTGGTCGTTCTGGATATGCTCAAGAGCTTTCCGGAAAAGGGCAGCCGGAAAATGGAGTGGGTCAGCTTCGGGGAAGGCGCCAAGCGCGTGGCCGAACCGATGCTCAAGGATCTCATCTTAGGCTTCGAACAACGCTTGCTTGCAACCATGAATCCGGTTCAAAAAGCCGCGGCACAATAAACGCCGATACACATGGATAGAACGACGCAAGGCATCGCCGATCCTGCTGCGCCGGACAGTGCCGGCCCGAAGCTCGGGCAGGCAGACTGAATTGGAGAACAGACGGTGACAAAACCGCGCCCGAGCCTCGAAAAGCCAACCCTCGACAAATATCTGGACAAGGTCACCCTCACCGAGGAAGCGACGCACCATGTGCTGCGGCCGTGGGCGGGTATTGGCCTCGGCCTGCTGTTCATGCTGATCAGCGTAATTTTCGCCGCCGCCTACGTCTTCGATGAACCCAAATATCTGATCATTCTCGCTGCCGCGGCGGTCGCCGGCTATATGGCGATGAACATCGGCGCCAACGACGTCGCCAACAATGTCGGCGCAGCCGTGGGATCGAAGGCGATCACCATGACGACGGCGCTGATCATCGCCGCCAGCTTCGAGATCGCCGGTGCCGTGTTTGCCGGCGGACGTGTCGTGTCCACCATCGAGAGCGGCATCGTGGATGCAGCACAGATGCCCTCCGGCGAGGCGTTCGTATGGGTGATGATGGCGGCGCTGATTTCGGCCGCCGTGTGGATCAACATCGCGACCTGGTCCGGCGCGCCGATTTCAACCACCCACTCGATTGTCGGTGGTATTCTTGGAGCAGGCGTCGCGGCCGCCGGGTTTTCGTCCGTGCACTGGGTGTCGCTCGCCGGGATAACCGCGAGCTGGATGATTTCGCCCATTCTTGGCGGCGGGATCGCTGCGTTGCTTCTCGCCTTTATCAAGACCTACATCATCTACCGCGAGGACAAGATCGATGCGGCGATTTTCTGGACGCCCATCCTGACCGCCGTGATGGCAGGCTCGTTTGCCGCTTATTTTGCTTTGATCGGCGTCGAGAAAGTCGCCCACCTCTCGATGAGCCGAGGCCTTCTGATCGGCCTCGCCGTCGCCGCCATCACCGCTGTTGCCAGCAAACCCTGGATCAGGCACCAGGCTCGGGGTCTCGAAAACCGCAATCAATCACTGCGCAAGCTGTTTCGCATCCCGCTCATTCTGTCTGCAGCACTTCTGTCGTTTGCCCATGGCGCCAACGACGTCTCGAATGCGGTTGGTCCGCTCGCAGCGATCGTAGCAAACGTCAATGGCCTTGCTGTCGCGCAGACAACCTATGTTCCGCTCTGGGTCATGCTGATCGGTGCCTTCGGCATTTCCTGCGGTCTCCTGCTGTTCGGCCCGAAGCTGATCCGGGTCGTCGGGCAGGAAATCACCAAGCTCAATCCGATGCGCGCCTATTGTGTAGCGCTGGCAACCGCGATCACCGTGATCCTGGCGACGTCGTTCGGCCTGCCCGTTTCAACCACGCACACCGCCGTTGGCGCTGTCTTCGGCATCGGCTTCTTCCGCGAATGGTACACCCGCAATTCAAAGCGGCGGCTGGAATATGTGCGGCAGAAAACCGGGCAACTGGACTTCGAGCGCCGGGTCGAACATAGTCCCGAGGAATGGCAACGCCGCCGGCTGGTACGGCGTTCGCACTTCCTGACGATCGTTAGTGCCTGGGTGATCACCGTCCCCGTTTCCGCGCTGCTTTCGGCGGCCATCTACAGCGTCCTTGCGGCGCTCTTCATTTAAGGGTTTTCCATGCGCGCCAACTTCCGAATGCAGCGGCTTTTCATCGATGTGCCGCTCGCAAAAGGCACGATCTACGAAGCCAGCCGGGAACAGTTCAACTATCTCGTCAACGTACTACGCTTCGAGGCGGGCGATGCCGTGCTCGTCTTCAACGGACAGGACGGCGAATGGCAGGCCGAACTTTCGTTCCCGACCAAGAAACGCCTGTTCCTGACCGCGACCGAGCAGGCCAGACCACAGCCGGCACCGTGTGACCTGCATTACCTGTTTGCGCCGCTGAAGGTCGGCAGGCTTGACTATCTCGTGCAGAAGGCGGTCGAGATGGGTGCTGGCGTGCTGCAGCCGGTGATGACCCAGCATGTGCAGGGCAAGATCAGCAATATCGACCGCGTTCGCGCCAATGTCATCGAAGCGGCCGAGCAATGCGGTGTTCTCGGCATTCCCGAAGTCGCCGAGCCACGCAGGTTGGAGGACGTTCTCAACGGCTGGCCGAAAGACCGGCGGATCATTTTTTGCGACGAAGGCGATGCCGGGCAAAATCCGCTGCCGGTGCTGGCGGCGGTAAAAGAGCGCAAACTGGCGCTATTGATCGGTCCGGAAGGTGGTTTTTCGGATAGCGAACGGTCTCTGCTGCGCAGCCTCGATTTCATTACAGCCATCCCGCTCGGACCGCGTATTCTCCGGGCGGATACGGCGGCCGTGGCCGCGATGGCCGTTATCCAGGCAGCGATTGGCGACTGGCGATAGAAACTGAGAAATTCAAGTCATTCGAAGTGTTAAAAAATTGAACCGGCCTTGAAACAATTTCACTTGCACCACACCTGAAACCGGTTCAATCAGCCTCCTGATGCCTGCCGTCCGGCAGATCCCGCCCTTTCAAAAGAAGATACCCATGGCCAGAGATACTACCGACCAGACGCCGGTTACCTCCGTTGCAGACCTGACCGAATATCTGGCTGAGGGTAACAAACCGGAAGATAAGTTCCGTATCGGCACGGAGCACGAGAAGTTTGCCTTCTTCAAGGCGGACAACAGCCCGGTTCCCTATTTCGGTGAGGCCAGCATCTCTGCTCTTCTCAATGGCATGGCGGAAAAGACCGGCTGGGATCCGATCATCGACGCCGGCAATATTATCGGCCTTGCCGAACAATCCGGACAGGGTGCGATTTCTCTGGAGCCCGGCGGCCAATTCGAGCTGTCCGGCGCGCCGCTCGAAAATCTGCACCAGACCTGCAAGGAGTCCAACCGGCATCTTGCTGTTCTGCGCGAGATCGCCGAGCCGCTCGGCATCCGTTTCCTCGGCATCGGCGGCTCGCCGAAATGGACGCTTGCCGAAACCCCGCGCATGCCAAAATCCCGCTATGACATCATGAGCCGCTACATGCCGAAGGTCGGCACGCAGGGCCTCGACATGATGTATCGCACCTGCACGATCCAGGTGAACCTCGACTTTTCGTCCGAAGAAGACATGCGCCGCAAGATGCAGGTCTCTCTGAAGCTTCAGCCGCTGTCGACGGCGCTGTTTGCCAGTTCGCCGTTCACCGACGGCAAGCCGAACGGCCTCCTGTCCTGGCGCGGCGATATCTGGCGCGACACCGACAACCAGCGCGCCGGCGTGCTGCCTGCGGTCTTCAATGCCGACTTCGGCTTCGAGGATTATGTTAAATGGGCGCTCGACGTACCGATGTATTTCGTCGTGCGCGACGGCAAGTACCATGATTGCACGCATGTCACCTTCCGCCAGTTCATGAACGGCGCGTTGAAGGGCGAGCTTGCCGACTGGGAGCCAAACATGGGCGACTGGACCAACCATCTCTCGACGCTGTTCCCGGACGTGCGCCTCAAGCGTTTCCTCGAAATGCGCGGTGCAGATGGTGGCCCGTGGCGCCGTATCTGTGCACTGCCGGCTTTCTGGGTCGGCCTGCTCTATGACGGTGCCGCCCTTGACGCCGCCGAAGACCTGACCCGCGACTGGACCTACGAAGACACGCTTGCCATGCGCAATGCAGTGCCGGTAGAGGGCCTCGCAGCCACGCATCGCGGCATATCGCTGTTCGATATCTCCCGCGAAGTGCTGTCGATTTCGCGCCTCGGCCTGAAGAACCGCAACCGGCTGAACGGCGACGAGGTCGATGAAAGCATCTTCCTCGCCCCACTCGACGAAGTGCTCGCCAAGAAGGCGACACTCGCCGAGGACCTGCTGGCGCTTTACAACGGGCGCTGGAACGGTTCGGTCGAGCCGGTCTTCACCGACTATCAGTACTAACCGCTAAAACCGCTTCTTCAGGAAGTACTGGGGAATAGCGTTCGGCCCGCCTTCGAGCTCGCCGAACACCGTGTAGCCGAGCTTTTCATAGAACGGCCGCGCCTGGAATTCGAACGTGTCCAGCCAGACGCCGATGTAACCCCGTGCCCGCGCGATCGTCTCCGCCTCGGCGATCAGGCGCGAGCCGAGGCCCTGGCCACGATAGTCGTCCGCAATGGCCAGATATTCGATAAAGGCCCAACCGAAATCGTCCTTGCCGTAAAGACCGCCGACGACCACCTGCGTGTCCGGATCGCGCAGGAGAACGGCGAAATCCGGTTTTTCCTCGACGGGGCCGAGATGAAGCTCCGCGTGCTGATCGAGAACAGTCGTGATAGCCGCAACATCCTGCTGGCTGGCGTTTTCGGGGATGATGTAAATGATCGGGCGTTTCATGCCGGTTCCACTCGTGGTTGAGATGGACGGAGAATAGGCGAACAGCCGCACCTTGTGGAGAGTGAAATTCTGCACCGTGGCCAGCATACTGACTGCAATGCCCCGGCTAACAAAAAGCGGTGTTCTCGTGACTTTTTCCCGTTATAGTGCAGTCACATGCGTTGCGCTGCCTGCTGGAGAGGACGGAAAGATGATCCCGCTTTTTGATATGATGATGCAGGCGCAGAACGGCAATGCCATGGACGTGATGGCCAAGCAGTTCGGCCTCGCCCAGGAACAGATGGCCAAGGCGACAGCGGCGCTGATGCCGGCCTTTTCCACGGCGCTCAAGCGCAACACCGCCAACCCCTACGATTTCAGCACCTTCCTCACCGCAATGTCGAGCGGCAACCATGTGCAATATTTCGAGGATATGACCAAGGCCTTCACCCCGCAGGGCATGGCCGACGGCAACGGCATTCTCGGCCAGCTGTTCGGCTCGAAGGATATGTCGCGGGCCATCGCTGACCAAGCGGCGCAGATGACCGGCATCGGCCAGGAAATCTACAAGCAGATGCTGCCGGTGATGGCGAGCGCCATTATGGGCGGGCTGTTCAAGCAGGCTTCGGGGCAGATGGGCGGCCAGATGGGAGGAATGCAGAATCCGTTTGCCAACACACCGATGGAAGCGATGATGAAGCCGTGGCTCGAGGCATCCGGTTTTGCCCGGAAGCCGCAGCCCGCTCCCAATCCGTTCGACAATCCCTTCACGCAGGCGATGCAGGGTTTCTTCGGCATGGGCAAGCAGGAAGAAAAACAGCAATCCGCCCCCGACATGTTCGCCGCCAACCCCTTCATGAAGGCTTTTCAGGACATGATGAGCGGAAAGCCCCAGACGACTGCGGCGCCAGAGCCGGAAAAAAAGCCTGCCGACAGCAATCCGATGGCACCCTTCACCGAAATGTTCAACACGATGTTCGACAGCGGCCTTGAGGCGCAGAAGGAATATCAGAAGAGCATTGACGGGCTGTTCGAGACGTATCGGAAGAATACGAAAGCCTGATCAATTCGTGGTGCGGTCATGGGCCACGTCGTGCAAACTGGTCGGAACTCCATCAGCTATTTTTTTGGAGGGGCTGCTTTCGGCCCGAAGCGGATTTCCCCCTTGAGGATGAAATCCCGAAAGGGTATCATCGGCGGGTGGAAGCCCATCCAAACCTGCTGCCGGGTTGAAGGGCATATAAGCATTTTTTCGACGACCATGTTCATTCAGGTCGAAGCGTAATCGGCGGACTTCGACCAGAACATCGGATCGTCTTATGCTCAATTTTTCTGTTAATTTCTCACCCTCAAATATTGCAACGCTGAAAAAGGCTCTGCGTAGCGGGTATCCGCATCTTAGGTCAGCGCACCTTGACGAGGCTATTGCCTCATCCTTTGGGTTTAACTCCTATGCTGCTATGCGGCCGGTTCTTCATGATGTCAGTATGTATGCGCGGCTGGTTGTGCATTTGAACCATCTTCTTCTTGTGCTGCGTCTAAAGGAGCTGGGATATGAAAATATAGCTCCAGAGGAACTGCGTAGTCTTATTTGGAAAATCGAGTTTCCACACACTTGGCATGACGGGGAAGTTGAAAGAGCCATACAGGCGCTTAGACGACCAACGGCGGCGAACGCCTAGCGGCTTTTGCTATTTTGTCTGCTGTTGGCGCAAACAGCCCCTTCCGAGTTCCACTGGCGCTCAATACGCTTCGCTAAACGCACGCACCCCAACAGAAGGGTAGCCCCGGCGCCTCGGACTAACTACGGCTGACAAAACCGGCTTCAGGGAAGCGATGACGAAGATTGCGGCTTAGGAAGGACGGATTGCCGAGTTTGAAGGCACACCCGCGCCCCTCCGCCTCACAAAAGAAAAAGCCCGGTACCGGTCTTGGGGACCGGGCACCGGGCAAGCAGCAGGGTAATTGGCTCTAACCCTGCGGGGAACGGTAACGCGCAGAGGCGGCTGCGCGTCCCTGTTGCGTGAAACGTCTTTCAACGTCTGAGGCACGCAACAAAACTGTTAAACTGCTGCGCGGGACCGTCCGGCCTTGGCCCCGCGGAGCGAACGCAGGCCTCAGTCGAGGCGCGCCTTCCGGTAAAACGTGTTGGCTCGATCGCGCGACGCCTGTGTCAGGTGACGGCCCGGATCATCGAAGAACGGCGAGGTCATCGCCTGGCGCACTTCATGGCGGCAGAGCCCCATGTCGAGCAGCTGATGATCGTCGAGATCCTGCAGGGTGCCGATGGCATTGCGATTTCGCAGCTGGCGCCATACCGACATCAGCACGCCCATCAGTCCCGTCTGGCGGGATGTCGCGGACGGCTTCCCGGCTAGGGTGAGGTCGAGTGCGTGATCGGTCGTGCGCATGATACTGCTCCTTTTCGCGGGCACGTCAGCGCCGCACGTCTTTCAGACGTGCAAAGGTCGCTGTCATTCTAGATTTCGCATAATGTCCCCGATCGATTCCGACCTGGGAAATTATGCAAGGGCGACCCATCCCCCGCAGGGAGGTCGGCGCGGGGGGCTGGGTCGAAACTATGATGGTGGACCGGCTTGATGGGAGGCTCGCCGGAGTGGTTCAGGATGCGATTTGTACGATCAAATTCGCAAATCCTTATTGATCAGTCCAACGAATGTTTCTAATGGTATTCATCAAACAAATTTATGAGTGCTCTTTTTGAGGACCAGGACCATGTCCGCACCGCTCGATATCGACCAATTGCAGACGTTCGTAGCCATCGCCGATACCGGCAGCTTCACCAAGGCAGCAGATCGGGTTTTCAAGACCCAGTCCGCCGTCTCGATGCAGATGCGCCGGCTGGAAGAGCGCATCGGCAAGCAGCTTTTCGCCAAGGACGGCCGCGGTAACCGGCTGACGACGGAAGGCGACCGGCTGCTCAATTTTGCCCGGCGGATGATCCGGCTGAACAATGAAGCGATTGCGTCTTTCGACGACAACCGGCTGGAAGGCACGCTTCGGATCGGCACGCCTGACGACTATGCCGATCGCTACATGCCGGAGATCATCGTCCGCTTTGCCAAGACCCATCCGAATGTCGAGCTCAACATCGTCTGTGAGCCGTCGGTTGATCTCGCCGAGAAAATGGCCAGGGGCGAACTCGACATCGCGCTGGTGACACACAATCCACGCGCCCGCGCGTCCGATGTGGTGCGTACCGAACCGCTGTGCTGGGTCAGCTCGATCAACCATCCGCTGCCGGAAAACGCGCCGGTACCGCTTGCGGTCGGCAAACGCGACTGCGCCTGGCGGCAGGCCGCCTGCTCGGCGCTCGATGCCACCGGCAAGGAATACAACATCCTGTTCACCAGCTGGTCCTCGACGGTGGTGGCGGCAGCGGTCCTGGCCGGCATGGCGGTTTCGGTTCTGCCGGAATCCGCACTGCGCACCGGCATGAAGGTTCTGACCCAGGCAGACGGTTTCCCGGCGTTGGCCCCGGTGCAGATCGGCATCATGAAGCGTCCAGGCCTCTCCCCCTCGCTGTCGAACGCCATTACCAACCACATCACCGCCTGCCTCGACAACATCACGCCGACGACAAGCACCGATGATCTCGACGGTGATATGAAAAACTTTCCGCGTTACCCGCGGCTACGCCAGAGCCACATGCTGCCCGGCTGGTAATCCCAAAATCAGACAAGCAAAAAGGCCGTGCTTCTATTCGAAGCGCGGCCTTTTTGTATCTGCCAATATCGATACTCGACCATAAACGCGGCCGTTAAAAATCAACTGCAATATAGTTTTCGTGATCAGCAGCCCCAAAAAAACGCTGCCGGGCTTTTATACGCGATTTTGAATATATGCCCAAGACACCAAACCGGTCCATTTTTGGGGAAATCGGGTTACATGCGGTTAACCTTAATTTTTTAGGGGTTTTTGGCATAAAAAGGTACAAAACAAGCCAAATCGGCGTCTATTCTCACGAAATGGTGAACGACCGACCGCACCCTGGAAGTGTTAAAATTATCGAAATACTCTTATTTCGTGTTGAAAGCGCGCTACTAGCTACAAAGTTTGGATAGATCAACGCGAAACAGGCACGCGCCGATGTCGCTGGTAAAGCCATTGGTCTTTCAGACCGCGCAACACAAAAGAGCCGGACTTCAAGAGCCCGGCTCTGCATTTCAGGACCCGTTTTATCGCCTCTGCGCCAGCTTAGACGAGGTCGAACCGGTCTGCGTTCATCACCTTGTTCCATGCGGCAACGAAATCACGGACGAACTTGCCCTGGGCGTCGTTCTGTCCATAAACCTCTGCCACAGCGCGCAGCTGCGAGTTCGAGCCGAAGACGAGATCGGCGCGGGTGGCGGTCCATTTCAGTTCGCCGGTTGCGCGGTCACGTCCTTCGAAGACTTCCTTGTCTTCCGAAACGGCCTTCCAGACTGTGCGCATGTCGAGCAGGTTGACGAAGAAGTCGTTGGTCAGCGTTTCCGGACGCGTTGTGAAGACGCCATGTTGGGACTGGCCATGATTGGCGTTCAACGCCCGAAGGCCGCCGACCAGAACCGTCATTTCCGGAGCCGTCAATGTCAGGAGCTGTGCCTTATCGATCAAGAGCTCCTCGACTGATACCGTGAAGCTCGCCTTCTGATAGTTGCGGAAGCCTTCAGAAACCGGCTCGAGCACCGAGAAGGATTCGATATCGGTCTCATCCTGCGACGCATCGGTGCGGCCGGGTGCGAAGGCAACGGCAACATCGTGACCGGCACTCTTTGCCGCCTTTTCGACAGCGGCTGCTCCACCCAGCACGATCAGATCGGCGAGCGACACCTGCTTGCCGCCCGCGTGAGCGTCGTTGAAGGCCTTCTGGATGCTCTCGAGCGCCGTAAGGACAGCAGTGAGCTGCGCTGGCTGGTTGGCTTCCCAATCCTTCTGCGGCGCAAGACGGATGCGCGCACCATTGGCACCGCCGCGCTTGTCTGAACCACGGAAGGTGGAGGCCGAGGCCCAGGCAGTCGAAACCAGCTGGGAAACCGACAGGCCCGATGCCAGGATCTTTTCCTTGAGGTCGGCAACATCAGCCGCATCAATCAGCGGGTGACTGGCAGCCGGGATCGGATCCTGCCAGATCAGGTCTTCACTCGGCACTTCCGGTCCGAGGTAACGAACCTTTGGTCCCATATCGCGATGGGTCAGCTTGAACCAGGCGCGGGCAAAGGCATCAGCGAACTGATCCGGGTTCTCATAGAAGCGGCGCGCGATCTTCTCATAGGCAGGATCGACGCGCAGCGCGAGGTCGCTGGTCAGCATGGCAGGCGCATGACGCTTGGCCGGATCATGGGCGTCTGGCACCGAGCCAGCCCCCATGCCGTGCTTCGGCGTCCACTGATGCGCACCGGCCGGGCTCTTCGTCAGTTCCCATTCATAGCCGAACAGGTTCCAGAAGAAGTTGTTGCTCCACTTGGTCGGCGTCGAGGTCCAGGTGACTTCCAGACCGCTGGAAATCGTGTCGCCGCCCTTGCCACTGCCGTAGCTGCTGGCCCAGCCGAGACCCTGCTGTTCGATATCGGCACCTTCCGGCTCCCGGCCGACATGGGCGGCATCGCCAGCACCATGGGTCTTGCCGAAGGTGTGGCCACCGGCGATGAGCGCGACGGTTTCCTCGTCGTTCATGGCCATGCGGGCAAAGGTTTCGCGGATATCGCGGGCAGAGGCCATCGGGTCCGGATTGCCGTTCGGGCCTTCCGGATTGACGTAGATCAGTCCCATCTGCACGGCTGCCAGCGGGTTTTCCAGATCGCGGTCGCCGCTATAGCGCTTGTCGTCGAGCCAGGTGCGCTCCGCACCCCAGTAGATATCTTCTTCAGGTTCCCAGACGTCGGCGCGGCCACCGGCGAAACCGAAAGTCTTGAAGCCCATCGATTCCAGCGCGCAATTGCCCGCGAGCACCAGAAGGTCCGCCCAGGAGAGATTGTTGCCGTATTTCTGCTTGATCGGCCAGAGAAGGCGGCGGGCCTTGTCGAGATTGACGTTATCCGGCCAGCTGTTGAGCGGCGCAAAACGCTGGGTTCCGGAGGACGCACCGCCACGGCCATCGCCTGTGCGGTATGTGCCGGCGCTGTGCCAGGCCATGCGGATGAAGAAGGGACCGTAATGACCGAAGTCGGCCGGCCACCAATCCTGCGAATCCGTCATCAGGGCAAAGATGTCCTGCTTGACCGCAGCGAGATCGAGCATCTTGAACGCTTCGGCGTAATCGAAGCCAGTACCCATCGGGTCAGAGAGCGCCGAATTCTGGTGGAGAATCTTGAGGTTCAGCTGGTTTGGCCACCATTCCCGGTTCGAAGTCCCCTCGCCCGAGTTGCTGGTGAGCGACCCGTGCATGACCGGACACTTGCCCGTTTTCTCGACTTTGGCGTCCATTTCTGCCTCCTGTTTGAAATGCAATTGCATTGGTTCCGCCGCAACATCCTCTATAAGATCCATAATTTCCAATTGTATTTAATTGAAAGATCGATAGGATAATCTTATTATGATCACCATTCGGCAAATGCGGTATTTCGATGCTCTGGCAACCACGCGGCACTTCGGCCGCGCTGCGGAAATGGTCAATGTCAGCCAGCCGGCACTGTCGGCGCAGATCATGGAGATGGAAAATCATCTCGAGGTCAAACTGATCGAGCGCAACCGGAACGGCGCTCTTCTAACCCGCCAAGGCGAGGCTTTGTTACCCGATATCCGTGCGATCCTCCTGTCCATCGACGCGCTGCATGACCGTGCCCGGCAGGCGACCGGTGTACTGGAGGGGCGCCTGCGGCTCGGTATCATTCCAACCGTCGCGCCCTATCTCGTGCCGAAGCTCATCCCGATGCTGCGGAAGCGCTATCCGAAGCTTGACGTGGAACTGCGCGAACTTTTGACGACGGGCTGTGTCGATGACGTCAAGCACGGCAAGCTCGATTGCGCGATCGTCGCCCTGCCGCATGGCGACGACAGCCTGCAGTCCTATTCGCTCTTCGAAGACCGCTTCCTGATCGCCAGTGCCGATGACGAGAGTACGGTGCTGGTCTCGCCGATGACCGAGGCTCAGGTCGACATGGACCGACTGCTGCTTTTGGAAGAAGGTCACTGCCTGCGCGATCAGGCCCTTGCCGTCTGCGGCTCGAGCGCCGGCCGCAGCGTTGCCAACTATGGCGCAACCTCAATGGCGACACTGTTGCAGATGGTCAGCCACGGCATGGGCATCACGCTGATCCCCGAAATTGCTGTCAAGGACGAGCGAACCCGCAACCGCATGCGGATCGTCCCCTTCGCCGAGCCACAACCTTCCCGCCAAATCGGCCTGATCTGGCGCCGCCGAAGCGGCCGCGACGGCGACCAGCAGGCGCTCGCTGCGCTTGTTGCTGAGGCGGGGAAAGAATTGCTGGCGTAGTCAGGGTCCGCGTCTGCCGATATTTACCCCCCTCTGTCGGCGACGCCGACATCTCCCCCACAAGGGGGGAGATCAGCCGCTTGCTCCGCGCTTTCTTGACGACAATTTCGAGGGAAAAGAATGATCTCCCTCCTTGTGGGGGAGATGTCACGCAGTGACAGAGGGGGGTGTTCCCACACTCTGTCCCCTAATTTTTGCCCTTAAACCACCTTTGCCTTCAAGAATTCAACGGTCCGGCTCCAGGCGAGATCGGCGGCCTTCTTGTCATAGCGGGCAGCGGAGGTGTCGTTGTTGAAGGCGTGGTTGACGCCCTCGTAGATCTGGATGGTGAAGTCCTTGCCGTTGTCGGTCAGCGCCTTTTTGTAGGCGTCGATACCAGCATTGATGCGGTCGTCGAGGCCGGCATATTGCAGAAGCAGCGCTGCCTTGATCTTCGGAACGTCTTCGGCCGGCGGCTGGGCGCCGTAATAGGCAACACCGGCCTTGAGGTCGGGTGAGGCGACGGCCAGCTTGTTGACCATGCCCCCGCCCCAGCAGAAGCCGATGGCCCCGGCCTTCCCGGTGGTGATGTCATTGCCTTCAAGGTAGGTGACGGTCGCCACCGCATTGTCGACGGTCTGCTTGCCATCGAGAGCACCAATCATGTCGCGTGCCTTGTCCTCATCGGCCGGAGTTCCGCCTGCTGGCGACAGGAAGTCGGGCGCAAGTGCGACGAACCCTTCCAGCGCCATCCGGCGGGCGACATCCTTGATATGCGGATTGAGGCCACGGTTCTCGTGGATGACAATCACGGCGGGCAGCTTGCCGGTCGCATCGGCCGGGCGCACCAGATAACCCTTCATATCGCCACCAGCGCCGGGATAGGTGACATCCTCGGCCTTTACCCGTGGATCGGCTTCGGGGATCATCTCCGCCTGGGCGCTATTGGCGGCAAGCAACGGGGCGATCGCAGCGGCTGCGGCGGCCGACCCGCTCAGCGCCGTCAGCGTGCGCATGAAAGCGCGGCGGTCGAGGGAGAGATGCGTGTACTCGTCGTAGGCGTTGATCATTGCCTGGGTGATCTGCGGCTTTTCCATGATTTCCTCCTGTGGCCACCACCATCAGGTCAGAAGGACCTGCCGGTGCTCTTATGGCGTTTCGATCACTGCACATTGGTATCGTGATGGACCGGGCATATCGTGACGGACCCAGGAAACAGAATTGCGGCACTTGCCGCATTAGACAACGACAACACCGTTAAGTTGACGCAAACGTGATCCGGCAGCGACGGCTGCAGCCAGATCACGATGCCTGGCTTATTGCATATACCAGCCGTGGCTGACGACGAGCGACTGGCCGGTCAGCGCATTGGTTTCAAAACCGGCAAACAGCAGTGCCACCTCGGCGACGTCGTCGACCGTTGTAAACTGCGTGTCAACAGTGCCCCCGAGCATCATCTTCTTGACGACCTCATCCTCGGAAATACCGAGCGCCTTGGCCTGTTCCGGGATCTGCTTTTCAACGAGTGGCGTCTTCACGAAGCCGGGGCAAATGACGTTCGCGCGCACGCCGTCCGGGCCGCCTTCCTTGGCGACGACCCGGGCAAGGCCGAGCAGGCCGTGCTTGGCCGTAACATAGGCCGATTTCAGTGGCGAAGCCTCGTGCGAATGCACCGAGCCCATATAGATGATCGCCCCGCCCTTCTGCGCCTTCATGTGCGGAATGCAGGCCTTGGTGGTCAGGAAGGCGCCATCAAGATGAATGGCGAGCATCTTCTTCCAATCGGAAAAGGCATAATCCTCGATCTTGTTGACGATCTGGATGCCGGCATTGGAGACCAGCACGTCCACCCTGCCCCATTTGGCGATGACGGCTGCGACGCCGGAATTGACCGCATCTTCGCTGGTGACGTCCATGGCAAGGCCCATCGCCTCGCCCGGCCCCATCGCCGTCAGATCCTTGGCGGTCGCTTCGGCCGCTTCGAGCTTCAGATCGGCGATCACCACCTTGGCGCCTTCCGAAATATACTTCTTGGCAATCGCCAGCCCGATACCGCTGGCCGAACCGGTGACGATGCAGACCTTGTCCTTGAGTTTCATGGTTTTAACTCCCTACTTTGCAAGATAATCATGGACCACTTCGCCGAGGCCCAGCGTCAGGTCGGAGAGGATATGGACGGCGGATTTGACCTCCAGAACCGGCAGGTCGGCGACCGGAGCCAAGGCATGGGGGAAGAGTGCCAGAGCGCCCGGGCCTTCCCAGGCGCCCTTCACCGTCAAATCCTCCAGATAATAGCGAACCAATTCGCAGATGCGCGGCGTGCAATCGACATGCGGAATGATCTTCAGCATGAAATTCGGCTGTTTCAGGCTTTCCAGAACCTTGGCCGCGTCGAGCGCACGGTGCTTGAACCCCATCGTCGCCGTGGCGACCCGCTGGCCGCCATACTCGAGCGTGCCGACCAGCGCATCCTTCATCGATGTCAGCGACGGCTCGGCAAGCTTTTTCGGAAAGCCCCAGATCTCGCGGCCACCGGCGATCGGCGCGTCGTCATTCAAATACATCGAATGTACGTAGCCGCCATGCACGCCTTGATAGGTCACCGGGATGACCTGGCCGGACTCGGTATAATCTCCGAAGCCGGTGGAATCCGGCATGCGGATGAACTCGTATTTCACCAGCGGCTCATCGAATTGCAGCGGCTCGGGAACCACGCGGCGCAAGGCTTCCGGATCGGTACGATAAGTGATGATCATGTATTCTCGGTTGACGAACCGGTACGGACCCGGCGGATAGGATGGGCTCGTCAGCGGCATGGCAAAGGCATTGCGAACGACATCTTCAATTTTCATGGCTTTTTCCCACGCAGGCGTTGCTCGGCAAGATCGAAAACCCGTATCCCGTTGGTCGGGCGCGTGCGGTTCAGCCAATCCGGATGGTTCAGCGTCTCGACCACATCGTCATGCCCGGCCTTCCAGTGCTCCTCCACGGAGAGCCGCGAAAACTCGTAGTCCTTGGATCCGCTTTCATAGGCAGCGTGCCGATAGATCAGGTGCACCATGGTGACGGCGCAATCATTGCCGATCTTTTCGAGAAGTTTTGCATCCGGATCGTCCTTCAACTCCGGCGGGAGCTTTTCCATCAGCCGCTTGGCCGCCATGCGCACCGACTGCAGCTTGCGGAACTGGTCGGTGTTGAGCCGCGTGCGGCTGGAAAAGCGTATTTCCTTTTCGCGTGCCTCGACATCGAACAGGTCCCGCGGCAACGGCCCCTTGGCGCTGAACAGATCCACCTGGAAGATGCACAGATCGGTTTCCAGTTCCTGCCCCGACAGCACCCGCTGCAGCGGCGTGTTGGAAACAATGCCGCCGTCCCAATAGAAACGGCCATCGATCTCGACCGGCGCGAAGCCCGGCGGCAATGCGCCGGACGCGGCGACATGCTTCACCGAAAAAGCACAGTGATTGTTGTCGAAATAGTTGAAGTTGCCGCTCATCACATCGACGGCGCCGAGGCTGAGGCGAATGGCGCCGGAATTGATCAGGTCGAAATCCACCAGACCAGAAAGCGTCTCTTCCAATGGCGCCGTATCGTAAAGGCTGATTGCCGCCATCGGATCGCCGGGAATTTTCCACGGCGCAAAGGCGCGCGGCGTAAAGAAACCGGGAACGCCGGTGAGCGAGCCAAAGAAGGCGGAGGATTCGTTGAACCATTTCCGCATCGCATCGCCATTGCCGAGAAAATGGCCCGGCAGTGCCGACGAGACCCGGTGCCAGAATGTCCTGAGGTTATCGACGCGGCGGTCAACCGGGCTGCCAGCAATAATCGCGGAATTGATCGAGCCGATGGAAATGCCAGCCAGCCAATCCGGCCGGATACCGGCTTCATGCAGCGCCTCATAGGCCCCTGCCTGATAGGCGCCGAGAGCACCGCCGCCCTGAAACACCAGAACGGTCTTCTCTGTGGGTATGCTCACTGGATGCTTTCTCCCGGACGACTGCACCTGCGAAGAGACAACAGCTGGAAGCTTGTCCGGTTCCGCATTCGCAGATTAAGTTTCGGTAACGTGGGAAGGCAATTGAGAGGTGGTATAGTCCGTTAATTCAATGCGTTGACAGTGAGACAGCGCGTCTTCCAGCGCTGTCAGGACCGGATGATAGTCCGGTCTTGTGCACTGCGCAATGCAAGACAATGTGACAGTCCTGGCAATTAAAGTCCGGCAAGATGTATGGCGAAAAGCAGCCACAGACTGAAATTGAGGACGAACCCCGCCACGAACAGGCGCTGGCGTATCCGCAGTCTGTTGGACGTGACATGGACATAGGCATGGGCGTAGCGGCTGATCACGAAGAGCCAGGCAATGGCCAGAACCATATAGTTCACACCCGCGGTCAGGTGCAGCAGGACGCAGACCAGGAAGAACAGAACGGGTAACTCAAACTGGTTGATCAGGCTACGGGCGACGGTGGCGCTCGGCTCCGGTTCGACGGCTGGAATCCAGAAGTCCGAGGCCTTGGCGGTTCCGGCCCGCACGGCACTGTAACGGCGTCTCAACATCAGAAAGTAGATCGCGTGGATCAGCGCAACCTGCGCGATTACCGGCCAGAAAATTGCAGTCGATATGGGCATGATCACTCCGTCGATTCGAACCTGACGTGATCTATAGCGGGCGAGCGGGAAATCCAGAACAGGTCTGGCGTCACAGCCGCCACGGTCCATGCTTGACAGCTGTTTTACGAATGAACGATGTTCCGTGAAGCAGCCTCAACGAGAAAGAACCGTATGTCCGAGCAACATGCCTCCGCCGCCCCGCTGCCCACCCATCATGCCGCCGCGATGCGCGGGCGTGATCCGCACGAACACCACCGGGTGGCGACGCCGCTCGAACTTCTGTTCGACCTGACCTTCGTCATCGCTTTTGGTGTTGCCGGGTCCCAGCTTGCTCATCTACTTGCCGAAGGTCATTACGCCGCCGGGCTGACGGGTTTTGGTTTTGCGATGTTCGCAGTGTGCTGGGCCTGGGTGAATTTCTCGTGGTTTGCCTCTGCCTTCGATACGGACGACTGGATCTATCGGCTGACCACGATGGTGCAGATGGTGGGCGTGCTGACCCTCGCACTCGGCTTACCGCAAATGTTCGAGTCCATCGACAAGGGTGTACATGTCGACAACGGCATCATGGTGCTCGGTTATGTCATCATGCGTGTAGCGATGATTTTTCAGTGGCTGCGCGCAGCACGGCAGACCCCGGATCGGCGCGCCGCCTGCCTCTCCTATGTGACGACGATCTCCATTGCCCAGATCGGCTGGATCGCGCTGATCTTCATCGACATGCCACTGCTGCCGACTTTTCTCTGCGTCGTCCTTTTAACACTCATCGAAATGCTCGGGCCAGTCGTGGCCGAACGCAAAGGCGGCGGCACCCCCTGGCATGCACATCATATTGCCGAGCGCTACGGGTTGCTGGCGATCATCACCCTCGGAGAAGGTGTCGTCGGAACGGTGGCGTCGATCTCCGCCATCGTCGGTGAGCAGGGATGGAGCCTTGACGCCATCCTCATCTGCGTTGCCGGCACCGGGCTGACCTTCGGCATGTGGTGGCTGTATTTCCTGTTGCCGTCCGGACAGGTCCTGCATCACTTCCGCAACCGCGCCTTTCTGTGGGGCTATGGTCACATGCTGATCTTCGCATCAATTGCGGCAACGGGTGCCGGCCTGCATGTCGCGGCCTACTATATCGAGCACAAGGCCCATATCGGCGCGGTTGCCGCCGTTCTGACAGTTGCCGTGCCAGTGTTTGCCTATGTCACGCTGATCTTCGCGCATTACGTCTACCTGCTGCGCAAGCTGGAGACCTTCTATCTCGCATTGATGATCGGCATGACGGCAGTGGTGGCCCTCTCCATCCTGTGCGCAGCGGCGGGTGTCGGCATGACAACCTGCCTCATCATCCTGATGTTCGCGCCGGTTGTTCCCGTGGTGGGTTACGAGCTGAAGGGGCACGCCTACGGGAGTGCGGCACTTCAAAGGGCGCTGGAAGCCTGAGACAAAAAAGCGGCGAAGACAACTCCGCCGCTTTCATATTCAGATTTTCCGTGATCGCTTACATTGCGCCCGGATAGTTCGGGCTTTCACGGGTAATCGTCACGTCATGGGCGTGGCTTTCGCGCAGACCCGCGCCGGAGATGCGCACGAAGGTGGCGCGCTCCTGGAAGTCCTTGATGGTCGCGCCGCCGACATATCCCATCGACGCCTTGAGGCCACCGGCCAGCTGATGCAGAACGCCGGAAACCGGGCCCTTGTACGGAACCTGGCCTTCAATGCCTTCCGGTACCAGCTTCAGCGTATCGCGCACTTCCGCCTGGAAGTAGCGGTCAGCCGAGCCGCGGGCCATGGCGCCGACGGAACCCATGCCACGATAGGCCTTGAACGAGCGGCCCTGATAGAGGAACACTTCGCCCGGGCTTTCGTCGGTACCGGCCAGCAGCGAGCCGATCATGCAGGCGGAAGCACCGGCTGCGATGGCCTTGGCCAGATCGCCCGAAAACTTGATGCCGCCATCGGCGATAACCGGGATATTGGCAGCCTGAGCTGCCTCGACCGCCGACATGATAGCGGCGAGCTGCGGCACGCCAACACCGGCGACGATACGGGTGGTGCAGATCGAGCCCGGACCGATACCGACCTTGACGGAATCAGCGCCTGCATCGATCAGCGCCTTGGTGCCACTGGCAGTGGCGACATTGCCGGCCATGACGCGAACGGAATTCGACATCGTCTTGACCTTGGTCACCGCATCAAGAACGCGCTGCGAATGGCCGTGTGCCGTATCGACGACGATCAGGTCAACGCCGGCATCGATGAGCCGCTCGGCCCGCTCGATACCGTCATCACCGACGCTGATAGCGGCAGCGGCACGCAGACGGCCCTGCGCATCCTTCGAGGCGTTCGGGTGGAGCTGCGACTTCTCGATGTCCTTGACGGTGATCAGACCGACGCAACGGCCATCACCGTCGATAACCAGCAGTTTTTCGATGCGATGCGAATGCAGGAGGCGCTTGGCTTCCTGCTGATCGACATTTTCCGTGACCGTGATCAGGTTGTCGCGGGTCATCAGTTCATAGATCTTCTGGCCCGGATCGGATGCAAACCGCACATCGCGATTGGTAACGATGCCGACCAAACGTCCAGGTACGCCGCCAGTGGCGTTCTCGACGACCGGGATGCCGGAGATCGAGTACATCTTCATCAAGGCGAGGGCGTCGGCCAGCGTCGCGTCAGGGCTGATGGTCACCGGGTTGACGACCATGCCGCTTTCGAACTTCTTGACCTGACGGACCTGCTCGGCCTGCTCGATCGGAGTGAGATTGCGGTGGATCACGCCGATACCGCCAGCCTGCGCCATGGCAATCGCCAGGCGGCCTTCTGTGACCGTGTCCATCGCGGACGAGAGGATCGGCAGGTTGAGATCGATATCCTGGGCGATGCGGGTGGCGATATTCGTCTGCCCCGGCATGACTTCGGAATGTCCGGGTTGCAGAAGTACGTCGTCGAAGGTCAAAGCCTCCAAACCGGTTGCAGTTTCGATGATGCGCGCCATGGCCAAATCCCTTCAGTAAAAGGTGTTCTCCCCGCACAATTGGACAACTGTGCGGCGGGAGACTCGCCGCGCTCAAGCGGGCGAGAGTTTCTTGGAAGTTGGCGAGGGCTGGTAACACGGATATGACGGGTTGGAAATAGCAAAAGCCCGGCAACAGTGCCGGGCCAGCCAAGATTCTTCTCGCAAGTGCGATATCAGATTTCGAACTGATAGGTTTCCGGCACGAATCGATAGCCCTGCTCGAACTTTTCGATGAAGCCGACAGCCGGGAATGGCATGTGGTACCCGACGAAGGGCAAGCGATCCGTGGCGACCATGTCGAAGACTTTCTTGCGCGTCGCAGCGGCCTTGGCCTTGTCCATATCGAACTTCACTTCCCAATCCGGCCGCTGCAACGACAGCACGAAGTGATTGGCGGTATCGGCTGTTAGCACCAGACCCTTGCCTTCCGATTCGATCTTGAAGACCATGTGGCCCGGCGAGTGGCCGAAAGCGGCCATGCCGGTGATACCCGGAACCACCTCGGCACCGTCACCGATAAAGGTCATCTTGTCGGCCAGCGGAACGACATTTTTCAGAACGCCCTTGTGTCCGCCCTCGGCCGGCGTGCCGACACGCGCCTCATCCTTCCAGAAATCAAACTCGGCCTGGCCTGCAACGTAGCGCGCATTCTTGAAAGCCGGCGCTCCGCCTTCCATCAGGCCGCCGATATGATCGCCGTGCATATGGGTGATAACCACGATGCTGACCTGATCCGGCGTGTAGCCCGCAGCCGCAATTCCTTCCAGCAGGTGTCCGGCACCGGCCGGACGGCCGCCCTCTCCCATGCCGGTGTCGAACAGGATGACCTCGGAGCCGGTATCGATCAGGGTCGGCGAGAAACCATTGGCGAACTTGTCTGTCGGCAGGAAGTTCGCCTTGAGCAGATCACCGACGGCTTCCGGCGTCTGGTTGATGCCGAAGGTTTCCTCCGGCTTTTCGCCGATACGGATGCCGTCGCTGATGACGGTGACGCCGAAATTGCCGATCTTGAAACTGCTGGTCCTGCCTGCCGGTATCTTCATCATGTCCGCTTTCGGTTCACTCTGCGCAAAAGCCACCCTGTTCATCACCAACGGTGCCGCCAGCGCACCAATGGCTGCAACTCCAAATAAGGCACGGCGGCTCACGGGAATAGACGTCGTCATGCTGTTCTCCATCTTTTTTGGGATTGGACGGCGGGTGCGTCCATCCGGCAAGGCAACATCTAGGGTCTTGACAGACGATGGCCGCTGAACTCACAGGGATGTGATTGCAAAGTGAGTGCGGCAAGGCGACATTTGCCGCAGAAGTCCTATGTTCCCGACGCTCTACCATACCGCGTAAGGCCATCAGCATGAACCGCATCGTCCCGATGATCCTCGCCGTCGCTCTGTTCATGGAGCAGATGGATTCAACCGTCATTGCCACATCGCTGCCGGCGATTGCTCATGATCTCGGCGTCGGGCCGATTACCCTGAAGCTGGCGCTGACCTCCTACATGGTCTCGCTGGCGATCTTCATTCCCTTGAGCGGATGGATGGCCGACCGGTTCGGGGCCAAGCGCATCTTTCGCGCGGCCATCCTTGTCTTCGTCTTCGGTTCGATCCTCTGCGCCGTGGCAGACAGCGTGCTTGCCTTCGTCGTCTCACGTTTCCTGCAGGGCATGGGCGGCGCGATGATGACGCCGGTGGCACGCCTTGTGCTGGTACGCTCGACGCAGCGCAGCGAGCTGGTTGGCGCCATGGCGCTGCTGACCATCCCTGCTCTCGTCGGGCCGCTCGCCGGGCCGCCGCTCGGCGGCTTCATCACCACCTATTTTTCCTGGCACTGGATCTTTCTGATCAACGTCCCGGTCGGCATTATCGGCTATATCCTGTCAGGCATCTACCTGCCGGAGATCAAGAGCGACGCGCCACCACCAATCGACATCAAGGGCTTTTTCCTCAGTGCCATCGCTGCTTCCGGCACGATGTTCGGGCTATCGGTGATGAGCCTGCCAGCGCTACCACCGCAGATCGGCGCCGCAGCCGTCATCATCGGCGTCATCTGCGGCTTCCTCTATGTCCGCCACGCACGGCGCCACCCGGCTCCACTGCTCGATCTCAACCTCTTCAAGGACAGCGCGTTTCGGGCAGCGGCGATTGGCGGCACGCTGTTTCGCATCTCGATCGGCGCCGTGCCCTTCCTGATGCCGCTGATGCTGCAGGTCGGATTTGGCCTGACGCCATTCCAGTCCGGCATGATCACCTTCGTCGGCGCCGTCGGGGCGCTCACCACGAAGTTTTTCGCCAAACGCGTGCTGATCTTTGCCGGGTTCCGCACGACGCTGATCCTTGCCTGCATCACCGGCACGATCCTGACGTTCGTCAACGGCCTTTTCACACCCGCAACGCCTTACGCGGTCATGATGTTCGTCCTGCTGCTCGCCGGTTTTGCCCGCTCGTTCTTCTTCACCAGCGTCAATGCACTGGCTTTCGCCGACATCCCGGATTCGCAAGCGAGCAAAGCCACATCGATGACTGCGGTGCTGCAGCAGATGAGCCTGGCGCTCGGCGTTGCCGTGGCCGGCGGCATTCTCGAAATCGAAACGACACTGACGGGATCGAAACTGGAACTGGCCGACTTCCAGCTCGCCTTCATGCTGATATCAGCGATCACCCTGACGGCGATCATACCGCTGATCCGCATGTCGAAAACGGCAGGCGCATCGGTGTCCGGCCACCGGATGCGGACGGATCCAGAAGCAGAAACGATCAGCGTCAAATAAGATGGGATTAGCCTATTCCGGCTTCTCGCAAACCGCCGACAGCTTGTTGCCGTCGGGATCGCGGACATAGGCCGCATAGAAATGCGCGTGAAACGGCCTGAGGCCAGGTGCGCCCTCGTCTAACCCGCCATGGGCCAGCGCCGCCTCATAAAAAGCATCAACCATGGCACGGCTTTCGGCTTCGAGCGCGACCATGGAGCCATTGCCGATCGTCGCGGCATTGCGGTCATAGGGGGTGACGACCCAGAGCCGGCAGCGCGTATCACTTTCAGCTCCATAGCCGATTTCGACATCATCCTGCTTGCGGCGCTTCAAACCAAGCGGCCCGAGCGCTGCATCGTAAAACAGCTGCGCCCGGCCCAAATCATTGGTGCCGATGGTCACGTAGAGAAGCATGCTCAATCGGCCTCGATTGCGTCCCGCTCATCCACCACTTCGCGCTCATCGATCTCTGTCTCGCTGTCATACAGCGAACGGGCACCGGGCTTGCGGCCCTTAAAACCCTTGGCGAGCAGGAACATCTCGACCGATTCGGCCCGCGATGCAGCCGGTTTCACATGGATGACCTGCTTGAAGTTCTGCTTCAGCAGCGTCAAAAGCTCGCGTTCCGCACCGCCTTGGAAGGTCTTGGCGAGAAAATGTCCACCCTCGCCGAGAACGTCGATGGCGAAGTAGGCCGCCACTTCGCAAAGATGCATGGTGCGGATATGGTCGGTCTGGCGATGGCCGGTCGTCGGTGCCGCCATATCGGACAGCACCAGATCCGGCGTACCGCCGAGCGCCGCCATCAGCTTTTCCGGCGCTGTTGGATCAAGAAAGTCCAGCTGCAGGATATGCACGCCGGCCAGCGGATCGAGCTCGAGAAAATCGATCGCCACGACCTTCGGATCGCTATCAGTAGAATTCGTCACCTTGGCGGCGATTTGCGACCAGCTGCCGGGGGCAGCGCCGAGATCGATGATGCGCTTGGCGCCCGAGAGGATCTTGTGTTTTTCGTCGATCTCCAGGAGCTTGAACGCCGCGCGGGCGCGATAGCCTTCGAGCTGCGCGCGCTGCACATAGGGATCGTTGATATGCCGCTCGATCCAGCGCCGCGACGACGCTTTCAGTTTGCCCTTCTTGACCTTCTGGCCAAGCTTGCGCCCGGTGCGGTTTCCGCCGATCGGGGGTTTTGTCATTGGGTGTTTCCTTCGTGGGAACCGTACTGCATGCCGCGCGGATACCGGCGGGCGCGTCCGCGCCGCCAGACACCGTCATCGGCCATCATGTCCGTCAAAAGCCCTTCGCGCAGGCCGCGATCGGCAACGCGCATGCGCTCCGATGGCCAGCGGCGGCGAATGGCTTCAAGAATGGCGCATCCGGCCAGAACCAGATCGGCGCGGTCAGGGCCGATGCAGGGATTGGCGGCGCGCGCGGTGAAATCCCAGGACAACAGCCGCGCCTGCATCGCCGAGACCTCGTCATCCGACAGCCAGAGCCCATCGACCTTGCGGCGATCGTAGCGTGGCAGGTCAAGATGGACGCCAGCCAGCGTCGTTACCGTGCCGGAGGTGCCGATCAGGTGAAAACCATTCTCATCGCCGGGATTTTCCAGCGTGTGGATCGCCGGGCAATCGAAATTGGCCAGCATGCCCTGAACCTCGACCACCATCGCCTCGAAACCTGCGGGCGAGACGTCCTGGCCGCCATGGCGCTCCGACAGCGTCACCACGCCGACCGGCAGCGATGTCCAATGGGTGATATGATTGGCAAGCCGGCTCGACCGGTTCTCGCCGATCTTGATGACGGCGATTTCCGAGGAGCCTCCGCCGATATCGAACAGCACAACCGATTTGGTCTCGCGTCCAACCAGCGACGAGCAGCCGGAGACGGCAAGCCGTGCCTCGGTCTCGCGATTGATGATCTCCAGTTCCAGGCCGGTTTCTGCCAGAACGCGTTCAAGAAAAGCCTCGCCGTTTTCGGCTGCACGGGCGGCCTCGGTCGCAATCAGCCGGGTCTTGCGGATGTCGCGCGTCTTCAGCTTGGCAGCGCAGACTTTCAAAGCCTCGATCGAGCGGTCCATTGCATCCTGCGACAGGCGGCCGGACGCACCGAGCCCCTCCCCCAACCGCACGATGCGCGAAAATGCGTCGACGACACGGAACTGGCCCGGGCGGGTCGGCTGCGCAATCAGCAGGCGGCAATTGTTGGTGCCGAGATCGAGCGCCGCATAGAGCGGCGAGCCCGAATCGGAGCCATGCGAAAACGAGTGGTTATTGCCGCGCCGCTCGTGACCATTTTGCCCGGAACCATTAACGCCGGACTGTGGCCGTTCCTCGCCCCGCGTGCTGGCGGCCACCGACGGCTGCGCCTGCGGCCGTATGGTATCGCCGGACGGACGCGGCTTTTCGCTGACCGCCAATGGGCGGCCCTGCAAGCTGCGGCGCTGTCGGCTCTTCTTGCTCCGTTTGCGGCTGGAATTATCGGCGCCCGGTACGGCGGCAGGTTTAGAACCAACGGCTTCCACGACCGCGCCAGAGGCAACGGACGGCTGTGTTTGGCCGGATTTGGAACGCCGCCTGCGTTTACGCTTGCGCACCGGTTCTCCGGTGGCATCTGTCACTTCGGGACGCCGTGTTTCTCCGTTACCAACGGAGGAACTGGCATTCGCAGAGGCTGCGCGGGACGGTTTTCCCCGCCTGCGCTTGCCTTTACCGGAACGAGGTACTGACTGCCCGTCGTTGCGGTCTGCTGCCGACGCCCCGGAAACGGACGGCTGTTCGCCGTTGTCGGGGTCTCTCACGTGTCTGTCCATTGCGCCGCGCGGAACGATAGCCGCTCGAGGCGCTCTCTTGATTTTCGTTGGGCCAACTTTATCAGCGCCGTCCCAATTCACCAAATTCTTTTTACACACTGTGCAGTACTGGCCCGACGCCATGTTTCATGGCCGCTTCAAGAGTTTTTGCCGGACGCTGTGGATTTTTTGCCAAAATCTATTGCATCCCCCGATCTTTTGTTTATAAGCCCGCCTCACCGGCTGGGCACAAACATCGCCTACGCAGTTTTGGGGAATAGGTTAACGGTAGACCCACGGACTCTGACTCCGTTAGTCCTGGTTCGAATCCAGGTTCCCCAGCCATCTCTCGATGCATGAATATAATCAGTCACTTACAGGAAATTCAATTTCCTGATGTGTGCGATTCTAGGTGACTAAAATAGGTTCTATGAACATCGAACCCAGATCAAAAGTGATTCCCGGAAGATAGATCTTTTTAAATCGGGTAATTTCTAAGGCTGCGTCTCAGCGGCTGCCGCCAAATCCGTCTGCTTTTTTGCCATTTCCTCTATAAATTTCAGACTCGTCATTAGCTTTTCCGCTCTAGCATCCGCATCGGACTCTATTTTTTTATAATCCGTTAAATACCGAGAGGCAAAGCCCGCTATCTTCCACTCATTATATTGCTCGACGTGCGCAAATTCGTGCGCCCAGAAACGGATTGCCTCGACGGGAGGCTGTTGCTGGAAGACAATTATATTTCCAACAGTAACCGCATGATTGCCGTTCACAGCGCTGCCAATCGTCGTTTGCAGTGAGTTTGTGATGGCCGCGATATTTGGCTCGAGAGAACTCGTTGCGAACCGAGCACCGCTCACAATTTTCGGGTCAAACTCAATAACCAGCAGCTTCTTTATATCGTCGGGAATGGGCTCTGAATGACTATCGTAATAGTCGTATGCCTGCTGTAGAGCTACTTCTAGGGGCATGTTCACCACTTCGCGAAGTGCCTGTTCGATTGTTTTTTCACCAGTTACTACGTCTGCAACCTTGTTCGTTACAACATAAGTGCTAGCGAGTGCTAGAGTTTCTCCAAGCTTTGCAGTTTGATAGACACTTGCTGCGTCGTCACCTAAAGTCTGACGGACGATTTCTACGGTGTTGGCGTTCACAGTTTGTGTAGCCTCAATTACTGTATTCAAAGCTTCACGCTTGTTGTTCACTGCAGCATCCAGCGCTTCATCTGCAGTTTTACCTTCTGCAAGGTTTTTCAAGATTATCATTTCAGGCGGTATTGCGAGCTCTATTATTTTTCCCGGATTCTTGACAGCTTCATCAGCTTTACTTCCCAATAATTGCTTAACAACACTCTGTCCCATTGCGGGAGTAGTTATAGCTGCGCAAATTCCAAATGTTATAAGAAATTTCTTCATGACAATTCTCCGCTATGAAACAGGACTGGCAGAAATCTCAAAAAGGTAACTCCGACTTGGATTACCATTAACACGTGCGCTAAATATTTCACAGGTCCCTTTTTTATTGTCTCCTAATATGCTCCGTTGGCGCGTCCTCAATTGCGAGACAGTTGCCGGTCTTCTGCCCACTTTTCCACCACTTGAACCAAGACGTGTGTTACGGTATTTGAATGGAGCCATGGAGCACGACGCTCCACCTGCCGCTTTACTGCTTAGCTAAGGAATGGAACCCGCACGCTTGCCAGCTCGTGCGGTCACAACGCAAAGCCCGCCGAGATGATCGGCGGGCTTTATCGTTTCGGTGGGCGAGTCAGTGCGAGTGCTATTCCTCGTCAGGCACGCGAAGGCCGTTGACCGTCACCTCGCTCGAAAAGCTAAAATTGATCTTCGTGCCGGGGATTTCTTCAAGGGTCTTGGCTGTCTGGGTTGCGGTATAAAGCTTGTCCAGCACCTCGTCTGGAACCTGGGCGAAAGCGCTTGGATCCAGTTTGCGGGCTGTCGCCAACCGCTGTTGCGCATCGCTGATGATACCACGCGCAACAGCCCGAAACGCCTTTAGCTCCCCATCATGCTTGCGACGGGTCTGTTCAACAAGCCGTTGAATTTCCGGTGAAACACGATATTTCGCCCGAAGGTGTTCAACGATCTCTTCGCCGGTGCGCTTTCGCTTAGGTTGATCCGTCATCATGCGGCCTCCGTTACCGATTCCTTGTAGGCGACGAAGCCCTTTCTGACATGCTTGAGATTGTGAAGAAGCCCGCGAAGCTCTTCCATGAGAAAGTCGAGCTCTTCGATCGGTTCAGGATCGGCGTTGATGATGCTGTTGACCACACCCTTCAACATCACATCGATATCAAAGCACTCATGGCCGGTGAGATACAGGGTGTAAACCCTCGGCAAATTCAGCTTCAAGGATGCTGTATTTCGTTTTGCGACCTATGCCGGGTGATGGCTGAATAGTCGGGGCGAACGTGGGAAGGGCCATTAGCGGCCCCTTCCTGCGCTGAGCATGTTGCCCGGTCGCATCTGCACACGGAGCTCGTCCGCGATAACGCCGCGCATGGTTGCCTCCATTTCTCGGGAAACCTGCTTAGCAAGATCCTGATTTTGCTCAGGCGAACCCGACGAACCATTTACTGTGACGGGCGCGCTGATAGAAATCGTCTGCACTGAAGGCGCGTTACCGTTCGGCGGCCTTCAGGTCAGGGCGACGGATGGCGGGCGCATTGCCAGCGTAACCGCCGGTATCAAAAGAGCCGCGAAGGGCTCCACGGTGCATCGCCTCAAGGTTGCCGACGCCAATCCGAGCCGTCGCGGCCTTGCTCATGACGTATTCGCCACGATGCACGACGCCAGCCGGTTCAAGCTTGCCGCCGTCGCCGGTATAACCACCCCTGTCATAAAGTCCGACTGGCGCAGGCGGGAACGCTCCCCCACCAAGGCCAAACAATTTACCGAAGATACCGCCGCCCATGCCGCCGAAAAGGCCCGAAAGCGGCCCTTTGCCGAGAAGCGCCGCCTGCAACGTTGCATCGACAAGGCTGTTTAGCAGCCCGCGAAGCGCGCCCTGAAGGGTTTGCGTGCCGGTGAGAAGGCCGGACAGGGAAGACGTGAAGCTTTCCGCGAAATACTCTTGCGCGTTCCTCAAGCCTTCTGCGCTATCTGCCGCCTCTTGGGTTTTTCCTTTGATGCCTTCCGTCATCGTAATCTTTTCGCGCATCTTGGCGATTTCGGTGTCGGATAGGGTGATGCCGTTGCGCTTGGCTTCTGCCTGCGCCTGATAAAGCTGAAGCTCGACACGCTGCTGATTTGCCGACATGCCGGAAATCGACTGCTCGAAGCGAGCAAGGTCCAAGCCTTCCTGCACGGTGCGGTTCAAGCTCTTGCGGGCTTCGTCCTGCTGTTTGGCGAGGTCAATGGCCTGCTGCTGGCCCGTCGTCGGTGCGAGCGGCTGCGCTGCCATCGGCGTGTTTGCGTAGGTGTTGCGGATAGTTGCGTCATCGACGTTGCGAAGGCCGGTCCACTCTTTCCGAAGCTCATCCGGATTGTTACCACGACGCAGAGCAAGGGCGCGGCCAAGTTCGTCCTGGGTGTTCTCATCATAGAGGCGATCACCGGACAAGCCGAGTTCCTTCATCAGCCCTTCAAGGGTCGCGCCGGTAATCTGGTAGCGGCCAGTCGTGGCAAGCGTGTCCAGTTCGGCCTTCAGTTCCGGCACAAGGTTCTTCAGCTCGACAAGGGCGCTCTTGAAGTTTGCGGTGCTGGCGACGTTCTTCTCGAAACCGCTGTCGAGGCGGGTCGTCATGTCGGACAGTTCCTTAAGCGACTGCTTGAATTCGTCGCTGCCGCCTGTCGCCTCATGGATTTGTTCGTCCAAAGCCTTCAGCGTGGCCTCGAGGGTGCGCAGTTCGCTTTCCTGCAGGACGTTGAACGGTTCGGCCTTCACATTGGAAATCTGGTCAACAATGCTCTGGCGTTGCGCTTGAAGGCGCTTAAGCTGCGCTTCCGAAGATGACAGGCGGGCGACGTTGCCCTTTGCCTCATCGTATCCCGGCAGGAAGTCGCCGCGAAGCGCGCCGATGATCTTCCCGGCAACGCCAACGCCTTCGATAGCGGCCTGCTTGGCGTAGACCGTGAAGTTTCGCCACATGGTCGAGAATTCGGCGTCGATCTTTTTCGCGGCCTCGATCTGTTCGGTCGTGAACAGCGCTGCCTCGCTGCGCATTTTCTGGATCTCGGTGACGGACATGCCGAGAACCTTAGCCATCTGCTCCGCTCCGGTTCCCCCAAAAACCTCGTCGAGGATGCGGGTCTGTGCTGCACTGTCGAGCTTCTGAAGCTTGCCGATGATTTCATCAATGAAGCGGCTAGGGTCTTTCAACTTCTGCGCAACGTCGGTTGCGGAATAGCCGAGCCGGGTGAAAGCTTCCTGCGCACTGCCCTTGCCGGTCTTGGCGAACTCATCGCCGCGAATGTTCAATTCCTTCAGGGCGTCGGTCACGCCATCGATCGACATGCCGGTGCCGACTGCGACCTGGGTCCATTGCTGCCAAACCTTCGACGTTACGCCAGCCTTGCGGGCCTCACGGTCCACTTCGGCAATCGAGGACGCCATTTCCTTTACCGCCATGACGGTGCCGCCCACGGCAGCGGTGACAGCACCACCGCGCAACAGCGGTGCAAACATACCTTCAAGCTTCCCGGCGATGGAAGTCGAGGCACTGCCAAGCGTCTTTTCCATGTTCTGGGCCGACTGCCGGGCGCGGCCTTCCATCTTCTTAAAATTGTCGTTTGTCGACATGCGCGCGCGGGTCATGTCCTTTTCATACTTCGTCATGCGGGCTTCAAGGCTGACGATAAGGCGCTGTTCGTTGGTATCCATTCTCTAATTCCTATGCTGCGATTTCCGCCTCTTCCCACAGGCGATCCATGCGGGCTGCGTATTCATCGGGGTCCAGTTCATGCATTGAGGGCTGGTTGTCGTTCGCCGCGGCGCGCGATACAGCCATAGCCGCGGCGTCAGCTCCGTCCTTGCGGTCGGTCTTCTTTCCCTTGATAGCTTTGACGCGCCCATCGTCTGTGCGCACGGCAACGACGCTATCGAAATGATGGCGAAGGATTGGATGACCGCCGTGCGTCAGCTTGCGCCCGTTCACGACACGCTCAAGGGTGCCGTAGGCGACACCCATATTGAGAGGGGTCTGGCGAAACTCTACGGCGGGCATTCCTTCGTCATGAAGGTGCTGCATCATATGCTTGGCAAGATGCGGATCGAACGCGATCTCGCGCACATCGAACCGCGCACAAATTTCCTTGATCTGGGCTTCTACTTCATCGGGCTCGATGATCGGGCCGTCGATAGCGGTTATCTTTTTATCATCGCGCCACTTTTCATATGGAACGCTGTCGCGAATGGCGCGCGTGCGCAAATCCTCGCCGGGAACAAAAAACCAAGGGTGCACGGAAACCTTGCCGTCAGGGTGACGCCACGCGCCGACAATCGCCGTGAGGTCGCCGTTGACGGACAGGTCAACGCCGAGATAGCAGGGCAACTCCTCAAGATCGGCAAGGTCGAAATGCGGATTAAAGCTGGCGTCATAGGTCTTCATGTTAAAGAGCGGCGCGGTCGAATGCGCCTGCCAAACATTGAGGTTGTATTGTTTGAACTCGAACAGTTCCTGCGGCCTGTCGCGCGCATCGGCAGCGAGGTCGCGGAATTCTTCGATGGAAACAAAGCCGTCTCTTAGACCGGGGTTCGCTTTGTGCCATGTCGCCTCATCTTCCCAGTCATCGCCGGGGTCGGCCATAAACAGGATCGGCAGATAGGACGGCTTCAACTTCTCGCCGCGCGCGACCTTGCAAGCTTCGTGATATTCATCAAAGAGCAAGTTTTCCTGCCCCGCGCCGGCTGTCGTGCAAATGACGGTCAACGGTCGCTTTTTCACACGCGACGACTTCAGGGCTGACCAAAGCTTTCGGCCCTGCCACTCATGCAATTCGTCCATAAGGATGAAAGTCGGCGATAAACCGTGAGCCTTGCCGCCGTCCGACGAAAGCACGCGAAGCGTCGTATTCTTCTCTTGGCATTCGATCAATTTTTTGCCGGTTTTCGCACCATAAATTCGCGTGCGGGCTTCGATACGCGGATCGGCCTTGATAATCTCACTGGCTTCTTCAAAACCGATTTGCGCCTGATCACTATCCTTCGCGGCGAAAATCACCTGTCCCTTCGACGCCCTGGGGGCTTCAGGGCCGATGGTGTGCAAAAGTGCCAGCGCTGCGGCGAGCGTCGTCTTACGGTTCCCGCGCGGCAGGAAAAGCAGGACCGTCTTCACGATCATGCTGCCGTCCGGGTTGCGAGGGCCGTATATGCGGCGGATAATGCGTTCCTGCCAGTTCGTGAGCTGAAAAGCCTTTTTCTGAGCAGTGCTAGCCGGGTGTTTTAGGGCGCGAAGGAAACGCACGGCTCTGTCGCCGTAGCCGAACGGGTCATCAATCGGGCTGTTATCGAAAACCCACGCCGGATAGGTGCTGGCCTTCATTCCATATCCATCGCGTTAGGTTCGTCATCAATTGGCGCTGCGCTGCCGACGCGGGCGCGCGATACCGGCGAGAGGCCATATTCGGCGGCAAGCTGGCGACTGGTCTGTGTCGCCCGGTTGAACATGCCGAACGTGACCTTATCCAAGGGGTCGATGCTCAAGGCCTCGCCATAGGTGCGAGCAAGGCCGCGCGTGGTGCAAAGTTCCGCGATGCCGCTTAGATCGGACTTGGTTGCAATCCCTCGCTCGATAAGGCCGGGCATGATCAGCTTCCATTCCGCACGCGCATACGGCGAAAGGTGCTTCGGCGGTGCCGGTGCCTTCGTCAGTGCATTGCTGTCGCGGGAAACGGGCGGCTTTACGCCGCGTAGGTGCGTCATGAAGTGGCGACCGCCCTAAGCTCAAGGCCGCGACGCCTGCCAATTTCTTTAGTTTCCTTCAAATCATAGGCCGCGCCGTTGTAGGAAACGCGGTCGGCGGTCGTGATGCCTGGCACAAATCGGACACGAAAAATCACGGTGCTGTTCTCTGCCTCGCCGAAGCCGCACAGGAATTCATTCGACGACTGCTGCACGACTTCGGCCCGGACCGTGGCAACGGCTGTCCAAACGGAAACCGGCATCCGGTTTTCGTTCAAGGTCTGGGTCTGCCGTTCAATGGTGATGGTGCGATCAAGTTTCCCAGCGCGCATTAGACGGACCACCGAACGACGGTTTCGACGGTCATGACGCCGTGCGTGTATGAGGTCGCCGGATCGGGGTCACGCATCCAACGGACAGATGGCAGGCTGAATTCGTCAATCGAGAAGCCGGACACGGCCGGGGCATCCTTCAGGGCGTTCATAATTGCGAAGCCGATAGCCTTTGCGGTGTCTGCGCCATCTTCGACGGCCCAAATATGCAAGTCTACGAACACGCGGGCCACATACTGCGAGCTGGACGCATTGCCGAGAAAGATCGTCTGCCCACCGCTCGCGATGATGCAAGGCAGGTCGTCGGGGCGCATAGAGCCGCCGCGAATGTTGATAGGTTCGACAAGTGCGGTCACTGCCGGGTTCACGGCGAGCGCGTTGCCGATAGCGACTTGAAGGGCAAGTGTCGGTTCAATCATGTCTTATTATTCCATTCATCGCGCACCGCCTTGCGGCCTGCGCGGGCGATTTGGTTCAAAAGCTGCTGGCGTCGAAGCCGAAAGGCAGGCCAGAAGAACGGCTGTGCTTCAGTGTCGGCGGTGCCGTATTCGACAAGGTGCGGATATCGAACGGCCTCATTGCCAGCGGTAACAATCACTTCGGCCTCACCCGCAACACGCGCGCCGCCCGGCTGCGAAAAGGACGGCGTGCTTTCGCCGGGTGCGGTGACTTCGATGCTGTTCATGAGCGCGCCGGTATCGCGTGACGACTGTGCAAATAGCTGCATGGTGTCGGCGAGGTCGTGGCCTGCCTTCGCAAGCGCCGGACGGATAGCCGCACGCGGGGCCATTCGAACCCGGTCGAAGGCTGCAAGGGTCGATGCAAGGCCGTTATCGTTCTTATTCGCCATCGCCGAACCAGTCCTTCCGGTAGGAATTGGCGATATTGGTCACGCCAAGTGGCGCAAACTGCATGGAAATGCCCGCTGCGATGGCTTCCCGCTGCTCATAATAATAGGCGGTGAGCAACAGCACGGCGCGCTTCAGGTCTGCCGGAACGGGATCGAGTTCCGCAAGCGGTTGCCCGATGAAATTGCCAAGCCACGTTTCGGCAGCTTCGATGTAGAAGGAAATGAGCTCATCGTCGGTCGCATCGAAGATGTTCATGTGTAATTTTGCGAGCGAGAGCGTGACGCTGCTCATGAGTTTTCGGCCTTTCCAGAAAAAGTTATATTCGGGGTCGTTTGCACGGTCCTCCCCCCGCCGGTCCCTTTGGACGCTGGCAAATTGGAGACCACCCCCCCGGTTATCGTTGATGGCCTTACGCTGTCGGCTTGGCTCGGAAAGGGTGCGGGTTGCGTTCCATCCAGCCCGGAGCCGTGCATTGATGGCGCCAATTTTGATGCCGGTCGCCTTTGCCCAATCGGCGATCGAAAGTGTCTTGTCGTCGTAGGTGAGGACAGTTCTGTATCTACGGGTCACACTGCCTTTGGCGCGCTCTTGCCCTTTGATGGTCCTATCTTCCTGCGTTCGGCTGTAGATCGGCAAGCGTTGTCCGATGTGTGCCACGAGCATTGGCGTTGTGATCGCGTCGGCTTGGCTCATGCCACGCTTGAGGCGGGCGATGATGATGGATGGCGTAAGACCGTAATCGAGCGCCCATTCGATAATGGGCTGTTCGATACCGTCATGCTTAAGCATTGTCTTCGGTGTCATTGGTTGCGTTCCTGCCGTTGCTTGATTGAGTTGTGGCAAGGGGCGCATAGCGGTTGCCAGTTGGTGCGGCTCCAAAAGAGGTTGCGGTCGCCACGGTGCGCAAGAATGTGATCCACGACAGAGGCAGGCTTGCCGCAACCGGGCATGGCGCAATACGGGTGCATGGTGAGGTATTCGGTGCGGGCTTTACGCCACTCATGGTTATAGCCGCGCTCGCGGGCTGAAGGTCGGCGGGCGTCATGGCGGGCGTTACGCTTGCGGGCGCTGGTGCGCTGGCAAATACAAAGCTCGCCATGCGGCACCTTCTCGCCACAACTACAGATGCGGGGCGGGTTGCTCATCGGCCAGCCCTCTTGATACTTCCTCTAAGGGCTTCAAGTGTGCTGCGGTCGAGATCGGGGTCGGTTAGTTTCACTGGCTTGTCTTCGTCGCTTTGGGCTTCGCCGCTGCCACGGCTGAGATTCAACATGGAAATGTAACCAATGAAGGCTTCATTGATTTCGGTAGGGGTTGCAGCCCATGCTTCGGCGGGCGTCCAGCCGAGCGCGCCGGTCGCGGTGCGGTAAAGCTCACGGTAGAATTCCGGCCACGGCACAGGCGTGCAGGTTGTGCGCTTGGCGTTCGGTTCCGCTGCCGGAATGAAGGCACGGCAGAGATCGGCGACGGGTGCCGCAACAACGCTGTGGATGAGGGAAAGCGGCTCTCCTGAAATGCACAACAGGAAAGCCGCTGCATCCCGCCGCGCTTGGGAAGCGGCAAGGATGATTTCGCGGATGGTCGTGAGGTTGAACTCATCGACGTGCCGAAAGAGGGTTTCGAAGCCATACCTGGCTTCAAGGTAGGAAACGGCCCGCAATGACGGGCGCAAGGTCACGGTTTTGCCACCGTGCTCAAGCGTGAATTCGTCGTATGCGAGCCGGAGGGTCATGATTATGCGGTCGCCATCTTCAGCTTGCGGAAGACTTCCGGGCGAACGACGCCAGCGCCGACGCGGCGACGAGCATGGAAGCGGACAAGCCCTTCCGTTGCCAGAAGATACGGGTTCGGGCGAACAGCCAGTTCGATACGGTCATAGATGCGATAACCGGCCTTGAAGTCACCGAAGATGATCGGGAAGGCGTTTGCGGCGATGTCCGGCATGTTGAGCAATTCGACAACCGGGCGGCCAAGGATGGTTTCGGGCTGGCCTGCAACGAAAGCGGGCTGCCAGAGATAGTTGCCCTGTCCGTCCTTCAGCTTGCGCACGGCTGCAAGCGTGGTGCCGTTCATGGCCCACGTGCCGCGATTGCGGTAGATCGCCGGCAGCGAATACATGAGCGAGATAAAGGCGTCGGCGGAAAGGTTCGTCGCATGGCCGTTCAAGCCGGACGTGATACCAGCTTCAGCCATGAAGCCCTTCGGTTCGGCGGCAGCGCTGCCGTTGACGAAAGCAAGCCCTTCCTTGGCAGCGAAGTCTTCAGCCAATGCAAGCCGAACTTCAGCCTCCACGTCAGCGGAGGCATCTTCGATCAGCCAATTGCCGATATCGACGTGCGTGGTTGCTTCCTTGATGGAAATTTCCATCTGGTCAAAGGTCGGTTCGGATGCTTCCGAGACGACGGCCTCGCCCTTCCACTTGGCGTTCGTGACGGTGAGGCGCTTCGGCAGCATGACCGTGTGCGAGCCGGTCGTGCGAACATCGGCGATGCTGCGGACAGGCGAGAACTCGACAAGGTTGCGGATGAACTCGCCGGACGTTTCTTCCGGTGCGAGGATATGGCTCGGAGCATCACCGGCAACGGTCAACGCCTTGCGGACTTCGCCGGAATTATCGATGGTGCCGCGAAGGAAGTCCGAGAACGCCTTGCGGACGCCGTTGTCGTTCTGGCCTTCAGGGTGATTGCTATTAGCCGCAAGCGGGCGATTAGCCTTGGCTTCCAGCTTATCCACGCGGGCCTTAATGACCTTCAGTTCTTCAGGGGAAGCAACCGGGTCAACATTGACTGCCGGTGTGTTCTCAAGTTCGTTCTCCATAGGGTTTTCCTCATTAATGGATTTGACGATGGTGACGCGAGCGCCGGAATTGACCGGACGCTTGCAAAGCGAGATTTCGTTGATGGTGAGCTTCGTGATGTTGCGGCCACCGGTCGGTAGCTGCTCAAAGCTGATGATAGGGCCGTGTATCGACAGGCCGGACAGGGCGGACTTGCGGAGAAGACGGTGCGCCTCTTGCGCCGGGCCGCTGGCCTCAAGGAACAGACGGCCCGTCACTTCAAGGCCCGCATCCGTTTCCTTGTAGGACTTCCAGACGCCGACGATCTTGCGCCCGTCGTGTTCGATGAACATCGGAACGTCGGTGACAAATTCGAAAGCGCCCTTCTGGATAACATCGCCCTCGCTGTCCGGCGCGCCGAACGGCCAAGCGATACCGGTGACGGTGCCCGCCTCATCGCTGGTAATGGATGCCTTCGCGATAATGTCGTGGTTCTTCATTCGGCCACCTGCACAAGCGCGTCGTTGATGGCTGCGGTCATGTCGCCGGTTTCAGCGGCGTGTCGCAATTCGTCCTGGGGAGGCCCAAATTCAACAAGTGGGCCGTAAGCCGGAGCTTCACCGGGACTCGTCCAAACAACACGCTCGGTATCATCCGGCTTGCCGTTCCAACGTGCGTCCAGAATGTCGAAGGCAAGCGGAAAGATTTCCATGACCGGGCGCGGCTTGGCGTAGAGATCGACAAGCGTCTGCGCTTCTGCCGGGGAAGTCCCGCCACCGATAAGGCCGGTGCGGATAAGTTCGATCATGTCGTTGAAATGGAAATCCTGCCGCATGAAGCGGCCATAGAGCGCGGCAATTCCAACGCCGGTCTTCCGATCCAATTCGAGAATCATTTCTGGCGTGAGGGCGAAGGTCTTTTTGCCGTCACCAAAATAGGCGGTGTGATGGATCATTCAGCATCCTTCGGCGGCTTGCGATCTGCCGGGCCGGTTGTGGTTGTCGTGGTGTAAGGATTGGCGAGTTCGTCGCCGCCCGGCAGTGCGGGCAGGTTCATTGCGCCGCGAACTTCGTTCGGGGTCATGGCGCGCATGGCGACAAGCTTGCCGAAGATTTCGGCGCGGGCTACGGCGTCGGCACGCTGCAGGTCATCAATGACGAATTCAAAATAGAGGGTGTCGCGTTCCTCGTCGGTGAGAAGCACGGTCGCATAAGCGTCCTGCCACTTGTCGAGCCAAGGGCGAAGGCAAAGCTGAAGAAAGCTTGCGGCCATCTGTTCGGCGTTCGACCATGTGGAACGGTCAAGCTGATAGAGCATATGCGGGGGAACGCCGAAGATGCGCGCAATCTCGTTGATCTGCTCTAGGCGATTTTCAAGGAACTGCGCGTCGGTGCTGGCAAGGGCCATCTGCTGATAACGGAAGCCGTTCGGCACGATAAGCGGGCGGTTCTGCTTTCCACCGCTGAAGGCTGCCCGGTAGTCCCGCAAAATGTTTGCAATGGTCTTTGTGCCGTTGTCGGTGTCGGGAACAGCGTTTTCGGTCCAGAACATGCCGCTAGGTCGCGCGCCGTCGCTGAAGAGATTGGACGTATGTTTTTCGAGGGTGAGGCCGATGCCGATAGCTTCGCGGCCAAGCTTTACCGGCGAGACGCCAGCGAATGCCGGGATAAAGAGAACGTCACGATAGGAGAGCCGGACTTGTCCGCGTTCTGTGGATACCAGATAGAAGGGTTCGCCATCGTCCTCGCAACGGCGCTCCACCTTCGACGGATCCAGACGGTGAAGCTCAAGGGGGCGGTCGTCAGAAGCGCGGGCAACCTGCGCATATCCAGCGCCATGAAGCAGCGCGTCGACGGTGAGGTCAATGCGAAGCTGCCCGGCGCTAGTCCAGTCGTTCGCACGGCTATGGGTGATCTTGTGGCCGCTATGATCCTTGGCAGCTTCCTTGCTGTCGCCGGTTTCCCGATAGAGCTTGCAGGGAAGTGATCCGATAGTTTCGGATATCAGCCGGACGGCCTGAAGAACTGCCGGGACGCGCATTGCGCTTGTTCCAGTAACAACGACGCCGGAAGCAGTAGGGAAAGCGCCAAATAGTTCTGCAATGCCGTTATCGGTTAGGGAAAGCGCCTTCTGTTCTGTCGGAAAGCCGATGGCCTTCTTTACACTGGAAATGGCAGAGGCGAGATTCATTGATAGTTCCCAAATTGATCTGGAAACTATTGTCTCATGGCAGGAATCGCTTGTGAATCCTTAAAATCAAATTTCCTGATAATAAACGTCTTTTGCTCAAATTAATTGAACATAGAAGATTCCCTTATTGTTGTTTTGGTCGGCAACTATCTTCGTATAGATGGATAGACGCCAATCAATCAGGGGCGTCATATGACCAAACTCGAAATCATCCTAAACATCATCAATATCGTGCTTCAGCTTGTAGACCTTGCGCTTAGGGTCTACTGCGGCTGAAGGTGATCAAGCTTCAGATCGGGATAGGCAATCGCCTTCACCAACTCGACACGCTGTTCAAGCATCCCCTGCGGCAAGGTGCCGTAGCGCTGCGTCATGCTGCCCGCGACGTGACCAAGGATAAAACCAAATTGCTCATCAAGGTATCCAGCGCGGCGAAGGGCGTCAGCTACCCCATGCCGGAAGCTATAGAGCGACAAGCCGCGACCGTCCTTCAAACCGATCTTCGTCAGGTAGCGCGGGAAGTCACGGCTAAAACCTGCCATCATCTGCCCGCGCTCATTGCGTTCTGCCAGCGGGAATAGGCGGGTGTCACCGCTCTGCTTGGCAGCGGCGTGATAGTCGAGGAGGCCAAGCTTTACCAATTCGGGATGCACTGGCACAACGCGCATAGAGCCGTCCGTCTTGACGCTCTTGCCTTCCTCGCCTTCTGTCGTCACGTGCAGGATCCAGTGACCATGTTCCTCGCGCACGTCGGCGACGGAAAGCTGCGCAATCTCCGCCGGGCGCGCGCCTGAGAACAGCATGATGAGCGGCACCCAAAACCGATGATCGCGAATTTGCACGTTGCCGGGCTTGCTCCAAAACCGGGGCGCTTCGCTGTCCTGGCATCCGGTGAAGAACGGCGACTGGAACAACTTGTTCATTTGATCGACCGTGAAGGGCTTTGTCGTCTTCTCCTTCGACTTCTTGAGGAACATATCGGAAGCCGGGTTCTGTGTTAGATAGCCGTGGTTCGTCAGCCAAGTGCAGAAGGCGCTAAAGCCGGACAAGTAGCGGTTGACGGTCGTGGTGCTGATAGCGGGCTTTTTCACAGTCTCGTTGTGCTTGATGATCTGCGCCAGCTTCATCCCTTCGAAGGCCTTGATCTCGCTGGCCTTCACCGGATACTGAAGCAAGAGCGCCTTCCACTCGCGGACGGCCTTCTTATCGATCTGGTGAACCGGGAACGTGCTACCGACATGCTCGGCAAAGAGCCCCACGTCGCGGCGGGCTTGCGCCAGCGTATCAGGCTTAATCTGATTGGGATTCTCGCGGGCGTATGTCGCGAATAGTTCCATGATGCCCTCGCCTTGCGCTGCGGCTTCAGCGATAGTGCCAGCAACCGGCCTAACAATAGGGTCTTTCGGTGATCCTGTATAATCTCCCCGATCTCGCTCGACAGTCCGCTCAAGCCCCTCAATCTCGGATCGGGTTATGAGCTCACATAGATCACGGTATTCGTCAGTCCCTTTATCAACAAGCAACCGATGCTTTAAAATGAAGCTATCTACATCACGCTCGATAAGCTTGGTTTCACCGCTGATTAAATTTCGCTTCTGGGCAGCAAGACGGCGGGTCCGATAATTGGTGTCATCGCCTCGCGCCCGCAACATGATTTCAAGATCGGCGTGGGCGTTGATCATCCCGATAAAGTCGCCAGAGTGGATCTCGACCTTCTCTATCCGCCGCCAAAGGCGTTCCTCCTCTGCCTGTATTTGAGATGCCGTGGGCATAGCCCGGCGCTTATCCTCATCTTTCTGAAGAGTATTTTGATAATGCTGCCAGACGGCAACGGCCTTGTCTTCGGCGGTCATCTCGCGGAGGTGCTGCCGGTCATTCGAGAAAATCTTTACCGCTTTACCCTCACGGCGGGCGGCTTCGAAGGACCGATGCCATTCCTTCAAAACGTCAGGGAGCGCTTCCTTTGCCTTGCGGGCTTCTTTGGTGCGCAAAGATCGGCTGACCATCTTCGCATTGAAGATGGATTGAAGTTCTACCGGCACGGCAAGCTGGGCATAATAGACCCCGCTTTTCAGTCTTTTCATATTGGACATGCGCAAACCACAACCTAGGTGACCATTCTAGGCGACTAATTGCCGAAAGTTACCAATGAAAGCAACAAGTTAATTTCATTTCAATCACTTAAATAGACTTGGATTACTTTCCAGGTTCCCCAGCCAAACTTCACGACAATGCCATTCTCCTACTACAGCGCGCACGCCACATCGAAGCGGCGCTTGTGTTCAGGGTGCGCGATTCGACGGCGTGCCTCCATTTTTTCACGCATGCTGCCCACCGGAAAACAGGCTGCTTCTCCGCCAACGCAGCAGGACAAACAGGCCGAGCAAAAATCGGGGTTTCATTTTTCCGAAAAATCTGCGAAAGGCCTCTCGTCCGCAAGGACAGGACGCGGCTGCTATTAGATTTAGAATAGGGCCGGGCGGGTAGATTGACGTCTCTCTCGCTGCCACGAAACGACGTGGGCCGTCCGATTCTTCCGGCTTGTCCGCACGTATGCGACGCCCAATGTTTGAATATCCATCATTATTGCAGGTTAGCCCACAGCATTTCGGCTGCGCTTCAAGCGGCCGGTTGATCCGCCCCGCGCAAGCAATGGGGGGTATTGACCCTTTTCTCTGATTGCTGGAATAGCGGATATGGACGGACAGGCAGTTGCAGCGGCAAGGGTCGCATTCGAACAGGGCGACTATCTGGAAACCCTGACGCTTCTCAGCCCCCTGCTGGGAACAGTCACGGATGCAGCCCCACTCGTGCTTCTCGGCGATGCTCTCGAAAAACTTGGCCTTCCGGCCGAGGCCGCACAAGCCTTTGAGCAGGCCGCTTCCCATTCCGGCCACGATGCCGGCACACTGCTTTGCCGTGCCACGGGCCTGTATGTCCAGGCCGGCGATGATGACCGCGCGCAGCTGATCGGCATTAAACTGCTGGACACACTGCCGGACGATGCGTCCCTGGCCTATAGTTTGGCTCTATCCTTTCGCCGTACCGGCGACACCGCGCTTGTCAAGCTCGTCGCACACACATTGGCAAACAGCGACGAGGCCGATCATCTGAAACTCGCCGGAGAAATCCTTGGCGAAAACGAACGCAATCCGCTGACGCTGACCGTGTTTCGCAAGCTCGCGGCACTCTTTCCCGACGATCCCTATACGCAGTTCAAATTCATGTCGGTGGCGCGCGACTTTTGCGATTTCGAGGCAATCGAAAAACTTGAGCTGGTGAATGCCCGTCTGCTGGCCCGTGGCGACCTCTCCTCACTTGAGGGTGAAACGGCCTATTCGAACCTGTTGCGATGCTCAGACGAGCGGCTGAACCGGCTTGCGACGAACAATCCCGGCCTGACATCCTTCCCCTCACCAGCCAGCGGCCGCCAGCGACGGATGCGGCAGCATCCCTGGGGCGAACGGATCCGCCTCGGTTATCTGTCCAGCGATTTCTGGAGCGAGCATGCCACGATGCGCCTTCTGCAATGTGTGCTAGAGTTGCACGACATCAGCCGCTTCGACGTCACCCTCTACTGCTATACCCCCGAGCAACACGCCATCGCCGACGACAACCGGTCAAAATGGGGGCGGATCGTTTCGCTGCACGGCAAGACCGATGCGGAGGCTGCCGCCGTCATCCGTCAGGACAACATCGACATCCTTATCGATCTCAAGGGCCATACCGGCGGCTCCCGGTCCAACATCCTCAACCAGGGGGTGGCGCCCGTTCAGGTGGCCTGGCTTGGCTTCCCCGGTAGCGCCGTCAATGTCGACTGCGACTATGTCATCGGCGATCGGATCGTGCTGCCGAACAGCTCAAGACTGAACTACCACGAGAAATTCTGCCTTCTGCCGGAAAGCTATCAGCCTAATGACCCTGTCCATCGGGCCCTTCCGCCACCCGCCGATCGGGTGGCGCTCGGTTTGCCTGCGGATCGCTTCGTCTTTGCCGCCTTCAATGCAGCCCGCAAGATATCGGTTGCGGCCGTTGACCGCTGGGCGGACATCCTGCGGCGTTCCGAGCGTTCGGTTCTCTGGGTGATGATCGACGGCGACCTGGCACGCAGCAATTTTCGCGCAGCCTTCGGCAAACGCGGGGTCGCGGCGGACAGAATCATCTTCGCCCCCTCGACGGGCTACGATGCCCATATCGCCCGATTGCAGGCGGCCGATATCGGTCTCGATACCTTCCCTTACAACGGCCATACGACCACATCGGACAAACTATGGGCGGGTCTGCCGGTCGTGTCGCTGAAGGGCGGCAACTTCGCCTCGCGGGTTTCCGAGAGCCTGTTGACGGCGCTCGGCCTGCCCGACCTGGCGGCTGCCACGCCTGACGCCTTTGTCGAACTCGCGGTTCACTTGTCGCAAAGCCCGGACGACGTGATGCGGTTGAAGCAGGAAATTTCACGAAACAGGTTCCTGGCTCCCCTGTTTGATGCCGAGCGGTTTTGCCGTCACCTGGAAAACGGCTTCGCGATGATGGCGGATCGGGCCAAGGTCAAGTTACCACCCGATCATCTTGACGTGCCGCGTCTGCCGGTTCGGTCCGCCCTTTTTTCGAGGTAAATGTAAAGTAATCGGTTGTCAGAACGTGCGGCTGGAATTTTGTGCATCACCGGCCGGATTGCCGTTACAGTGGCACGGTAATCAATGCTAAAGGTCAGCGCCGTTGCACCGGCGCGGCGTGCTTGCTGCAATCACTCTATCGCCGCATATTCCATCGAGATGGCCCTGACCGGCCGTGTCGGCGTCAATCCTTGAAAGGGCCATCCATGGCCGAGAAATTCATCGTTATCCCTTACCGCAAGGTTCGTGGCGGACTGGCACCGGGAGAGATGCGCCAGGCATCCAATGCTGCGAGCGCCGAAAAGATTGCCGCAGCCATGGCCGACCGGTTTGTCGGCGTGGCAGCCTATGCCGTCGAGGTCGATGAAGAGAGCGGCGATATGACCAGCCCGCGTCTGCTCGCGCAATTTGGCGATATTGCCGAACTGCCGTCGAGCTGATCCCCAACGATCGACGGGCGGATTTTGACGCGATTCAGGCTGAAAACGACCCGTTTCCCAGCAATTTTGTGACCTTTTTGCCGAAATTGCCTTTTCGAGGAACCTTAGACTGCGAGCGACGTTTATCGGGCAGTTGCCTTCAACGTTTGCTGGCACAGGCACCATTTCTCGAAAGGATATGAACGCCATGAATCAACGTTTTGATCCCACTGAAAACCGTAACGTGAATCCTGCAGCATGGCCGGCCGAACAGGCAGGTCCGCGTATCGATCCGCTGACAGGCGCTCCGGTGAACGATCCGTTGGCCAATCAACGGCGGCCTGAAGAGCTGGAACCCCGCTCGGGACGCTCGAAGTGGCCCGTTCTGATCATCCTGCTTGCCGGTCTCGTTCTGGCGCTTCTTGTCTGGTTGCCGGCAGAACTGTCGAATGATCAGACCAATGGCACCGCAACACAACCGGCGGCGACAGAACAGACCACGACGCCTCCGGCCGATACATCAACCCCGCCGGTTGACAATAGCGCGACGCCAGGCACCACAACGCCCGGCACTGCGACTCCGGACACGAACGTGACGCCGAATACCACAACGACACCGAACGCCACGCCTGCGACCCCGGAAACCCAGACTCCGGCCACCGGAACCGATACGCAGACACCGGCTACCGGTACTGCCCCGCAGAACTAAACTGCGCTTGACGAACCCTTACAAATGGCGGAGCTGCTTCAGCAGCTCCGCCATTTTTCATTTGCGCTAACGGAAATTGTTCGCAACGTTCGCCTGCGAAATGAACAAAATGCCGCGCCAGCCGTTTCCCTCTCGATTTCATTCGAACGAGGGCAGCGCAATGACCGGAAAAACACCGAAGACCACGGGGCGTGAGGAAGATTACCGCGATTACGAGGAGCGCGATGTGGATGAAGGCTGGCCCTATGCCGACGCCACGCCCGGATCGCGGACCAAGGTCGGCAACGGCTCCTATGGGCAAGGCAGCGAGAATTTCGACGAGGCGGGAAATCCCGGTTTCCAACGCAGTGACGAAACGGCGATCGAAAGCAAAAACGGCCCCGATCTCTTTGGCGACGATACCGACGCCGATGTGGATGACGACGCGCTTGAAGAGGTGATCACCAACCTGCTGGAAGACAGCGACCTCGACACATCGGGCGTCGATATCAAAGCACGCCGGGGCTCAGTCTGGTTGAAAGGCACTGTCGATACCGCGCACGAGCGGCGCAAGATCGAAGCGCTGATCTATGCGGTTCCCGGCGTGGTCAGCATCCGCAATGATCTGGAAGCGATCGGCGCAGACAGCGGCATTCCGGCGGATTGGGACGATTAACTCAGTCGATCCAGCCGCACGCGGCCAGCGGCCGCGCGGCGAGTTTGTGAATTCGTGGCTGGCAGAGGATTTGCTGTCAGACCCGGTTTTCGGAGTTGAGTGACGGGACTGCGGAAACCGCATTCCAACGGAACTGGCTGCGTGAAGGGTCGCCGTCGCCCGGCACCCAGAAGCTGGCTGGCGGCATCGACCCCGATGCCGGTTTGGACAAGAGAACCTTCACGGCATGTCTCGCTTCGGATGGATCTGAAAACAGACGGCCGTCCAGACTCCAGACGCCATATTTGACCGCGAGGAAGCGAAACCCGTTATCCTCGGACATCAAAGCACCCACGGCTTCGTCGTCGAACTCTATCACCTGTTTTTGCATAAAACACCGCTCCCGCCGCCGCTTCTCGCGACGGTCATTTCCATTCGCTGCGCACAGCACAGCCGACCGAGCCCTCGCCTTCAGCCAACCCACATAACGGATGACTTTGACGTTTGTTCCAGCCTTGAGGAAATGAATCGGAAAAGGTCAAAAAAGGAGCGGGCGCCGGGTTCCACCACCGGCGCCTTTTACCGCGTGCTGATCAGGCCAAGAACCGGTCGGGCCTGAACGGCTTGATGTCGATCACCGTCTTTTCGCCGGTCATTTTTTCGGCAAGCGCGCGGCCAGTGACCGGGCCAAGGGTCATGCCGTGATGGGCATGGCCAAATGCAAACCAGAGGCCCTCGTGACGCGGTGCCTTGCCGATGATCGGCATCATGTCCGGCGTGCAAGGGCGCGCGCCCATCCAGGGCTCATCGTCACGGCGCTCGGCAAGCGGAAAGAATTCGCGGGCGACGCGCTCTGCCCGTGTCAACTGCACCGGCGTTTTCGGTGCATCGCGATTGGCAAATTCGGCACCGGTGGTCAGCCGGATGCCGCGCAGCATCGGCGCCAGGAAATAGCCCTTTTCGGCATCGAGCACCCAGTTGTTCAGCTGCGCGCCCTCCTCCATGCCATAGTGCATGTGGTAGCCGCGCTTGACTGCCAGCGGGAAACGGTAGCCGAGTTTCTTGGTCACGGTGTCGGCCCATGGGCCGAGCGCCACGACGACTTCCTTGGCTTCAAGCGGGCCTTCCGGCGTTGCAACGCGCCAGCCAGCACCTTCGAGAATATGCTCAAGCGTCGCTGCGTCACCGGAAACAAGCCGGCCGCCGAGCGATTGGAAATAGGTGAGATAGGCCTTGTTCAGGCTGTGCGGATCGCGGATCGACCAAGGATCGGTCCAGCGCAGGCCACCGGTGAGGTCCGCCCGGATCGACGGCTCCATCACCCTCAGCTCGCTGCTGGAGAGTTTCTGGTGGTTGACGCCAAACGTCGAGGAGAGCTTTTCCGCTTCCTTATAGGCCGCGTCCCGCGCCCCCTCGGTGCGGAACACCTTCATCCAACCGTCCTTGCGGATGAGGTCTCCGGCACCGGATGCGTTGATGAGGTCGGCATGCTCGGTGATCGAATTTTCGATTAGCGGCGCATACATCGAAGCGATGTTCTGGTGCTGGGTAAAACCCGAATTCCACCAATAACGGATGAGGAACGGCACCAGGCCCGGCAATGCACGGACATGATAGTGCGCGTCGATGGTGTTGTTCAGCGCATAGCGGAACAGCGCGCCGAAATCATGCGGAAAGCCGTAGGGAAAGACACCTTCGCGCTGAATGAGGCCGGCATTGCCATAGGACGTTTCCTCCCCCGCGCCGCGGCGATCGAGCAACACCACGGACTTGCCCCGCCGCGCGAGGTGAATAGCCGTCGACAGGCCGACGATGCCTGCGCCCAAAACAACGACGTCTGTCTTCATGTCCGGTCCCCTGCTCTGCTTACTGCTTACCGCTTACTTCTTCAGTCTCGTCATAATCTGCTCGAGGAACCCGAGCATCAGCGCGGAAACCACGAAAGCGATATGAATGATGGTCGCCCACATCAGCTGCTCGCTGGTGTAGTTCTGCACATTCAGGAAAATCTGAAGCAGATGAATGGATGAGATCGCCACGATCGACGACGCCACCTTGATCTTCAGGCTACCGGAATCAAGCTTGCCAACGAACGACACCTCGGCGTCGCCCTCGTCGAAACGGCTGACGAAGTTTTCGTATCCGGAAATCATCACCATGACGATGAGGCTGGCAACCAGTGCTGCATCGATCAGCCCGAGCATGGCAAGAATCATGTCCGACTCGTCATAGGTGAACACCATGATGGCTATCTTGTAGAACTTGTAGACGAACGACACCGCATAGAGCGCAAGGGCTGCCACCAGCCCGAGATAGAAGACCACCAGGAGCCAACGGCTCGACAGGATGATCCTTTCAACGATGAGTTCCAGTGATTTCATGCTTCGCCCGGCTCCGGAATGTGCAGTTGCGAGATAGTCCGGTCATGAATAGCCAAGCCTCTTGGCTTCGGCAAGGCAGAAGCGGACGACAATGGCATCTGACGACAACGATAAAAGGGAGCGATGCTTTCGCATCGCTCCCTTTCGTCACGCTTCACCTGAGATGGGATCAGGTTCTACGCATCAGGCCAGCCACCAGCGAGATGACCAGAAAGGCGAGGAACAGGAAGAACAGAATCTGCGCAATACCTGCCGAAGCGCCAGCAATACCACCAAAGCCCAAAACGCCGGCGATGATAGCAACAACGAGAAAGACGAGAGCGTAGTACAGCATGAGGATTCTCCTTAGTTTAAACCATTGCCGTATAACGCCGGACGTGAACCTTTGTTCCGGTAAAAAAGGCAGAATGCGACACGTGGCCATTGAAACCGATCATTAACCATGGCGCGAAAGATCGTCCCAATTTGACACGGTTTGGCCACGTATTTCTCGGAACCTTAGCAAGGCAGGGAACGTTGTGAAGGCATATACATCATGCGAGATAGTAAAATGACCGTATCGACAACGAACATCTGGAAATCCGCAGCGGCCTCAGTTCGCATGCCGAATAAAGGCCGCGATCGATATCAGCATATCGGCACGACCTTGCGCGATCTATACTTGACCGAAAAACCACAGCAGACGGACGGTCTGCTTTCGGATCTTCTGGCCAACCTTGACGCTGCAGAAAAATCGTCACGCGATGGTTCTGATCGATAAAAATCGAATGCCTCTGAGGGAAAAAAGATAGCGGCCATCGGCCGCTTTTTTTGTGCCTGCTGAAAGTCTCAGGCTTTTACTTAGGCATGAAAAACCGGTGTCGTTTTTGACGCCGGTTCTTTGAGGACAATCGTTAGTTTGCGGGAGCAGCCAGGACTATGCCACGTGGGTTGGCCTTGTAGGCGTCCTCATCATAAGCCGCCTGGGTTTCCATCTGAGCCTTGGTGAACGGTGAATAGATCACCATTGTCCCCTTGGCATCCGCCATCACCTGAACGCTCTGCGCACTCATCGCAACCGGTTTTTCCCCGATGCCGAGAAAGCCGCCGACGTCGATGACATAGGCCTCCACCTTGCCGTTCTTGTCGAGCAGAACGTCGCCGATCTCGCCGACCTTGGTATCGTCGGCGACCTTGACCTCGGTACCGATGAGCTTTTCAGCGCTGATCAACGCCGGATCAACCAGTTTCATTTCATCAGCCGGTGTCGCGGCAGTGGTGGCTGGGTCGACCGGCGGAGCAAGATCAGGGTCGGTCATCTGCGGCGTGGTGCCGGTGGCCGGCGGCACCGCCTCTGCGGCCTCGTCGGTGATAACGGGCGCGACCGCCGGTGCTTCAGCGCTTTGATCCTCCGGCACTGTCGCAGCGGCACCCTCCATGATGGCCGTGCGCTGGAACTCCGGGGCTGCCTGCAGGTCTTCCTTGGTCGCCGAAATGACGATGATGCGCTGCCCGTCCCTGTCAGACCAAGATACCCGGTCAAAACTCACTGCAACGTCTTTTTCGCCGATGCCGAGGAAACCACCAACGCCGATCACCAGCGCCTCAGCACCGCCATTGGCATTGATAACGACATCGTTGACATCGCCGATGGCTTCGCCTTGTTCGTCAGCACCGGTATAGACTGTCTTGCCCAGAACAGAGGTTGCCAGAACCTGCTCGGGCGCGGCTGAAAAATATCCGGCGGGACCGGGCTTGGTCGCTTGAACATTCGAGCTTGCGGCTGCGGCCGCATCAGCCTTGGTAGCACCTTCCTGTGCCCAGGCGCCGGTAGACAGCCCAGCGGTTGTCAGGAACGCGGCAAGCGCGGTCGTCGCCATAAGAGTGCGGATCATTGTTGTACTCCTTTATGCAAGTCTGGGAGAAAGCCTGTCAGGCCGAAAGCCGGTGTTCAGCCGGCTGTGATTGCCCTTGAGAACGGAACGGCGAGGATTTTGTTCCGAATTTTTCGATCCTGACCGCTCAGGCAAACGCGAAACGGCACACGGACGATATCTCCGAGTGCCGTCTTGCTACTTACGAGAGATTGCGGTCAGTGACGCGACCATTCATCGATCTGCCGCTCGGCTTCCTCTTTCTCGACGCCGTAACGGACCTGAATCCGGCCGGCCAATTCCTGGCGGCGGCCATTGATGACATCGAGGTCGTCATCGGTCAGCTTGCCCCATTGTGTCTGGGCCTTGCCGCGATATTCCTTCCATTTGCCTTCGATCATATCCCAATTCATGACTATTTCCTTTGGTTGCGTTTCAGGTGGTTATGGACAAACATGTCCAGCGGTCAGAATGCTCAATTGCTGAGCAAGCTCTGTGGGTCACGTTTTCCGGCAACCAGAACCGGCGCTGCCGGCTCATCGAAGGTGACCTGTACATCCAAGCCCTTGGCAGGTGTAACGTCCCACGTGATTGTTGCGTCTTCGAGGTAGAGGGCCGGATCGATCGCAGCACATTTGCCGTAGACGATCTTGTACTTGCTACGCATGTCATTGAGCGACGGCTGCAGCAGCGCCTGGCATTCCTCGGCGGTTTCAAACCCCACAGCGGGTGCGGGCAATTCCTTGCATTCGACATTGCCCTGGGTACACCCGACAAGCATCATGATCGCTGCGATATGTTCCATCGTCGTGCTCCCTGCACAATGAATGATGTGCCAGGAAAACGGAGAGGATGGCGCAGAAGTTCCGCAAATATCGCTGGGAACTTTTTTGGGCCGCATGGCGTTTCACCAACGCGTCAAGGAATGCCTGGCGTGAATTGGTGAACCCGGATACCCGCGACGGCCATTGGCCACGCTCGCCCCAGACAACCAAGACTTCCAGGGCATGATTTGCTGACGCACAGCAAAGGAATGCCATTGATGTTGTGCCCACCCTCCCCCCATTGGCTGTCCGAGGAACCCGGCATGAAAACCGTGTTGATCCACGGCATGGTCATGTCGCCGGCGTTCTGGAGCTGCTTTGCACCGGGCATCGTTCGGGAAGGCCGCGCTGCCGCCTATCCCCTGCCCGGTCACAACCCGTGGAAACTGGACGGCGTGTCCGGAGGACTGACCACAGACGCCATCGTTAATGCTTATGCAGAGGCGATCGAACGCGATTTCGAGGGTGAACCTGTGACCCTGATTGGTCATTCGACAGGCGGGTTCATCTCGCTTCTGCTGGCGAGGCACCGGCCAGACCTTGTCAGCAACGTCATCCTGATGGGGGCTTTCGCTTGCGGCCGATTTGAGGGGCAGGAGCGGCTGGCATCGCGCATCCTGCGCCTTCCCCTGCTTGGGCGGCACCTTTTCGTCCGGTTGTTCACCCGGTGGATCGCCACACGCGAGACGTTTCGCGGTGGATCGCTTCAATGTGTGTTCGACAAGACTGCCGGCTGGGAAACCGAAGAAACCATTGCTGGGATGGAACAGGTCCGCGAGCACTTGTTGAAGTCACAGGCCGCCGAAATTGCGGCTTTCGTGTCCTGGATGTCCCAAACATCCGTCGTCGACGATCTACCGTTGATCGATGTTCCGGTCCTCAACATCATCGGTGGCCGCGACGCGATCGTTCCGCCGCTGCACCAGATCCATCTGTCTGGAAAATTGCCGCGTGCGCATACCATCATCCTTGACAAGGTCGGCCATTTACCGATGGCCGAGGCGCGCGATAAGGTCGACCAGCTGATAGCAACCTTTCTTCTTTTCGGGCCGCTGACTGCAAACCGTAAGAAAATCCTTACGAAAGAAGCGTTGAGCGGTTCGCTGCGAAATGCCTTGCCCCTCGGTGCCTAATGACCACTACACGCTGGAACAAATTCGCGTGAGCGACGTTACCGCAGCAGACCCCGTGACCCGCACGGCCGGAAACTGAAGAGGAAATATCATGCTCGGTACAATTCTCCTGATTGTCTTGGTGCTCTTGCTGATCGGCGCTCTGCCGAGTTGGGGCCACAGCCGCAATTGGGGCTATGGACCTTCAGGTGGTCTTGGGCTGGTCGTCGTGATTCTTCTCATCCTCGTGCTGATGGGCCGCATCTGATCGTCCACAACGCTTCCCTCTTTCGTCCATCAATACCCGTGAAAAGGAACCACCCATGAAAAAGATCCTCCTTGCAGTCGCCCTCATCCTTCCGCTTGCCGCTTGCACGCAGACAGAAAAGGGTGCCGGTATCGGTGCTGCGTCCGGCGCCATTATCGGTGGCGTGGCGACCGGCAATGTGCGCGGTGCAGCAGTCGGCGCTGCCGTTGGCGGCGTGGCCGGTGCCTTGATCGGCAATGCCAGCGAGCCGGGCCGCTGCATCTATCGCGACCGCTATGGCCGCCGTTACGAAGCGTCTTGCTGATCAATCGGAAACACCAGTTCAGAACAGGAAAACGGGCCTCGGCCCGTTTTTCATGTCCAGACAACTGGTAATTTGAACGGATGAAAATCAGGATAGCGTGACGATGTCAGCTTAGAGGCTTACCGAGTTGCTCGGCCTGGTCAAGTTTCTCGAGGAGATCGAGGAATGTATCCGGAATGGGTTCCTGCTCGATGGCACTATAAAGTGCCTTCAGTTTGGAGGCGATTTGCGCGTTGGGATCGCTGCTACCGACGCCTGCCCTACTGCCCATACCGGCACGTCGCTGATTTTCCGGTATGTTCGCCATCGTCCGTTTCGCTCCTGAACCCGCATCGGCGATCGCCACGCAGCGCCGCTTCCACGCGTCCTTATTTGGTACATTAAAAACGTTGCCATATTCCGAATTTTTATCCGGCTTCCTCGAAACCGGCACACAATTCGTTCAACTGGGAAACTTCCCTTAACGCATAAAACATGTTCAAACCAATGCCATGTTTCGCTACGCGATAGCATCGGGCACCGTTAAAATTCGGCGTCATCATACTGAAGGAAGTCATCAATGTCACTTTCCATGCGGATCGCAGCCCACCTCCCCTACCTGCGCCGTTTCTCCCGTGCCGTGACCGGGTCGCAAGCGTCAGGCGACGCGTATGTCGCCGCCGTATTGGAAGCGTTGATCGCAGACATCACGCTTTTCCCGCAGGGTGCCGACGACAGGGTCAATCTTTTCAAACTGTTCTGCTCCGTGTTCGACACCCTGACGGTGGACTTGCCTGAAACAACGTCGCCCTTCGGCTGGGAAGCGCGGGCAGCGGCAAACCTCTCGGTGATCGCGCCCGCAGCCCGCAAGGCTTTCCTGCTGGTCTCCGTAGAAGGTTTTTCGCCGGATGAAACGGCACAGATCCTTGGCATCACCGATGCCGAAGCGGCCCTTCTGCTGCGTGAGGCTTCCGAGGATATTTCACGGCAGGTTGCTACCGAAATCCTGATCATCGAAGACGAACCGCTGATCGCCATGGATATCGAAGACATGGTGACCAGCCTTGGCCACAAGGTGGCAGGCGTGGCGAGAACCCACGGCGAAGCCATCACGCTGTTTGAAAAGACAGCACCGAAGATGATCCTCGCCGATATCCAGCTCGCCGACGGCAGCTCGGGCATCGATGCGGTCAACGAGATCCTGAAAAGCGCGACGATCCCGGTGATCTTCATCACCGCCTTCCCGGAACGTCTTCTCACCGGCACCAAACCGGAGCCGGCCTTTCTGGTAACCAAGCCGTTCAATCCGGAAATGGTCAAGGCGCTGATCAGCCAGGCGCTGTTCTTTGACGAGAACGCCCGCGCCCACAAGCTATGAGGGCTAGAGTATTTTCGCTTTTCTCTGAAACGCGAAAACACTCTATCCTTTTGTTCTTGCGCAATTCCGGACTCAAAACCGCTGCGCACTTTTGCTGGAATTGCTCTAGCCTTTCGGTGAAGGCCGGTCGATGGCAAAAGCGTCGAACCAGCCTTCCCGATGGCCGGCGCAAAGCTCGGCCAGGATGCGTGATGCCATGAAGCTGAAGGTGATACCGTTGCCGCCATAACCATAGGCGGCAAGCATGCGCGGCATGCCCGGAACCGCACCAATCAGCGGCAGGCCATCATCCGTCTCGCCAAACGCGCCGGACCATGAAAAGTCGATGACCGGATTGGCGGCAGGCCACAGCTTGACGAGGTCTTCGACCAGCTTTTCCGATTTCTCCGGCATCTTTCTGTCGCGCGCCGCAGGATCGATCGTATCGTCGTCGCCTCCGCCGATAATGATGCGCCCATCCGCCGTGGTGCGGGCATAATTGTATGTTTCCGAAGCCTCCCAGATCAGTTCGCCACCGGGCCAAAGCGTACCGGGCTGTTGAGGCACGGTTGCAATCGCCCAGCTCGACGCGGTCCGATGGATTTCGCTGCGGACGAAGTCCGGCATGACATATCCGGTCGCCAGGATCACATGCCGCGCCTCGATGACGAAATGGCTGTCCGTCTCGACCGTCACCGACCCCGGCGCATCGTGATAGGCCGTCACCATCGCATCGACCAGCCGTGCACCCCGCACCTGCGCATCACGCAACAGCCCCCAGGACAAGAGAAGCGGGTCCGCATCGGCAGAGCCGGGTGAGAGAATGGCCGCAGCCCGATCGATACTGAAGCGGGACAGAAGGTCTTTATGATCGAGCAGCAGACCGGGCAGACCTGCGCGCTGCCGCAACAGGTGCTCGTCGCGCAGAGCGGAAGGGCCAGCCTCTCCGGCTGATATGTAGAGGGTCGAACGGGGCCGGAAGGCGCACTCAAAACCCAGCCCACCAACCAGCCCGGCAAGTCCTTGAACAGCAGCTACACTGCGGCGATAGAGTTGGGCGGCCCGGTCAAAGCCATAAAACCCGGTCAGCTCTCCCAATGTACAATCGATTTCCCATTGCAGCATTGCCGTGCTGGCAGCCGTGCTGCCAAGACCCGGTTGCTCGCGGTCAACGACAGTCACGTCCACCCCGCGCGTCGCCAGATGCTGGGCGGCAAGCGAACCGGTGATGCCACCACCAACGACAAGCACGTCCGTCTTGATGCTCTGCGAGAGAGACGCATTGCGGGGTGGACGCAATCCACCGCCCCAGGGTGCCCGGCCGCCGTGGAGATCAGCCTGCACCGTATCGAAGCTATCGAGCATTGGAGGCATTCATTTTTCTTTCAGTTGCCGCACACAGGAACGATCCCGGATCATTTCTGGCGTCCGCTCAACCCGGCAACTGGCGCTCCGGCGGCTGGGTGCGGACCTCGTTGAAGATGGTCATGGCGATCAGCGACAGCGGCATGGCCAGCATCGCACCAACGGCACCCCACATCCAGGTCCAGAAGATGATTGCCAGGAAGATCAGGAATGGATTGATTTCCAGCCGGTGCCCCAGAATGGCCGGGGTGACCAGATTTTCCATCACCAGATGCAGGATGAAAAAGGCAGCGGCCGGTGCAAGCGCCAGCAGCAGTGCGTCATGAGTCATCAAACCGGCGCTGAGAAGCGCCACCGTCATGACCGAGACGCCGAGATAGGGAATGAAGCTCGAAATGAAGGCGAAAAGCCCCCAGAGCGGCGCCATTGTCAGGCCGCCGACAAAGGCGATCGCGGCAGTGATCGTGCCGAGAACGAGGTAGATCAGGCTCGCGGTCGAAAAATAGAACCCTACAGCATTCTCGGTGGCATTCATGATCCGGATCGCGGCCAGCCGGCGATCACGCGTGGCGAATGCAAGAATGATCGTCTTGCGCAAATGCCCGCGTCCGACAAGGAAGAGGCCTAGCGCTGCCATGAAGATCATCGTCTGGATAAACGCCGGCGTGACGCCTGCTGCGACCAGCCCGAGCATGGTGCCGGCATTCTGGATGGCCACATCGGTTACGGCCTTTTCGTCGGTTCCGGCTATCGCCACCTTCGCCCATTCGAACCGTTGTATATAGGGCAGAACGCGCTCGATCGCCCGCTCGAGTATGCCCGGAGCCTGGCCCGCGAGCGACGTCAACGGTTCGATCAGCGCATTGATCAGAAAGAACAGGCTGACAACAAAAATGAGCGCCAGAAGCAGGCCGCCCAAAGCTGGCGGCAGCCCGTAGTGTGCCAGCCGGTCCGCAGCAAGGCCGAGCACCATGCCGATGACGATGGCGAGCGTGACCGGCATAAGGATCGATTCCATCATGTAAATGACAGCAGAGGCAAAGATGATGAATGTGCCGACGATGCTCCAGGCGACCACCAGATCGAGCCCGGTTTTCGGCGATGTTTCGGGAATATCTGCCGCAGCGACCTGTGCCTCCAGTTCCGCCAGCTTTCGTTTCCGGAAAGCCCCACTCTCCGACAAGGCAGCACCCATTTCAGTCTCTCCATGTGCCTCGCCCCCGGTGCGCGCTCTACCGGACGGACGACTAGATTAATGTGCTGAGAACACCGGACCAGAGGCCGCACCGGTGTGTAACGGCTCTAAACTCCGCGGTTGCAGAAAAGTTCCCGCCGGCGAAATGCCGATCGATGGGAGCCGCCATGCGCGCGCTCTTTCAAAGGCGCTAAATCGGGAGGATGATCCGTTCGTCCGTTCCGGCGCGTGAAGTGCGATCATAGGTCAGTTCACCGCCCATAGCCGCCGCCACAGCATTCAGGATTTTCGTTCCCAGGCCCGGTTCCCTTGACAGGAGCCTCGGTGTCAAAGCCGGTGCCATCGTCTTCGACAGCACGTTCTACGATGCCGTCTTTTCGACATGACACCTGGACACGGGTTCAACTGCCGTTGCCTGAACGTACACGTCAATGGCCTTGTCATCCGTCAATTGCAGCGCTTCCGCCGATCGCCCGCAGCCGTGCACGTTCCAACGCCTGTTTCAGGGCTGCCACGAGCAGATCGATGAAATCGGTAGAGATGCTTTTCGTCACATAATCATCAGCCCCACGCTTCAAGGCTTCCGCCGCGATGCTGGCATCGCCGGAACCGCTCACATAAATGACGGGGGGATGGTCCGTTATATCTTCGATGGCAGGAAGGATATCCAGGCCGGTTTCGCCAAGCAGAAAGTGATCGAGAGCGATCACATCGATCCCGCCGGCTGCCAGCTTGGCAAACCCGGATGCCCTGTCGATGGCGTTGATGACCCTAAACCCGCGGCGTGCCAGGTTTTTGCGCAGGAGGGCGCCGAGCGCCTCGTCGTCATCGATGTACAATATCGTGGTCTCGTGATGATCGACGGGCATGCTGTGATCCATCAGGGGATCTCCGGCACGGTAACAACCGAGAGGAACAGGCCAAGTTGCTGGATGGCGTTGACGAATTTCTCGTATTCCATCGGCTTGGCAACATAGACATTGGCGCCGAGATCGTAGCAACGATGGACTTCCACCGGATCGTCCGTGGTGGTCAGCACGATCACCATGACGCGCTTCAGATGTTCGCTTTCGCGTATCCGGGCGAGAATATCCATACCGGTCATATCCGGAAGATTGAGATCGAGCAGGACGAGGAGTGGTGTACCCGCATGGACTTGTCCGCTACCGTCCGGCCCCAGTAGAAAGGTGAGCGCCGCCAGACCCGTCGCGAACGGCACGATCTCGTTGGTCACGCCAGCACGCCGGATATTTTTTTCGATCAGGCGCGCATGCCCCTGATCATCCTCGATCATGATGATGGTGACCGATTGCAATCCGTTGTTCATGTCTCCCCCCTGCTTTTCGTCGCGCGAATATCGGCTGCAAACGTCACGAGGAACGTCGTCCCCTGCCCCAGCACCGACTGCACGACGACGTCTCCTCCCAATCGGCGAACCAGCGCGCGCACGTGCGCAAGGCCTATGCCTTCGCCCGGCCGGTCCTGCGGTCCGGAGCGCCGAAAAAGCTCGAAAATCCGCTCGCGATCGCGTTCGGCAATGCCTCTTCCATTGTCGCGCACCTCAATCGCCGCATTGCCGTGATTTACGGTTCCGGACACATGGATCAGCGCCTTTCGCGATGGATCCGCATATTTAATCGCATTGTCTAAAAGGTTGCCGAAAATCTGCTGCAGGGCAAGCCGGTCCGAGACGACATGCGGCAAGCTCGGTGAAAACACCACACTGGCGCCGCTTTCATCCAGCCTGTGCTGCAGGTTGGCAACGGTCTCTGCCAGCAGCGCCGCAAGGTCGATTGTTTCCCGGCCCAACTGGCGGCTTCCAGCCCGCGCAAGCCGTAATATCTCATTGATCAGATCATCCATCCGCCGCATCGAGGACCGGATGAAACCCAGCGCCTCCGGAATATCGACATCGACCGCCTCAAGCGCAACTTTCTCGGCGACTGCGTCGCGAGCCGCAGGCGGTTTCTTCATGTAGCCGGCAAAAATGCCGGCCGCCCGTTCGAGCTCGGAAGTAAAGCCCATGATATTGACCAGCGGCGCCCGCAGATCGTGCCCGACAATGTAGGAGTAGCTTTGCAATTCACGATTGGCGCGCTCCAGGAACTGTGTGCGCTGGCCGATCCTAACTTCAAGCATTCCATTGTGCTCAGCAAGGGCATTGCGCGCTGCCTCCAGTTGCCGCGCATGGGCAACTGCAAGGTAGACCGCGCCGCCGACCAGGATCACAAGCAACACCGCGCCGCCGGTGATGGAGATCAGCAACCACCATACAGCATTGTCGAGAGACATGCTTTTCTGGAAACTGATATTGTGCGTAACAGCATCGATCCTGGTCATGATCTCACGAATTTCATCCATGGAGAGCTTGCCGGTATCACTGTGGACAACCGCAATGGCGTCAGTGTCCCTGCCCGCGGCCTTCAAGGCGATGGTACGGCGCATTTCAGCCAGCTTGTCGTCCACCAAGCGCTTCAACCGACCGATCGTGACGTCGCTGATGCCCAGCTTCATCATATCGCCGGTAATACTGGTGAATTGGAGATTGACGAGCGCTTCTGACCGTTTGAACGGCGCCAAGTACTTTTCTTCGCCGGTAATCAGATACCCGCGCTGGCTCGTTTCCGCGTCCTGCATCAAGCTGAAAAGAAGCCGTGCGCGATCATTCAACCCTGCCGCTTCAAGCGCATCGTTGGAATTCTGGTGGGTTTGATTGGCAAAACGCAGCGAAACGAGGACAAGGGCGAGCAGCAAAATAGCGCCCGCAAACAGCATGAGCGGCACGGCTCTGGAAAACGCCGGCCTCCCGATCACCATTCCCCAACCTCAAGCATTGCGGCCAAGTATTCCTCTCGCCCGAGCAGCCTGATCTACCGCAGGGGCCGTGGGAATGATGTCAGATTTGTGGGCGGCTCACGACCGGAGCCTACAACGTTTGCGAGAAAATAAAACAGTTTTCTCCCGCCTAATGGCGACATTCCGTCAGTAGCGTTCCGGCGGAAAAACATGCAACGTCAGCGAAAACAGACCGAGGCCCAAAATCACGACGATCAATGTATTGGCAATGTCTTCCGACGTCAGCTGCAGGACACCCAGGCCCACAACCGCAGCGCCCAGCAGGAACAGGCAAAGCCTTGGCAACCAGTACAGCATGGCACATTCCTTTTATGTTGGAGAGCATTCCCTTGGAATACTGAGTTTAACGCGGTTCAAGCAGAATGGTTCCATAGCCTTGCGTTGATGCAGGCGAAACATTGGGCGTAGGCCCTGCTAATCCAATTGCGGAGTGATCCAATTGCCAAGCGCGGCGTATGGAGTGCAATGCGATGGAGACTGTCATGCGGAAAACTGCAATCGTCATTCTAAGCGCCTTGATCAGCAGCATCGCTCTGGCGGCGGAAGCCACGCAGATGAAGGAGGCCGATATCCGTAGCCTCATCATCGGCAAGACGATCTATCTTGCCGCCCCGCTCGGCGGAGAATTCCCGCTCAACTATCATCCCTCCGGCGATGTCGATGGCAGCGGCAAGGCGCTCGGCCTCGGGAAATTCATCCAACCGAACGACACCGGCCGCTGGTGGATAAAGGCCGACAAGCTCTGTCAGCAATTCAAGGTCTGGTATGACGGATCGCCTATGTGCTTCGACCTGACGGCAACCGGCGAAGGCAAGGTCAAATGGGTACGTGATAATGGCGAGACCGGCACGGCCCGCATCGGAAATTAGCCTTCAGACATAGAAAAAGCCGGCGCCCTCAAAAAGGACGCCGGCTTTTTCTTGATCACTGGCAGCTCTTAGAGGGCGGCGATGACGATCACTTCAACCAGGTATTCCGGGGTTGCGAGCTTGGCTTCGCCGGTCGCGCGGGCCGGTGTGTTGCCCTGCGATGCCCAGGCGTCCCAGACGGCGTTCATTTTCGGGAAGTCAACCATGTCAGCCAGCCAGATGGTTGCCGACAGGATGCGGGACTTGTCGGTGCCAGCTTCAGCCAACAGGCGATCAACCGATGCGAGAGCCTGCTTGGTCTGGGCCGCGACGTCGGAGCCGGCTTCGCCGACCTGACCAGCGAGATAGACGGTACCATTGTGCACAACGGCCTGGCTCATGCGCGGACCGGTTTCGAAGCGTTTGATTTCCATCTTTATATTCCTCGTAAAATGCGGCGGGCCGCATATGAATTGAGTTAACGCAGGCGCTTTATCGCAGATTGGCGGTCAGTGGAACCGTCATCACGCGATTGCAGCAACCATCGTTCCGTTCAGGCTGCGTTTTTCTTGGCGAGCCGAGCCTTGATGCTGTCGACATCGGCGCGCGGCGTCGCGGCAAACAGCGTCTTGGTGTAGTTGTGCTTCGGATCGCTGAAGACCTCTTCACGGCTGCCATATTCGACGGCTTCGCCGTAATACATCACCATCACGTCGTCGGCGATGTAACGTACCACCGACAGGTCATGGCTAATGAAGACGTAGGTCAGCTGGAATTCGTCCTGCAGATCGGCGAGCAGGTTGAGAACCTGTGCCTGCACCGACAGATCGAGCGCCGAAACCGGCTCGTCCAGCACCAGAAGCCGCGGGTTGAGCATCAGCGCACGGGCAATCGCCACGCGCTGACGCTGGCCACCCGAGAACATGTGCGGATAGCGGCCGTAGTGCTTTTCCTCAAGCCCGACCTTTTTCAACATGGCCATGGCCTTGTCGCGCCGGTCATCGGCTTTCATGCTGGTGTTGATGATCAACGGCTCGGTGAGGATTTCGCCGATCTTCTTGCGCGGATTCAGCGTACCATAGGGGTTCTGGAAAACGATCTGCACCTTCTGGCGCATTTCCGGCGTCAGCCGTTCCTTGGCGATATCAACCTTTGCGCCATCGATCAGCATGTCGCCCGATGTTGCCGGATCGATCATGGTGACTATACGCGCGAGCGTCGATTTTCCGCAGCCGCTTTCGCCGACGATGGCAAGCGTCTTGCCCTGGTCGACAGCAAAGCTCACGCCTTTGACGGCGTGAACAGTCTTGGCCTTCTTAAAAAAGCTACCCGGGATGTGATAATCACGGGTGAGGTTTCTGGCTTCGAGAACATGGGTCATCGAACAGCTCCTGCAAAGATCTGGTCGTCGCTGAGGAATTCCGCGATCGTCGGCAGCCGGTCGCCGGTGGCGTTGTCCGGAAGTGCCGACAGGAGCGCGCGGGTGTACTCGCTCTTGGGTGATTCAAACAGCGACAGCACGTCGGCCTCCTCGATCTTTCGGCCCTTGTACTGGACAATGACGCGATCGGCGGTTTCCGCCACAACGCCCATGTTATGGGTGATGATGATCAGGCCCATGCCGTGCTCGGCCTGCAGCCGCATCAGGAGATCGAGGATCTGCTTCTGGATGGTCACGTCGAGCGCGGTGGTCGGCTCATCGGCGATCAGCAGTTTCGGATTACACGAGAGCGCAATCGCGATCATCACGCGCTGGCACTGGCCGCCCGACATCTGATGCGGAAAATGCCCGAGGCGTTCGGCAGGATTGGGAATGCCGACCAGTTCGAACAGTTCAATGGCCCGCGCCCGGCGCGCCGCCTTGTCGAGACCGAGGTGAATGCGCAGCACTTCCTCGATCTGGAACCCGACGGTGAAGCACGGATTGAGGCTGGCAACGGGCTCCTGGAAGATCATGGCAATGTCCTTGCCGACGATCTTGCGCCGATCCGACGGCGAGAGGCCGAGCAGATCGATGCCGTTGAACTTCAGCTTGTCGGCGGTGACCTTGGCCGTCCAGGGCAACAGGCCCATGGCAGCCAACATCGACACCGACTTGCCGGAACCGGATTCGCCGACAATCGCCAGCACTTCGCCAGCATTGACCTTCATCGAGACGCCATCGACGGCACGGAAGGGACCGGAAGCCGTCTGGAACTCGACGACAAGATTTTCGATTTCGAAAAGCGACATCATGACCTCTTCAACTTGGGATCAAGCGCATCGCGCAGGCCGTCGCCCATCAGATTGATGGCAATGACGGTGACGAGAATGGCAACACCGGGGAAAGTGACGACCCACCACGCACGCTGGATGAACTCGCGTGCTTCGGCCAGCATCGTGCCCCACTCCGGCGTCGGCGGCTGTGCGCCCATGCCGAGGAAGCCGAGTGCCGCCGCGTCAAGGATTGCTGCCGAGAAGGCAAGCGTCGCCTGGACGATCAGCGGTGCGAGGCAATTGGGCAGGATGGTCAGGAACATCAGGCGCAGAGTGCCGGCACCGGCGACCCTGGACGCAATGACATAGTCCTTGGTCCGCTCCGACATGACGGCCGCGCGCGTCAGCCGCACGAAATGCGGCAGGTTGACGAGCGAGATCGCAATCATCGCGTTGACCAAGCCCGGTCCGAGCACCGCCACCAGCACCAGGGCCAGAAGCAGAGACGGAAAGGCCAGGATGATATCCATGACGCGCATGATGATCGTATCGGTGCGGCCGCGGAAATAGCCGGCGATCAAGCCGACGAGAACGCCGGAGATGACCGAAAGCGTCACGACCACAAGCCCGATGAACAACGAGAAACGGGCACCGTAGATCAGACGGGACAGAATATCGCGGCCGACAGCATCGGTCCCGAGAAGATAGGTCCATTGCCCGCCCTGCGTCCAGCCCGGAGGCAACAGCAGCACATCCCGGTTCTGGACACTTGGGCTATGCGGCGCGACGAACGCTGCAAAAACGGCAACGAACAGGATGATCAGGAAGACAGCAAGCCCCATCACCGCGCCCTTGTTGCGCGAAAAATAGAACCAGAACTCGGCAAAACCGGTCTGTGGCTTGGTAGTTTTGATTTCAGCGACAGCCATCAGACCCTCCTAATGCCGGATACGCGGGTTGATGAAGCCGTAAAGCACATCAACGATGAGGTTGATGATCATGATCATGGCGGCGATCAGCATCAGCCCGCCCTGCACGACCTGATAGTCACGCTTGAACACCGAATCGACCATCCATTTGCCGATACCCGGCCAGGAGAAGATCGTTTCCGTCAGGATCGCGCCGGCCAAAAGCACACCGACCTGCAGGCCGATGGTGGTGATGACCGGAATGAGCGCGTTGCGCAGTGCATGCACACCGATGACCCGGAATGGCGACAGGCCCTTGGAGCGGGCGGTGCGGACATAATCCTCGCCGAGAACTTCCAGCATCGCCGAGCGCGTCTGGCGCGCGATGACTGCCAGCGGGATGGTTGCAAGCACGACGGTCGGCAGGATCAGATAGCTGACCGCTGATTTGAAGGCACCCGCCTGTCCCGAGATCAGACTGTCGATCAGCATGAAACCGGTGACCTGCGGGAAGAAGTACATCATCGAGATGCGCCCCGAGACCGGCGTCCAGCCGAGATAGCCTGAGAAAAAGATGATGAGCAGCAGGCCCCACCAGAAGATCGGCATCGAATAGCCGATAAGGGCGACCCCCATGAGCGACTGGTCGAGCCAGGTCCCCCGTTTCACCGCGGCGATTACGCCAGCCGGAATACCGAGAAACACCGCAACGATGATGGCGCAGAGCGACAGTTCCAGCGTTGCCGGGAAGAGGTTCATGAAATCATCAAGAACCGGCCGCTTGGTGACGATGGACGAACCAAAGTCGCCCGTCACGAGACCGCCGAGATAATCGAAATACTGAACATACATCGGCCGGTCGAGGCCGAGCTGGTGCATGAGTTCGGCATGCCGTTCCGGAGCCATGACCCGCTCACCCGACATCAACATGACCGGATCGCCCGGCAAAAGTCGAATGAAGGAGAACGCGATCAGCGATACCCCGAGGAACGTGGGTATCAGGACGGCAAGACGTCCGAAGATAAAGCGCAACATGGGAGCCAATCCCTTCTTTCTTGTGAAAAACCGACGGCCCGAATGTCTTCGAGCCGCCGGCCATTGCACGCTCTTTGCGGCGTGCCTGTTTTTTCTTAGCCGATCTTATTCGGCGATGTCGACGCCTTCGAAGACGAAGTCACCCAGCGGAGACTGGACGAAGCCAGAGACCTTCTTGCTCATCGGAACGACGGCGAGCGAGTGGTCCAGCGTGTTCCAGGGCGCTTCCTTCTTGAAGACGACCTGCGCTTCTTCATAGAGCTTCGTGCGCTCGGCAACGTCGGACGTTTCCTTCGCCTTCGTTACCAGGTCGTCGAACTCCTTGTTGCACCACTGCGCACGGTTGTTACCGCCGACGGCATCGCAGCCGAGCAGGGTGTCAAGGAAGTTGTCCGGATCGCCATTGTCACCGGTCCAGCCGAGGATGGCCGCACCGTCGCGGTCCTTGGCAGACGAGAGCTTCAGGTATTCGGCCCACTCGTAGGAGACGATTTCGACGGTGACGCCGATCTTGGCAAGGTCAGACTGCATCAGCTCAGCTGCACGGCGGGCGTTCAGCATGTACGGACGCGCGACCGGCATTGCCCAGATCTTCATCTTGAGATCCTTGACGCCAGCGTCTTCAAGCATCTTCTTGGCGACTTCCGGGTCGTACTTGTCGTCTTCGACCTTGTCGTTATACGACCACATTGTCGGCGGGATCGGGTTCTTGGCTACAGTTGCTGCACCCTGGAACACGGCATCGACGATGGCCTGCTTGTTGATCGCCATGTTGAGCGCCTTGCGGACTTCAACCTTGTCGAACGGCGGAACGAGGGTGTTGTAAGCGAGGTAGGACACGTTGAGGCCGGCCTGCTCGGAGATGTGCAGGTTCGGATCGGCTTTCAGTTCGGCAACGTCAGCTGCGTTCGGATAGGACATCAGGTGGCATTCGCCAGCCTTCAGCTTCTGGGCGCGAACGGCGGCATCCGTGGTGATCGCGAACACGAGGTCATCGATCTTCTGCTTGCCACCCCAGTAATCCGGGTTGGCCTTGAAGCGGATGGCAGCATCCGGCTGGTAGGCGACGAACGTGAACGGACCGGTGCCGAGCGGCTGTTGGTTCATCAGTTCCATCTTGCCGTCGGCCTGAAGCTTGTCGGCATATTCCTTCGACAGGATCGAGATGAAAGGCATCCCGAGGTTGGCCAGCAACGGCGCTTCCGGACGCTTCAGCACGATCTTGACCGTCAGGTCGTCGACTTTTTCGACCTTGTCGAGAAGGTCAGGCAGGCCCATGCCAGAGAAGTATTCCCATGACGCACCCGGAACGTACTTGTTCCAGGCATTGTCGGCCTTGTACTGACGCTCGAAGGAGAAGATCACGTCATCGGCGTTCAATTCGCGCGTCGGCGTGAAGTATTCGGTCGTCTGGAACTTTACGCCCGGACGCAGCTTGAAGGTGTATTCCTTGCCATCAGCGGAAATTTCCCAGCTTTCGGCCAGCGCAGGCTCGATTTCCGTCGTGCCGCGCTTGAATTCCACCAGCCGGTTGTAAACCGTGTGCGCGGCGGCATCGAAGGTCTGGCCGCCGGTGTACATGCCGGGGTCGAAGCCTTCCGGCGACGCTTCCGAGCAGTAAACGAAGGTCTTTGACCATGCAGAACCGGCCATCAAAGTGGCGATCGCGGTTGCAGCAAGCAGAGTAGAGAGCTTTTTCATGAATTTGCTTCCCAGCTTTGTTCTTGTTCTCGTATTTTTCTGACGCAGAAGCCGTTGTTTCCGGTCAAGGCCGGATGGAACGACATTTGATCGGGCAATGCAATAAGCGACCCGAAAAATTTGTCCAATTGGAAAATTCTCCCAGACGTGACAAGGCCGGAGGCTATACACGACTTTCTTTTGGCCGCCAGCGCCACTGGCCGAATCGATTTCGTTTTACCGTTAAAGTCAATCCCAAATTGCACCGATAGCGTGGGAAGAGGTGCCGTGGCATAAGGCACTTGCGGGGCGGGGAGGACTGTTCAGCTTTTATCTGCCAGGCGGGGATTAGATGAAAGCGACCATATTCAGTCCTCCCTCTCGCCATTCCCCTCCCGTCCGGCGGCCGGTGTTGTCAAAACTGCCGACAACTCTCCTTTTCCATTCCGATACGGTTGCTTATCGAGAGTCGCACGTTAAAATGGTGGTCGCGGAATACGTGGGGGACGGCCGCGACGTGACGATCGATTTAAAAAACCACCGGCAAAACTATCATGACAGCGATTTGGAGAAAGCTCTCAATCGGGTCGATTTCTTTCGCATTTTCCACACAATGGCGCTCCGCTATGGTTTCGACCATTTCGGAATCCTGCAGCTGGGAAACGAGGGCGATGCCTGCACGCTGACCAACCGGCTGGCTCTGCACGACCTCCCCTCCGGGCTTGCCGACGCCTATGACAAACGCCACCGTTTCGGCGATTCCGCCGTTTTCAAAAGCCTTCACACATCGTCCATCCCATCCACCTGGAAGGCTGACGATCCACACCCCGGCCACAGCGGTAATCTTCTCGGCCAACTCGGCTTCGACATGCTGATGTGCGTGCCGGTCGCGGGCATCAATGGAGCGCGTTATGCGGTGCTGTTCCTCGGCGACGGTGACGATATGGAACGGCAGGCGCATCTCGCACTGTGTTACGATGCCATTTGCGCGTTCGATTATTTTTACAGACTGGTTTTATCCAACAAGGCGGGCCTTGGGCTGACGCCGCGGGAAACGGAAATTCTGCGCTGGATCTCCCATGGCAAGACGGCAAGCGAAATCGCGCTGATCGTCTCCGTCTCGGAACACACGGTCAACTCCCACACGGCAACGATCCTCAAGAAGCTTGACGTCGTCAACAGAACCCAGATGGTGGCGAAAGCGATCCGGGAACAGATCATTCAATAACGCCGGCAGGCGCTCGCGTAATCAGACCCAAGCCGTATTTTAAGCCATTCACCCAAGCGAAATTGCCAGATGACACACCCGATCCATATCCTGCTTGTTGACGACGATCCGGCTGAAAACCTGATCATGCGCGGCGTGATGAATAAGGTATCGAGCGCGGAGATTCATCTGCACTATTGCCAGACGATCGACGCGGCACTGGATTTCATCGCATCCGGAACGCCCGTTTCGATGGTGTTGATGGACAACCGAATGCAGCAATGCGATTTTCGCGAGACAGTGCCAGCGCTGCGCCAACAAGGCTATATCGGTCCGATCGGGGTGTTTTCGTCGTCGCTCGCCGACCCCTACTTCCAGAAATTCGAAGAGTACGGCGCCGATTTCCGCATCGACAAGGGTGAACTCGATCCGACTGCGGTCGAATTTATCCTACGGGAATACGTGACGAGAGCATAGACAACAAAAAGCCCGGGCTAGCCGGGCTTTTTGTTCGTCGAAGTATCAGGCCGCAGCCTTCTTCGGGTGCGTAATCAGGTCGATACCGAGCAGGAAGTTGATTTGCGGCCGGGCTTTTACCAGGTCGTCGATCGAGTATTGCTGCAGGACTTCGAAAAACGCATTCAGCGCCTTGCGCAGAGCCGAGTTCAGGCCGCAGCTATCAACCAAAGGACAATCGATCTCGCCAGCTTCAAAGCATTCCGCCATGGCAAAACTGTCTTCGGTGACCTTTACAATATCGAACAGGCTGATATCGGCCGCGGGCTTCGGCAGGCGCACACCGCCATTGCGGCCACGCACCGTCTCGACGAGCCCCGCCTTGTTGAGCGGCTGAAGGATCTTGAAAAGGAAAAGCTCGGACACACCATAGGCCTTGGCAATTTCCGGAACGCGGCTGAGATGGCCGTCATTGGCCGCGCAATACATCAGCATGCGGACTGCGTAGTTCGTTTGCTTCGTCAGACGCATCATCGACTCCCGGCTTCGATTGTTCGGCGCCCCTGGGTTCGGATGAACCTGTGAGCCCGTAGAGGCACTCAAGATTTCGTGGTCGCACAGTCGATTCGACCGGCGCCCACATTCTGCTTCTCATATAGGACGGATGATAGTTTGGAACAATTCCAAAAAGCAGAAAATCATCGTGAAGCGATCATGATCAGCTTCTTGCGGGCTGTCCACCCTCTAAACGGGAAAAGTGGATGACGCACCTCAAGTTTGAGTGGATTATCGTCGAAATGTGCTAATTTCCGGCCTGTTTCGCGCGCAATTCAGCCTCGTATTCATCGATCGCCTTCCTGCGGTCTGGCGTGCCTGGATGCGTCGACAGGATGTTGGTTTCGGATGTGTCGCCGAGTTTCTTCTCGATGATCTCAAAGAAGCGTGCAATGGCAGTGGGGTCGTAACCGGCTTTTTGCATCGGCTCGACCGAATGCCGGTCGGCGGCCGCTTCTGCATCTCTCGAATAGGAGAGCGCCAGAAGGCCGCCCCCTTGAACAAGCAGATCCTCGACGCTGTCACCGACATCGCCGGCGATCAGCATGATCAGACCGGCCATGCCGGCAGCCCGGTAAATCTGGCGCAGGCTGTGTTCCAGTTCAACATGGCCGATCTCATGTGCCAAAACGCCAATCAGCATCTCGGTATCGCCGTCTGAAAGGTCGACCAGTTCATCGGTGATGATCAGCGTGCCGTCCGGCAGCGCGAATGCGTTCGGGCCAATCGCCCCTCCCTTGCGGAAGTTCAGCGTATAGGCGGACGGGCCGCGGGTGGAATTTTTCGCGATGCGGGCAAAACCATCGGAAATCGCTTGCCGCCTCGCATCGTCCAGCTTGGTATCGCTGAGAACGGTGCGATCCAGCGTTTCCAGCGTACTGATGGACATGAGGCCCGGTACGACCGGCGGGGTGACCGCGACGGCGACCTCCACCATAACCGGCAGAGCATAGCGGTAGACCAGACCGGACAGCAGGAAGACCGCAGCAACAAAGACCAAAAGCCGCGGATGAAACCGCTCCAGGCCGTGAATGAACCCTGCGCGTTTGCGCCCGTTCGCCAGTTGCAGACTGTCGATTGCGGCATTGTCCGTGGTTTCGAACAGCGAGCCATCGGCAAACTCGACCCGTCGCGGGATCGAGCCGACCCGTGGAGAGATGTCGAGCTTTGAAAAGACCGTGGATGCAAGCTCAGTACCGTCTTCCGCAACAGCCCGGATCTGCCCGTCCCTGTCGACCAGACGAGACGGGACCGAGCGGCTGGAATCACGGGGATGCCAATCGCCACGGCAGCCCGGCTTTTCGTCAGAAGCCAAAATCGAAGCCCTCGAACTCCATGAACTCCGCGCCGACTGCAGACCCTTCCTGCTCGACCGTTGCCAGGATTTCTCCGACATCCCCGTCGAAACGGACTGCCGTGTGCTCGTTGGTGTAACGCGCCATGCGAACGGCTGCCCAGGGGCGCATCAGGCCGAGGGTCAGGACGGTCACGGCCACATTCGACAGGGCAATCCAGACATAACGAAACCGCGACAGATCGCTTTTCAGCGCGTGCTTGCCATCAAAACGGGCCGCCGACCACGCGATGTTGCGCACACCGGCTCGATAGAACAGCGCTGCGACGCCGAAGGATAGAAGCACCGCCAGATACGCGACGATGCCAAGAACGAACATCGACGCCTGGAACTCGGGAGGCAGCGTATTGGGATTATCAATGAGTGTAATGATCAGCGACATATTGGCAAAGGCGGCGACCGCGATGATCAACAGGCCGAGGACGACGATCAGCGCCGAAAAGAACCAGGTCTGGTAGATCGTCCCAAGCTTTGGATCGGTCGTAAACGACCGGCCGCCATAGCGCATGTTGTTGCCGAGATAGCGGTACATCCAACGGCTGGCGAGTGGCGCCAGGATGCCGAGCGACAGGACCGCCATGACCGGAGCGGCCATGAAGGCAATAAAGGCGCCGCCCATCTTGCCGACGAAATTGAACCGGACATTGCGATAACTCGTGACGCGGGCGCTGAAGCGCAGGCCACGCATGATCAGCCAGGGAAAGAAGCATAGGGCAACCAAACCTACGATGAGGCCGGCAACTGGCAGAACCGCCAGAATGATATTGTAAACCACGAGACATCCAAGGACGATCAATCGCCCGATGAAGATCTGCTTGCCCTTGGCGTGATATTCGAAGGCGCGGCCGAGCAGCACGGTGTTGCCGTAGAAATAGCGGTTGCGGCGCACCTTTGCCCAAGCCGAATAGATGCCGAGCGTGATGATGGTCAAAAGGATATTGACGATCCAGATGCCGAAATATTCCGCCGCATTTCCGGTAAACGACAGCCGGTGAAAATCCTGCGGTGCCGCCGGCACTGGCGCCGTTTCAATCGTGCTCATAGTCGCCCCTCTGCTCAATCACTGATGCAAATCAACAAACGGCTGAACACCCCCCGATATTCGGCCGATGGCGGGAACATTTAAACGGCTGCCACTGCAGGTCAACCGCACTGGGGTGAGCACAACAAAAAAGGGCCTCCACAAGGAGGCCCAGTCAGGGAGGATCGATGATCTGCCGGGATTATTTCATCGTCGGCATGACGAATTCGGCACCGTCCTTGATACCGGACGGCCAGCGCGAGGTGATGGTCTTGGTCTTGGTCCAGAACCGGATCGAGTCCGTGCCGTGCTGGTTGAGGTCGCCGAAGGACGAGGACTTCCAGCCGCCGAAGGAATGATAGGCCAGCGGAACCGGAATCGGCACGTTGACGCCGACCATGCCGATATTGATGCGCGAAGCGAAATCGCGGGCGGCATCGCCATCACGGGTGTAGATCGCAACGCCGTTACCGTATTCGTGCTTCATCGGCAGATCGAGGGCTTCCTCGTAGGTCTTCGCACGAACAACGGAGAGAACCGGACCGAAGATTTCCTGCTTGTAGATATCCATGTCAGGGGTGACGTTATCGAACAGGCAACCGCCGATGAAATTGCCGTTTTCATAACCCTGAAGCTTGAAATCGCGGCCATCGACGACGAGGTTTGCACCCTCTTCGACACCCTTGTTGATCAGCCCGAGGATGCGCTCCTTGGCTTCCTTGGTAACGACCGGCCCCATGTCGGCCTTTTCGTCGGTATAAGGACCGATACGCAGGCTTTCGACCATCGGGGTCAGCTTTTCGATCAGGCGATCGGCGGTTTCCTTGCCGACCGGAACGGCAACGGAGATTGCCATGCAGCGTTCGCCAGCCGAGCCGTAACCGGCACCCATCAGGGCGTTGGCGGCCTGGTCGAGATCGGCATCCGGCATGATGATCATGTGATTCTTGGCGCCGCCGAAGCACTGGGCGCGCTTGCCGTTCATCGCAGCCGTGCCATAGACGTAGCGGGCAATCGGCGTCGAGCCGACGAAGGAAACGGCGGAGATATCCGGGTGCGTCAGGATCGCATCGACTGCGCCCTTGTCGCCGTTGACGACGTTAAGGATACCGGCCGGCAGACCAGCTTCGATCATCAGTTCGGCCAGACGGATCGGTACGGACGGATCGCGCTCGGACGGCTTGAGAATGAAGGCGTTGCCGCAGGCGATGGCCGGGGCAAACATCCACATCGGGATCATGGCCGGGAAGTTGAAAGGGGTGATACCGGCGCCGATACCGACAGCCTGGCGGATCGAATACATGTCGATGTTCGGGCCAGCACCTTCGGTGAACTCGCTCTTCGACAGATGCGGAATGCCGATGACGAATTCACAAACTTCGAGGCCACGGATGACGTCGCCCTTGGCATCTTCAATGGTCTTGCCATGTTCGCGCGACAGCAATTCAGCCAATTCATCCATGTTGTCGTTCAGGAGCTGGACGAACTTCATGAAGACGCGGGCGCGGCGCTGCGGGTTGGTGGCAGCCCATTTCGGCTGCGCAGCCTTGGCGTTCTGTACCGCTGCATCCATTTCCGCGTCGCTGGCCAGCGCCACGGTGGCCTGAACTTCGCCGGTTGCCGGATTAAAGACATTGCTTGTGCGTCCGCTGGTGCCCGCAACGCGCTTGCCGCCAATGAAATGACCAATCTCGTACATGGGTGATCCTCCTGATCTTGATTATGGCGGGAGTGTCGCACTACAATATGCACAAATCAACGCGCGATATTCAGCAACCGTTGTGCAAAAATTGATGTAACCATGCCCTCATGGAGGTCTCCGATGAATACCGGTTCCGAGAAGATTGTCAGGATGGCGGAGCTGGAAATCGATCCGGCACAGCTTGAGGAGTATATCGCTCTCCTGACCGAAGAAATCGAAACCTCCGTTGCAAAGGAGCCAGGCGTGCTGATGCTGCATGCCGTCTCAATCAAGGATGCGCCGGAGAAGGTGCGAATCCTTGAAGTTTATGCCAGCAGGCAGGCTTACGAAGCCCATATCCAGACCCCGCATTTCCTCAAATACAAGACGCTGACCACCGGCATGGTGCGGTCGCTCAACCTTGTCGATGTCGATCCCATCGCGCTTTCGGCCAAATGAGGATTACGCGATGAACTGGGATGACGTCCGCATGTTCCTGGCGGTCGCCCGCAGCGGCCAGATCCTCTCGGCCTCCAAACGGCTGGGCGTCAACCATGCGACGTTGAGCAGGCGCGTCACGGCGCTGGAGGAAGCGCTGAAGACCCGGCTTTTGATCCGGCGCACCAATGGCTGCGACCTGACGGCGGAAGGCGAAATCTTCCTGCATGCCGCCGAGCGGATGGAAACCGAGATGCTGGCGGCACAGGCGCAGATCGGCCGGATCGACACAGCGGTCGCAGGCACCGTCCGGGTCGGCGCGCCGGATGGTTTTGGCGTCTCGTTCCTTGCCCCGCGTCTCGGCAGACTGACGGCCAGGTTTCCGGAACTGCGCATCCAGCTGGTGCCGGTTCCCCGCTCCTTTTCACTATCGCAACGCGAGGCTGATATCGCCATCACGCTGGAGCGTCCCGAACAGGGCCGGCTGATATCGTCGAAACTGACCGATTACACACTCGGGCTCTACGCCTCGCAGGAGTATCTGTCGTCCTACGGTGCGCCGGAAACCGTCGATGATCTGAAGAACCATCGCCGCATCGGCTATGTCGAAGACCTGATCTTCACCGCCTCGCTGAATTTTACCGGTGAGGTGATGCGAAGCTGGGACGCGTCCTTCGAGATTTCCAGTGCCACCGGCCAGACTGAAGCCGTGCGCTCAAGTGCCGGGGTCGGCATCCTGCACAATTACATCGCCCGGCAATATCCCGAGTTGATCCGCATCCTGCCGGAAACCACCATCCGGCGAGGCTACTGGACCACCTATCACGAAAGCGCCCGCGAACTCGTCCGTGTCCGCACTGTTGTCGATTTCCTTCAGGAACTGGTGACGGAGGAACACGGCATTTTCATCTGAATGTCTATTGCACCAAGTGTGCAACGGCGGCCGGAAGCGGAACGAGAGATGGCTTCAGCGCCACTTTTGAAACGTCCTGCTGCACAACGGCCGGCGGCACGTCCACTGCAGCCATCGCAGCCGCATCTCCCGGCATCGGCACTTTGACGGCGTTGACGATCGCTTTTTCGGCCTTCCCGGCCGGTTCGACCGTTGCCGTTTCCACCGGTGCCTCTTCGGCCACGGCATGCCGCTTGACCCGGCGCACCGGCGCCGCAACGGCGGTCTCAGCCTGCTTTTCGATGAACGGCACCGGCGCAAACGCACTCGCTGGTGCCATAGAGCCGAACGCCTGGATATTCTGAGACGAAGCCGGATTGAGGCGCAGCCCCTGCATCAATGCGACGATCCGGTCGGCCGCAATCGTCGGGCTGCAATAGCGCATGCGGATTTGCGCTGCGCCGCCGGTCGTGGCCCCACCGTCATAGGGCCTGATGTTCTTTGCAAACTGCCATGCGTAGATGCAACTGCCGCCCTTTCCGATGGTGCCTGTCGCGTAGCCGAAGACGCCATAGGCGTTATCGGCAATCACCGGGCTGATCTGCATTTTCACACCGGCCAGGGCGCTTCGCATCTCGGCTGCGACCTGCGACCGCGACGGCGCGCCATTGCTGCGCGTGATCTTTGCAGACGGGTCGATCGTCACGTTCAGAATGTTCTCGCCCGCAAGGTCGGTCGCATTGGCGTAGACGATCGTCTGCTCGATTTTCCCCTTGGCTCCCGTCTGCCTAACTGTCGTCGCAGGCAACCCAGGAAGGGCTGCGACTGCGTATTCGGGAGAAACCGTCGTTGCAAGCGATGGCCAATTGCCCTCGACAGCACCTGTGCGCAGGAAGGGGTCATCAACCACCGACGTGCATGACGCAAGCATAGAGACCAGGGCAATTGCTGGAAAAACTGTTTTCATCGGCGTGTGTCCGTCTGGCTCGTGGCGACAAGGCCGCGTCTCACGCCGGCATCCGACAGGTGATCGTTGAGACGCTGGAAGACCTGTTTGGCAACCTGCTTGTTTCCGAGATGGTAATAGGCCCAGCCGCGCAACTGGCTGAGATCGGCAGGCTCCGCCACGAGGCTCGCCCGCGCATTCAACGCATCGAGCGTCTTTTGGTATTGCTTGCGGTCGAACGTCGCCCGGGCACGCTGGAAGTAGATTTCCACGCGGATTTCCCGGTCGCGTTCGGCGCTGAGCGGGTAGGCTCTGATGATCGCTTCGGCATCATCTGTCAGGCGCCCGCGCAAAAGAGTGAGTGCCGTGCCATAGGCAGCGTCGGCCCGCACCTGCCCGCCGGCCGCAAGACCGTCCGCAAAGGCTGCGCGCGCTTCCGCAAGGCGGCCAAGGCCGAGATAGCACCAGCCGCCGATCTGGGCCGCGTCCGGCGACAGCTGGCCCCGGTTGCGCAGGTCGGTGAGATCATTGATGCAGGCGGCGTAACGCTTGGCCTGGAAATTGCGGAAATAGTTGGCCTGGATGGCGCCGCGCGGCTTGATCACCGGAGCGGCGGCCCTGCCCTTCGGCGGCGATGCGACGAGGATCTCCTGCCAGATATCCGGGTAGGTTACGCCATATTTTTCCTGTAGCGCGGCATATTCCGGCTTTTGTGATAGCCGCAGGTAAGAGAGGGCCAGACCCTTGACCCGTATCGGTGCAACCTTCCAGTCCACCGCCTTCTGGAACCAGGCGGAAGATGCCTCGTACTGCTTGGAATTATAGGCGTACCAGGCAAGAATTTCGGCGTGATCGGCATTCAGCGTCTGCAGGATGGTCGTCGAATAGGACGCAACGATCTTTTCGTCGATGACGGCCATGTCGGGCTTGGCAAAGCGCAGCGATAGTGCGTTCATCAGGAATTCCGGATCGCTGGACAAATCCTGCAGATAGGTGGTCGCCACCTTGTAGGCTTCTTCTTCGAGATTTTGAGCCGCAAGGCTGAGATACAGCCCCTTGGCATTGGAAGCATCCGCCTGGATCGCCAGCGCCTTGCCGAACCACAGTGCACTGACGGCCGGCTGCTTGACCTTCAGGTAATACCAGCCAAGCAACGCCATATCCCCGGCCTTCGGCGGCACGGCTGCTTTGAGCGGCTCAAGCTGATCGTCGGACAGAGGTGTTGTCTGCTTCTCATCGGCGTTGAAATCGGCGACCGTCTTGCGCATCAGATCGAAAGCCACCGGCTGCAGGCCCGCCTGCATCGCCGGTGTCACGGCGAGTTTCTGCATCACTGTCTGGACTTCTGCGGCCGGAAAATCCCCGATGGCCTTCTGCAGCGTCGTCACCAGCACCGCGTCCGGCAGACGCTTGTCGCCTTCACGCAGGAGGATACCGCGGTAAACGTCCGCCAAAGGCTGTTTCATCCCCGCCTGCGAGTAGGCGTCGATCAGCGTCCAAAGCAGATCCACCTCTGTTTCCGTTGTTGGATCGATGCTGGCGCCGGCCTGGATGACATCCGTCCAGTTGTTGTCCTTTGCCGCTTCCGTCATCAGCACGCGCTGTTTGCGGCGTGCCAGCTTCTCCGTGAAATCGGCTGTCGGCGACCATTCCGGCGCCTCGCTCTTGCGGCGGATGATCTCGGCGTCGATGCCGGTGAAGTCGCTGCGATCATAGAGCTGCCAGAGCACGGTCTCATCGACGCCGCGGGCCGCCTGCTGCAAGTAGAGGTCCTGCGGCATTTCGAATTGCGGGAATTTCAACCTGAGACGTGCAGCCTCAGCGGCGACGCGCCCGTCCTGTTTCTGCTCGGCATAATAATAGAGTGCCGCCATCTCCACGTCATCGGGCTGGTTCACCGCCGCCTGCGACGTCCTTGCAGATTGCCCCATGCCAGCAGCTGCCACAGGTTCAATCTGCCCGTCCGCGGCCGATGTCATCGCCTCATCGATGATGCGGAAGGAACCGGCCGCCTGCGTCAGCAGTTTTGCCGAATCCTCGGAGAACGCCGTTACCGGCAAAAAGAGACTCGATGCTGCCAGAAGAGCGACCCAATGTTTTTTCAAGACGATCATTGATCCGACCTCACACCCTTGCGCGGAATGGCAAGCCCGAGCCACACGGCGAAGACGCCCATCAACCCGACGATGAGCAGAACGTAGAACTGGAAATTATCCGAGAACCATGCGGCCGCTAAGCGACGCAGGTTGCTGGGGCTCTCGTCGGTCATCCCGGCGATGAAATGCGATCCGGCCGGCATCGTGTTGACGGCCAGGCTCGCAGTCTCGATCTCCGCCGAACCGCCATTCAGACCCTGCCAGACGGCCGGTTCGACAAGCCGGCGAACGCCCAGTGCGATATCGGCGGGCGATCCGGCATGGACGACAGTCCAGACCGCATTGCCGGAAGGCGACGGGGTCTGCGTCAAGGTCAGGAGCGAGTGTCCCGGCTTGAGCATAGGGGTGGAAGCAGAACCGTCCTGGTAGCTCAACCATTTGCCGAAACGCGCGCCCGCTCCTGAGAACCAGCTGTGCATTTTCGATGGGAAGGACAGCGTATCCTCAGGCCGCGTGGTCGACTTGCGGAACGCATCCAGCAACGCGGTTGAATCCTCGTCATTGTTCAGCGCCGGGCTGGCCGCGAAAACGCTGCCGCCAATGGTTGCCGTCCTGATGGGATCAACATCCGCAACGGATGCGGCCATCGGCTGGAATGCACCGGTAGGGAAGCCACCCTTGCCGGCCGCGCCAAGATCGGCGAAGGCATTCTGCGTGGTAATCACCAGCGCATTGCGATCGCTGGAGGGATTGGCGGCGCCGAGCCGGATATCGGCGTTCAACGGATTGCGGGCAGCAAGCGCCAAGCGCGACAGCATGGTGAGGGCAGCACCGGCAGACTGCGCATCCGGACGCTCGATAAAGATATCGAATGGCCTGCCGTCGGCATAGGGATAGGCCGTGCCGGCAAATGCACCGATGTCAGGAAGACGGCCGATCCGGGCGAGCGCCGGGATCTCGATCTTGGTGTCCTTCAGGAGAATGAACCGCGGCGTGGCGTCGGCGCGTGCCTCAGGCGCACAGGTTTCGTCGGCCTCGACAGGTAGTTCAGCCAGAAGCTCGACCTTGTTGTTGCCCGGACGGAATGCCCGCAGCGGCAGCTCGATCAGCTTGCCGTCGAACTGTTCGCCAGCACTGTTGCGGAAGGGGTAACTGGTGACGACACGGTCGTTGACCCGCACGAGAAACTGCGCCGTGCGCTTCAGGCCCGGCGACGTGGCGGCACTCAGCTTCAGGCCAATCGTCGCATAGTCGGCCGGGTAGAAATCCGCTGGCATGACCATGTTGAAACCGGTGCGCGACAGGCGACCGGAAAAGACCCGGCTTTCAAAGCCGGTATCGGCCAGCGTGTAGGTCGTCGAGGCATCGGCGATGATCGTTCCCGACCGGTTGGAGAAGACACCGCTATCGAGGCTTCCCTTCAGCGGTCCCTGAATGGCTTGCAGCAACTGGCTGCTCATATCGGCGCGGGTAGCCCCCCGCAAACTGACATCGGCGCGGCCATCGCTGCCGCCATTGCGCACAGAAAGACCGTAAGGCGCTGCCGCCTGTCCATCAGCGCCGCGCGCCTGCGCCCGCGTCTTGTCCGTCGAGACATAGAGATCGATACCCGGACCTGTGCCAGGCTTTTCGCCAACGGTGATAGCGACGTCGTCCCTGTTCAGAAACAGCGCCAGCGTCTGCAGAGCCGGAGCTGCGTCATTCAGCATTTCGGCGGTCGCCGCCTGTGGCAGGATCAGCCGGATATCGGTAACATTGGCGTCAGTGCGCACAACGGTCAGCAGATCGTCGAAGGATTGAAAGCCATGATGCCGGGTGGCGGCAAAGCCGCTGGCCGACGGATCGAGCTCGCTCCACAGCTCATAGGTCGCCTCCAGCGAGCAATCGACGCGATGGAACTGGCGAGCCCGGAGAACCACCTGATTGCGGCCAGGCTTCAGAAAATCGGCTCCGATCGGCAGCGCTTCGCTCTTGAAGCCGTTTGGCGAGGCGATGCGGAATGTTCCCGCCGCCTTGCCATTGACCTCTATATCCATGACGGATGTGTCCGGCAGGACGGAGACGGCATTGCGATAGGCAAGTGTCAGCTGTCCGCCATCTGCCGCCTGATCGGCAGCGAGATTGAAACTCAACCGTGCAACGGCATCCTCGCCGGCCAGGTGATAGACAGGCAATGCCTGTTCGAACGGCACCAGGCCGCTGACCTTGGCGACGACGGCTTCAACCGGTGCCGGACGGGTCGACAGAATGCTCTCGCTGTCGCCAGGCAACGTGCGAAGGGCCGACGGTGCGGCATCCAGCAGGCTCTGCGCGGACAGCGGCAGCGTCTGTGCCATGATGAGGGCGAGCGACAGGCTGGCCGCCCGCGTGCGAAAAAGCTTAGCCATAGAGCTGCTCTCCCTTGAGAACCGGGGCATGTTCGGCTGCTTTCACAGGCAAAGGCACCTGGGCGATCTTGTTGTCATTCAACACCATTGGCGCGTCCTCGAAGGACTGGACGACACTCTCGCGGATCAAACCCGCGCTGTAGCGGATGGCCCGCAACGATTCCGTCAGACTCCAGAGCGCAAACCGGCTGGTGCCCCAGAAAAAGTTTTTCCGGGTCTGGCGGCGCTCGAGGCGATCCTGCAGCACGGACTGGTCGGAATACATCAGCTCGGCAATCGCCATCACCGTTTCCGGCGTACGCTCGGAATAGGCAAAGCCGCAGATCGCAGTCTGGTCGAGCATGCGCCGCGAACGATAGACCACATTGAAGGTGATCGTCTGGCCACCGCGCCGCACTTCGACCTTGGCGGTCGTCGGATTGATGAGGTCAAGCTTCGGTTCCTTGTCGACGAATTCGATCGACACGCCGCCGCTGGAGGCATCCTGAACGATGACATGGTGGATGACATCGTCGACATGCATCAGCGCATGGCGTTTGACCGGCAGACGCTGATTGCGGCGCAGTTCGCGGCGCTCGGCGATGGCGCCGAGGGCTGCACCGGCGAGACCGAGATTGATCAGGTTCCACATGGCGACGATCAACAGCAGTTCGCTGGCGACCGGCTCGGTCAGCACGCGGTATCCCGAATAGAGAGCGGCGGCGAGCAGCAGGAAGAAGATGACGAAGTATGGCGTTGCCAGCGGCGACAGCTTGCTCTTGTCCAGCGTCTGGCCCTTGGCGGTCACATTGAAGGTCGGCTTGCGCGGATTGCGCACGACGCTGACGATGCTGCCGAACAGGAAGACGGCCTGGACATATTCATAAAGCTCGGAAATCCACGGCCAGCGGACACGGCCATAGAGGTAGCTCTGCATGGCGAACGAGCTGATCAGATAGGTAACAGCGTAAGAGGCGAACTCGAGGATGTTGGCCTTGTAGATTTCCAGCGAGAAGAAAATGTAGAGCAGCGGCGAGAACATGAAGGCCAGCCGCGACAGCGGGAACAGCCAGAACATGTTGATGCCGGCGTAGCAGATGCGCTGAGGGATCGAGAGGCCCTTGGCCAGGAACGGCCGCTTGAGAATGAGGATCTGCAGCATGCCCTGGCACCAGCGGGCGCGCTGGCCGATGAACGAGACAAAAGTCTCCGGCTGCAGGCCGGCGATCAAAGGCTTATCGACATAGACCGAGTGCCAGCCCTGACAATGCAGCGACAGCGCCGTTTCGCAATCCTCAGTGATCGACTGGCCGGAAAAACCGTCTGTCGTCATCAGGGCCGAGCGGCGCAACACGGCAGCCGAGCCGCAAAAGAACGACGCATTCCACTTGTCGAGCCCGCGCTGCAGGATCGAATAGAACATCTCGTTTTCCGACGGCATGCGGGCAAAGGTCTGAAGGTTCTTTTCCAGCGGATCCGGATTGAGGAAATAGTGCGGCGTCTGGACGAGGAAGAGTTTTTCGTCATCCTTGAAGAAGCCGACCGTCTCGCGCAGGAAGTCGCGCACCGGTGCGTGGTCGGCATCGAACACGACGACCAGTTCGCCCTTGGAAACCTTCAGCCCATCATTAAGATTGCCGGCCTTGGCGTGGTCGTTCTGCTTGCGGGTGTGATAGTGCACGCCCATGGCAGCGCACAGTGCCTTCAGCTGCTCATGGCGGCGGATGGCTGCGACCGAGACATGCGGGTTCTTGTGGTTGCGCTTGGCATCCGTGCCGCCATCATCGAGCAGATAGATGTTCAGCTTGTCCTTCGGATAGGCCATCGACTTGGCTGCGGCCAGCGTCACAGCCAGCAGTTCTGCGTCTTCATTGTAGCTCGGAATGAAGACGTCCACCGTCGGCAGATCGGCTGTAGCCCCCATGTCCGGCGTCTTCCGCTTGATGGGGTCGATGACCATGAAGAAGCTGATCGCCAGCATCGCAAGGCAATACATCTCGGCGAGATACAGCAGGAAACCCGGAATGAAATTGAGCGGCTCGGTAATGTCAGGCAGCGTCTCGGTCGTGCGCCAGAAACCGTAGCGCAGAGCAATGATGCCGGCAAAAACGAGCGTGATCACGCGGAAGGTGCTGTTGTCGGGACGCGTCATCCCGATGAACATGATGCCCAGAACAGCAAAGCTGAGCATGAGCTGCGCCTGGAGACTCATCGGTAGCAAAATAAGAGACAAGCCGAGTGCCCCGGCCGGTATAGCCAGATATTTTCCGCACGTCATGTGCCACCAACCCCATCGTCATTTTCAGCGGCGCATCATGCGTGCCGGTTCTACATCGAACAGCCGGAACCTAATCGGCGAAGGGTCAATAGAATCCTAATTTACGGAAAGATGGCCGGAAAGGACACAGGACGAGGTTAACACGAAGTTTACGGCGCGCGCCAAGATATGAGGGGGCGACCCCGGGAACCTTTTACGGGAACCAGAACGGCGTCATCGCGTTGGTCTTCCAGCATCTTCCAGCAAAGGAGACAACAATGACGCTTCCCGCCGACCCCATCCCCGGCCCGCCAATCAAGCAAACAGTCCCCGTCCAGGAGCCGGAGCCCGACCGGCTGCCGGACGAGGAACCCTTGCCCAATCCCGACGAAAACCCGGAGCCGCCGCAGCAGGTGGGGTCGGATTCAATGTCCGGCTGAAAAGCAAGCCATCAAACGCACCGAATTTCGACAGCCCCCGGGGAGACGGACCACAAAGACCCGGAAATTTGGGCCGTTGTTGCCCGTCTCCCTGCCGGTTACGACAGATGACGGATGGCTGCCAGTTTCCACGATGGCTCCCGGTCAGTCTCTGCCGTGAGATCGAACAGGACATGCGCACCATTCCTGACGCGCCGCCGCAGAGCGCCATCACGGTCCGCACCAACCTGAAGGGCACCTCGGTCGTTGAGCGCTTGCAACCGGGAACGCGAGATTTTCAGCTCTGACGCCAGCAGGCGGTCAAGGCGCATGCTGATGGCAAACGGAACGCGCAGTTCGATGTCCAGTTTCGTCCAGTTTGGCGGGTCATGCAGCAGCTCCTTGCCGATTTCGAACGCGCTGAATTCATCGACGCGCTGCGACTTGCGCTTCAAAGCTTCGAGGTTGAAGGATTCGGCCCGGATCCAATGCGGATCGTTGGACTGCAGCGCTTCCAGCACGGCGGGATCGATGCCGCGGACAGCCCGGCGCTCGAAGATCGGCCGGTTCCATGTCTTCTCGCAGCTCGCGCATTTGTAAATGAGCCACGCATCGAGTTTCCGGCCATTGGCGTTCAACCGGATCTTGCCGCTGCATTGGAAGGCTCTCGGACCACCGCATCCGCTGCAGGCGATCCAGGGTTGAGGGGATTGCTGGGGAATAATGGTCCACCGGACCCGGAGTGTATTGCACATATCGTCTTGGTCTTCCGTTCGGAAGTCCACCAAGATGGTGCAGGAGAAAACCCATGGGGGCGCGGTGTGGCGATGTTTCGGGCGGCTGACGAACGAAGAGAGCGGAGCTGCACATGGCACATTTCAACAATGCCAAACCGGTCTCTTGCCACCACCCGATGAACATGTTTGCACGCAGACAGCATCTCGCTATCCGGCAATGCGGGTGAAACTGGATTGAGACCGGTCTTTACTTAGGCAAACTGCAACCTCGATGCGCCAACGCTCTTCGACTATCAAGCTAGCAAATGATCCACGCAAGGTGGAGACCCTCGACGCACTCGGGATAAGAAAACGCGATGGTGCGGCGTTTGTGCAACTTCTGCGGTGTCGGCTGAATCGATTTGGATCAGCGAAGGTTTCTTCAAAGCAGCCCTTTGAAGCGCAGAAGCCCGAATGCTGCCACCGTGGCAGCATCCTTGATTTCGCCGCGCACAATCCAGTCAATGACCGTCTCAATCGCAGAGCCCCGACTGATCAGCCCTTGTTCTTCAGGGTCAAGGTTCGTCGATATCGGGCGCAGACCGCGGGCGAGGAAAATATGGCATCTCTGCGTCGAATATCCGTACGCTTCAAGAGCTGACCGACATAGGTCATGTCATCGGCTACAAGACCCGTTTCCTCCTGTAGCTCGCCATGAGCCAGTTCCAGGGGATCGACACCCTCCTGCTCCTCCCAAGAACCCTGCGGGAGTTCCCAGAAGCGCTTTCCGACCGGATAGCGAAACTGTTCGACCAGATAGACAGTGCCCGCTGCATCGATGGGTACAATGAGGGAGAAATCATTCTTCTCGACAACCCCGTAGACGCCCTGCGAGCCATCCTGTCGCTCGACAATATCCTCGCGGACCTTCATCCAGCGGTTCTGATAAACAGCTGTGCTGCTGAGCGTCATGATTTCGGGAACATCATCAGCCATTTGCGCCCCGTTCTATCATTTTCGATGGCGTGAATCGCTCGCGATTCAGAACAAGCCATTTGTTGACAGCTCTCCATAGGTGGAGACTGCTCCGGATCATCAAAATACAGGGAGGGGCCGGGCTGCAAGTGGCAGGGATACGGAGTACCCAAAAAATTGCCGAAATTTCGATGCGCCAAGCCAAGAACGGCAAAAAAGCTATATCGTCATATATTTGACTGGGGAAGGAATGGTACGGTTGGGTGGAATCGAACCACCGACCTCAGGATCCACAAACCTGCGCTCTAACCAACTGAGCTACAACCGCACAACACAGCAACGCACAGACATTATCATGTGCCGCTGACGGGTCAAATACGGGCAGTCCGGATTTTTTGCAAGCCATAACTTGCCCGTAGATGTGAAAAAACCGGGTAAAAAATCACCCGGTTCTTTTTGTCATGCTGCGCTGGCAAAGCCAGCGCCTGCAAAAATCAGTTCTTCTTGAAGCTCGATACGGCCTTCTCGGCGGCATCCTTGCCAGGCTTGGTCACGGTTTCGGCAACCTTGCGGGTGGCTTCCTGCATCGACTTTGCCTGTTCCATGGCAAGCTCGGCCTGCTTGCGGATGAAGGCGGTCTGCAGTTCGAACAGTTCCGAAACCGACTTGACGCCGAGCAGCGCTTCCATGTGCGACAGCGAGTTTTCGGCATTGGTGCGCAGGGCGTCGATCGCCTTGAGGCCAAGTTCGACGGTACCGGACTGCGCGCTTTCGAATGTCGCTTCAACGGTCTTCGTCGCGTCTTCGGCGGCGGTCTTCATCTTGGAATAGGCTTCCTTGGACTGGGCAGCACCCTTTTCAGCGAAATCGCGGAAAGTTTCGGTGACCTTTGCCGGGTCGAACGAGGCAAGCGAAAAGACGTCGTCGGTTTTCTTGGTAGCCATGATCTGCGCTCCTTGGTTTTGGGCCCTCTCATGAGGCACCCTTGTGTGATGATGTCTATATAGGCGATTTAGTTGTGCATTGCAATATATTTGTGCAGTGCAGCATTCATTAAAATCACCGACATTAACCTTGCGCCGTGAAAGGCTTGTGCGCCATGGTCAGCAAGCTGGACCCCTGCCGCCCCGGAGGCTATTAATAGACTGTTAACAATCCCGTCCTTGTGACGGTTGCGCAAACCAGGTCAACCGATGCCCGCAAAATCGTATCCCTTTATCGACATCGCCGTTCATGAACGGGTGCGGGAGCATTTTGCCAAGGGCGATGCAGCCGTCTTGTTTTCGCCCGACATGAGCCAGGTGCTGTGGTCGAATGGCGAAGGCGCGTTCCTGTTCGGCCTGCCGTCGATCTACGATTTCATCGATAGCGGCGCCAACCGCAATGATGCCGCCTATCGCCAGATGGAGGCCGCCGCCCGGCAATTGAAGCGCAGCGGCGATAGCCGGTCGTTCCTGATGCGGATTGCCTCGGGTTTCCAGCGGGCTTCTGTCAGAGCCTCGGTCGAGATGATCTCCGTGCGGCCGGGTGAAACAGCCATCCTCTTTGCAGCTCCCCGCAGCGGCAAGCCGCTTGCCATTCAGGATCGCGCAGCACGGATGATCTCCGGCTTCGACGACCCTGACACACATATGGCCGTTCTCGATGGCGATGGCGCCGTTCTTGCCGCCTCGCCCGGTTTCAAGGCGCTGGCGATGACACCGCAGACCTGCCGCTCTTTGGTAACCGCCGTCACCCGCGACAGCGACTGGTTGCTCAAGCGGCCGATCCCGACAGGCAAGGGCCACCTACCGGCCGCCATCGGCAAGCTCTCGGAACGTCCCGCCCTGCATCTGCTTTTCGCAGTCGAAACCATCCTCGGCAACCTCGATCCGGGAACGGATTTTGAGGAGATCGCGGACACCAACAGCGTGCCAACCGTCGCCGAACAGGGTCCAAGCCCAGCGGCCGCGCCTCTTCTGTCGCCCGCGCTCCTGCCCGCCGATGTCATCGACGAGATCGAGCAGATCGAGGAAATCGCGCCGGAAGACGATGCTTTCATCGACGCCGATGATGCTGACAGTGTTTTCGCAGCAGAGACGGAACAGCCTTCCGCGGAAGAGCCGGCGGCTCCAGTTGACCCTGTGACCGAGGAAGCAGCTCCGCATCTGGACCTGCCCTCTGATCCGCGGCCGGACCACATCGCTTCGGATGTCGCTGATCCGGATGAGACTGCAGACGCCGACGTCTCCGAGGAAACTGCCGTTCTGCCGGGAACAGATGAACCGGTGGCCAACGAGATTGAGGCCGGCGAAACAGTGCCAGTCGAATCCATCGAAGCTCGGGAAGAGCCCGTTCAAGGCAGTGTTGCGCTGGATGAGACAGTTGTGGCCGAGGTTGAGGGCACCGCGCCTGCGGACACTGCCGCAGATGACGTAGCAGCCGATGACGATGTCGCCGCCGGTCCAGCCGATATCACGTCAGAGGAAACGCCTGCCGACGACACCAGCGCAGCAGAGCCTGTCCAGGGTTTCGTCTTCAACCCGAACAGCCGTGCCGTGCGGTTTGTCTGGAAGATCGATTCGGATGGGCGGTTCAGCGAGATTTCCGAGGAATTCGCGGCAGCGGTCGGGCCGAATTCCGCCAATATTACCGGCCAGAGCTTTAGCGATCTGGCGGACCGCTATCACCTCGACCCCGGCAATACGATCAGCGAGCTCTTGAAGCGGCGCGACACGTGGTCGGGCAAGACGATCTACTGGCCGGTCGAAGGCACGGCCCTTCAGGTTCCGGTCGATCTCGCCGCCCTTCCGACCTATTCGCGCAACCGTGAATTCGATGGATTTCGTGGTTTCGGCATCGTGCGCGTGGCCGATACGATCGACGATGCACAGTCGATGGGACTGACGTTTGGCGTTCAGGAAGCCAGTGAGGAAGCTGTTGCGGACGGGCTGGATGGCACGGTTGAGGATCTGTTGACGGCCGGTCAAGACGTGGTCGCTGAAGAGACTGCCCCGTATGACACGACGCAGGAAGATGCCACATCGGTGGAGCATAGCGAAGCTCCGAGCGAACCTGATGATAGCGCGGAGTTTGCATCTGAACTGACGCCGCCTGAGCAAGGTGACAGCGAACGGCCTGCCGAGCCCAGCAACGAAGCGCCCGTGGTCGATGAAGAGGAAGACCCCTTCCGCGGCGAGCGTCCGGCGCTGAAACTGGTCCAGCCTTTCGGGCGCCGCTCATCCGACAAAATCGTCCAGCTCGACAGTCATCGTCCGGGTACCGAACCCCTGAGCCGCAGTGAACAGGCCGCCTTTCGCGAGATTGCCCGTCAACTCGGTGAGAGTGTCGACAACCGTCCGAATGAAACCGTGCCTGTTGCGGACGAGTCCGCGACTCAAAATTTGATCCAGGATGATCTCTCGCCGAAAACCGAGGCCATCAGCGTCGATGATCGCACCGACATCGCTGAAGAAGCAGCGCCAATCGTCGAAACCGGTTTGCCCGAGGCGCCCGCCCCGATCGTTCCGGCCCGCACCAGCGGCAACAGCAGCCTGACACCGGAATTCCTCGACAATCTTCCGCTCGCTCTTCTGGTCCACAGCGGTGACGACCTGTTTCACGCCAATTCCGAATTTCTGGCGCTGACTGGCTATTCCGACCTGGACCAACTGCGCGAGGAAGGTGGGATCGATGCCCTTTTCGCCGGGGATGAGGATGATCTGTTCGACCTGCCGGATGGCACGATAATGCTGATCCGTAACGATGGCCAACTCGTGCCGGTCTCGGCGCGGCTTCAGTCGATCCGCTGGGAAGACACGAACGCGCTGATGATGGCGCTTTCGGCTACGCAGACAGCGCCTGCACCTGTCGCAGCAGACATCCAGCAGTTGGATGCCGCCGCAGAACCGGCGGAAGCACCGGAAGTCCATGCACTGCGCATGGAGGCGGAGGAACTGCATTCCATTCTCGAGACGGCAACGGACGGCGTCGTCGTCGTTGGTGCCGAGGGTGAGATCCGCTCGGTCAACCGCTCGGCAAGCGCCCTGTTCAACTATGATGACGGTGAAATCCGCGGCAAGCCGTTCGCCATGCTGTTTGCCCACGAAAGCCAGAAGGCCGTTCTCGACTATCTCGCGGGCCTTTCCGGCCATGGTGTAGCCAGCGTGCTCAACGATGGCCGCGAAGTGATCGGCCGCGAGGCATCCGGCGGCTTTATTCCGCTGTTCATGACCATGGGCCGCCTCTCCTCCTCCAACGGGTTCTGCGCCGTTATCCGCGACATTACCCAGTGGAAGCGGACGGAAGAGGAACTGCGCAACGCCAAGCGGGCCGCCGAGACGGCAAATGCCCACAAGAGCGATTTCCTTGCCCGCGTCAGCCACGAAATCCGCACGCCGCTCAACGCGATCATCGGCTTTTCCGACATGATGGCGAGCGAGCATTTCGGTCCGATCGGCAATCCCCGCTATGTCGAATATGCCGGGGATATCGGCCGCTCCGGCCGCCATGTGCTCGATATCGTCAACGATTTGCTCGACATTTCGAAAATCGAGGCCGGCGAGATGGATCTGGAATTCACCGCCGTCGAGATCAACGACGCGGTGTCCGAAGCTGTCTCTCTGGTGCAGCCGCAGGCCAACAGCCAACGCGTGATCATCCGTACTTCGCTGTCCGGTTCTGTGCCGAACGTGGTTGCCGACAACCGGTCGATCAAGCAGATCGCGCTGAACATCCTGTCCAACGCCATCCGCTTTACCCCATCCGGCGGCCAGATCGTTGTTTCAACAGCCTATGAGGCCAATGGCAGCGTTATCCTGCGCATCCGCGATACCGGCGTCGGCATGACCCGCACCGAACTGGAGCAGGCAATGAAGCCATTTCGTCAGGTGACGACCGGCGCGCGTAAGCGCGGCGACGGCACCGGCCTTGGCCTGCCGCTGACCAAGGCGATGGCGGAGGCCAACCGGGCCCACTTCTCGATCAACTCGGCCCCCAACGAAGGCACGCTGGTGGAGATTTCCTTCCCGTCGCAAAGGGTGCTGGCGAACTAGGCGCTCCCAGATAGCGAAGCGTCAAGCATCCGGTTTTGCTCGCGCCAGGAGGCAGGGCTGAGGGATGTTACCCGCCGGAACTCGCGGTTGAAGTTCGATTTGGTCTGAAAGCCGCATTCGAACATGGCTGATGTCACGGACATGTCGGTCTCGCGCAGCAGCCGGCAGGCTTCGGCAATTCGAAAATCATTGATGTACTGCGAGACGTTCTTGCCCGCGAGCCGGTTGACGGCACCGGATATCTGCCGGGCGGGTACGCCCGCACGCCGCGCCAGCCGCGACAATGTCAAATTTTCATCACGCGACAATTTCTGTTCGGTTAGCAAACGATCGATCCGGTCAAGGATGTCGCGATCTTGCACGGCCTGAGACGCAAGATGATCGACGTTCGAGACAGGCACAGGACCTGCCCGCTCGCGGGCGGCGACGAGAGCAGTTACACCGAATAAAAACAGGCCGAAAAGGTTCGCATTACCGACGATCAGGGCGGCATTCTCTCCCTTGCCCCATGCAAAATCCAGAAGGATCGTCAGGTCGAACAGCGCCGACAGGCAAAGGGATGCGGCGGCGAGAAACAGCGCGCGATGCGCTGCCACGGCGCCTTCGAGACGTGCCTCGTCCAACGCATCGGTGCCGTTGCGGGCAAGATCCAGGAGCGCAAGCGCGTATCCGACGAACAGCCCGAACAAGGCGACATCGATCAATGCGGGAGCAATCGCTAACAATGCGACGATGACAAGCGGCGGGGCGGCATGAAGCCAGCTGATGCCGGCACCGCCCTCCTGATGGATCAGGCTACGAAAGCTTGCCCAGACCAGCGGAGGCAGGCAGCTTGCCAGAACGGGTAGTACGTAGCGCAACTCCTCAACCTCGTAGCCCCATCGCAACCCGACGACAATCGACTGCAGCGCACACGCACCAACCAGAGCGAGGAATGGCCGATTGCCTTTCGAGGGCTCTGAACCCCGCAGCATGACAGCGAGCAGGATCAGAAGCAGCAATGCGACGACAAATGGCAGCGGCACGAAGATCAAGGCGTGTCCTTTAAGTGGCGATCAATCGGCCGATGGTCGCTCATATCGCGATTCGGGACGACCTGAATCGCGATCGAGGAAGCGGTGGCGCGATGGAGCTGCGATGTTTTTCGGGTTCCTCCAAACCAAGTGAGCCCCTCATGAACCTTTTTCATCTTTTCTGCTCCGTCGTCATTCCGGTCACTTTCGCTGTTCCCTGCCTGGCTGCCGAGGTCGGTGTGCTGCGCGAAATCAGCGTTCCCGCGCCGGAACGCGCGCGCGATCTCGCCGTCACCGTATGGTATCCCGCCGAGGCAGGTGGCGAGCCTGTTCTCGTTGGTGACAACAAGATCTTCAAGGGCTCATCAGCCTTTCACAACGCGCCCATGATCAAAGGGCCTTTTCCGCTGGTGTTGATGTCGCATGGCTCGGGCGGACGCATTGAAGGCATGACCTGGCTTGCAACCGAACTCGCCAAAGCCGGCTTTGTCGTTGCCGGTCCCAATCATCCCGGCACGACCAGCGGCGACTCGACCCCGGCCGACACACCGAAGCTGTGGGAGCGCACACAGGATCTATCGGCAGTGATCGACGCGCTGACGGCCAAACCGGACTGGAAGAGCGTCATCGATGCTAACCGTATCGGGGTTGTCGGCTTCTCGCTTGGCGGTGCCGCCGCTATGGAGATCGCCGGTGCGCGGGCCAATCTTGAGGCTTTTGCGCGCTACTGCGACACCTACACGAAATGGGATTGCGCCTGGTTTGCAGGCGGCAAAGGTTACATCAACGACGAACCGGTGAAGGTCGATAAAGTCGATCTGCGCACTCTCGACAAGGTACGCTTCGAACAATCGAACCTCGATCGCCGCATACGGTCCGCCGTTCTCGTCGATCCAGGCCTGGCGCAGGCCTTTGAAGCGGAGAGCCTGAAAGAGATCGCGATCCCGATGAGCTTCATCAATCTCGGCAGCACCGGCACGATCCCCGAAGCAGTGATCGCCGACCGGCTGGCGGCGCTCTCGCCAAAGGGATCATATGCCACCGTGACCGATGCCGATCACTTCAGCTTCCTGCCGGAATGCAAACAAGGCGGCGCCGAACTCCTAAAAACGTTCGGAGAAGTCGATCCGATCTGCTCGGATAGCGGCAGCCGGTCGCGCGCAGATATCCATGCGGAACTCACACGCCTCATACAGGACGCCTTGCAGAAAACGCTCAAGGATCACCAGTAAGACGCCGCATCTTGCGCTCCAAACAGCAGACAAAAAAAGAGGCAGCTGGGAAGCTGCCTCGATAAGTTAAATGCTAAAACAGGTGCTCGAGAGGTAATGACATCATGTCTGCGCCGGCATCTCTGCCAAAGCCAACCCCACATTGGGTGGCCTCAAGTTGAGATCACCATGCGCTGCCATTCGTAAACAAAACCTTTCTACGAAACACACCAATTTTAGCTATCGGCACGTAAGACCTAAGCTTTGGTTAATTCGGCGAGCTCCAAATCGTTAACAGGACGCACTCAGTTTCCAAGCTCGGCAAGGTTTGCGTAGAGGTCAAGCGCTTCCGGATTGGCGAGCGCTTCCTTGTTCTTGACCGGCCGGCCATGCACCACTTCGCGCACTGCAAGCTCAACGATCTTGCCGGATTTCGTGCGTGGGATATCGGTGACGGCGATGATCTTGGCAGGCACGTGGCGCGGAGATGCGCCGCTGCGGATCCTCGCCTTGATTGCCTTGACCAGATCATCGGTCAAAACGATCCCTGCTGCCAGCCGGACGAACAGGACGACGCGAACATCATCATCCCAGTCCTGGCCGATGCAGATGGCTTCTGCCACCTCGTCCATCTGCTCGACCTGATTGTAGATTTCCGCCGTGCCAATACGAACCCCGCCGGGGTTAAGCGTGGCATCCGAGCGGCCGTGAATGACGATGCCGCCATGCACGGTCCATTCGGCAAAATCGCCGTGGCACCAGATATTGTCGAAACGCTCGAAATAGGCCGCCTTGTATTTGGCGCCTTCCGGGTCGTTCCAGAACATCACCGGCATGGAAGGAAACGCCTTGGTGCAGACGAGTTCGCCCTTCTCCTGGCGCACCGGCTTTCCGTCGTCGTTCCAGACATCCATGGCAAGGCCGAGCCCCGGCCCCTGGATTTCGCCGCGCCAGACCGGCTTCAGCGGATTGCCGAGCACGAAGCAGGAGACGATATCGGTACCGCCGGAAATCGAGGCCAGCTGGACGTCCGGCTTGATGCCTTCATAGACGAAGGAAAAGCCTTCGGGCGACAGCGGCGAACCGGTCGAGGTCATCAGTCGCAATGCCGAGAGATCATGCGTGGAGACCGGCGTGAAGCCGCCCTTGCGCACGGCATCGATATATTTTGCAGAGGTGCCGAAGATGGCGAACTGTTCGTCGCGGGCGTAGTCGAACAGCACATTGCCATCTGGATGGAACGGCGAACCGTCGAACAGGCAGAGCGTTGCACCGAATGCCAGGCCAGAGACCAGCCAGTTCCACATCATCCAGCCGCAGGTGGTGAAATAGAAAAGCTTCTCGCCCTCCCGCAGCCCGCAATGGAAGCGATGCTCCTTCAGGTGCTGCAACAGTGTGCCGCCCGCGGAGTGGACAATACACTTCGGAACGCCGGTGGTGCCGGACGAAAACAGGATATAGAGCGGGTGCGCGAACGGCAGCGCGATGAACTCAAGCGTCTTCGCAGTGAAGGGCGCGATGAAATCGGAAAGCGTCCTGCCGTTATCGAGCGATGCCGCAAGGGCTTCCGCATCGCCGGCATAGGGAATGATCAAGGTGGGCACGCCCAGCTTTTTTGTGACCGCCTGAACCTTCGCGGACACGTCCTGACGTTTGTCGGCATACCAGTAGCCGTCGCAGGCGATGAACAATTTGGGCTCGATCTGGCCAAACCGATCGAGCACGCCCTGCTCACCGAAATCCGGAGAACAGGACGACCAGATGGCGCCGATGGAAGCGGTGGCCAGCATCAATGCGATAGTTTCCGGCATATTCGGCATCATCGCCGCGACGCGGTCGCCCTTGCCTATACCCTCGGCCTTCAACGCCTGCTGCAGTTTTGAGACCAGAGCCCGCAACGCGTCCCAGGACATGCGCGACTGCACCTTGTCCTCGCCCCGGAAAACCAACGCGTCGCCGCTGCCGGTATGGCGCAGCAGGTTTTCGGCGAAATTAAGCGTGGCATCGGGGAAGAAACGCGCGTCCAGCATCACATCGCCGTGGATCAGTGCGCGTTCGCCCTTATTGCCAATAACGCCGCAATGATCCCAGACCCCTGTCCAAAAATCGGTGCGCTCGGTGATCGACCAGTCATGGAACGCATCATAGTCTGCAAAGGTCTTCGAGAAACGTTGTCCGCACCAGTCGATAAACGCCTTCATCGGTGTCTGCTCGATGAATTCTGCTGATGGTATCCAAAGGGGCCGATCTGACTGCATATTTTCCTCCGCTTCCCAAGCCAGCCTCTATATCATGCTGCGACGCAAGATAAACAGGCCGTACAAATGATGGCTGTGGCAGTTGCGACATTTCGCGTGTCAACAGTTTGATTTATGAGCGATGAAAGCCTATCCAGAGGCCTTCAACCGATTGAAAGTGCCCCGGACGCCCATGAGGCAATTCTTCACCATCGCCAGCAGAAAAAACGGATGGCAGGCATTTTTTCTGTCGCGCACCGTCGCATGGCTTCTTGTCGGCGCGGTCATTCTTACTGCCCTGTTCAAAATCGCCTTGCCGCTCTTCGTTTCGACGAGCAGCGTCAAGACGAACATGGAGAACGTGCTGTCGTCGTGGACCGGCGCGCGGGCAAATATTGCCGGCGATCCGCAGATCAGCTTCTGGCCGCACCCGGTCTTAACGTTGCGCAACGTCACCTTCGAAGGCGGCGATGCCGCCGCACCGGAACTCTTGGCGAAGGCTGACGCCATTGCGGCGGATTTCGATATCCTCGCGGCGCTGAGCGGCACGCCGGTCTTCTACGACTTCCATCTGATCAATCCAGTTTTCAAGGTGGAGCGCCGGCTTGACGGGACGTTCAACTGGCGGCGCTCCGGCTGGATGGCAGATGCCATCGCCGATGCTTCCGGCAAGACGCCATCCCCCGCGAGCGATACACCGATTGGCGATATAGAAGTCGTCAACGGCACGCTCGAATTGACCGACCGCCTCACCTCTAGCACGCATCGCGTCAGCGCCATATCGGGCTCCGTGCAATGGCGGACCCCAACCACACGAATGAGTGCAGACCTTTCGGCTCTCATGAACGGTGAAAAGGTTCAATGGACGATCACCTGCGATGAGCCGCTGATGCTGCTGTCTGGCCAGACCAGCACAATCAAGACATCGTTCAATTCCTCACCGCTGACTTTCAGTTTCGATGGCAACGGCAACGCTTCAAACCATCCCTTCGCCACCGGCCAGCTTCAGCTCAAGGTAAAATCGGTCGGCGCCATGCAGGCATGGTTCAAAGGCGATCCGCTACCGCCCGCAACGGCCGGGTCTGTCAGCATCGACACCAGCATGACAATGTCCGCTCAGAGCTTGAAAATGGACAACCTTTCGCTATCGCTGGACGATGCCAATGCGACCGGTGTCCTTGGCATGGCTTGGGGTCAGGCACGTGGTCCGCGCATCGATGGCACGCTCGCATTCGACCGGCTGGACCTGACGCCGCTTCTGTCATCGGTTTTCCCGCTTCGCCCGGTAGACAGCACCGCGAACGAGCAGGAAATGGCCTTGCTCAAGCAGATCAGTCTCGATCTGCGGCTGTCGGCACAGGAGATCAGTTATGGTACCGCCGCGCTGACGGATGTCGCCGCCGGCATCATGGTGGAAAACGGCCGTGCCTCCTTCGATATCGGTGACGGCACATTTGCCAATGGCTCAGTCAGCGGCCGTATCACGCTTACCAATGACGGTGCTGAAGGCGGCCATTTGCAGCTTGCGCTGAAGAATGCAGATCTCGCGCCCGTGGCAGAAAGTCTTGGTCTCGAAGGACCGTTGCCGCTTGGCCGGGGTATACTAAGCGCAGACCTCTCGACCGCCGAACCCCTGTCGAAAATGACGGTGGACGGCGTTTCCGGAGTATTTCGCTACGCGGCAAACAACGGCACCGTGGTGAATTTCGACCTGCCGGAATTCGAGCGGCTGGCAACGCTGGGCCAAGCTTTCAACGTCAGCCACGCCACCAATGGTTCGTTCGCCTTCACCAGAGCGGAGATCGCCGCGACCTTTCGCAATGGCGCTATCGAACTGACCACGGCGGATATCACGGGTGAAGGAAAGACAGTGTCTCTTGCCGGCACCGTTCCGTTCACGAAGGGTAAACTGGCGCTTGCCGGCGCCATCCGGTCTGACGATACCGCAATACCTGTTCTACGCTTCTTCGCCGACGGGTCCTGGCCCAATCCGGTCATTTCCCTCCTGCCCGCGCGGACGACCCAGCCATAGGCGGACCAGATCGACTTTGCCGCAGGGCATTCTAAGATAAGCAGGCGAATCAGCCCACAGGAGATGTGCCGGTGCTCCGTTTCCTTGCCGCCCTGCTCAAGATCGCGCCGGCATCGCTCCTGACGGGTGCCGGACTGTCGATCTTCAACATATCGTCGGTGCAGATTCTCGAGCAAGCCGGGCTGACACCGGATGTGTTGTGGGCTCACCTAATGCGCTTCACCAACTGGGCACTGCCCAACATCATGCTGGGCTCGATGATCGTGCTGCCGATCTGGCTGCTGACTTACGTTTTCTTGCCCCCGCGCGAAAGAGAACGCGAGCGCGACTGACGCGCCCGCCCCCTTCCATTCGGATCAGTGAGCGAAAGCGGCCTGCTCGTCCTTGACGCGCTGAATTTCCCGGCGGCGCGACACCACCGAGGCGATCAGCACGCCGATGGCGACGATGCCGATCAGGATGGTGCAGACAGCGTTGATCTCAGGCGTTACGCCCAACCGGACCTGACTGTAAATCCGCATCGGTAGTGTCGTGGCGCCAGGGCCGGAGGTGAAGCTGGAGATCACTAGGTCGTCCAGCGATAGCGTGAAGGCGAGAACCCAACCGGAGAACACGGCCGGTGCGATCACCGGCAACGTCACCTGCATGAAAGTGGCAACCGGCGTAGCCCCCAAATCCATCGCGGCCTCTTCGATCGAACGATCGAAGCTGAGCAGGCGAGACTGAACCACCACCGCAACGAAACACATGGTGAAGGTGATATGCGCCAAAGTCAGCGTCCAGAAGCCGCGATCAAAGCCGATGGCAACGAACAGCAGCAGCAGCGACAGGCCGGTGATGACTTCCGGCATGACCAGCGGCGCATAGATCATGCCCGAAAACAGCATGCGGCCGCGAAAACGGGTGTACCGCGTCATCGCGAGCGCTGCCAGCGTGCCGAGGACCGTTGCCACCGTCGCCGAGATCAGGCCGACACGGACCGTCACCCAGGCGGCATCGAGAAGCGCCTGATTGTGGAATAGCTGGACATACCATTTGGTCGAGAAGCCCGCCCAGACGGTGACGAGCTTGGATTCGTTGAACGAGAAGACCACCAGAAGCACGATCGGCAGGTAAAGAAACGCAAAACCGAGAACGATGGAGGCGATGTTGAAACGAGACCAGCGCTGCATGACTATTTCCCCTCGCCGTCGGCTTTGGCCTGCGCATGCTGGAAGAACATGATCGGCACCACGAGAATGAGCAGAAGGATGGTCGCCACCGCTGCGGATACAGGCCAGTCACGATTGGCGTTGAACTCGTTCCAGAGTGTCTTGCCGATCATCAGGGTCTCGGAGCCGCCAAGCAGGTCCGGGATAACGAACTCGCCGACAGCCGGGATGAACACCAGCATGCAGCCGGCGATGACACCGGGCATGGAGAGCGGGAATGTGACGCGCCAAAACGCCCGGATCGGCGTGCAGCCGAGATCCTGTGCCGCCTCCGTCAGGCTGTGATCCATTTTTTCCAGCGACGAATAGATCGGCAGTACCATGAACGGCAGATAGGAATAGACGATACCGATATAGATCGCCCAATTGGTATTGAGGATGATCAACGGCTGATCGATCACGCCGAGCGTCAAAAGCAGCTGATTGAGCAGGCCTTCCGGCTTCAGGATCGCGATCCAGGCATAGACGCGGATCAGGAAGCTTGTCCAGAATGGCAGGATGACCAGCATCAACAGTGTTGGGCGGATGGTGTTGGGGGCCTGCGCCATGCCGTAAGCGACGGGATAGGCGATCAGCAGCGTCAGGAAGGTCGAGACACCGGCGATCCAGAGGCTGGACATATAGGCCTTGGTGTAGAGCGCATCCTCGGTCAGCCAGATGTAGTTGTCGATGGAGAACTGCTTGATATTGTCGATGAACCCGCCAAAGCCAGACGCCAGATCGAACACCGGCAGATAAGGCGGCATGGCGACTGCAGTTTCCGACAGCGAAATGCGGATGACGATGAAAAACGGTATCAGGAAGAAGAACAGCAACCAGGCATAGGGGATGATGATCACCAGCCGGTTGAACAAAGCCGATCCGAATTTTGCCATGGCTTCAATCCTTCAGCACGACGCCGGCATTTTCATCGAACGAAATCCAGACTTCCTGATCGTAGCCGAGCGGATCCTCGACAGCACGGACAGCATTGAGCGACGAGGCCTTGATCACCTTGCCGTCCTTGAGCTTGATGTGGAAAACCGTCATGTCGCCGAGATAGCCGATGTCCCAGATTTCGCCCTGTGCGGCATTGAGCGGAGCGCAGGCGGGCCGGTCGCGGCCGACGCGGATCTTTTCCGGGCGGACGGCAAAGCCGGCCTTGGCGCCCATGGCGGGTGGCTCGGCGGAGGCGACGCGCACCGTAAAGCCGGTTTGCGTTGCGATCTCGACGGTGCCATTGCCGACGGCGGAAACAGTGCCATCGAAAATATTCACGTCGCCGATGAAATCGGCCACGAAACGCGAGTTCGGGGCCTCATAGATTTCCGGCGGCGTCGCCACCTGCACGACCTTGCCATGCGCCATGACTGCGATGCGGTCGGCCATGGTCATCGCCTCTTCCTGGTCATGGGTCACCACGACGAAGGTTAGGCCGAGTTCCTGCTGCAGGTCCATCAGTTCGAACTGGGTTTCCTCACGCAGCTTTTTGTCGAGCGCGCCGAGCGGCTCATCAAGCAGCAGCACTTTCGGCCGCTTGGCCAGCGAGCGGGCAAGCGCGACGCGCTGGCGCTGGCCCCCGGAGAGCTGATGCGGCTTGCGCTTGGCAAATTTGTCGAGCTTGACCAGCTTCAGCATCTGTTCGACACGAGCGGCGATATCCGCTTTCGGCATGCCATCCTGTTTCAGGCCGAAGGCGATGTTGTTTTCGACCGTCATATGCGGGAACAGAGCATAGGACTGGAACATCATGTTGACCGGCCGCTTGTAGGGCGGGATGCCGGCAAGGCTCTGGCCATCAAGGATGATCTCGCCCGAAGTCGGCTGCTCAAAGCCCGCCAGCATGCGCAGCAGCGTTGACTTGCCGCAGCCGGAAGCACCGAGAAGCGCGAAGAATTCGCGGGGGTAGATGTCTAGCGACAGATCGTCGACGGCGACAAAATCACCAAACTTTTTGGTGACGTTCTTGACCGCGATGAATGGCACGGATTTCGGATCTGTCCAAGGAGCAAAAGAGCGCCGGATACTGCCAAGTGACTTCATCATCTATCCCCAAATGACATGCACAAACGGCGCCGTCCCCAGCGCCATAAAAGAAAATTGCCCGGACTTCAGGTCCGGGCAACTCTTTTCGACTTACTGGCCGGTGACCACTTTGGTCCAGAGCCGCGTCACCAGACGCTGCGATTTGGCGTCATAGGGTGTGACCGTAAAGAGCTTGGCCAAAACTTCCGGTGTCGGATAGATCGCCGTATCATCAAGCACCGCCTTGTCGACGAACTGCTGTGAGGCCTTGTTGCCATTGGCGTAGAAGACAACGTTCGACGCCTTGGCAACGACTTCCGGCTTCATCATGTAGTTCAGGAACTCATGGGCTTCAGTGACATGCGGTGCGTCGGCCGGGATGGCCATCACGTCGAACCACATCTGCGCGCCGGTCGGCGGGATGACATAGTTGACCGTGACGCCGGCCTTGGCTTCGGCGGCGCGGTCACGCGCTTGGAACACGTCACCGGAATAACCGACGGCAAGGCAGATGTCGCCATTGGCAAGCGCATTGATATATTCAGACGAATGGAACTTGCGAACGTAAGGGCGGATGGACGTCAGAAGCTCCTCCGCCTTCTTCAGGTCATCCGGGGTACGGCTGTCGGGATCAAGACCGAGATAGGCCAGGGCGGACGGCAGAACGTCGGACGCGGAATCGAGAATGTGGATACCGCAATCCTTGAACTTTGCGGCGACTTCCGGCTTGAAGATCACGTCCCATGTCGGTGCCTCGTCGGTGCCGAGGATCTGCTTCACCTTCTCGACATTATAGCCGATGCCGGTGGTGCCCCACATATAGTCGATGGCGTATTCGTTGCCGGGGTCATATTTCTGGATGCGCTCGGAAATCACGTCCCACATATTGGACAGGTTCGGCAGCTTCGACTTGTCGAGCTTCTGAAACACGCCAGCAGCGATCTGGCGCTGCAGGAAGCTGGCCGTTGGCACGACGACGTCATAGCCGGTGCCGCCTGCGAGCAGCTTGGTTTCGAGGATCTCGTTGCTGTCGAAGACGTCATAGACGACCTTGATGCCGGTTTCCTTGGTGAAGTCTTCGAGAATGCTGGCATCGATGTAATCGGACCAGTTGTAGACATTGACAACGCGCTCCTGCGCGAAGGCAATGGTTGCGGACCCGCTGAGGATCAACGCGGCAAAGGCTGTGGCAATCGTACGCGACATAGAATTCCCCTTGGTTTTATCGGATCAGTCCGGGCACGCTGCCGTCGCCTGCCAGTCTGTCCCTCCGTATGCGCGTCTGGAAGGTAGGCATGTTTTCTGACAACCACAAGCGCTTTTACACGCGCCATCCGGCCATTCGGCCGCTTCCCGATTTTTTCACGACCACCGGCAAAAGCCGAATCTTTTCAGTGTGACATCCATACAGTGACAGAAAACGCCCACCCATCGAAGGCGGATTAACCATAAGCTCAAATCGATCCGGCACGACAGTGTTTACGATTGCTTAACCATGTCCGGAATGCGATTTTGCGCGCACGTTTTGCGTTTCGGAGTTGGCCATCATGAGTGTCAAGTCGCAGCGGATCGATCCACGGGAATTGAAACGTCTCTCCGTCCTGCAATCCCACCGGACACTTCTGGTCATCGGTTTCGACTGGGCATTGATCGCCGGCGCCATCGCCTTCAGCAAATATATGCAGCACCCGCTGGCCTATTTCGCCGCCGTGCTGGTTATTGCCGGGCGGATGCATGCCTTCGGCTGCCTGATGCACGAGGCCGCCCATTACCGCATCATCAAGAACCGCAAGCTCAGCGACTGGATGAGCGACCTTCTTCTGGCATGGCCGATCATGGCGACCGTCGATGGCTACCGGATGAACCACCTTGCCCATCACCAGCATACCAATACCGACGATGATCCGGACTGGGCTGCCAAGCTCGGCATGACGCAATTCACCTTCCCGCAGAAGGTCTGGCGTGGCGTCGTGCAACTGCTCGGCTATCTTGTTGCGGTCAATTCGATCCGCGATATCCTGCATATGGCCAAGCGCATCGCCAAGCATGACCGCTCGACCCGGACCTACAAGCTGTTGCGGCTCGGCTTCTATATCACGGCTGCTCTGATCTTCTCGGTCTTCGGGCTCTGGACGGATTTCACCCTTTATTGGCTGGTGCCGTTCTTCACCTTCTTTTGCCTCTTCCTGTATGTCCGCAGCGTTGCCGAGCATTTTGGCAGCATGGACTATTCAGACGAACTGGGCAGCTCGCGCACGGTCTATCCGCACCTCTGGGAAAAGCTGTTCTTCGCGCCCCACAACATCAACTATCACCTGGAACACCACCTTTATCCGGGCGTGCCCTATTACAACCTGCCGGAACTGCACGCGATCCTGATGAAGAACCCCACCTACGCCGCAAAGGCGCACATCACGCGTGGCTATACGACAGGTCTTGCCTCGGAATGCTTCGCGCCAGACGCCCCGCTTCTGCCGGCCCACCATCCGGTCAGTTACTAAACGGCAGTTACTGAAAATCGAACGCGCTCAAACCGGTCACCATCTCATCCAGCCCGAGCGGCCGGGTGACCGGCGGTTCGGCCCGGGCAAGACAGCCCCGCCGTTCGCAGAGACGGCAGGCTGTGCCGCCGGCGACGGTCACCAGTGGCGCCTCGCCATAGATCGTCTCCTGCGCATGGGCGGCATCGCACCCCACCAGTAGGGCAGTACGGCGCACGCGCTCCTGAAAACTGGTGCGTGGCCCCTCGACAGTCCGGGCAACCGTCAAGAACTCCCCGCCGCCGAAAATCTCGACACGATCGGCCAAAACCTGTCCGGCCTGCGAAAACGCTGCATGAATATTGAGCTTGGGACAGCTGCCACCGAACCGCGCCTGCGGAAAGCCCAGCGCACCGGATTTGCGGAGACAATGCCCGGCATGATCGATCTCCATCAGGAAAAATGGCAGGCCTGAAGCCCCCGGACGCTGCAGCGTCACCAGCCGGTTTGCGGCCTGTTCGAAGGAAACCTGAAAGCGGGCGGACAGCACGTCGAGATCGTATTTTGCCCGCTGCGTTGCGGCCAGAAATGCGCCATATGGCATCATGATCGCATGGGCGGCATAGCGGGCCAGCTCAAAGCGGCCGATCCGCCGGGCCTCCCCTGTCGAGAATGCCAGATGATCGAGATCGGCAGCAACTGCCTCTGGAAAGGCAATCTGTGCCGCCTCCATGGCAATCTCGCGCAACTGATCCGGCAGGGACAACCGCTCCGACAGAAACAGGCGCATCGAATGCCGATCAAAGCGGCGGCGCAGGTCCGGCATGACATGCACAGGCAGTGTGCGGACGGTCAGTCCATGCTCCTTGCGCAGCCAGGTTTTCAACGCGCCAGCGAGATCGTCACCCGGAGCGAGTTGGGCGTGGAAGGCTTCGGCCGCTTCATCGATGCGGGCAAAATAATGCGGACGGGTTTCGAAGATGTCGCGCACCTCGTCCATCGGCAGGCGCGCATCCGACAGTGCTGCCATATGCCCTTGGTCGGACAGCAGCGCACTCAGGTCTTTCAACCGGGCAGACTGTTCGCGGTAGGCACGATAGAGCTTTAGCACGCCCATCGCGGCATTCGGGGCGGCTTCAGACACTTCGATCAGTTCCTGATCACCGGGAAGCTCTCCGGACAGCAGGGGATCGGCGAACATTTCGCGCAATTGCGCGACGCTGCCGGATGCCTCGCCCTGCAGTTCATCGAGATCGACCTTGTAGACCGATGCCAACTTAAGAAGCAGCTGCACCGTCAGCGGCCGCTGATTGCGCTCGATGAGGTTGAGGTAGGACGGCGAGATGCCCAGCGCCTCGGCCATCGCCGTCTGGGTCAGCGACAGGCCATTGCGGATACGCCGAACGCGGGCGCCGGCAAAAATCTTGTTTTCAGCCATTTGTCACGCCTTTTACAAATTCGCGGGCAATCAGGATATTTACATCATTTACAAAATTACAAGAGGTCTCTGTAAAAGACAAGACATGATAACCCTTTTCAAAGGCCCAACAATTCTTTTGTTCTCGCTGTTTTGTGCGACGCATTGTAAAACTCGTCACATTGAATTCGTTGATCGAGTGTCTGTTAAACCAAAGTCGAACGGCACCCGAAAATTTGCAGGAGGATGTTTATGACTGATTTTTACAATCTCGTTCCCGGCGCACCGAAGGGCCGTTTCTATGGTCTCGATCGCCCCTACACGGCAGAAGACGTCAAGCGTCTTCGCGGCTCGGTCCAGATCCGCCACACGTTGGCCGAAATGGGTGCAAACCGGCTGTGGCAGCTGATCCACGAGGAAGATTTTGTCAACGCGCTCGGCGCCATGACCGGCAATCAGGCCATGCAACAGGTCCGCGCCGGATTGAAGGCGATCTACCTGTCCGGTTGGCAGGTCGCGGCCGACAGCAACACCGCATCGTCGATGTATCCCGACCAATCGCTTTATCCGGCCAACGCCGCACCTGAACTGGCCAAGCGCATCAACCGCACGCTCCAGCGCGCCGACCAGATCGAAACGTCCGAGGGCAAAGGCCTGTCCGTCGACACTTGGTTCGCCCCGATCGTTGCCGATGCCGAGGCCGGTTTCGGCGGGCCGCTCAACGCTTTCGAGATCATGAAGTCCTTCATCGAGGCGGGCGCAGCCGGGGTTCACTATGAGGATCAGCTGGCTTCGGAAAAGAAGTGCGGCCATCTCGGTGGCAAGGTTCTGATCCCGACGGCTGCCCATATCCGCAACCTGAATGCCGCGCGTCTGGCAGCCGACGTCATGGGCACGCCGACATTGGTCATCGCCCGCACCGACGCGGAGGCCGCAAAGCTTCTGACCTCCGATATCGATGAGCGCGACCAGCCCTTCGTCGATTACGATGCCGGGCGAACGACCGAAGGTTTCTATCAGGTCAAGAACGGCATCGAGCCCTGCATCGCCCGCGCCATTGCTTACGCCCCCTATTGCGACCTGATCTGGATGGAGACCGGCAAGCCCGATCTCGAACAGGCCCGCAGGTTTGCCGAGGCGGTGCACAAGGTGCATCCGGGCAAGAAGCTTGCCTACAATTGCTCGCCGTCGTTCAACTGGAAAAAGAACCTTGACGACGCGACGATCGCCAAGTTCCAGCGTGAACTCGGCGCCATGGGCTACAAGTTCCAGTTCATCACGCTGGCCGGCTTCCACCAGCTGAACTTCGGCATGTTCGAACTGGCGCGCGGCTACAAGGACCGGCAGATGGCCGCCTATTCGGAACTGCAGGAGGCGGAATTTGCCGCCGAGGTCAACGGCTATACCGCGACCAAACACCAGCGCGAAGTCGGCACCGGCTATTTCGACGCCGTCTCAATGGCCATCACCGGCGGCAAGTCCTCGACCACCGCCATGCATGAATCGACCGAACACGAACAATTCCGCCCGGCGGCGGAGTAAAAACTCCCCTCCCAACCCCTCCCCACAAGGAGGAGGGGTTGGGAGGGGTCTTAGACCCATCATCAACCAAGGAGGAACGAACATGACAGTCCAGACACGCGTCAAGGAACGGGCCGAAGAACAGTCCTCGGCCATGACACCGGAACAGCAGGCGATGATCCGCATGGTTGCCAATGACCTGCACAGGCTCAATCAGGCCGTGATGAAGGCCGTTGATGCCGGTGTTTCCGTCGAGCTTGTCCGCTCGGCCCGCCATCATGGTGGCGAGGGAAACTGGGGCGATCTGCTGATCCCGGTCATCGTCACGCAGGGACGCGGCTGAGGCATGGTACTCTGTCGACGAGAACCCCGGCGGGACTTATCCCGTCGGGGTTTTGCGTTTAAGCGCCGCCCGAATGTTGTTCGCCGCCACCGTTAGACGTTTCGGCTCGGGCGCTTGCCGGCAAAGAGATCAGCATGGCTTTTGAGCAATCGGAAAAAACGCTCGGAAACCGTGCGGATTTCGCGGCGGTGGCGGTCTTCGCTGTTGGTGACGATCCATTGCCCGTGACGCAATTGTTTCAGCTCATCGCCGGCCCGCTCCAGACCCGGATCGAGATCTCCGACGAAACAGGGCAGAACCGCCTGCCCGGCACCGGCGCGGGCGAGATCGAGCAGCGAGCGCGGCCGGCTGACGATGACGGCGATCGAGGCGGCTGCCTGCTCATGCGGCCAGCGCAGATAAGGCGAAATCGCGTCCTCCTCCGACACGGCAAGCCAGGCAGACGCCAGCCCCTCCGGCGCATTGCGCTGCCGGTAGGTTGCATAGGCGACGTCGCCCGTATGGCGGCTGGCCAGATGCGGCTCTTCCGGCACCACCGCGCGCACGCCTACGTCGCTTTCGCGGTGCGCCAGCGTCGCCCGGCGCTCGGAAACGGACATATCGAGGCGAAACCCGTCGCGTTCGCTCCAGATTGCCTGGACATTTTCGCAGACCAGCCACGTCACCCAGGTACCGGCCATCAGCCGCACCACCGACGCGCCATGCGCCTCTTGCCGCCAGCCATCGACCTTGCGAGCAACAGCATCCATCGCCTGCAGCTGCTCGAACAGAGCCTGCCCGTCGGCAGTTAGCCGGTAACCGGTCTGGCTGCGCACAAACAGCTGCCGGCCGATCCCCTGCTCCAGGTCGAGCACGCGGCGGCCCACCGTAGCTGGGCTCAAACCATTGGCTTGCGCAGCGCCGGTCAAGCCGCCATGGCGCGCGACAGCTAAAAAAATCTGATAGGAATCCCAGGTTACGTCTTTCATAAATGAAAAATGTACTCCGGTTTCTTGCGTTTATAAACCGATTTTTGAAGCATAGGTTCGGAGCGTAAACGGAGCGTGGCCGAGCCGCTTTCTCACCCCAGATTGAAGAACGTTGGCTGCGGGACATCCGTCCGGCAACGGCTTTCTGTTGCCGAAGGAACTGCAATGCCAGAGATGATGGGAATAGTTTTGTTGGCGGATATGCTGGCGAAGGACGGACGCAGGCCGCACGAATTCCAGGAGGTGATCAACCGGAACCGCCTGTCCAGCAGAATGTCCAGCGCGCTGCGCCTGCTTTGCCTGCGCTGGGTGCGATAAGGCAGCAAACGAAAAGCCCGGCGATCCTGAGGACGCCGGGCTTTTCGCGTTCGAACTCTCTGCTTGATCAGGCGGCGCGGCCGATCTGGCGTCCAGTGCTGACCGGCTCCAGACGGAACTGATCGACCAGCATCATCAGCGTATCGGCCTGATTGGCGAGTTCGCGGCTGGCGTTGGTTGCCTGATCGACCATGGTGGCGTTCTGCTGGGTCATCTGGTCCATCTGGTTGACGGAGCCGTTGACCTCGTGCAGCGCCGCAGCCTGGTCGCGGCTGGCGGTTGCGATCATTTCCACATGGCTGCTGACCGAGACGATCTGCTGGCTGATCGAAGCGAGCACCGCGCCCGTTTCCTGAACCAGTTGTGACCCGGAATTCACTTCCTGCGTCGACTTGTTGATCAGGCCCTTGATTTGGCGGGCAGCATCAGCCGAACGCTGGGCAAGTTCCCGCACTTCCTGGGCAACGACTGCAAAGCCTCGACCTGCATCGCCGGCACGCGCCGCTTCGATACCGGCGTTCAATGCCAGCAGATTGGTCTGGAAGGCAATCTCGTCGATGACTTCGATGATCTGTTCAATCTGGTGCGAAGCGTCCTCGATGCGGCCCATGGCGGCGATGGCGCTGCTGACGACAACGGCCGAGCTGTCGGCGCTCTTCTTGGTGTGCGTAACGGCGACATTGGCCTCATGGGCACGCTCGGCCGAGGAACGGACGGTGACGGTGATCTGGTCGACGGCAGCGGCCGTTTCTTCCAGGGACGCGGCCTGCGCCTCGGTGCGCTTCGACAACGAATCGGCCGATGCATGCATGTCATTGCCGCTGCGCTGGATCGACAGGGCATTGTTGCGGATCTGCAGCAACGTGTCCTGCAGGCGGATCAGCGAGCCGTTGAAGTCCATGCGCAATTGTTCGAGGCGGCCGGTAAACGGCGTTTCGATCTGCTGGGACAGGTCGCCCTGCGCCAGGCGGCCAAGACCCGCGGCGAGCTGGCTGACGGCGAAATCGATCTGGCTGTCGAGGGCGCGCTTTTCCGTGTCATTGCGGCTGCGTTCCGCGTCGGCCTGCGCCCGCTGCTCTTCGCTTTCGGCCTCGATGCGGACCTTGGACAAGGCATTTTCCTTGAAGATACCGAGCGCCCGAGCCATGTCACCGATCTCGTCGCGGCGGGCGCCGCCATCGATCGAGGTGTCGAGTGCGCCGTCGGCAAGCCGGCGCATCGCGGCGGTGATCTGGCCGATCGGGCCTTTTAGCGTTAGCACCAGCGCACCGCCGGCGAGAAGCGCGATGAGAACGCCCAGCACGGTCGCCATGACGGATACCTGGTTGGCCTTGTCGCGCTCGACGGAGGCTGTCGTCTTCTGCCCCTCTGCGAATGCTGTGAGCTGAGCCCAGATGTCGTCGATCTCGGCAGCAGCGGCCGTGAACTCCGCGTTGCGCTTCTGGCTGATATCGACCAGCGTGGCGCTGTCGCTGCCCATTTTCTCGATGATTGGCTTCAATGCGCCGACGAGCTTGGAGAAAAACTCCATGTCGCCCGCTGTCCCGGCAAGGCTTTGAATATCCTGCTCCATCACCTTGAACTCCCGGGCAAGACGCTGACGGCCTTCTTCATCCGATTTTTCAAGGAAACTCGCTGCAGCGATCCGGATGGAGTAAACAGAATTGACCAGCTTGCGGGTATCCGTCAGCACGGCACCGGCCTTGACCAGCGGCGCATCCAGCTTACCGAATGTTGCCGTTGCCTCTTTCATCTTCGAAACCGCCGCGGTGTTCAGCTGGATGCTCGTCTGGCGGAAGCGCGCGATGAGCTTGCCGATGGAAGCGGCCGTCTCCTCGCTCTTGTCACCGCCATCAACCAGCGCCTTGATCTCGTCGATCGTCTTCTTCATTGTTTCTGCAGCGGCTTTTCGCTCCGGCGGCAGGGCCGAGCTGATCTTGCGCAGCACCTTGCTCATGGGACCGTAGGACTCTGCCGCGACCCCGATTGCCGCCGCCGCACCGGCAGCCTTGTCGGTATTGGCATTTGCCAATGCGAAATTCGTCACGAGGGAAGCCACGGTGTCGCCGGAAGAGGTCAGGCGCTCGGCTTCGCGCAACAGCGTCTTTGCCGCTTCCTCGTCCTTGCGCACGGCGCGTTCCATCTTGGTTGCTTCCTCAAGCACTTTCATCTGCTCACTGAGCAGATTGCCAAGGCTGACGTTGATGGACTTGCGCAAGCTCACTTCGTTTTCAAACAGGGTCCACAACTGGCCGACCCGGTCATCGATTTTCGTGCTGCCGTCGACAGCCATCTGAAGCTGCTGGCGGCCTTCCTTGTCGACGACCTGCGAGAGCGTCGCCGCGAGAACGTCCTGCTGGGTCTCCAGCTTCGTGACAACAGCCTGCCGGGTTTCTTCTGACGTGTTCTGGAGGAAAGCGTTCATACCGGCATAAACGTCCTTGAAGCCGCTTAGCGACTGCAGGACACTGTTGGAAATTTCCATCCGTCCCTGCAGCAACCCGGACGCGTAAAGCCCGGTGATGCCGACAGCACTGATGCTGACGACGAAGGGCAGAATAAACAACAATACCTTGGTCTGGATTTTAAAGCGGGCAAGAATCTTGTCGATGAACATGAACGCACCTTGGCTCGCAGCCTGCGTCCGCCCTCCTCAAGCCCTCAAAGGCTTCCCCGGTACGCCAACAAGCTGGTGATTTGACTGAAAAATCATGCGGCGCATCGCCGCCAGCCTGCCAGGCATTCATTGCATGATCCGCCGCCTCCCGGGGCTAAGATCACGGCAGGCTCCGTTGATAAACATTCTTCAACGGGAACGATTAATATTTGAATAAATGCGGCCTAAATCGTTTCAGATGGTCCTTTCGCTTACCGTCAAGCGAAAGAGCTGCACAATACTGCGTGCTGAAACATAGCGCACAACGCAGTCATCACTCAAAAACAGAAGCAGCTTGTTTAGAAGGACCAGAAAGTCGGCAGGGCCACGAGCGCTGCAAGAGCGAACACGGCGATCACTGAAACGCGGATCAGCAAAGCCTTGCGCGCTGCGCTTTCGTCGGCTTTCGCAATTGCGATTGCGCGGGCTGTGGAACGATTGCGTGACTGATTCATGGCATCATTTCCTTTCGACCTAAGTAACAATAGACCCGGATGATCTGGACCGCCAGCCCACATCATGTTGCATCAGCTCACAAAAGAGTAAAAATGTCACTTTTCTGAAACAATTCTTGAAAACTGCATCTTTACCGTTGCGCAGGGCTGTTGTGCCAGCGTTTCAAACAGGTTCGGCGAGATGTCTTAACAATCGCTGAAGTCAGCTCAGCTTTGTGCCGTTCATGCCGCCTGCCCCGCCGAAAAGCCCGATGCCCACGCCCATTGGAAATTGTAACCGCCAAGCCAGCCGGTGACATCGACGCATTCACCGATGAAATAGAGGCCGGGAACGTCGCGCGCCTGCATGGTGCGGGAATCGAGTGCTCTTGTATCGACCCCGCCCAGTGTCACCTCGGCGGTGCGGTAACCTTCCGAGCCGGCAGGCGTGATGGCCCAGTCCTTGATCGTGAGACAGAAGGCATCGATGGCTTTGTCGGAGAGATCGGCGAGCGGCCGGTTATTGAGCCCGGCGGCTTCAGTAAAGAACTGCGCCAGCCTTTTCGGCATGGGTTCGGCCAGCGCCGTCTGTAGTGCCTGACGGCCATTCTCCTTGCGCGCCGTCTTCAAGAGAGCCGCGATATCGACGTGCGGCAGCAGGCTGAGGCGAATGTCCCCGCCCTCGCGCCAGTAGGAGGATATTTGCAGGATCGCGGGGCCGCTCAAGCCACGATGGGTGATCAGCAGCGCTTCCTCGAACATCGTCTTGCCGGAGCGGGCCTGTGCGTCGACGGCGACGCCGGCAAGCGCGCTCAGGCTTTCGAGCTGCGCTGGGTCAAGCGTCAGCGGCACCAGTCCCGGACGGGTTTCGACCAGCGGCAGGCCAAACTGCTCGGCAAGCTTGTAGGCAAAGCCGGTCGCGCCCATTTTCGGGATCGATTTTCCACCGCTGGCAACGATCAGTGATGAACAATCAATCGCGCCGTCCGCCGTGACGACCCGAAAACCGGAAACGGTTTTGTCGATTGTCTGGATCTGCGCGCCGAGCCGCAGGACAGCGCGGGCTTCCTTCATTTCCGTCAGGAGCATGCGGATAATGTCCTTGGCGGTGTCGTCGCAGAACAGCTGGCCAAGCGCCTTTTCATGCCATGCGATGGTGTAGCGATCGACCAGACCGATGAAATCGTGCGGCGTGTAGCGCGCCAAGGCCGACTTGCAGAAATGCGGATTGGCTGAGAGGAAATTCTTCGGGCTGGCATGGATATTGGTGAAGTTACAGCGTCCGCCACCGGAGATGCGGATTTTTTCGCCCGGCGCCTTTGCATGATCGAGCACGGCGACGCGGCGGCCACGCTTGCCCGCCTCGATCGCTGCCATCATGCCGGCAGCGCCTGCCCCGATTATCACCACGTCGAATTGCTCGGCCAAGACATCCATTCCCGTTTCAGTTTTCTTTCGAAGGCAAGGACGTCAAAGTCAATCGCTGTTGCTGCAATCGGCGCGAATACAGCCTGTACGGCGGCGAAAGTCCCGGTTTTCACCCTAGCCAATTGCCAAACTGTGGCTATGATGCCTCATCCGAACCCAAAACCGGTGATTTATGCCCGTCAGAAGAAATGCTGCCCAACCATCTGCAAGGACTGTCAAGACTTCGAAAATACCCGCCGCACTGCAAGCTCCACGCGGAGTGAAAACCTGGAAAGAAGCCGCCGACTGGCTGAAGATCCGTGGCATCGAAGATATCGAATGCATCACGCCTGATATCGCCGGCGTTCCGCGCGGCAAGATGATGCCGTCTTCGAAATTCACCTCCAACACCTCCCTGGCACTGCCTTCAGCAATCTACCGCCACACCATTTCCGGCGAATACCCAGAAGAGACGGGCAATTTCCGCTATGACAGCCGGGACAGCGACATCAAGCTGGTACCCGACCTTTCGACCCTTTCGGTCGTCCCCTGGGAAAGCGACCCGACGGCGCAGGTGATCTGCGACATTGCGGGTTCGCAGGGTGAAAAAGTTCCCTATACCCCCCGCAACGTCCTGAAGCATGTGCTCGACCTCTATCACCAGAGAGGCTGGAAGCCGGTCGTGGCACCGGAAATCGAATTCTATCTGGTCGCCAAGAACGAGGATCCGGATTACCCGCTGCACCCGCCGAAGGGCCGGTCCGGGCGCGCCATCCAGGGTGGACAGGGCTATTCGATTGCCGGCGTCAACGAATTCGACGAACTGATCGACGATATCTACCACTTCTCTGAAAAGCAGGGTCTCGAGATCGATACGCTGATCCACGAGGAAGGCCCGGCGCAGCTGGAAATCAACCTTCGTCACGGCGATCCGATCGAGCTTGCCGACCAGGTCTTCATGTTCAAGCGGACGATCCGCGAAGCGGCGCTAAAGCATGGTATCTACGCGACCTTCATGGCCAAGCCGATGCAGGCGCAGGCCGGGTCCGCCATGCATATCCACCAGTCTGTCATCGAGGTGAACACCGGCCGGAACCTGTTTTCCAATGCCGATGGGACGCCGTCCAAGGAGTTCTTCTCCTTCATCGGTGGTATGCAGACGTTTGTCCCGAAGGCGCTGTCGATGATGGCCCCTTATGTGAATTCGTACCGGCGGCTGACGCCAGACATGTCGGCACCGGTCAACAACGCCTGGGGCTATGACAACCGGACAACGGCGTTTCGCATTCCGGTTTCAGAGCCCATCGCCCGGCGTGTCGAAAACCGCCTGCCAAGCTCGGACGCCAATCCATACTTGGCGCTCGCTGCTTCGCTCGGCTGCGGTTATCTCGGCATCATACAGGGTCTGGAACCATCGGCACCAGCCGAAGCATCGGCCGACAAGGGCACGATCGACCTGCCGCGGGGCTTGCTGGAAGCGGTGTCGCTGCTTGAGGCAGAACCAGCCTTTGCCGAAATCTTCAGCCCGGAATTCATCGCCATCTATGGTGGCGTGAAGCGGGGCGAGTTCGAAACCTTCATGCAGGTGATCAGCCCCTGGGAACGCGAATACCTGCTTCTCAATGTCTGATACGAAAGGCGCAGCCATGCCTTGGCAAAGCCCGATCTCGCCGGGGATTTCCTGGTATGAGTCAAACGTCCCGGAGCGGCCGGAATATCCGGCCCTCTCCGGCTCGGTCGAGACAGATGTCGCCATCGTCGGCGGCGGTTTCACCGGTCTTCAAGCGGCATATAATCTTGCCCAAAAAGGTGTTCGCGTCACGCTGATCGATGCCTGCCGCCTCGGCGACGGCGCATCGGGCCGCAATGGCGGCCAACTCGGCACCGGTCAGCGCTGGTCGCCCGAAGAGATGGAAGGATCGCTCGGCTTCGAGAGATCGAAGGCTTTGTTCGATCTGGCCGAAGATGCCAAGAAGTACCTGCTCGACTTCGCATCCGCGCACGGCATCGATATCGAGTATGTCGAGGGACAGCTGAACGTCTGCCACAAGCCACGCCTCGAAAAAGAGTACCGCGACAGCGTCGAGATCGCTTCCTCACGCTATGGCTATTCTCATCAGAGCTTCATGGGCCGGGACGAAACCGTCGAGCGGCTCGGCTCCGAGCGCTATCTGTTCGGCATCCGCGATACTGGAACCGGCCATATACAGCCGATGAAACTGCTGGTCGGCCTGGCAAAACAGGCCGCCTTTGCTGGCGCTTCATTGCATGAGCAGACCAAGGCGCTGAAGATCAACCAGGCAGGTGGCCGCGTCACCATCGAGACCGACAAGGGCACGATCCGCGCCGACCGGGCCTTGATTGCCTGTAATGGCTATATCGGCAATCTCGAACCGGTGACCGCACGGCATGTCATGCCGATCCGCTCGTTCATCGGCGCCACCAAGGTGCTCGGCGATTTTCCGGATGTTCTTCCCGGCGGCGAAGCCGTTGCCGATTCGCGCTTCGTCGTGCGCTATTTCCGCAAATCGAAGGATGGGCGGCTGCTGTTTGGCGGGCGCGAGGCTTATACGGCGGACAATCCACGCGAGATTTCCGAGCATATCCGCCGGCAGATCACCGAGATCTACCCCAAGCTCGCGAATATCGAGATGACCCACTCCTGGGGCGGCTCAGTCGGCATTACGCTGCCGCGCCAACCCTTCGTGCGCGAAGTCATGCCGGGCGTCACCTCGATTGGCGGCTATTCCGGCCATGGCGTCATGCTGTCAAACTATTGCGGCAAGCTCTATTCCGACATGGTGACCGGTAACCGCTCGGACCTCGACCTGTTCCGGGAGCTGAACGTTCCGGCATTTCCGGGCGGCACGCGGTTCCGCTCCGTGCTTTTGTTCGTCGCACTCAGCTGGTATGCCTTGCGCGACAAGTTTTAAAAGCCGGACCTCAAAGGCCGACGAAACGCATTTTGTTGCGTCGCACCCTAGCGCTTTTAAATCGATTAGATTATACACTCCTCAGACCAGAACGAGATCGAGATTTCTCATGAGCAGCCAGATCATTCCTGTGGAACCCTTTGACTATGTGGTTTTCGGAGGCACCGGCGACCTTGCCGAACGCAAATTGCTTCCTGCCCTTTATCATCGCCAGCTGGATGGCCAACTCACCGATCCGACCCGCATTATCGGTGCATCGCGCAGCGTGCTCAGCCATGAAGAATACCGCAAATTTGCCACCGACGCCCTTAAGGAGCATCTGAAGGCAGGCGAGTATGACGAGGCGCAGGTAAAGACCTTCACCGACCGTCTTTTCTATATTCCAGTCGATGCCAAGTCGGACAACGGCTGGGATCAGCTGAAGGCACTTTTGGACGAAGGCAAGGACCGCGTTCGCGCCTTCTACCTCGCCGTCGCCCCGGCGATCTTCGGCGATATCTCGGAGAAGATCCGTGACCACAAGCTGATCACCAAGATGACACGCATCGTCGTCGAAAAGCCGATCGGCCGAGACCTTGCGTCTGCACTCGAGCTTAACGACACGATCGGCAAGGTGTTCAAGGAAGAACAGATCTTCCGTATCGACCATTATCTCGGCAAGGAAACCGTGCAGAACCTGATGGCGCTGCGCTTTGCCAACACGCTGTACGAACCGCTTTGGAACTCGTCCTACATCGACCATATCCAGATCACCGTTGCCGAGTCGGTCGGGTTGGAAAGCCGTGCCGGCTATTACGACAAGGCTGGCGCGCTGCGCGACATGGTGCAGAACCATATTCTGCAGCTTCTCTGCCTTGTTGCGATGGAAGTTCCGCCGTCGATGAACGCGGAAGCCGTGCGCGACGAAAAGCTGAAGGTGCTGCGCGCGCTGAAGCCGATCAATCCGAGCAATGTCGAGAAGATGACGGTGCGTGGCCAGTACAAGGCTGGCGCTTCGGCAGGCGGTGCGGTCAAGGGCTATCTTGAAGAGCTCGAAGGCGGCGTGTCCAACACCGAGACCTTCGTTGCCATCAAGGCCGAAATCAACAACTGGCGTTGGGCCGGCGTTCCCTTCTACATCCGCACCGGCAAGCGCATGGCCGGCCGCATGTCGGAAATCGTCATCACCTTCAAGCCGATCCCGCATTCGATCTTCGACGATGCCGCCGGCCGCATCGAGGCCAATCAACTGATCATCCGCCTGCAGCCGGACGAAGGCGTCAAGCAGTCGCTGATGATCAAGGACCCCGGTCCGGGCGGCATGCGCCTGCGCAACGTCTCGCTCGACATGACCTTCGCCGAAGCCTTCAATGCCCGCAGCGCCGACGCCTATGAGCGCCTGCTGCTCGACGTGGTGCGCAACAACCAGACCCTGTTCATGCGCCGCGACGAAGTCGAAGCGGCATGGCGCTGGGTCGATCCGATCCTGAAATCCTGGGAAGCCGTCAACCAGCAGGTCCAGTCCTATACGGCTGGCACCTGGGGACCGAGCCAGGCCATCGCGCTCATCGAGCGGGACGGCCGCACCTGGCATGAAGTGATCTGAGGATAAGAGCCATGACGGCTGCGATGCATGTATTCGACAATGGTGCAGATCTGGCGGAAGGCCTGGCCGAGGCTGTGGCTTCGGCACTGTCCGCCGCCGTTGCGGCACGCGGCGAAGCCTGCATCGCCGTCTCCGGCGGCTCGACGCCAAAGGCGTTCTTTAAAGCACTGTCCGGCAAATCGATCGACTGGACCAAGGTCACGGTGACCCTGGTCGACGAACGTTTCGTTGCGCCCGATACCGACCGCTCCAACGAAAAGCTCGTCAAAGACAACCTTTTGACCAATGCTGCCGCCTCAGCCCTTTTCCAGCCGCTCTATTATCCGGCGGCGACAGCGGAAGAGGCCGCGGCGACGGCTAACAAGCAGACCGCCGCGCTTGGCTGTCCCTTCGACGTGGTCATTCTCGGCATGGGCGGTGACGGACATACGGCCTCGTTCTTTCCGGGTGGCTCGCGCCTTGCCGAGGCGCTTGATCCGGCCACGCCGCGCGGTTTGATGACGATGGAAGCCGAGGGAGCCGGCGAGCCGCGCCTGACATTTACATTCTCCAGCCTTCAGGATGCCCGACTTCTGGTGCTCCATATTGAGGGAGCGGCCAAGAAGGACGTTCTTGCCAAGGCTGAAGCGCCCGGTGACGAGGCGGAGATGCCGATCCGGGCCATACTGCGCCGGGCCGCCTCCCCGCTTCAGATCTACTGGGCCCCCTAAAGCGGGTCGCGATCTCTGGATCGCTTCCTGCGCTTTGGGTCTTTTGATTTTACGCATGTCGTTATCGCAAACCGCTGCACACTTTTGCGCGACATGCTTTAAGCCCGAATCCGGGGACCCAAGACCCGGATAACCGAAACCACGCCGATCACAGGAGTGCCGAACACTCCGGAACAGGATTGTCATGTCCGCTGATGCCCGTATTGCTGCGATCACCGCTCGCATCGTCGAACGCTCAAAGCCTTATCGCGAACCTTATCTCGCCCGCGTTCGCTCGGCTGCATCCAAGCGCGTCACCCGTTCGGTTCTCGGCTGTGGCAACCTTGCCCATGGCTTCGCCGTCTGTTCCCCCTCCGAGAAGGTGGCGCTCTCCGGCGATGAAGTGCTCAATCTCGGGATCATCACCTCCTACAACGACATGCTCTCGGCTCACCAGCCGTTCGAAAACTACCCGGCCCTGATCCGCCAGGCGGCCCATGATGTCGGCGGCGTGGCGCAGGTGGCAGGCGGCGTCCCGGCCATGTGTGATGGCGTCACCCAGGGACAGCCAGGCATGGAGCTTTCGCTGTTTTCCCGCGACTTGATCGCGATGGCCGCAGGTGTCGGCCTGTCGCACAACATGTTCGATTCAACCGTCTATCTCGGTGTCTGCGACAAGATCGTGCCCGGCCTGATGATCGCCGCGATGACCTTCGGCCATCTGCCAGCCGTCTTCATTCCGGCCGGCCCGATGACCACAGGCCTGCCGAACGACGAAAAGTCCCGTGTGCGTCAGCTGTTTGCCGAAGGCAAGGTTGGACGCGACGAACTGCTCGAAGCGGAATCAAAGTCCTATCACGGCCCCGGCACCTGCACGTTCTACGGCACCGCCAATTCCAACCAGATGCTGATGGAAATCATGGGCTTTCACCTGCCCGGTGCCTCCTTCATCAATCCGGGCACGCCGCTACGCGATGCGCTGACCAAGGAAGCGACCAAACGTGCGCTGGCCATCACTGCGCTCGGCAACGAATTCACACCGGCAGGCGAGATGATCGACGAGCGTTCGATCGTCAACGGCGTCGTCGGCCTGCATGCGACCGGCGGCTCAACCAACCACACGATGCATCTTGTCGCCATGGCCCGTTCGGCCGGTATTGCGCTGACATGGCAGGATATTTCCGAGCTGTCCGATACCATCCCGCTGCTTGCCCGTGTTTATCCGAACGGTCTTGCCGACGTGAACCATTTCCACGCGGCCGGCGGCATGGGCTACCTGATCAGCCAGCTTCTGAAGCACGGTCTGCTGCATGATGACGTGCGCACAGTCTTCGGCCAGGGGCTGGATGCCTATGCGATCGACGTTAAGCTCGGTGCCAACGGCACGGTCGCGCGCGAACCGGCGCCGGAAGTCAGCCATGATCCCAAGGTGCTTTCGACTGTCGAACATCCCTTCCAGCATTCCGGCGGTCTGAAGATGCTGACCGGCAATCTCGGCAAGGCGGTTATCAAGATCTCGGCCGTCAAGCCGGAACGCCATGTCATCGAGGCACCGGCGAAGATCTTCCACGATCAGTCCGAGCTGCAGACGGCCTTCAAGGACGGCAAGCTCGAAGGCGACTTCATTGCCGTCGTGCGCTTCCAGGGCCCAAAAGCCAATGGCATGCCGGAACTGCATAAGCTGACCACCGTGCTCGGCATCCTTCAGGATCGCGGCCAGACCGTGGCGCTTGTCACCGATGGCCGCATGTCCGGCGCGTCCGGCAAGGTGCCGTCGGCGATCCACATGACGCCCGAAGCCAAGGACGGCGGGCCGATCTCCAAGATCCGCGAGGGCGACATCATCCGGCTCGATGCCATCCACGGCACGATCCAGGTTTTGGTCGATGCTGCGGAACTGGCAAGCCGGGCTCCGGCGGAAGCCGATCTGTCTGACAATGAATTCGGCATGGGCCGTGAACTGTTCGCCCCATTCCGCGCAGCGACAGGCTCCGCTGATCACGGCGCCAGCGTCTTCTTTCACTGAGAACGGCTTCTGACAAACACTGAAAATGATTCTCTGTAAAGAGTGTCACCCACTCTCCGTCATCCTCGCCCTCGTGGCGGGGATCCAGCGACCTGACGTCGGTCGGGTCAAACGACTCTTTCAGCCCAAAGACTTGGACTGGCTGGATCTCTGTGACAAGCACAGATATACTGGCAAAACAGCTTCCCCCAAGTGGCAACTGCTGAATGCCGATACCGAACAAAAAGCCATAAATATCAACCGTTTATTGCAACAGTAGACAACAGTTGATAACAGCTGTATACAGGGTGCCACGCTTCCCCCAGACTTCCCCCAAGGACACCATGCCCGTCAAACTCACAGACCGATTTTGCAAGCACGCACCAGCAACCGAAAAGCGGCAGGAAATCGCCGATCTCGGTTTTCCCGGCCTCTATCTGATCATCCAGCAGACCGGCTCGAAATCCTTCGCCGTGCGCTACTCAATCGGCGGCAAGGTGACCAAGGCGACGTTGGGTTCCTATCCCGCCATCCCGCTCGCCAAGGCGCGCGAACTGGCGCAAGGCATCGTTGGACAGGTGACGACGGGTGTCGATCCCAAGGTGGCCGAACGCGAGCGCAAGGAACAGGAGGCACGGCTGAAAAGCGATACGCTGGAAACCGTGCTGGCCGATTATACCGCGCGCCGCCTGTCGAAACTGCGACCGCGAACCGCCGCTGGCTACCGCTGGCTGTTGAACCGAAATCTGGCC